>JAUREG010000044.1:0-8300 GCA_030827545.1 Acidimicrobiales bacterium
GACTGAAAGTTCGACCGGCACCACAATTGCAAGCAAACTTGCACTCAAAACCGCGCCACTCAATTTCAAAAAGCGGCGATTGATCATCAAAACAACCTACTACCTACTGCGAGGCTCGAGCCTCAACTGGCAAATCGCGTTCGCTTCTAATTTTCTTTCTTGAAAGTCTTCACATATTCAGAAGCTTCGGTCTGACCTTTTGCTGCGAGCGCTGCTGCAATGTCGGCTTTCACTGCCGCCACAACCTTGTGCGTGCCGTTGCAGTTTTTCTGTTCATCGGTCGAATATCCGCATCCACATGTACCCATTTTGTTGCCTTTCGCTATTTGATGTTTAAATCACTCGCAATGATAACCCAGGTCATCGACAAGTAATCTCTAAATATGTCACAAACAAATCGGGTTCCGAAAATCAAAAACGGTTTCGCCCCAAAAATTTGTGCGACATGCTCCAAGCCGTTCGAATGGCGCAAAAAGTGGGCCCGCGACTGGCAGAATGTTCGTTACTGCAGCGACCGTTGCCGTCAAAACTCATAACCCAAAGCCAAGATCGCCGCATGCAACATACGATTCGCAACGCAACGCCAAACGACTTTCCGGCAATCGCCGCGTTGCTAACCGCGGTCTTCACTCACGACAAGATCCCGATCGTGCAAACTGTCGAAGAAGTAGAAGAAGAACTCTCCGGCGACAGTTGCCGACTTGACCACGATGTCATGGTCGTCGAAGTCGATTCACAAATCGTCGGCATCGCATACACAATCTTTTTGCCGTCAGAAACAAAAGAAGAACGTTGCTACATCTTCGGTGGCGTGTTGCCAGATTTTCGAAAAAACGGTGTCGGCACTGCGCTCATGACTTGGGCAGTCAAACACGGCGAACAACTTTTACAGTCAACGGGCCGCACAATTCCTAAATTTTTGCGCGCTCATGTCAGTCGACTAAACGAGTCTGCAGCAAAACTTTTTGCCCAATTTCAACTACAGCCCGTTCGGTTCGAAGAAGACCTGATAATCGATCTCGACTCGATTCACGCACCTCAAACGGCGGCAAACTACTCGATCATCCCCTGGTCGAATTCACGAAATGCCGAGGCGCACAGCGTCAAAGATCTCGCGTTTCGTGATCACTGGGGTTCAACACCGACAAGCGACGAAAACTGGGAAAAATTAGTAACCGGTTCAACCGCACGCACCGAGCATTCGTTTTTCGCCGTCGCCCCTGCCGACAAAATCATCGGCCTTTTGCTCACGCACCGCTACGAGTCAGACGACGAACTGCTCGGCAAAAAAATCGGCTGGATCGACAAACTCTGCACGCTCTCCGAATTTCGCAACCAGGCGGTCGCAAAAAACCTCATCGCCCACGCACTCGCAAAATACAAAGCCATCGGCCTCACTCACGCCGCGCTCACAGTCGACACACAAAACCCGACAGGCGCACACGGCCTTTATTCAAAACTCGGTTTCGAATTCTTCCGCGGATCAACAACTTTCGAACGCCAAATCCCCCGCGCCCCCAACTAACCCAACTAACCCAACTCGCTCGCCCACTTTTTGAAAAATTCGCGTAGCCGAAAAACGCGACCTGACTCGATCGGCAAATCATCGTCACTAAATCTTGAGATCGCACTCATCATTTCTGCAAGCGATGACCGCTCAATTGACCCTTCTATTTCTGCAGCTCGCGCCAATATTAAGTCTTTTCCGAATTTCTCACAGAGAACAAACACATCAACAAAGTCTCGCGCTTCAGCCCTGTCATAAAGCGCAAGAAGCTTTCTTCCTGCCAATTCTTCAGAGCTAAATGTCGGCCCAACTATCGTTACGACTGGCGAATGGCGTGCAGCAACATCGATTGCAATATCTACAAGCACTTCTTCGCTACCAAACAAATGAATCCGTGCGAACGTCTCGCCCGACTGAATCACATTGCACTTCCAACCTTTGTCGCTCGCGGCATCCAAAAACTGTCGGCGCATCTCACCTACATTTGAGCGACCTCGCTCGCCGAAGAAGTCGAGATCGCGGGTTGGTCTCGCCGAAAGTCCAGATGCGAGTAAAGCACCACCACCTGCCAACAAAAAACCGTCAGACGCAGGCAACGAGAAGAACAACCGAGAAACTTCAACCTGAAACTCAGTTAGACCAGACAAAATATTTTCAGAGCAGCTAGAAGTTGGCTTCGAGCGCGGCGGCCCAATGTTCTCGAATCGCGCGAGGTAAGACCAGTTCGTCCCAAATGTCGATGAGCAATGCGCCATCGACAAATTTCAAAATATCTTTAGGCATGCCCTCGCGAATGACGGTCTCATAAAGACGAGCGCGTTGCCTTCGATCACGAGTTATATATTCTTTGCCAGGTTGAGACCAATTCAACGCCAAGTTCAAGACAACTGGTTCAAAAGCCTCGCTCACATCTAGTCGCCAAAGTCTGTCAGGCACATAAATTGGTCGCCCTCGACCCATTTCAATTTTCGAAAACTTTATGCGGTGCTGAATTTGCACTTCGTATCCCGCGACAACAAGCAACCTTTCAAACGTCTCAAGATTCGGCGACTTGCGGCCGTGTTCATATGCCGACAGCGTTGTCCGCGAAGTGCCAGCACGCTCGGCCATTTCTTGTTGCGTCAGCCCGGCCGACGTTCGCGCTTGCTCTATTAGTTTCGAAGGCATACCGATAGTGTATCCAAACAGATACCTCTTCGACACGGGGTGTGGGTGGTGCGCTAACTACGCTCGACACACGGCCAAAAAACGGGGGGAAAGCATGAGCGACAAACCAAATCTCAAACACAACTACGGCACAATCGACAAAGATTACGGAATCTTCCTCGCCACCCGACCCGAAGCCGAAGATGGTCCCATATATATGGTCAACCTCATGAAATATCACGAGGTTGCACAATATTCAGACGATGCATCCCCAAGTTCGAAACCGATCTCTGGTCGCGAAGCCGACGATCGCTATAACCCCGCCTCAATTCTCTCGCGCCTCGGCGCCGCAATTGTTTTTGCCGGTGATGTTGTCGGCAATGCAGATGGACCCGAAGACTGGGACCGCATCGCCGTCGTGCGCTACCCCACTCGCAAGTCATTTATCGAAATGCAATCACGCAAAGACTTCGGTGAAAAACATGTTCACAAAGCTGCTGGCATGAAGCGCACAATTATCGTCTGCTGTCGCCCAGAAGATCTTTCGCTAGACACACGCGAGCGACCAAAGCCATCTGACGGTCAGTTTTTGACGATGGTCGTGCGGCGCAACATTGATAATCAAACGGCATTCAACGCAATACCAAAGGCAAAAAACTTTTTGGCCGAAGGCACGATCATCGGCGACGGCCGCAAGTGGCAGACGGTGCAATTTGCTAACACTTCGACCCCTGACGACTACAAAAAACTCGTCACGAGCTTTGCGCCACAAGTGGCATCTGGCGACGCATACGTCATCGGCATTCGCGCCTCGCTAAACGCAATCACCGAATAGAAATTTCATAGTCAAAAACCCCATTTTTGGTTGTGAGTTTTGTTTCAAACCCGAATCGTTTAACCCATAATTCAAAGGCGTTCGCTCGAGACATGATTACGAGGCCCTCAACTGGTTCGTTTGTTGTCTCTACTGGCGGCCCATTGGCATCAAATCTCGCCGTTGACATCGGTGTTCGACATCTCAAAAAAACTCTCGTTGCAGTATCGGTTTCAATACCAAAATGAACATCGACTTGATTAAGTGATTTGTTCATTCGTCGCGGGTCTGACATAAACGAAATGACTGATCGAAATACCCAGTAAGTGACCGCACCCGAAACATCAATTCTCGCATTTGAGACACTGGGATCGATTTCAAATTTGATCAAACTCTTCACCTCTTGCTTCCACGGCAACGAAGCAATTGCGGCATAAATTGCATTCAAAGGCGAACAGTACTTTGCCGCGTAAAACGGTGGAAATAATAATTCGATAAATCCTTGAATGCGATCAGATGCCGACTCGACAGTCGCTAAGCCCGACGAGATGCGCTCTCGTGCAAGACCTAGTTCAGACGGGCTCGACCCCTGAAATCGTGAAAGTTCGTTTTGCATACCGATTAATGCAAGCCCACCCCGCAAATCGTGCGCTAAACCGGCCACAACTTCCGAAACCGGCGCAAACTTAACACCGAGAAAGTTGTACGTATTAGTTCTGTTGACCAACGAGGTTATTGCGGCACGAAAAATATCGGTAATCAAAGGCTCTTGACCATCACTAACTTCGAGCGCGAGAAGCCCAATGTGGCGGCCATCATCTTCAATCAGTGGAATGAAGTGAATTGAACTACGTCCTGTTGCGGTTTTGACAACCTGAAGTCGCTTCAAACTTAAATCAACTTTATAGAACTCAAAAAATGGCTCAATAGATTCAAAATTGACAACTGCGTCTAGAGATGAAAATAGATCCGAGAACTTAGTAAAAAACTCTGAGCTTCCACTGCTGCCAACAAAGAGTCTTGTGCCTGGCTCGATTTTTTCTGGCGAAATTAAAATAAGACAACCAAGTGAGCCACTCAAATTCTTTAAGACGCGGGCGAAAGTCACGCCGATTTTAGAATCTGAGTCAAGAATTAACGATGAAATTAGGCCATTTAGAAGTTCATTGGCGCCAGCGAACTCAATTTCTTTGGTGTTGAGGTTAGACATCTGGCGTATTACCTTTGCTTTCAATTTCGACGCGACGGTTCTTCGTAGCAGTCAGCGAAGTTATGGGTTCATAAGGAAAGATACATCGCGCTTCGACACCCAACGGCAAATTTTTGATCTTGAAAGTACCGCCAAAGTCGGCTGTGATTTTCTCTACATTCAAGTGACCCAAGCCTTTTGTCAATTTTTTCGGCAGTGAATGACCATCGTCTGAAACTTTCACGATTACAGACTTTTCTTCAACTAAAACCGAAACAATAATTTCTTTGACGTCATCTTTTTTTTCATCATTAGCAACCAACTCTCGCACTACTGAGTAGATCGCCCAATTGAGGTTTGTCCCTACCTCTAAGCGCAACTCAGTCTTAAGATATTTTTGACCAAATTTTGAGCTGAGAAGACCGACCGGCGAACTCGTCGAAAGACGCTTATCTAAAATCAGTTCAGCTCGTCCAGCTAACAGCGTCTCTAACCCGAATTCAAGCGATACGAGTAGCTCTGGTGGATAGAGCGAGTGAGAAACTTCACGAATAAATTCTTCGCTGACTGCGTCTAGACGCTCGGCGATGGCTGTTGTCTCAGAGGTTTTCAAACTTGCAATCTCGCGCGAAATCGCAAGCAGTTTTGGCTGCACAGCGCTATGCAAGTAAATTGCTACGTCTTGTCTGGCCGCCGCCTCTGCATCTCGCGAGCGTGCGGCAAATTTGTTGTCGCGGCTTATTCGGCGTCTTTGCATTGCTATCAAGCTCTGACCCGTTATAACAGCAAGCACGAACCCTTCAATTACTCCAAAAAGCACCCGCTCACCAAATGATGCACCCGGCGCAAAACCACTTGCAACAGGAATGATAATTGCCGACGCCAAAATCAACACCCACGGCCGAAACTTTGGCGCCTCTCGAAAGAACTTCAATTGAGTTCTCTTACAGACTTAAGTGCTTGATCAATAATAGTTTTGCTGTCTAGTTTTGAACTCTTAGAAAGCACTTCGAAATTTTTTGCGCCTTGCTTACGGGCAATTTTTTCGGCCGCACCAAGATTTAAACCTGACATTAGAAGAACCGCAAACTTAAAGCCTTCAGCCCGAAGTTCAAGTAACGCAGTGAGCGAATCATGGTGCACGTGTTCTCCACTTAAGAGATCGGCCACGATCAGATCTGGCAGCCAGTCTTGCTTCAAAGTTGCATTTAAAAATGCAATACTGAAAGCATCAATCGAGTTCCAAACGTTTAATACTTCGAACTCCTCTGACAAATCAAATGTGTTTCTAAGAATCGCAGCAAAATTAGGGTCATCCTCAACGATCATCACTGTTTGCTTGTTAGGCACTAATTCAAACTACTCACTTAACGTGGCTACCGTATAGAAAAGAATTCCTATCAAGACATTTTTTTAGGGTTATCCCTAAATTTGAGTTTTAACCCTCTGCTGCGACTCAGATAACTGTTGTTCACCAACAACCTTTAACTATCGTGATTTTGTGGATCTAAATCGAGCGATCAACGATCTCGGTATCTGTTTCGCAATATTTCGCAATTCAGACCTTCGTCTTGTCTACTGCAATCAATTGGCTATGGACACTTTTGGTATTACCGACTATGAAGCTCAAGTGATTAACGTCTGGGAGCTTCTCGACCCCCGCTCAGTTGGCGTTGGCATTGTCACAAAAATAGTTGAGCGCGACGGCAAAGAAGTCGAAGAAATATCTGAAGGTTTCGTCAATTTTGTGCGCTATAAGACGAATCATCGTTTTACAGGGTGGATGCGTCTGTCCGACGTGATTGAACAAGACGGCAGCGTCGAATACAAATCAGTAATCATCTTTGCAGACTACGACACCAATGAAGACGACAAGCACTGGAGCGAGTTCATGATGATCAAACGATCAGTTGCCGAGCGTGACTTATCTGGCTTATTTGCCCACAAGTTAAACAACAGTGTTGCTTTGCTAGAAAATGCGGTCGAAGAACTAAGCGCGAGATCAAATGTTGACGCAAAAACTATCTTAAAAGACCCAATTGAAAGAATTAAAAGGATTGGGTTCGAAGCAAAGACTTTCGCAGAATCTGTCCCCAACTTGCCTAATAATCCGTACCAGCAACCAGGTCTCCAACCTTCAACAAAGAAAAGCGACACAAATACCAAGACCACAAAAGTTCTGGTCATTGACGATGAAGCCGAACTTGCCGAGGGTCTGTGCTTATTGTTTAGAAACCACAATATTGAAGCAGTCTGGGCCGCATCAAAATCTCAAGCACTGCTTCTCACCCAGTCTTTTAAACCCGACAGTGCGCTAATTGACATTATCCTTGGCAACGATGATGGCTTCGACACCTCCGAAGCACTGAAAGCTTTGCTTCCAGATCTGAAAATATTAATGATGACCGGCTATACAGGCGTAGTCTCCAATCTCAACCCACAAAATTTGAAAATTATCACCAAGCCATTCAATATTGCTGAAGCAGCACAATACCTAAAGGACAAAAACTAAATGCAAACAATCACCCCCACAACCAGTCTCGTGTTGCTCGAAGACGAAGATCTGCTTCGCGGCCTTCTCGACGAATGGCTCAACAATATTCCAGAACTGAAATTACTCAGAAGCTACAACTCAATCAAATCATTTAACGCCGACAAAACCACGGTTGTCAAAGACGCAAACGTGATAATCGCCGACATTTCGCTTCCCGACGGCGATGGTCTTGAAGCAGCATTCGACGCAATCGAAGAAAATGGTTTCAAGCAAGGTTTGGTGATTATCTCTGGTAAACCAACCTTTGACCTCTTCGACCGCGCATCAAACCGGTTGCCTGGCAGTTGGGCATTTCTCCTAAAGAATTCGAACGGTCTTTCAAGCATTCTTCAGGCCATTCAAGCCGTGCAGAGTGGTCTGGTCATGGTCGACCCAAACTTACGAAGTCTCTTCAACGCACACTCAGGTTCTCTATCGCTCACACCTCAAGAAGACCAAGTCATGCAACACGTTTCAAACGGCAAATCGAACGCAGTTATCGCGCAATTAATTTTCGCCTCAGAAAAGACAGTTGAGCGAGTCTTGAGCATGATCTATGCGAAATACAATTTGACCGGCACCTCAAAGGTTGAAAACCCCCGAGTTCGCGCCACACTCATCTACCGCGGCTTAGCGACACCCTCATAGTTGCAGTGCGGCTAGCCGCGACCCCACTTGACGCGGTTCCACCCGCGCTCGTGAAAATAATATAAAAACGTCTTCGTAATAACTTCAAGACTTGCGATCGCACTGGCAGTAATCGGCTCTTTGGTTATCAGCCACGACAACAAAAAGGTGTCGGCCGTACCCACAATTCGCCACGTCACTGCCTTAACCACCGATCGCCGTTTCGTCGTATTCACCATGTCAAAAGACCCCAGATCTCAAAATCACTTCGCTCATTCACTTTTACGGATACTTCGTGCCGTCGGGCATCGTGGCACCCGTGAAATCTGCAGTCGTGCGGTTCGAGCGCGACAAGTCGGCGCCAGTCAAGTTGGCGTCACGCAGATTTGTGTTCAACAAAAACGTGCCCGATAAATCGGCACCCGTCAGATCTGCACCAGACATATCGGCGTCAACCAAATCGGCGCGGTGCAAGTAAGCAATA
>JAUREG010000045.1:0-8060 GCA_030827545.1 Acidimicrobiales bacterium
TAACGCGGCGGCAGCAACGGTTGCACCGCCGATGATCATGATTCGCACATCGTGTTTGGCGATGAACTTGGCGATCGGAATGCCCGAAACGCCGCCGACTAGAAAAAAGAATGTTGTCGCCAACGAAATCGACGAGACCGACCAGCCGAGTTCACGACTAAATGCCTGCAAGTAAACGGCTAGACCGTAGAAACCGAGACCCGAAGAAAAAGTTAAGAGCGTGAAGCAGGCGCTGACGACCCACCAACCCGGAAATTTATCTGTTCGAGTGAAAACGCTTTTTGCCATTACGACTGCTGCAATTCGTCAATCGCCGCAGCGAGTCGAATGTCGCGATCGGTGACTTTGCCACCTTTGTCGTGCGAACGCAACGAGATTTCAACAACATTCCACGAGTTAGACCAGTCGGGGTGATGATTTTGCGCCTCGGCGATGGCCGCCACCCGCGTCATAAAACTAAACGCCTCGGCGAAATTTGCGAACACAAACTTTTTATAGAGCGCTCCGTCAACTTCTTGCCACGCTTCAGCCACGCGACAACCTTAGATGCGACTAGCGAAATACGACTAGTTGAGCGGGGCGTGGCAAGCGACAGCGCCGTGCTTGCTTACACTCAACGAAGGTCGCTCGCTCGCGCATCGTGCTGCAAGTTCAGGCGACAAAGTTGCACGCACGTGACAACGCGTGTGAAAGCGGCAGCCCGACGGAGGGTTTGCTGGGCTTGGCAACTCGCCTTGCAACAAAATTCTCTTGCGATTGCGTTCAACTTTCGGATCAGGAATCGGAACCGCCGATAACAACGCTTGCGTGTATGGGTGCTGTGGATTGGCAAAAACTTCGCGTACCGAACCCGACTCGACGATCGAACCGAGATACATCACGGCGATGTCGTCAGCGACATGTTGCACAACAGCCAAGTCGTGCGAGACAAACAGATAACTCAAGTTGAGTTTTTCTTGCAATTCGGCGAGCAAATTGAGCACCCCTGCGCGCACACTGACGTCGAGTGCCGAAACAGGTTCATCAAGAGCAATTATTTTTGGGTTGAGTGCGAGTGCGCGCGCGATTGCGATTCGCTGACGTTGCCCACCAGAGAACTCGTTCGGATATTTGCTGGCTTGTTCACGGTTAAGGCCAACAAGTTCAAGCAATTCGACTATCCGCTTGTTTTGTTCTTGCTGCGACATGCCGAAGTTTGCAAGTGGCTCTGCAATTGCGTCGCCGATTGGCAAGCGTGGGTCTAGCGAAGCAAATGGGTCTTGGAAAACGATTTGCAAGTCTTTGCGCATCTCGAGACGCTCGGACTTCGAAAGTTTTTCAACGTTGCGACCAAGCACGGTAATCGTGCCAGCCTCAGGCGCGACCATATTCAAAATCTCGAGCAGCGTAGTTGTCTTGCCACAACCTGACTCGCCAACTAGCGCCAGACTGTGACCTTGACGCAAAACTAAATCGACACCGTCGACGGCATAAACCGAACCGACACGGCGACGCATGAGCGAGCCCTTCAAAAGAGGGAAAGTTTTTTGTAAGCCACGAACCTCGAGCGCGACGGCATCGCTCGTCAATGAAACACCGACATGCGAAGGGCCTTCTTGAAACAACTTTCCGGCATCTTGCAAACCAAAAATTTCGCTCTGTCGCGTGCATGCGGTCATTCGTGTTGGTGAAAGCGCAACCAACTCAGGCGTCGCTAAAGTGCAAACATCGCTTGCTGCTGGGCAACGCGGCGCAAATGCACAGCCGATCGGCAGATTCACAGGCGAAACTGGCGCGCCTGAAATTGATGCAAGCCGCGAACCTGATGCAATATCAAGTCGCGGAATCGATCGCAACAAACCAATTGTGTACGGCATTGCTGGTTTGGCATAAACCTCTTCGACAGGCCCGACTTCTACGACTTTGCCCGCATACATAATCGCCACGCGGTCAGCAATGCCGGCAACAACACCAAGGTCGTGAGTCACCAAAACAATCGCCGCACCGGTCATGTCACGGGCAGTCTTAAGAACATCAAGAATCTGAGCCTGAACGGTCACGTCAAGAGCAGTTGTCGGTTCGTCGGCGAGCAAAACTTTTGGTTCGTTGGCGATTGCCAATGCGATCATCACACGCTGACGCATACCTCCAGAAAATTCATGCGGGTACGACTGCGCGCGCTCGGCTGGTCGCGGAATGCCGACAATTTCGAGCAACTCAATTGCTCGCTTGTTCGCGGCCTCAGTTGAAATTTCTTTATGGATCAACAACGCTTCAGCAATTTGACGCCCGATTGTATGCACAGGGTTAAGTGCTGAGAGCGGGTCTTGGAAAATCATCGAAATTTGATTGCCTCGATATTTCGACATTTGATCGTCGTTGAGTTCGAGCAAGTTGACGCCGTTGAACATGACCGAGCCAGAAACTGTTGCGCTCTCGGGCAACAAACCAATTGCAGCAAGTGAAGTTACTGTTTTGCCAGAACCTGACTCGCCGACGATGCCGAGCACTTCGCCCGCTCGAATGTCGAGCGAAATATTGCGAACGGCTTGCACTGTGCCGACCTCGCTCGGAAATGAGACCGAGAGATCACGAATTTCAATCAATGAGTTTGTCATGACTTCACACTTTTCTTAACGCGCAATGCGCCTGGGTCAAACGCGTCACGAAGACCGTCACCGATAAAACTGACTGCCAAAACTGTTAACACAAGAATTGAGCCCGAGAACATAAACAACCACGGATAAGTAAGTGCCGCACCTGTGCCCTCGGCGATTAGCGTGCCCAGCGAAACATCTGGGGCCGCAACGCCGAAACCGAGATAAGACAGACCCGTCTCAGCCAAAATTGCACCGCCGACATTGAGCGTCGCAGCGATGATCAATACTGATGCCATGTTCGGCAGCAGATGTCGGAAAATAATTTTTCGCGTCGGCACACCCATGTATCGCGCAGCACGCACAAAATCACGCTCACGCAAACTCATTGCGAGACCGCGAACCACTCGAGCGGTGATCATCCAGTCAAAAATTGTCAAACCGACGACCAGCAACAACCATGTTTTGCCCTGATAAAAACGTGAGAGAATTACAAGCACCAAAAACGACGGCAAAACGAGCAAAAGGTCGACAAACCACATCGTTGCTTTGTCTGCACGCCCGCCGAGATAACCGGCAAACGCACCGACTATCGCCGAGAGCCCGGTTGAAAATACTGCTACCAACAGTCCGATTATTAATGACTTTTGCAAACCTCTTGTGGTTTGGGCGAACACGTCAACACCAATCTGAGTTGTACCAAACCAGTGCGACGCCGACGGGCCTTTAAGCAAACTCGAGAAGTCGCTTTCTGAATAATTCCATTGACCTATGTACGGGCCGCCGAACGCAAATAGAAACATGAACGCAATAACGCCAAGACCGAACACTGCGGTTTTGTTGCGAAAGAATCTGCGGCGAATCAGTTGCCCGCGAGAGATTCGCTCTACTGCTGCTGCGACCGCAATTTGATCGGTCGTCATGCGCGTGCCCTAACACGTGGGTCAAGAATTGCCAGAATTACATCGGCTAGAAAACCCGAGAACAAAACAAGGACGGCGGTGAAAGTTACGACCGCGCTAACCGAGTTGATGTCGTTTTTAGCAACAGCGGCAATGAACCACTGACCCATGCCATACCAACCATAAATAGTTTCAGTGAATGCCGCACCAGCGATGAGCAGACCAAAACCGTAGGCAAAGAAAGTTGCCATCGGAGAAATCGCAACTCGCAGCCCGTGCTTGAACAAAGCCTGACGCTTAGTTAGACCTTTTGCTCGAGCCGTGCGCAAGTGATCACTACTCAAAACATCGAGCATTGTGTTGCGCTGATAACGCGAGTAAAAAGAAATGCTGCCGAGCGCAATTGAAAGTGTCGGCAAAATTAAGTGTTGCAGTCTGTCACCAAATCGGCCGAACGATGAACCTTCGTAGCCGGGTGTGTACTCGCCCTGAGTGAAGAAAAAAGTCCAGCCAATTGCGTCGTTGAATTTAATGCCGAGAAACTTCAGCAAAATCGCCAACAAGAAAACAGGTGTCGACAAAATAAAATAAGCAAACAAACTCGTGCTGCGATCAAAGAACTCATACTGACGCACCGCGCTGACAACACCAACGATCACGCCAATTGTTGCTCCAAGCAGAGTGCCGAGCATCAACAATCGAAGACTTACCCAAACTCGACGCGAGAATTCTTCATTGACACGATTCTGATCTAGGTCTTCACCGAAATCACCTTGCAAAACATTGCCAGCCCACTTCACATAGCGAGTCGTGAATGGAACCTCGTCGTTTACGTTGCCACGATTCAAAACCGCGTCGATTGACTCTTTGGGTATCGGTGGGTTCGCGGCCTCGTAATTGCCACGAGGGTTTAGTGCAACCGATGCCAACAGATATCCCATTGACGAAGCGATGAGCACCAATAGAACAAAGTTCAAGAAGCGCTTCGCAATGTAACCCAGCATTTAGAACCCTTTAAAACCCGTCAAATAAGCCAAAACTCGGAAATCAGCAGGCTAGCAGTGCATTTCATTCGATGATCAATAAATGAAATAAGAGTGAACAAGTCGCCTTTTTCATTGTTAGTTTTAAAGGCAATAATTCCGAGGCGATTGCCCTGGAAAACCACCTAGAGGGGAAATAAATGAACAAGAAATTAGTGAAGCGCGTTTTAGCTGTGGCTATCGCTGGCGCTGTTGTCGCACCGTTCGGTATGACGACGCAAGCCGGTGCTACCAAAGCCAAAGATGGCGGCTCGCGTCAAATTAATGAAGTTCCAGTTGCCAAACTCAAACAAGGCGGAACTTTCCGTTTTGTTCAAGTTGACATCTGCCCAAACTTCAACACCAGCGCAATTGAAGGAAACCTCCTCAACTGCAGCCAGGTGATGAACACAATGTTGCCGAGCTACATCTATTTCGACAAGAACGCAGTTCTTCAAATTGACAAGAACTACGCACTTGACATCAAGGCAAGTCGTGTAAAAGGAAAACAAACCGTTACCTACACACTTAACCCGAAAGCAAAGTGGAGCAACGGCAAGACAATTGGTCTTGCAGACTTCGTTGGCATGTGGAATGCTCAGAAGAAGTCAGGTCAAGGCTTCAACATCACATCGAGTGCAGGATACGAAAAGATTGAGTCGGTCAAGAAGGGCAAGACAGCGAACGAAATCGTCGTCACTTTCAGCGAGACCTACCCAGACTGGCAACCACTCTTCAGTGCGTTGAAGCCAGCTTCGTTGACTGCATCGCCAGATGCTTTCAACACTTCATGGAAAGCAGCTCCTTTGGTAACTGCTGGTCCATTTAAGTTCAAGGCTCTCGACAAAGTCACACGAACAATCACTGTTGAGCGTGACCCGAAATGGTGGGGTGACAAGCCAGTGCTTGACTCGATCATCTTCAAGGCGTTGCCACAGGCTGCTCAGATCGATGCTTTGCTTAACGGCGAAATCGACTACATGGACGTCGGCAACGACACCAACGCTCTCAAGCGTGCCCGTGAAAACTCGAAGATCAGCGTTCGCGTTGCTAAGGCGCCGACACATGAACACTTCACATTCGGCCCTGTAACTGCAGCAACAAAAGAAGTTGCAGTACGTCAGGCAATCATGCTTTCAATCGACCGTCAGCAAATCGCAACAGCGATTCAAGGCATCGTCGACCCGAAGGTTAAGCCGAACAACAACCACGTGTTCCTTGACGGCACAGCGTGCAACCAAGACAACACAGGCACACTCGGCAAGCGCAATTTGACTGCCGCGAACAAGTTGCTTGATGATGCAGGTTGGGTCAAGGGTTCAGATGGCATTCGCGCCAAGGGTGGCACTCGCCTCTCGGTCAAGTTGATTTACCCAAGTGGTAACGACAACCGCCGCGACACAGTGCTTCTTGCATCAGCAATGGCAAAGGAAGCCGGTATCGAATTGGTTCCGACTCTTATTCCATCTGCTGACTACTTCGGCAAGTATGTTCTCGTTTCGAACTTTGAAATGGCGATCTTCGCTTGGGTAGGCACAAACTTCCCAATCGCAAGCTCACCAAACCTCTACAAAGTTGGCGGAGCACAAAACTTCGGCAAGATCGGCAGTGCAGCAATTGACGCACTGTTTGCAAAGGCAAACAACATTCTTGACCTCAAGAAGCGTTGCGAACTTGCAAACCAAGCTGACAAAGAGGTTTACAAGCTCGTTCACTCGATCACATTGTTCCAGCGCAATAACGTCGTTGGTGTGCCAAAGAATGTTGCCAACTTCGGTGCATTCGGTTTCACATCAATCGACTGGACAAAGGTCGGATTTACTAAGAACAAGTAATTAGAAGTTAAGTAAGAAAATGGCGGGTAGTCCGAAAGGACTGCCCGCCATTTTTATTTATACGTTTATTAACTAGTTCGAATAAGCGGCGTAGCCAGTGACTTCGAGTTCGTCTGCAAGCTCTGGGCCGGCACTCTTCACGACTCGACCGTTTGTCAAAATATGCACGAAGTCTGGTTTGAGTTGCTCGAACAATCTGCTGTAGTGCGTAATAACAAGTACGCCTAAATTCATTTCTCGAGTCGCGTCTTCGACGCGCTGAGCGCAATCGCGGAGAGCATCAATGTCGAGACCTGAATCGAGTTCGTCAAGAATTGCAATTTTGGGCTGCAGCACGGCGAGCTGAACTGTTTCGTTACGTTTTTTCTCGCCACCCGAAAAGTCGACATTCACCGCGCGATCTACAAGTTCGGTGTCAAAACTAATCCGATTTGCCTCGGTCGCAATTAGAGATCGCAAATTTGTTGTGTCGCGTTTGCGTGCATCGAGTGCCGCACTCATCGCATCTTGCAACATCACACCCGGTATCTCAGTCGGATATTGCATGATCAAGTGCAGACCCGCAGTGGCTCGCTGCCAAGTCGGCAACGCCAAAATATCTACCCCATCAAGTTTGACCGAGCCGCCAGTGACCACATAACCAGGTTTACCCATTAGCGCTGCCGACAGAGTCGACTTGCCAGCGCCATTGGGGCCCATCACTGCGTGCACCTCGCCCGACTTAATGGTCAGCGAAACATCGTTCAAGATTTGTGAACCACCTACCGAAACGGCGAGATTTTTGATTTCAAGTGTTGTCATAGATCTCTTCTCAGTTCAACTCGATAAATACTTCGCCGTTATCAACCGAAGCGACATATACGGGCACTGGCTGCGTTGCAGGCAAGGTGTTTGGTTTGCCAGTTTCAAGACTGAACGAACTGGCGTGGCGAATGCACTCGATTTCTTTGGTGTCACAGAGAACTTCGCCGTCAGACAACGCGACATCAGCGTGACTGCACTTATCGCCGATTGCATAAACCTTGTCGTCGATTCGTACAACTGCAATTGCCCGGTTACCGATTTCAAAACGTCGTGCCTTGCCTGAAACAAGTTCATCGAATTTGCAAACTTTTTGCTTCACGATTTTGCCCCTAAAAGTTTCGTACTTACACGTTCACGTAAGCCTGCGATAAACGGCAATGCCGGCAAACGGTTAAGAACTTCGTCGAAAAACCCGAGTACCACTAGGCGCTCGGCGATCTCGGGCTGAATGCCACGACTCTCGAGATAAAAGCGCTGTTCTTCATCGATCGGCCCGACCGTGCTGGCGTGACTGCATTTGACATCGTTTGTTTCGATTTCGAGATTCGGCACACTTTCTGCCCATGCACCATTTGACAAAGTTAAGTTGCGGTTGGTTTGAAATGCCTCTGACTTCGTCGCGTTTTCGCGAATGCGAATTAGGCCCGTATA
The DNA here is from genome assembly GCA_030827545.1 of Acidimicrobiales bacterium. GTDB lineage: Bacteria > Actinomycetota > Acidimicrobiia > Acidimicrobiales > Ilumatobacteraceae > BACL27. Next base: position 7,791 of record JAUREG010000045.1, read on the forward strand.
AACGCTCTTTGCCGTGTCTTTAACTGCGCCTTTGAACAGCAAATTGCTGTGCGTACGCGGTGCCGCATGATCTTGCAACGTGCGAAAATCGTGCATTTGATTTTCGTCGGCAAAATAAAGAGCAACTTGCTGGGCGCTGGCGCCCTGACCTTCGAGACGCACTTCAGCGCGCATACGTGCATAATCGCCACCCAGTGCAACCGTGAACAGCTGCATCGTTGAGTCGCGTTGACCAACCGCCGGTTGATAACCAATTTGCCAAGTCGCCGC
>JAUREG010000046.1:0-8007 GCA_030827545.1 Acidimicrobiales bacterium
CCGCGCGATGTTCAGCGTCATTGCGCTCTTGAAAGATTGCCTGACCACCAAACTTGGCCACGATCGGCCCGACTTTGACGGTTACGTGTCCCTTATATATGTCGCCTTCGATGCTCGTCAATGTTGCGCCAGGCAAGCACGGCGCGATTCGTGCCAAATCTGTCAGCGTCGCCCATGCAACATCTATCGGCGCTTTCACCTCAAACGCATTATTGATTTCCATGTTGCTCCTTCACAATCAAGACTACTTCAGTCGCAAAGAACGATTAGCCCGAGCAATTAGCATCTGCGAGGTGAATAAATATCGTGAACAGTTCAGTCTTGACCCGCAAATTATTCATCTAAATCACGGATCATTTGGCGCCGTGCCAAAAATCGTCGCTCAGGCTCAGCGCGAGTTTCAAGTGCTCGAAGAAAGTAATCCGAATCTGTTTTTTCGCACAACACTGCCCAAGTTGCACGACGAGGCGCGTACATTTGTTGCCGAATGGCTCGGTACAACCCCAGAACTATTCGCGTTCGTGCCAAATGCATCGCAAGGCGTGATCACTGCCGCGAGTGCACTTGTTACAAAGCCGCGATCACAAATCGTCGCCACCAGCCTCGGCTACGGCGGCGTGTTAAATGGACTAGCTGAAATCGCCCGCCGCACCCAAAGCACATTGCGCATCGCCGAAATTGATTTTGCAAGTGGCGCACAGACTACAGACGACATCGCCGACAGTGTTTTTGCCGCACTGACAAACGAAACAACTCTCGTAGTGCTCGACCAAATCACATCTGAGACTGCGCTGCTATTGCCCGTCGATCAAATCGTGCGCACAATTCGCCGTGTCTCGCCGAATGCTCGTGTCGTGATCGATGCCGCACACGCGCCCGGCATGTTGACGCCCGCATTGCCCGCAGACTTTGATGTTTGGGTCGGCAACTTTCATAAATGGATATGCGCTCCGCGCGCCTCCGCCGGTCTTGTTTGTCGCACGAGTGAAATTGCGAGCCAAATGATGCCGCTCGCACCTTCATGGGACTTCGAAGCAGGGTTTCCGAAATCGTTTTTCTCTCAAGGCACCGACGACTATTCGAGTTATCTTGCGACACCGCACGCAATCAGGTTTCATGAGTCACTTCGTGCCAATCAACTTGACGATCACAATCGCCGCGTTGTAAACGAAGCTGCGGAAATGTTGCAAACCCACTGGGGCACCGAGCAAGTTGTACCAACCGAAATTTCTTGCCCGTGGATGCGCCTAGTTCAACTTCCGCTGAAAAAGCAGTTAACAAAGCCTGAATGCGATGCACTCACGCTAAAAATTAGCCAAGAACTAAAAACTGAAACAGTGATTGTGCCACCAGGCGACGCAACCTACGTTCGACTTTCAGCATTCGTCTATAACGAACCAACCGATTACGAAAAACTAAAACTGATCAATCTAAATTCTTAACAGGTTGCAGCGTCGACACCAGCCGAGTTGAGATCGGCGATTAGTGCATCGCGCGTCTTGAGATCGGCGACACCCATTGTCCATTTGTTGCCACACAAAATTGGCGTGTCGGCCCAAGTTTGCTCACTGCCAGCTGTGCCAAGCAGCGCAAGCGCCTCGTCGCTAACTCGCTGTTTTTCTTCTTCGCTAACGTAAATATCAAAATCAACTTGCTTATTGTCACGCTTGCACTGCCATGACTCTTTATTTTCTGAACCGGACTTTTGCCAAAGCGATGACAGCGGTTCGCAAACAACTTTGGCAATCTCGCCAGCAGTACCTGTCGGGGCGACAAAATCAGCATCGACGGGTGCGTCTGAGCTTGAGTCACTGCCGCCACACGAAACGATGACGAGCAACAGCGTTGTTAAAGCAAGTTTTTTCATTGGCACTCCCAACGGGATTTGAACCCGTGCCGCCACCTTGAGAGGGTGGTGTCCTAGGCCGCTAGACGATGGGAGCAAGTAGCCCCCTCACGCTATCTGTCGAATCAGTTTCGGCGTTGCGAGGCCGAGCAACACGAAGTGCTGCGGCGTGAAGCAGAACAATGCATAGCGTTGAGGCGTTGCGAGGCAAAGCCGAGCAACAAAGCGAGGTTAAGCGCTTCGCGCTAAACCTTGCGGCGCGAAGCAAAGCAATTATCAGTGCTGCGCACTGATAATTGCGGCGTTGGGGAGCAAGGAATCGAACCCTGAATAACAGAACCAGAATCTGCTGTGTTGCCAGTTACACCACTCCCCAGAGTGACGGTTTTACGATATCGCAAATATCTAATTAATTAGTCCACGAATCAACGCGTTGAAAACCAACTATGCGACCAACGGCGACACCTACGGCCTCTTGCAGATTGTGCCTAAATGCATCACCGCCCTGAATAACACTCGACTGTGTCGATGACGAACTCGCCTTAAGACCAACTTCGTTAGCGATTAATTTTGCGCGCAGAAGATGAAACGGATCGCTCACAATCAACACACGATCAATACTCAGTTGATTAGCAACTTGCGAAACAGCAAGCAACGACGCATAAGTGGTCGTCCCAGAATTCTCTTCAAAAATCAGGTCGCTGGCCACGCCGCTTGACTCAAAAAACTTGCGCGAAGTTGCCGCCTCAGTAAATCGATCACCGTCTTGTTTGCCGCCTGTAACCACAATGTACGAAGCCAAGTTGAGGTTCCATAATTCGAGCGCGTGGTCGAGGCGAGCCTGCAGTTGTGGCGATGGCCGTCCGTCATATTGAGCAGCGCCAAGCACGACAATTGCATCAACTGGTTGGCGATCAGCACTACGCCCCGTGTTCCACACTTGCAACAACGAGACGAAGAAGTAAACCGTCGCAATTAGAACAGTTACACCAAGCGACTGAAGAACTCGTCGCAACTTCATTGATTAAAACTCGCTTAAACCTTTTTGGCGAGCGCGACATCAATTCGTTTGAGTGTTGCGTCTCGACCCAACATCGCAATCGGCTCGAACAATGGCGGACCAACACTGCGCCCAGTCACAGCCACCCGCAGTGGCGCTTGCATCTTGCCCAATTTCAACGAGTGCTTTTCGCCTACTGCTTCAACTACGGCTTTGAGTGCATCGGATGTGAACTCGCATGTCTTGAAGGCATCGCGAATCTCGATCAGTGTCGCACTCGCCCACTCTGGCGCAAACGCTTTGGCAAATGCCGCATCATCAATCGTCGGCAATTCGCAAAATAAGAAATCAACCATGCTCGGTACATCTTGTAACAACTGCACACGAGTCTGAACTAATGGCGCTATTTCGGCGAAAACTTTCGCATCAAATGCACTTGCTTGCCACGGGGCTTTTTCACCGGTTAGCCATGGCTCACAGGCGCGAATGAACTCATCAAGCGGCATCGCGCGAATGTAGTCGGCGTTGAACGAATGCAATTTGACGATGTCAAAAAACGCCGGCGAATGGTTGACACTGCTTAAATCGAACTCGGCAGTTATTTTCTCGAACGGCACAATCTCTGTATCGCCCGTTGGCGCCCAACCAAGCGTCATCAAATAATTTTTCATCGCAGCCGAGAGAATTCCTTCTTCTCGATATTGTTCGACTGCCACTTTGTCGCGACGCTTCGAAAGTTTTTTTCGCTGTTCGTTAACAAGCACCGGAACGTGCGCCCAACTTGGTGGCTCGTGGCCGAGCGCACGCCAAATCATCTGTTGTTTTGGCGCATTTGGCAGGTGCTCTTCGGCCCGCACGACATGAGTAATGCCTTGCGTTATATCGTCTACGACATTTGCCAATAAAAACACCGGTGAACCGTTGCCACGCAACAAGACAAAATCTTCGATTGTCGAATTATCAAACTCGACACTGCCTCGAACTTGGTCTTGAACAATTGTCGCGCCCTCAGGCACGCGAAATCGCAAGACTCGACCTTCGCCTGGCCCTAAACCTCGATCACGCGAATAGCCGTCGTAGCCCTGTTTGCCCAATTCTTTGGCACGTTTCTGAATGTCTTCAGATGACAAGTCGCAATAATATGCAGCGCCTTGGGCGAAAAGTTTCTCGGCAGATTCAACATGCAAAGCAGCATTTGCAGACTGAAAGAACGGCCCTTCAAAGTGCGAATCTTTGTTATCTATGCCGAGCCAAGCAAGCGCATCGAGAATGCCCTGTGTCCATTGCGGATTATTTCTCGAATCATCGGTGTCTTCTATCCGAAGAACAAAAACACCATTCGATTGCAACGCAAGAATCCAGTTGTAGAGAGCAGTTCGTGCACCACCGACATGAAAATAACCTGTTGGTGACGGCGCGAATCGGTAGCGCGGTGTCTGTGCCATCTGTCATCAGGCTATCTCGGTGAGCGCAAGCACCCGAGACAGAAGTAATGTTGAAGTCGTGGCAAAGAAAACTCTCGAACACGAAGGTCACCCCGACCATCGCGCACTCGCTGGTGGCGCAGCGCGCGCCGGAGTTTTCGGTTTCAGTGACGGCTTAGTTTCAAATGTTTCGTTGATAATCGGTTTTGCTGCGGGTGGTGTTGACTCGAGTGTCGTTCGACTCGCGGGCATCGCTGCTGCTGTTGCTGGTGCGGCAAGTATGGCTGCTGGAGAATGGGTGTCAATTAGCGCACAAAACGACCTTGTCGAGCGTGAGATGGCACTCGAGTTGCGAGAGTTAAAACTTCACCCAGAAGCCGAAACTTCTGAGTTGGCCGCGATGTATCGACAACATGGCATGTCGCGCGAGCAAGCCGCAATCGCTGCCGCAGAAGTTATGCGTGACCCAGAGCGCGCAGTGGTCGTGCACGCACGCGAAGAATTTGGTCTTGATGCAGACAACTTGCCAAACCCGATTCAGATTGGGTTTATCTCGCTCGTCACATTTTTAGCCGGCGCGATGCTTCCTGTTGTGCCATGGATTTTTAGTAGCGGCAACACTGCAAGGTACGCGTCTGTGATCGTTGCCGTAATCGCAGCGGCTGCAGCCGGTTACGCGATCGGTCAACAAGCCGAAAGATCAAAAATTTCAAGCGCGGTTCGACAAGTGGCGATTATGTTGCTCGCTGTTGGTGTCACATATGTAATTGGTCGCCTTGTCGGCGTTTCAATCAACTAGAAACTTCGCGGCACAATGACAATTGGTCAGCAAACAAATGTTTATGGCGAGCCTCTCGAGCCGTGCAACTTTGACCCGATGACTGGTTTTTATCGCACAGGCTGTTGTGAAACTGGTGGTGACGACGCGGGTGTACACACTGTGTGCGCAATAATGACCGCAGAATTTCTCGAATATTCAAAGTCAGTCGGCAACGATCTTTCAACGCCGATGCCGCAATATGGTTTTGCTGGGCTAAAGCCTGGCGACCAGTGGTGTCTTTGTGCGCCACGTTGGCAAGAAGCATTCGAGGCTGGCAAAGCTCCAAAAGTTAAGTTGCGTTCAACCCACACTTTGACACTCGAATTTGTTGCGCTCAAAAATCTTGAGGCGCACGCAATCGACAAATAATTTTTAAGCGCCAGTAAGCGCACGCCAACTGCCTGGCATGCCAGTGCGCACTTGTTCTGGTGTCATGAGCATCGTGCTTTCTGGCACCATGTCGACAAGCGCCCGAATTTCTGAATAGTGATGCGCTGCATCACCCAAACCAGCGAACAACTCTTTGCGCCGCGTAACTAAGTCGGCTGGTGGATCAAGCAACATGAAGCCCCAAATGCCGAATGCAACAGTCAAATCATGAATCACCGGTGCTCGCCCAAATTTCGAGGCACGTCGCAAAGCGATGGCGAGTGCCCCACGAATTGCATCATCGGCAGACTCGCCTGGTTGCAACACGATTGAGTCGCGTAAACCTTCGGCGAGCTTCAGTGCATAGCCCTGATCTGGGCCTTGATACCCGAGTTTTTGACCTTTGGGTTGCCGAGTCACGATTGCTGCCGGTTTATCGTTGCGCCAAGGTGACGGCACATGTTCAGGCGAAGAATAAGTTCGCGGACGATCTGTCGGATCTAGCGGTGTGAACTTTGGTGCTGCCATGACGCGACCAGCCTAGAACATTTAAATCAGGGTCAAGATTGCAAATGCAGCAAGCCGTACACGAGCGACTCTTCAAGTGCGCGCCACGATGCTTCGATGATGTTCGCCGAGACACCGATTGTTGTCCATGTGCGCTCACCGTCGGTGGCGTCAATCAAAACGCGAGTTACTGCACCTGTTGCCGAACCTGAGTCGAGAATTCGAACTTTATAGTCGGTGAGATGCACGCGCTCTAATTGCGGATAACTTGCCCGCAACGCTTCACGCAACGCGGTGTCGATTGCATTTACCGGACCATTGCCTTCAGATGTAAACACACTTCGTGTTTCGCCAACCCAAACTTTGACGGTGGCTTCTGTGGTGAATGTGCCGCTTGCTGCTTCGTCAGTGATAACACGCATCGACTCGACTTTGAAGAACGATTGATCCCAACCGGCGGCGCGGCGCATGAGTAACTCAAGCGATGCATCGGCTGCTTCGAAGTGATAGCCCTCGAACTCGAGTCGCTTTAGATCGTCGATGACTTGACCAATTGCAGGACCATCAAGTTTGATGCCCAATTCTTGGGCCTTCATCGTGATCGTTGCGCGACCTGCCATTTCTGAAACCAAAAAGCGAGTGCCGTTGCCGACGAGTTCTGGCGAAACATGTTCGTATGCATCTTTGGCACGAGCGATTGCCGAAACATGCAAACCTGCTTTGTGCGCAAATGCCGACGCGCCAACGTATGGTGCCTGCGGGTTCATTGGGCGATTCAAAACTTCGGCGACATGATTGCTGACTTGCGTGAGACGCTCGAGATGACCTTCGGGCAAACACTCGTAGCCGAGTTTGAGTTGCAAGTTTGGAATCACAGTCGTCAAGTTTGTGTTGCCAGTGCGCTCGCCCAAACCGTTGAGCGTGCCTTGAACATGTCGTGCACCACTTTGCACGGCGGCAAGTGAATTGGCCACCGCACAGCCCGTGTCATCGTGACAATGAATGCCGATTATGACGTCGGTGCCCATGTGGCGACGAACATCAGCGACAATTTTTTCAACTTCGTTTGGTAGTGAGCCGCCGTTTGTGTCGCACAACACCAAATGTGTTGCACCGCCGATAACGGCTGCCTCAAGAACTCGCAACGAATATTCAGCGTTGTGCTTGTAGCCATCAAAGAAGTGCTCCATATCGACGAGCACGCGACGGTTGTTGGCAACTAAATATTTGACCGAATCGCTGACCATCGCCACACCCTCGTCGAGTGTGGTTTGCAGGGCTTGTTCAACGTGATAAGCCGAACATTTAGCCACAATGCACACTGCACTTGTCTGGGCTTCGACCAAATTGCGCAGCGTCGGGTCGTCGTCAACTTTGCCCATCGGGCGACGAGTTGAACCAAACGCAACAAGTGTTGAAGTTTTCAGACTCAATTCAGTGCGTGCGCGAGCAAAGAACTCAATGTCCTTTGGGTTGGCACCGGGCCAGCCGCCTTCGATGTAATGAACACCAAGAAAATCGAGTTGCTCAGCGATGCGAAGTTTGTCTTGCACGCTTGCCGAAACACCTTCGACCTGCATGCCGTCACGAAGTGTGGTGTCAAAGACTTCGACGAGTTCGCGGTTTTGCGACATGAGTTCTACTTGACCAACTCACACCATTGCTTGTAGCGGTCGTCTTGACCACGCACGGCTTTGGCATAGGTTGCTGCAATCGCCTTAGTCATCGGACCAGGGCATGGAATCTTGCGTTCGTCGACTGAGTTAACCGAGCCAACTTCGGCAGCAGTACCACAAACGAAAATTTCGTCGGCGATGTAGAGATCACTGCGGGCGATGTTGTCGACACGAATATCAAAACCCAAGTCACGAGCAATTGTTGAAACACTCGACTGTGTGATGCCCTCGAGAGCACCAGCCGAAAGTGGCGGAGTCAAAATCACACCGTTGCGCACACAGAAAATGTTTTCGCCTGTGCATTCGGCAACCAAACCACTTGGTGAAAGCATGATCGCCTCGTCGTAGCCGGCTTTAAGTGCTTC
>JAUREG010000047.1:0-7444 GCA_030827545.1 Acidimicrobiales bacterium
GATGGACTGTTGGGTTCATGAGCAAGATATGCGTCGTGCAGTCGGCATTCCTGGTAGTGAAGCAACGATCAGCGCTGAGTTGAGTGTTGAACGCCTTTGTCGAACTCTGCCGATGGTTGTTGGCAAACGAGCACAAACACCTGAAGGTGCATCGGTCGTAATCAACATCAATGGGCCAGTGAAAAGAAAATTCGTAATTGCGGTAATTGATGGCCGAGCCACAGTTGTTGAATCTCCAAAAAACACACCGGTTGTCGAAATTGAATTCGATAGCAACATATTTATCGAACTGGCAACTGGTCGTGCCACAAGTGAGCAACTTCGCGACCGAATCAAAATTGTTGGCGATGTCGCACTCGGCGAACGGGTCGTTGGCGCGCTAAATATGATGATCTAACTGCGCCTGACGCTGTTAGATATCCTTATCTAGTCATGGTGTCGCCTCTATTCGACCCTGTTGTCGTGCAGAAAAAGATTGAAGTTCTGGCTGAGCGCGACGCCGAGTTTGCCAAAATGGCTCAAGCCCGCGAACAGCAACGACAAATTGAGCGTTTTGGCGAAGTGCGCGAATATTCATTTCCGCCAAACACATCTCAGGTGCATGTAACGAACTGGGTGCACTCGAGTTGGATGCGACCTTTGAGATTTTTTTACCGCAACATTCCAAGACCGTTGCGCAAACTGATAAAGAAGCTGACTGTATGAGCGAGTTTCTAGTTGCCACCGACGCGCATGGTGCGACTCTTGACGACCTAGTCACGACATACAAATCACTTGTCGTTTCGGGGTCGAAAGATATCAAGTGGTTTGTTTATGGTGCTGTGCCAGATGCGGTCAAACAATTGCAACGGCGCTGGTCGTTTCGCCGTGTGCGAGTCGTTGCGACAGCCGACGAATTCAAAACGAGCGAATTTGTCATTTTCTTGAATGCCGGCGACGGCTTGTATCGCGAGTCGTTGGTTAGTGTGCGCGAAGCTATCCATAAAAATGCGGCGACTGATCTGATTTACGGCGATGCGGCTCATCCAACGGGCATCAAAGCCGAGCCGCTGAGTTTTGTGCGGCGCCCTGGCTGGTCGCCCGAGCGTCTGCGTGGCCATTGTTATGTCGGCGAAACCCTTGTTGCCCGCACCGAAGTTGTTGAGCGCGCAGGTGGCATAACCGAACTTGTTGTGCAACACCCGCACGACCGCGCTTTACGTCTAACAGAAAACGCAAAAAATATCGTGCGCATGCCCGAACTTTTGACGACAGCAAAAAGTCGAGACACTCGCCCATCAGCATCGCTTGATGCGGTTATCAAACACTGCGCACGACAAAAGATTGATGCCAATTGCGAACTTGATGCGGCAGTGCCGAGTGTTCGCGTCAAGCGCAACTTGACGACACAGCCGAGTGTCGCAGTAATCGTGCCAACTCGTGGTACGTCTGCCGAAGTGTTTGGTTCAGAGCGTGTGCTGGTAGTTGAAGCTGTGCGAAGTTTGTTTGAAAAATCGACTTATCAGAACTTTGAAGTTGTTGTTGTTGCCGACACACCGACGCCACAAACCGTGCTTGATACGTTGCGCGAGATTGGCGGTGCGCGGTTGAAGATAATCAGTTACGACCGACCATTTAACTTTGCTGAAAAAAATAATCTTGGGGCGATGTCGTGTGAATCTGATCTGATTTTGTTGCTTAACGACGACACTGAGATCATCACCGCCGAAGCGCTCGAGTTAATGGTCGCGATGTTCAACGACCCGACAGTCGGCATTGTTGGCCCGATGTTGTTGTTTGAAGATTCGACGATTCAAAGTGCTGGTCATATTTTTAGCCCTGACCCGACCGATCTCTATCGCGCGCGCAGCCCCGAGACGGCTGGGCCGCAAAATTTGTTAAAAGTTCAACGCGAAGTTTCAAGTTTGATCGCTGCATGTGCTCTGATTCGTCGAGATGTGTTCGAACAAGTCGGCGGGCTTTGCATGGAGTTTCCGGGCAACTGGAACGACATCGATTTCTGTCTCAAGGTTCAACTTGCCGGCTATCGAGCAGTTTTCACTCCACACGCCCACCTGTTTCACTTCGAATCAAAAACACGAATCGCCAAACGCGTCGAAGCCGAAGTTGCCAAACTTGGCGCGCGATGGGGCTCAGTGCTCGATGATGATCCGTATTTCAACCCGAATCTTCAGCGCTACACGAATATTTGGAAAACAGATTCGACTTCGAAACAGTCGCTCGATGAAGCGCTGAGTTTTTTGCTGACAGTCGCTTAGTCGTTTGACTGCGGGCCGATCGCGCCGATTGCATCAAAATATTTGAGGTGTGCTTTAACGACGTAGACGGCGTCGACATCATCAAGAATCTCAATGTTGTTTTTCTCGGCGGCGTCTAACAAATAAGCCGTCAGCGTTTGCTCGTCAATCACAACTTCATCGACGATGTCTTGTCGACGATCCACGACGCCTGCTGGTTGCAAACCTTTGTCGTGCAGCCAACGCATGTGAAAAACCAATAATTTACGAAGTTCTGCGAAAGTCAGTCGCGCTTGGGTTTCGCTTGGCAAATTGTCGGCAACGAATTGAGTTGCTTGTTCGAGTTCGTAAACGGCCCGCGGCGCGACACTGTCGAGACGACGAGCCTCGCGACCAATGATTACTGCTGCGATAACAAAGACCAACAGTGCAGCAATGATGCCGGCAATTATTAAAACCGCAGACATGCGGTGCGAAAACTTTTAGATGCCGATGCGTTGCGCCAGAAGTTCTCGATGATAAGTCGGATCTCCGAACAGCAACTCACTCGACTTGGCGCGCTTGAAGTAAAGGTGCGCTGGGTGCTCCCAGGTGAAACCAATGCCGCCGTGAATCTGAATATTCTCGGCTGCGGCATGGAAGTAAGCCTCTGAGCAATAAGCCTTTGACAAAGATGCAACTGATGGCAACTCATCGTTCATTTCAGCGGCGCACCACATGCCGTAATACGCAGCCGACTTTGCCGACTCAACTTCGAGCAACATGTCAGCGCACTTGTGCTTGATCGCCTGGAAAGAACCAATCGGACGGCCGAACTGCACGCGAACTTTTGCATACTCAACTGCCATGTCAAGAACTTTTTGTGCACCACCAACTTGCTCGGCAGCGAGTGCGACAACAATCAAGTCGTTGACTCGTGTGAGAACTTCCCAACCTTTGCCCTCGGTGCCAATCAATGTTGCTGGCACATCGGCGAATTCAAGTTTTGCTTGCTTGCGAGTTTGATCCATCGTCGAAAGTGCTGTGCGAGTGAGACCCTTCGCATTGCCTTCGACTGCAAACAATGAAACACCTTTCGCGGTGCGCGCTGAAACGATGATCAATGACGCAGTGTGGCCGTCGAGTACGAACATCTTTGTGCCGGTCAAGGTAAAACTTGAGCCCGAGCCTTTGGCTTGCATCGTGACGCCCGATTCATCCCATTTGCCTGATGGTTCGACTGAAGCAAGAGTTGCAGTTGTTTCACCGCTAGCAATTGCTGGAAGATATTTTTTCTTCGCTGCTTCGTCACCTGATTGCATCAAAGTGTTTGCCGCCATGACGACTGTCGAAAAATATGGCGCGCAAAGCAACGAGCGACCCATCTCTTCGAGCACGACGCCCAACTCGATGTAACTAAAACCCATGCCACCGAACTCTTCAGGAATATGAATGCCCATCAAACCCATTTGCGAACCCATCTGCGACCAAACCGCAGGATCGAAACCATTTACAGTTTCCATTTGTTCGCGCACTGCCGTCTCTGGCGACTTGGCGTCAAGAAACGCGCGGACGGTTTTGCGGAGCTCTTCTTGTTCTTCTGTAAAGGCAAAGTTCATGGGGTATATCTTGCCAGCGCAGAGGTGATTTTGGCTAATCGGGGCAATCGGCGCAACTGGCGAATTCGCCTGTGATACTTGAGCCATATGGCGCTTTTGGATTCAGACCCCACTTTGCACTGGCGCGACGCCAATGTCGATGTGCACAAAGTGGTGGTCGGGCCGTTTGACAACAATGTTTTCGTCGTGCGGTGTCGGCGCTCGGGTGATTCTGTATTAATAGACGCTGCCAACGAACACGAACAGTTGTTGCAATTGTGCAAACGCCTTGGCGTCAAACGCGTGCTCGAAACTCATGGACATTGGGATCACATTCAGGCGGTGCCGGCGATGCGCGAAGCCGGTTACGAAGTCGCGGTTACTGCGCTTGATGCACCGCGCTTAAAGGATGTTGGCTACGACGTGTTTATTGACGATGCTGAGATTATTGAAGTTGGCGATTTGCGCTTGCGCGCAATTCATAACCCGGGGCACACAGCAGGTTCGATTTCGTTTCATGTAGTTGATACACCGTTGTTGTTTACGGGTGACACGCTGTTCCCGGGTGGGCCGGGCAACACGCAACTCGAAGGTGGTGACTTTGCGACGATCATCGACTCGATCGACAACAAGTTGTTTACGTTTGCTGCTGAGACAATTGTCCTACCTGGTCATGGTCTTGACACGACGATTGGCGCTGAACGACCACAACTTGCTTCTTGGGTTAAACGAGGTTGGTAAATTAATTACCACTACCGACGTAGTGCAAATAGATAGGCCCGCAATTACACTTATTTGAGTGAGCGAACTGTTTCGCATTGACGATCTTCATGCCAAGCCTGCCGAGGCAGACACAAAAATTCTGCGTGGTTTGTCGCTCACAGTTAACACGGGCGAAGTGCACGCAATCATGGGACCAAATGGTTCGGGCAAATCGACTCTCGCAACAACTTTGCTCGGCGCACCTGAATACGAAGTCACGAGTGGTCGAATTTTTTACAAAGGCGAAGACATTTCGCTCTGGCCAACTGAAGTTCGCGCAAAAGCCGGCATCTTTTTGGCGTTTCAATATCCGCAAGAGATTGCTGGTGTTTCGGTAATTCAGTTCTTGCGCCAGGCGCTTTCGGCGCGCAAGGGCATTGATCTTTCGGTTCTTGAGTTGCGTTTGTCGATCATTGATTGGATGAAACGACTCGGCATGGACTCATCGTTCGTGGACCGCTATCTCAATGAAGGTTTTTCGGGTGGCGAAAAGAAACGCAACGAGATTATGCAGATGGCGATTCTTGAACCAGAGTTGGCGATTCTTGACGAGACCGATTCGGGTCTTGACATCGATGCGCTGCGAATCGTCGCCCAAGGCATTCGTGAAGTGCGCCAAGACCGACCAGAGATTGGCATCGTTTTGATCACCCACTATCAGCGTTTGCTTGACGAAGTGAAGCCTGACTTTGTGCACATTTTGATCGACGGACGCATCGTCAAGTCGGGTTCGATTGAACTTGCCGCCGAACTCGAGAAAAACGGTTACGACGCCTACCGAACAGGTGCATAACTGTGGCTGGTGCGAACTCGGTGCTTGACGGGGCGGCAATTCGCCAAGAGTTTCCGGTTTTAACGAGCGAGATAAACGGCAAGCCAATTGTTTATCTAGATAGCGCGAACACATCGCAAAAGCCGAATGTTGTGATTGATGCGATGACGACATTCATGCGCGAATCATATGCACCGATTAATCGCAGTGCGTATACGTTGGCCGCAAGTGCCACCGAAAAATACGAAGGTTCGCGTGCAGCCGTGGCGAAATTTATAAATGCCAACAGCACTAACGAAATTGTTTTCACAAAAAATGCGACTGAAGCGTTGAACTTGATCGCCTATTCGTGGGGTCGCGCCAATTTGAAGCGTGGCGACGTGGTTGTGTTGACACACATGGAGCATCACGCCAACATTGTGCCGTGGCAAATGTTGCAACAAGAGCGAGGCATCGAATTGCGCTGGGTGCCACTGACCAGCGACTTTCAACTTGACTTGAGTTCACTGCCGACTTTGCTCGCCGGAGCGAAAGTATTTTCGTTTACCGCGATGTCAAATGTTTTGGGCACGATTAATCCTGTTGAAAAACTTTGTGCCGCGGCTCATGCTGCTGGTGCGCTCGCGATTGTTGATGCGTGTCAATCGGTGCCGCACTCTCCGACCGATGTTCGTGCACTCGGTGCAGACTTTGCGATGTTTTCGAGTCACAAGATGTGTGGGCCGTCGGGTGTTGGTGTGTTGTGGGGTCGCGAGGCATTACTCGAGGCGATGCCACCATTTTTGGGTGGCGGCAACATGATTTCTGAAGTGCGGCTTGATGGTTTCAAGTGCGCAGAATTGCCGGCAAAGTTCGAAGCAGGCACGCCACCGATCACCGAGGTTGTAGGTCTTGGTGCGGCTGTTGAATTTTTGAACGGTGTCGGCATGGCCAACATACGCCAACACGAAATTGCGATGTCGAGTTACGCGCTTGAAATGCTGACGAACCGTTTTGGTGACGACATCACGATTCACGGGCCGCACAACCCCGAACTGCGTGGGGCAACATTTAGTTTTGCGTTCCGCGGCATTCATCCGCACGATTTGAGTCAGGTGCTCGATCAGTCGAATGTTTGTGTGCGTGCTGGTCACCACTGCGCCAAGCCGTTGATGAAAATTATTGGCGCTAACGCGACTGCTCGTGCGAGTTTTTACCTTTACAACACGACACAAGATGCTGATGCGCTGGCAGACGCCCTTGACTCTGCATCAGATATCTTTTAGTCAGAGAGTTTGAGCGAGGACGCATGCCGGGTATCGAAGATTTATATCGAGAGATAATTCTTGATCACTATCGCACCCCGCGAAATCGCGGCGAGCTGGCACCGCCAGCTGTTTACGCTGAAGGCAACAATCCGCTTTGTGGTGATGACATTCGGGTTTATTTAGATGTCGTCGACGGTGTTGTGCGTGATGTGAAGTTTTCAGGTCAGGGCTGTTCGATCAGCCAAAGCTCGACGTCGATGATGACGGTTGCTGTTAAAGGCAAAACGATCGAAGAAGTGCGCGCTTTCGTGCGCCGGTTTAAGCACATGATGACGCTGTCAGAAGATGGCGAACCAATTGATCAGTCAATCAAACTCGGCGATATCGAAGCGTTGCAAGGTGTCGTCAAGTTTCCGGTGCGCATCAAGTGCGCCACCCTCGGCTGGAACACTCTTCTCGAAGGCCTCGACGAAGCCACCAAGTAATTTGATTTTTTCTAGTCTCTGGCGAACGACTCTCACCGTTGCCTTACTTGTCGGCGTTGCGTCATGCGGCGCACAAACATCAAACGAAGTTGAGACTGTCGGCACTTTAGAAGTTGTCAGTGATCAATCAACTGAAACTGGTGCGATGGCTTTATCTTTAGTTGAAGTAGCCACACTTGACCAGCCAGTTGATGCTGCCTCTCGTTTTGGTGACACGGCTGTGTACTTTGTTGCACGCGGCGGCACAATTCACAAATTTGTTGACACTGTTTTAGAGAGCGAGCCAGTGCTCGACATCTCAGGTCTAACCGAAGGTCAAGGTGAACGCGGCTTGCTTGGTCTTGCGTTCTCAACCGACGGATCA
>JAUREG010000048.1:0-7220 GCA_030827545.1 Acidimicrobiales bacterium
ACCGCAGGTCGCATGTTCGATTCATGCCGGGGGCGCCAAATCAATTAGGGATGCCCCCAGCCTCACAGCACTTTGCATTAACAAAAATAACGGTACTGACTTTGATAGGAAAATCAGTCCCAAAAAAGTTCATTTCGCTCGTTAAAACAGTGAGCATCAAGGACTGAATCGATAAGTGGTGGTTCGCAGACCACTCGGAATAGACGGGGAAGTAGTTGCAAACTTTTAGTATTAGAGGAGATTGAAATATGACACTTTTCCACATTGAACGTCAGGTTCCGGGCGTCGGATCGCTCAGCGCCGACGACATGAATTCGATTGTTCAGAATTCAGAAGCAACGCTTGGGGCCATGCGTAGTGAAGGCAAAGACATTCGGCAAGTACGCAGTTTTGCGACTCAAAACTCAGTGTTCTGCATCTACGAATCCGATTCTCAGGATTTCATCAACGAGCATGCGCAGCGTGCGGGTTTGCCTGCAACAGTGGTTACTCCGATTGTTGGGGAAGTCTGTCACGACACTTCTGGTAAGTAGTCCCTAGACCGTCGCTTAATTCAAAGTGCGGGGCGCAATACAAATAATTGCGGTTCAATCTTCACTTGCTGCCCAGCCGGTGAGTGCAGTGATGCGAAAAACTAGTACACGCTCAAAAGGCTCGTCTTTATATTGAATGTATTTTTCGGCAAGCAGACGAGATAATGCGGTGGCTCTCTCTGATTCGTTGTTGCCTTGCCACTCAAGATGTGCTCGTACCCACCACAGTTGATTCCAATCGTCTTTGTCCCAATGGTCAACCAACAATGTGGCACGTTGATCAAACTCAAGGTTTGACTTTCGCTGAAGTTTTGTGGTCGCTTTTGGCTTTACGCGATCGATCGGAATTCCGAGAAATCCGTCCCTGTCAATTGCATATACTGCTGGCACCGCATCGACCCCGCGATCATTGTGGAGTGTGCAAAACGTGCCGTGATCGTTCGCGGTGAGACGTAAGAGAGCAGACTCGTAGTCAAGTTTCATGCGATTATTCTGGCCTCTTGCACAAGCGGATTCTAGGTTGTATTAATTTTTTCATTGAAAATTAGTAATCTATCATGCGTGATATTTTTTATCTCTCACCAAAGTTCCTTGACAGGTTCGTTTGAGGCGCCAAAGTGAATCCCGCAGTTTGGGTGGAAAGAAACGCAAAACTAATTCCGCTTAGTCCGGCGCTTGCGCTTGGCGAGAGTGTGCATTCAACGTGGGCTCAATTTGCGTCACAGGTAGCACGAATTGCTGGTGGATTACGCGCGAAATTCGACTTGGTTAGTGGAGATCGAGTTGCAATTGTTATGACTAACAGCCCCGAATATCTTGAGGTGCAATACGGGGCTTGGCACGCGGGACTGGTCGCCGTTCCTGTTAACGCTCGACTTCATCGCGACGAGATTGGTTACATACTCGACCATAGTGGCACTTCTGTCGTTATAACTGATGTCGATCATTTTGAAGATGTCAAGTCGTTGAAGGCTTCAGTAAAGTCTTTGCGCTCAGTAGTTCTTGCACCAGGCGAAGAGTGGGAGGGATTGCGTACAACCGCCCCATTACGAATTCAGGAGCGAGAACCAACCGACCCTGCATGGTTATTTTATACAAGCGGTACAACGGGTCGCCCCAAAGGAGCAACACTAACGTTTCGAAATCTTTTGATGATGAGTCTTAGTTACTTTTCTGATATTGATGAACTTTCAAATTCAGACAGCGTTTTACATGTCGCGCCACTTTCCCATGGTTCTGGTTTGTATGGCTTGCCGCACGTGGCCCGTGGTGCTGTAAGTGTGATTCCGAAGTCAAATGGAGTGAATGCCGAAGAAATTGCAAAAATAATCAAGCGCTGGGCAGGCATTTCATTTTTTGCTGCGCCGACTATGGTGAATCGTCTCACGGCAGAATCTGCAATTGTCAACTCGGATCTCTCAAATCTGAAGACAATTATCTACGGCGGTGCACCGATGTATCTTGCCGATCTAAAAAAAGCACTTCAAGTTTTTGGTCCTTGTCTGGCACAAATTTATGGTCAAGGCGAAACACCGATGACTATTACGGGCCTTTCGAAGAAGGATCACGCGAATGTTGGTCATCCGCGATGGCAAGATCGAATGCAGAGTGTCGGGCTCGCGCGGACCGATGTAGAAGTGCGAGTTGTTGACGAAAATGATGTCGAGCTTCCGCAAGGAGAAATTGGTGAAGTTGTGGTGCGGGGCGATGTAGTCATGTCTGGTTATTGGAACCAACCAGAGGCAACCGTCGAAACACTTCGCGGTGGATGGTTGCATACGGGCGATCTGGGAAATTTCGATGAAGAAGGATTTCTCACTCTTCGTGACCGATCAAAAGATCTCATCATTAGTGGCGGAATGAATATTTATCCGCGAGAAGTCGAAGAGGTCCTACAGCTACATCCGAATATTCGTGCCGCTGCTGTAATTGGAAAGCCTGACCCAGAGTGGGGAGAAGCAGTTGTTGCGTTCATTGTTGCTGAAAAAAAAAGTCTTCCATCCACCGAAGAACTTGATCAGTTGTGTCTTGAGCGGATTGCTCGTTACAAGCGCCCCAAGGAGTATCGATTTGTAGATTCGCTCCCGACGAACAACTATGGAAAGGTTGTTAAGCGAGAACTTCGCGAAACACTAAAACTTGAAGAAAAAAATAATTCTTATAAACATATTTAAACCCGGCTCTTTAACATGCTTTACAAAGCCTGATTCATCAAAGCAAGCAATGGCGAGGTCAACGCCTGTATCGGGAAACTCGCATAATTGTGATTTGAGGCTTAAGGGCAACGCGACGCTGGTCTTCTCGACGCGAATCCTGAAATTTATTGGGTTTGAGGCGGGCCTGATTTTTTCTGAAATTACGACTTGATTTTTTATCAAGTGTGAGGTATGAAACTGATGGGGAAATTACTAACAGCAAAAAACCGAAGGGGGACCCATGAAGCTTGCGTTGTACCTACCTAATTTCAGAGACGAGGTTTCGGTAAAGGAACTAGAAGACCTTACGGCACTAGCCGAAGATCTCAATTTTGATTCAGTTTGGACTTTGGACCGCATTGTTGTGCCTGAGGCATCTGACGCCGGAAAGTTGACTTATCCATTCGGCATGATGGAACAATTTCCACTGCAAATGCCCGTTTCCTCAAAAGGGCAATGGTTGCATGGAATGCCACTCATTCCTTGGCTAGCCGCAAAGACAAAGAAAGTTCGCATTGGTATGAGCATCATCGATACTCCGTACCGATCACCAGGTGTGCTTGCCGGGGAAATTGCAACCGTTGACCACCTTTCCAACGGGCGTTTAAATGTTGGCGTTGGCTCAGGTTGGATGCCTGAAGAATTTGCTGCAGCAAGTGCGGCACATATTTTTCCCAAGCGACATAAGCATGTTCGTGAGACGATTGAAATCATGCAGGGCATTTGGCAAAACGAAATTTTTGAATATCATGGCGAATTTGCCGACTTTGATCGTTGCGGGTTTGGTAAAAAGCCTTTACAGAAGCCTGGGCCACCGATTTATTTCAGTGGCTTGAAAGATCCAAAACGTTCGGCAAGCAGAATTGCGAAGTATGGACTTGCAGGATGGATTGGTATTCAAGACACTCCAGAAGACATTGCGCATTGGCGCAAAGAAATTCAGCGTGAACTCAAGGAAATTGGCAGTAATCGAACTCTGGATCAAGGCTTCGACATGTGCAGCATGATTTGGTTCACCATTACCGATTCACCGACAGATCAGACGCCAAATCGCAAACTCAGCAATTTGCTCGTCGGCACTGCAGGGCAGATCACCGACAATTTGAAGCGTTACAAAGAGGCTGGCATGACAATGCCCTTGTTGTGGCCACCGTTTACAGGTGTTCCAGTGTCAAAGACAATTGATGATCTCAAGCGTTTGACGCAAGAAATAATGCCGAAGGTCAACAACTCTTAAATAATTGAGTCGAAGCCGCTGTGCGAGTTTTTCGTACAACGGCTTCGACCGTTAACTAAATATTCGCGAGCCGCAGGTCGCATGTTCAAGTGTCTCAACGTGTGCTCGCTGATCTCGATCTATAAAATCGCTGGTGCGGGCACTGTCAGATGCTGAAGATATCCACCGAAGAACGAACGATCAGAAGTAAGGAGAGTCCGACCAGCCCCGCTATGAGAACCCTTCCAACCAACTGGATAGTGCGTTGCTCGAGCACGGCGGACAAGCGGCCCGGTAGGGCGGTACGCCCGACAACGTAGATAACCAAGCCGACTAAGAACGGCGGCACCAGAGCGAAAGGGATCACGCCCATTATGGACATGTTTCTGAACCGACTGTCGCCATCCGTTGTCTGTTGCAGCCGAGCAGTTACCGATCCGAGGGCAGCTCCGAACAAGACAGTTCCACCCACGATCAGACCCACCGCAAGCCAGGTCGGTGACAAGATCGAGAAGTCGCGGTTCTCCGATGAGAAGTCACTGCCCCCCAACAGAACCAACGGCACTAGCCCAGTAATCACTCCCGCCGCTGCACCGCTTATGTGCAACCATGGACGCGCTACCAATAGCACGATTGCGACGATCGCGCCGGCGCTAATGCCGACGAAGACGATGAAACCAATGGTTCCAGAGAGGGTGATTTCACCCACGACTTGCTCGGCATCGGTGAGGACGCCTTGGGCGCCATCGCCTGAAGTGGCAGCCAACACCCGCATCACGAACCGACCTAGAAACCCGGCGACAACGACACCGCAGATGATGCCCGCCGAGCACACCGAACCAAGCGATCGAAGCGCGGCGACGAGCCTGTACCACCATCGACTATCAATAACATTGTTTGAGCGTGCGGTTGCCCGGATCGGGAGCCGACCCCATCGCAAAATCGCCACAGCGGCGAAGGTCACTGCGACCAGTGCAAGCCCAATAATGATTAAGTTGTCGGCACGCAACCGATACCTCCTCTGAGCGAGGACTCTGAAGAGTGACGACCCGAAGTTAAAACATCCCAACGCGAGGTCGGAGTGTGTTTGCAAGACATCTAAGTCAGACCATAACAGATTGAAGAAAAATGATTTAATCGTTGTGTGCGAGCAGTAAAAGATTAGGGATGTCCCAACTTGGTCGACGAGTCGTGACTTTCGGGATGTGAGTGTCCACTAGTTTGTTGAACGTGAGGTGCAATCGAAAGTTTGTCGTTTCCCTTGCGCATCGGTTGTTGATGATTTCCTGTGTCATTGGACTTTCGATTCTGTATGGCTGTTCCTCGCGCGAAGTGTCGATTGTCCCTGCTGCGCCAACAGGTGGACCTGAAAGTCCATCATGTGGACTATTTCGAGTTACGAGTACTGAAGTGATTGCAGGGCAGACATTCATAAGCGGTCAATATCAGATAAATACTTTTGGCATTTCTTGTGATGAGGTAATGGGTGACACTGGTCTATTCAGCCAATTCCTCAAACTTGATGACAACGCAGAACTTCCTCAGCCATGGAGCTATTTGGAAGGTGCGATCGGTGCTCCAAAGTTCGTTGCGGAATCATCCGTAGGTTTTCGTGTGCAGAGAATTTCCGATTGACGTCTAAGTCTTTCTTCTCTGGGCCCACTTTGGTAACCACTATTTAGATGACGCGAGGTGTATCGTGCGATTATTAATTAAGCGCCTGAGCAACCGCGTTGAACCCGCGAATTGTTTCTGCTGACAACATCGTTGGTGCTGCGCTCGGATAAGTAGAGAATCTTGCAATAACTGTTCGAGTTGGTCGATGAACCCAAATGTATTGCCCAAAGATGCCGAGCCCTGAGAATTGCCTATTCGGTTCTTTAATCCAAAAAGCATTGTGATACATATTCCAATCGTCGCCCTCAACTCCGGTGCCGAAGAGAGAGTCGAGATACTTCAGGTAGCAACTTCTCGCGACTTCATCGCCTGCCTGAGTGTCGCAAACCCACTGCGTTGGTAAAACCGCTTTGCCGTCGACAACTCCGTCGTTCAGATATGCCAGCCCGAATCGCGCCAAGTCACGAACGGTGCAACACATTCCGGCTTCTGCAATCGGAAAACCAAGTGCATCAACACTTATCTCAGCAAGGTGTTCCATTCCGAAGGCGGTCCAAATATCTCGTGAGAGAATTTCGTGAAACGAAATGCCCTGAACGATTTCAAGAATTCGGGCGACGATATTGGTTAACGGCGACCGATAATCGAAAACCTCACCATGCGGGCGAGCCATCTCGTAAGTCGAAAAGTGTTTTAACACTCCGATCGTTGGTCTGTTGCCGAGTGGACGAAATCCGGCTTGACGCTCGTACTCGATCAGCGGCACGTCAGACTCTGGATTTTCGTAAAGATCATAGTTCTCGACGAAGTCTGTTCCTGCTGTCATGTCAATGAGATGACGGACCGTACAACCGTCGAGGCTTGTGCCGCAAAACTCTGGTGCGATTTCAGTAACCAATGAGCTCGGCGACAAAAGACGTCGACCGACCGCGATGCCGAGCGCCGCTGAAGTGACTGACTTAGTCACACTCATAAGTAGATGTCTGCTTTGTTCATGCATGCCATTGAAATACTGTTCGTCGACAATCTGCCCATCGTGAATTACACAGACTGCGTCGCAAAACGACTCGCGCAGATGTTTGGCCCACGTCGTCGTTGATCCATCTGCTGCGGCAAATGTGACGTTACTTATGTCGATGCTTGCTTTTGGTAGGTGAGTGATCTGGCTGCTGTTATTGACAATTTGAACTGTCGGCAAAATCGCTGAAACATTTTGGAATGCCCATCGGTTGTGCGGAGGCTCTAACCAATTAGAAAGTGAAACTCCATTTTTAGGCATACTTGATGTTTTCACACTTCAAGCTGCAGTAACCAAACATTTGGTGTAAAACCGCAGGTCGCATGTTCGATTCATGCCGGGGGCGCCAGTCAGATTTGCGTCAGGAGTTAACCGCAAGATTAAGCAGATGTATTTCTACCAAGAAGTTGAGAAATCTTAATTTCTAAAGCAAAGTGTTCAGAAAACTGGTGCTCTTGCAATCCAATTGAACCGGGGTGCAACACGGCAGCTAATACCAAAGCCATAAGACGCTGCCCGAGCAGTTGGGCAACGTCAATAGGCAGATTGAATCGTTGGATATAGATATTGGTTAGTGCGTCACGAATTACGCGCTCGCTTGCGTTTATGAAGTAGGTCGGGTCCTGTTCGTCAAGCCAAGC
>JAUREG010000004.1:0-84919 GCA_030827545.1 Acidimicrobiales bacterium
GCCATCTTTCGATGGAATATGCCCAACTTCGGGGTACGTTATCTACGCGTTACTACCTCGTCTGCCGTGGGTCTAAACCCACTCGACTTGCATGCCTTATCCACGTCGCCAGCGTTCGTCCTGAGCCAGGATCAAACTCTCCGTCAAGAACAACTCATACTCCAGATTCAAAATGTAAAACATTTTGTTTCTTTTGTTTGAGTAGATCTAGGAAAGTCCACGACGACCAGATGGAAAAAAATCTGTTTTGTTGTCGTCGTTTCCTGCCGACAATATTCAAACCGAATCGAATATTGCCGGTATTAATAATTATTTGATCAACGATTCACGAGCAAGCTCGCTTCACAATTGATCGGAATTGACGGACAATAAATAGCGACCCAACCCAATAAAGGGCAGGCCGTTTTCTATTGACCGCACTGGCGTTCAATCTTCTCTTCCGTTTTCAAGGAGCATTCACTTTGGGCACCCAGCAAGCGAACTTGCTAGTCATGCCCCACCGCGAATTGGTGGCGCACCCCTGTTCAGAGTGCGGGGAGCAATACTAGCCATCAACTCCTTGATTTATCAACCTTCGGACCAAACAAACCAAAGAAAATGCCTTGATTTAAGGGGCTTTTTTAGGTTCGGATTCTGCTGGTCTTTGCCCTGCCGGGTTTCTCAATACTGGCAAGGGTTTGGTCGAAAACTAAGGTTCATGTGTGGCAGAAGTTTCGTTCAATCCGTTTGATCCGGAATTTCGCAAAAATCCTTACCCATTTTACGACAAGTTACGCGAGCTCGATCCCGTTCATCTCACGCCGTTAGGTTTCGTCGTGTTAACACGCTACGACGATGTCGTCAATACGTTACGTAACAACGATTTCAGTCGCGATATTGAACTGAACGCAAACCTTCCTGAGACACCAACGCGAAAATTCAGACGCGAAAATGAGCGCAGCAAATCGATGCTCAATCTCGACCCGCCAGATCACACTCGCCTGCGACGATTGGTTTCGAAGTCTTTCACCCCGAGCGCAATTGAAAAATTGCGACCGAGAATTCAACAACTCGTCGACGACTCACTTGCCAATGCCAAGAAAACTGGAAGTCTCGAACTCGTCGAAGAGTTGGCGTTTCCTGTGCCATTTCAAGTGATCTCAGACTTGCTGGCGATGCCAACCGACCGCGGCGAAGAACTGCGCGAATGGTCACAGATAATCACAGCAACTCTTGAGCCAACTACTGGCGTTGAAGACCTCGAAAAAGGTCAAATCGCAATCAGCAAAATGCGGCCATATCTCGAAGAAGTCATCAGCCATCGTCGAAAAAATATGGGCGACGACATGCTCTCATCTTTGATCAGCGTCGAAGAGCAGGGCGAAAAACTAAACAACGAAGAACTGATGTCGTTTGTCATCTTGCTTTACATCGCCGGCCACGAAACGACCGTCAACTTGATCGGCAACTCGATGCATGCCCTACTCACCCACCCAGAACAACTCGCGGTGATGCGTGAAGCTGGCTGCACACCAAATATGGTCGACGAATTGTTGCGCTTTAACGGCCCAGTGCAACACACAATTCGAACGCCATTAGTTGATTCCGTGATTCGAGTTGGACAAGACGACATCAAAATTTCTAAAGGCTCGTTAGTTCTTGCGAGTCTGGGCGCCAGCAATCACGACCCAAGTGTTTTTACTAACCCACACCAACTTGACTTTTCGCGAAAAAACTCAAACAAGCATTTAGCATTTGCCGCTGGTGTGCATTATTGCCTTGGCGCCTCATTGGCGAAACTTGAAACAGAGGTCGCACTTGGAACACTCGTCAAGACTTTTAAAAATATCGAAGTCGTAAGCCAGCCTGAATGGCGAGACCGTTTGACAATTCGCGGCGTCAGCAAATACGAACTTAGCGTCAGCTAATTTTTACGCGTCCCCGCGTTAAACAAAATCAGCCTTTGACGTCTACGAGGTGATAACTCGTCTTGCCTTTGCGCAGCAACATCCATCGATTGTGCAGCAAGGCGATTTTTGACAAATTCGTTTGGTCATCAACTTGCTCGCCGTTTGCTCGCACACTGCGTTGGGTCAGCAACCGTCGCGCTTCACTGTTAGAAGACGCAAGTTTGGTTTCAACCAACACTGCAACGGCATCGCCAAGGGCGGCCACGCCCATTTGTGTGACGGCAACTTCGCTGGCAATCAAGTGCAATGTTGCCGGTGTCGCCGACATTGGATTTGCGCCAAACAAAACAGCTGCAGCCTCTTCGGCTGCCTCTGCTGCTTCTTGCCCATGAACAAGTGCAGTTAATTCGCGCGCCAAACTTCGCTGACCGATTCGTGCTTCGGGGCTGCGTTTTTGCTCGGCGACGATTTCTTTGATCACTTCAATCGGATGCAACGAGAACTGCAGCAGCATTTTCTCGATATCGGCGTCGGCAATTTGCACAAAATACTGACGAAACTGATACGGCGAAGTGCGACGAGCATCAAGCCAAATTGCACCGTCAGCAGTTTTGCCAAATTTTGTGCCGTCTGCTCTAGTTACAAGTGGCCACGTCAAACCAAACGCTGAACGACCGAGTTTTTTGCGAATTAAATCAATTCCTGCAGTGATGTTTCCCCATTGGTCAGACCCACCCATCTGCATTTCGCAGTCATGATGCTCGGCAAGATGACGGAAGTCATTTGCCTGCAACAGCATGTAACTGAACTCTGTATACGAAAGGCCATTTGCGTCTGCGATCCGACTCTTTACCGAGTCTTTGGCCAACATCTGGTTCACGGTTATGTGTTTGCCAACTTCGCGCAAAAAGTCGAGCATCGAAAACTTTCGTGTCCAGTCTGCGTTGTCAACCAAAGTTGCCTGTGTCGGACCTTTTTCGAAATCAAGAATTCGTTCAAGCTGGCGTTTGATCGACTGCACATTGTGGTGCAGTGTTTCAGCGTCAAGCAGATTGCGTTCTTCGCTGCGACCAGAAGGGTCGCCCACCATGCCGGTTGCACCGCCTGCGAGGGTAAATGGACGATGACCGAGAAGCTGCAATCTTCGCAGCGTTATTTGCCCCAACAAATGACCGATGTGCAATGAGTCGGCAGTTGGGTCGAAGCCAACATAAACACCCAAAGACGATTGAGTTGCTCGAGCCGTTAAGGCGGCTCGGTCAGTGCTGTCGTGAATTAAACCACGAGCACCAAACTCTTTGACAAAATCTTGGGCGGCTACCACACTCGCAATAATAGGCGTTATTGCGAGTTGTTTAGTGCCGCAATTCGTGTGCGCATCACTGTTAGTGCCGCACTGAGTTCATCGCTTTGAACTGCACCGGGCACGGGGCCACTGCCACCTTTTGTTGTGCGTCGCGAAACACCCACACCCGGGTTGAGCAAACTGACTGCGTCTGGTCCGAGTCTCTTGTCGGCTGCAACCAACTGCGAGAGTTTTACCGAATCACGAATTGATTTGCTCACAAGCGCACCGACGTGAGCGTGCGCTTCACGAAAAGGCGTGCCTCGTGCAACGAGCCACTCGGCCAAATCTGTTGCACCCAACAACTCAGAATCGGCAGCAGACTTCATCGCCTCGGTGTTAAATCGCGCAGACGCAATCATGCCCGCCAGTGCCTGCAACGCGAGAGATACCTGGTCTACCGAATCGAACAATGGCTCTTTGTCTTCTTGCAAGTCTCTGTTGTACGCAAGTGGCATCGCCTTAAGCGTGGCCAACAGGCCAGTCAAGTTACCGATCAATCGCCCTGACTTGCCGCGTGCAAGTTCGGCGATGTCAGCATTCTTTTTTTGCGGCAACATCGACGACCCGGTTGCATAAGCATCATCTAGAACAGCAAAACCAAACTCTTGTGTTGTCCACAACACCCACTCTTCACCAAGCCGAGAAAGATGCACACCGATCAGGGCAATATTGAACAATGCTTCAGCCACAAAGTCTCGATCCGAAACTGCGTCAAGCGAATTATTGAAACGTCGAGAAAAACCAAGTTCTCTTGCAACAAAGTCTGCGTCAAGTGGCAAGGATGAACCTGCCAGCGCACCCGCGCCAAGCGGTGACACGTCGAGTCTTTCGATTGTTTGTGTCAAGCGATCTACATCACGCAACATCGACCACGCATGCGCAGCAAAATGATGTGCCAGCAAAACTGGCTGGGCTCGTTGCAAATGTGTATAACCAGGCAGGTAGTCACCGTCAGCACCCCAACCAGACTCAGTGGCTCGGGTCGACAAGACATCGCACAAATCAAGCGTCAATTTTGCAACATTCGCAAGCTCGCGCTTGCACCATAATCTGAGAGCCGTTGCGACCTGATCATTACGACTACGACCAGTGTGCAACTTTGCGCCAGTGTCCCCCGCTAACTGAGTTACGCGACGCTCAATTGCAGTGTGAATGTCTTCGTCGCTGGCAACAAATTCAAATTTGCCACTCGACATCTCTGTAGCGACAGTGTTCAACGCGAGAATGATTTCTTCACTCTCGGCAAGCGTGATCACACTTGCGTGAGCCAAACCACGAACATGAGCGATTGAACCAACGATGTCATCACGCCATAGTTGCTTGTCAAACGACAAACTCTCGGTGAACTTCAACAGAGATTCGGCAGGACTCGCTTCAAAGCGCCCGTGCCATAGTGGCTGATCAGTCATTTTCGAGACCCGCTAACTGTTTAATGTCTTTTGCAAGTCGTTTGGCTGAATAACTTGAATTAGCCACGCACAACATTGTGTCATCACCCGCAACAGTGCCGAGCAAACCTTGCAACCGAGATCGATCGAGTGCCGATGCCACGACGTGAGCGCACCCTGGTGGTGTTCGCACAACAACAATCGGCTCGTTGAACTGCACATCAGCAACCCACTCGGCGAGCACTCTTTTTAGTTGGTCAGGTGGCGAAAGTCGATCTGGCTCAAACTCTGGTATCGCATATGTTGTCTCGCCGCTTGCGGTGCGCACCTTGACAGCACCCAAATCTTCAAGATCTCGCGACACGGTCGCCTGTGTCGCTTTGATGCCCTTCTTTTTGAGAAGCTCACGCAACTTCGGTTGGCTCGTCACGTTTTGCGAGCTGACGATCTTGGCAATTAGTTGTTGACGTTGAACTTTTGTACTCATATTGTGACCCCCATCAAATGTGCCAACACACCTCGTGCGGCATGCATTCTGTTATGTGCTTGCGAAACAACACGACTCTGAGCACCATCGATCACCTCAGCAGTCACCTCGATTTCTCGATGAGCAGGTAGACAGTGCATGAAAATTGCACTTTTATCTGCGACAGCCATGACACTGGCGTCAACTCTGAAGTTTGCGAAGTCGATCATCCGCTTCGCAGTTTCAGCCTCTTGACCCATTGAAACAAACACATCTGTGTGCACAGCGTGAGCACCAATCGCCGCGATTTGCGCTGACGAGTGTTGCTCGACTGAAGCAGCACCCAACTTTGAGATGCGATTTAGCTCACCATCGTCGGCGCCGTAGCCCTTTGGACACCCCAATCGAATGTGCATGCCCTCGAGTGCGCACGCCTCAACCAATGATCTGGCCACATTGTTGTAGTCGCCTATCCATGCGACTGTTTTTTGGTGCAGACCGCCGATCTCTTGGCGCATAGTCAGAACATCAGCAATTGCTTGCAACGGGTGCGACTGTTCGCTGAGCATATTTATAATCGGCACACTCGAAACTCTTGCCATCCGTTGCAACACCGAATGCGCAAATACTCGGGCGGCAATCACATGGTGATAACCGGCCATAATTCGGGTTACATCTTCGACAGTTTCACGGTCATCGAAGCCAACTTCTTCGCCACGCGTGAAGATCGGATGCCCACCAAGTTGCACAACAGCCATCTCCATGCTATGTCGAGTGCGATTTGATGGCTTTTCAAAAATTAACGCCACACCTTTATCGGCAAGTGGTCGGCCCAATTTCGAAATGTCGGCCTGAGCAAGCGTCAAAACTGCATTCAAGTCTCGTGCCGAAAGATCGGTTACATCTAGAAAGTGACGCACGCTCATAACACCGTCTTCATAATTGTGATTGCTTCATCAATCTCTTCTGAACTAACCGTGAACGGTGGCGCCAAACGCAATGCGTGACTCGTCACACCGTTGACGACCAAACCTTTATCGAGTAGTTGTACTGCAACTTTCTTGGCATCTAACTCAGGTGACAACTCGGCAGCCAGCAACAAACCTCGTCCGCGCACATTAACGACACCATCAATAGTTAGAAGTTTCGCCGTCAACTCTGTGCCTTTTTGCATCACAACTTCGGGAGCATTCATGTCAATCATCAATTGCATCGTTGCTCGGGCCGCTGCTGTGGCTAATGCAGTGCCGCTATAAGTGCTGCCATGATCACCAGGCTTGAAAACGCTTGCGATCTTTTGACTTGCCCAAAGTGCGCCAATTGGCATTCCGTTGCCCATCGCTTTTGCCAGCATCACTACGTCTGGCTTGATTTCGGCATGTTCAAAACCAAACCATTTACCTGTTCGTGCGAAACCAGTTTGAACTTCATCAATCATCAACAAGATGCCTCGGTCGGTGCACATCTTTCGCGCTGCTTGCAGGTATTCGACCGAAGCGGGCACAACGCCACCCTCGCCTTGAATCGTCTCAAGCAAAACTGCAGCGACTGAGTCATCAAGTGCCGCCTCAAGAGAGGCGATGTCATTGAACACAACATGTCTGAAACCTTCGGGCATCGGGGCAAATGGCTCATGCTTTTCTGGCTGACCAGTTGCCGCCAACGCAGCGAGAGTACGCCCGTGAAAACTTCCGAGCGCACTTACAACGACATGCTTACCTCGACCACCAAACTTGCGCGCCAACTTGATGCCAGCCTCATTGGCTTCAGCGCCCGAGTTACAAAAGAACACTTGACCGTATCCAGCATCTTCACCACTGGCATTGCTCAGCAACTTGTCGACCATTAGGGCGGATTGAGTCGCAACTGGGTTGGCAAAAAAATTGCTGACGTGCAGCAGTGTGTTTGCTTGGTGCGATATCGCAGCAGCGACAACCGGGTTGCTATGTCCGAGCGAGGTGACCGCAATGCCACAGAGAAAATCTAAATAGCGTTTCCCGTTGACATCCCATAATTGCGTGCCCAACCCGCGCTCAAACATGACTTGCGGCGCTCCGAACACGGGCATAAACGGACAAGAAGGTCGTGAGTTAAGCAGTGCTGTCGCAGTCTTGCTCTCACTAAATGCGTGCGAATTTTTATTCGACATATTTAACCCTTCGAAACCATTGTGCCGACACCAGCATCAGTAAAGAGTTCGAGCAGCAAAACATGAGCGATTCTTCCGTCCAAGATGTGCGCTTGAAACACGCCCCGCTCAATTGCCGAAACGCAACTCTCGATCTTTGGGATCATGCCACCATCGATTGCTCCAGATCCGAGCAGCGAGCGCAATTGCGAAGTCGTAGCTTGGCGCAACAATGATTTTGCATCATCTTTATTGCTTCGCACACCTGAAATGTCTGTCAGATAAATCAGTTTTTGAGCGCCAAGCGCTTCAGCCAATGCGCCAGCCGCAGTATCGGCGTTGATGTTGTAAGCCTGACCTGCGTTATCTGTACCGATCGTGGCAACAACTGGCACTTGTGACTCGGCGAGCATTTTTTTGACGATTGTTGCATCGACTTTCGTAATCTCGCCCACAAAGCCGAGTGCTTCATCGTGTGCTGAAACAATAAACATGTTCGCATCTTGTCCAGAAACACCAACGGCTGGGGCGCCGTGTTGATTAATTGCCGTGACCAATTGCGGGTTAACAGTACCAAGCAACACCATGCTGACTATCTCCATGGTTTCAGCGTCTGTGACTCGAAGCCCATTGTGAAAACTAGGTTTTTTCCCTAAACGCTCCATCATCGCCGAGATCTGAGGCCCGCCACCGTGCACAACAACCGGTTTGAATCCAACTGCATGCAAGAGCGCAATATCTTTTGCGAAAGCCGCCAACGCATCGTCGTTCGTCGAGCCCGCAAGAGCATTGCCGCCATATTTGACAACGACTGTTTTCCCGGCGAATTTCTGAATGTACGGCAACGCTTCGATTAATAAGTTTGCAACCTGTGCCGAGTCAACCACCGACTGGTCAATTGCCGTTCTTTGGCTGTTTGTCATGGGTACATCCCCACTTTGCTGAGACCAAAAGACTCGTCAATGTTTAACGCAACATTCGCTGCCTGCACCGCGCCACCTGCAGCCCCCTTAGTCAAGTTGTCGATTGCACAGAGCACGATGACGTAACCAGTTCGCTGATCGAATCTTGCCGACAGATGAACCGAGTTTGTGCCAAGCGTTGCCTTCGTCGATGGAGATGCTGGTCGAACCGCCACAAACGGTTCGCGCGCATACGCTCGACTTAACACCGCGAGTAGAGATGCCGTGCTTGTTTTTGCGGCATCAATTGGTCGGGCGTAACAAGTAGCCAGAATGCCACGATTCATTGGCGCCAAATGCGGAGTAAACAAAATCTGTGCACCAGTCACCTGCTCAATTTCTGGTGTATGACGATGATCGAGCAGACCATACGCTGAGAAATCTTCGTCAACTGCACAAAACGAATTGCTGTTCTTCAGCGCTCGCCCAGCACCCGACACACCAGAAGCAGCATCTACTATCACGCCATTTGTTGAGATGACTTCTGCTTTTACCAAAGGCGCTAGGGCCAAACTTGCGGCCGTTACATAACAGCCGGGCGTCGCGATCAACTTCGCAGATTTCAACTCTTGGCGATAGATCTCTGGCAAACCATAAACAGCCATCTTCAATTCGTTTGGTTGATCATGATCGAAGCCATACCAAGTTGGATAAAGAGTCGAATCTTTCAATCTGAACGCCGCGCTGCAATCAACGACCAGCCGAACATTGTTTACTAACTGCGGCACAATTTTGAGACTCGCCTCATGAGGCAAAGCCAAAAAGACGACATCACATTTCAATGCTTTTTCTAACGAATATTCATCAAAAACCAAATTTGGATACGCAGTTGTCAGGCTGGGATACAGAGTCGATGCCAGAGAACCCGCCTGAGAGTCACCAGTGGCGTACACGACTTCAAACTCGGGGTGGCTCGCACAAAGCCTTAGTAGTTCTGCGCCGACAAAGCCGGACGCCCCCAAAATGCCTACTGAAAACATAGATGTATTAATATACGGGGTTATGTATAACTATGCAAGCATCAATTTAAGGGCTTTGGCTCGGGCCAAATCGCACTTTTCACGTCTATGGCAACCCAAGTAATGGTCATTTACAACACCGAGTGATTGCATCGCGGCATACATGGTCGTTTCACCCACAAATTTGAAACCGAGTTTTCGCAGCGATTTTGACATTGCTTGAGACTCGGGTGTTTTGCTTTGAATATCACGTTGTGATTTTGGCGCCTGAGAGGGCTTTTTGGATGATTTCACTGCCGTGTTTTCAGGACAGAAACTCCAGACAAATTTTGCCAGCGAGATGCCTTGGTTTTGCATCTGCAGACTCGCCCGAGCATTTTGGATTGTTGCTTCAATTTTGCCTCTGTGCCGCACTATTCCGGCATTGTTCATTAGCCGCTCGATATCTCTTTTGTTGAACTTTGCCACTAGTTCGGGATCGAAGTTTTTGAATGCAATTCTGAATGCTGGTCGTTTACGCAAAATTGTCAGCCAACTCAATCCTGATTGAAAACCTTCGAGACAAATCTTCTCGAAAATGAGTCTGTCGTTGACAACTGGCATGCCCCACTCTTCATCGTGATAGCGAACATATTCGCTGTCGCCCACACACCAACTGCACCGAGGTTTGCTATCTTCTCCAGCAATTAGTGCTGCGTGTTTCGTCATTGCACTTGGGCAAATTTGAGACTAGTTGCGAAGCAAAGCGCCAAGTTTGGCTGCGGCGTCGAGACACTTCTGACGAATCGCAGTTACTTCGGCGTCGGTCAAAGTTCGATCACTCGCCTGCAGACACAACCTGAATGTCAAACTTCGCGAGTTGTCAGGAAGACCCGCGCCGCGATACACATCAAACAATTCAAGATCTACTAATTCTGATCCACCAGCTTGACGTAATGCCTTCATCACCGCGCCTGCAGACTGACTATTTGGCACTGTAAACGCGAGATCAAAATCACTTCGCGGGAACCTGCTAACTGTCTTGGCGGTTGCGATTCGCGGCGATTCAGCAAGCAACACCGAGAGGTTCAACTCAAGACATGCAACCGATGTATTGATCTGATTCTGCGCCAACACTCTCGGGTCAATCTCGCCAACACAACCCAAGACTTGTTTACCGCGACGCAAAGTCGCGCTTCGCTTTGGGTGATACCCAGGTTCAACACTCGACTGGTCGAGTTGTGCGCCAAAGCCCATGACACTCGATATCTGACTCCACCAATCAAGTGCCAGCGAACTCGTTTCGCCGGCTGCGAATAAACAAAGCGATTCATATTCATCTGGCAAACCTTCGGGTGAGTTCTCAGAACCCGAAGGATAAACGTGCCCAAGCTCGAAAAGTGAAATTTTGCTAGCCCGATGCGAGATGTTGAACGAAACTGCTTTTAAAAGACCTGGTCTAAGAGACGTACGCAACACACTCTCTTCGTAAACGAGAGGGTTCGCAAGGCGAATAGCGTTGTCTTCCGGCAGGCCCGCTTTAACCAAATCACCCGGCGCCAAAAACGGATTAGGCATCGCCTCGCTTAAACCCATGCTCAATACGACTTCGCGAAAATCTCGTCGACGTTGCTGCAATGGCGAGAGGCGACCATGCATCGTGGATTGCGGCACGATCTTGCCCAAGTTTTCATAGCCATAATGTCTGGCTACTTCTTCGACGAGATCGATCTCTGTTTCACAATCAGGTCGCCACGAAGGCACGGCAATTTTCAAAGTCGCCACCTTGGCCGACGAAGTTGATTTAGTTAAAAATCCAATTTTTGCAAGCATTGCAGAAATTGCTTTAGCCGAGAGTTTCGGTCCAAGAATTCGATTGACTTGGGCGACACGTAACGTGACCACTTTTTGTTTTGGCGGAAGCGTCTTTTCTTTTACATCGGCTGCCCCACCATGGACAACCAAATTTGGGCACGATTCGCGCAACAAAGCAGCAAAGCGGCTGACAGCATGATCTACACCATAAGGATCAACTCCGCGCTCAAAACGCATTGACGCCTCAGACTTAAGGCCAAGCCTTGTCGCAGTTTTCGCAACCCCCGATGACTCGAACCAAGCGGTCTCGAGCGCAACAGTTTTTGTCTGCTTGCTTATTTCTGTTGAAGCACCGCCCATGACTCCAGCAAGACCAATGGCATTATCTTTGCCGTCGCAAATCAAAAGATCATCTGCTTGAAGAGTTCGAACTTGGCCGTCAAGAGTCAGCAATGTTTCGCCAGGGCGCGCACAACGTATTTTGAAACCGTTGTTCACCTTGTCGGCATCAAAAGCATGTGTTGGCTGGTTCAACTCGAGCATCACAAGATTCGACGCATCAACAACATTGTTGATCGGTCGCATGCCGCAGTTTGCCAACCTTCGCGCAATCCAACTCGGTGAGTCGCCAACTTCTACTCCAGACATGACCGTCATGTTGTAGCGAGCGCAACGTTTTTTGTCGGCAATAGTCACCTTCAACGTGCGTGCAGGGCCCTTCTTCGCTTTGTCACCGCTCGGCACCGCAACTTTGACACCAAGGCGAGCGCCAAGATCGCGTGCTACACCCAAGTAGCCGTTGCAATCGGGGCGATTGCGAGTCACATCTAAATCGAAAACTCGGTCTTGCTCGATGCCAAGCGCCTTGAACACGTCTGTTCCGAGTTTGAGGTTGCTCGGCAGAATCAAGATGCCATCAGCGTCGGTAGTCAAACCTAATTCTGTGCCTGAGCAAAGCATGCCGTGACTCTCGATACCGAGAATTCCCCGCGCTGTGATAACCCGACCGTCAGGCATCGTGGTACCGAGTGTTGCAAGTGGTATCAGGTCGCCCGACTTCATATTGAATGCTCCGCACCAAACGTGCAACTCTTTGCCGTCACCTGCATCTACATATACGCGGTGCACTTTTTCGGCGTCAGGGTGACGCTCAGTTCGCAACACTTTGGCTACAACTACCCCTTTGACCGGGATGCCAACAGTTGTCACTGATTCGACTGCTAGCCCAAGACTTGTCATCGCCTCGGCGAGTTTTTCGGCATCTGTGCCAAATGAGCCAAAATCATTTAGCCACGAGTTCAAGATCTTCATCAGAATTGCCTCAAAAATCTGAGGTCGTTTGTATACATGTCGCGAATGTCTTCGACCTTGTGCCGTTCTTTAGCCATGCGATCAATGCCAAAACCGAATGCGAAGCCACTGAACTCTTCAGGATCAATACCCCCGCTGATCAAGACATTCGGGTGAACCATGCCGCAGCCCCCGAGTTCAATCCACTCGCCATCAGCACGGCGAATGTCAAACTCTGCACTTGGCTCGGTGAACGGAAAAAATGAAGGACGCAGACGACTTGTGAACTCGTTGCCAAAAAATGCCTTGGTGAAAGCTTCGATTGTGCCCGCCAGATGCGCGAATGTAATACCTCTATCAATTACGAGACCTTCAATCTGATGGAAAACAGGCATGTGCGTTGCGTCCGGCGTATCGCGACGAAAAACTCGACCCGGCATAATCGCATAAATCGGCGGCTTCCACGATTTCATTACACGAATTTGCACAGGTGATGTGTGCGTTCGCAAGAGAACCGAATTGGGCTCACCATATTCGAGAAACATCGTGTCGAACTCTGATCGCGCCGGGTGCGACTTGGGCATGTTGAGCGCTTCAAAATTATGAAAGTCTGTTTCGACCTCCGGCCCTTCGGCGATTTGAAAACCTAAACCAATGAAAACGTCTTCGAGTCTCTGGGTTGCCTGAGTCACGATGTGACTATGACCTCTTCGACGCTGCACCAAAAATTCGGTCAGATCAAGCGACTCTTGCTCGATGCGTGCCGCGAATTCGTTATCGGCAAATTCGCGAGTTCGAGTTTCAAGCGCAGCAGCTATCTCGCCTGCCGCTGCATTAAGCAACTGACCAATTGAGCGCTTATCGTCGACCGACGACAGTTTGCCCATTTCGCTTTTAAAGCTATTTAATGGGCTGTCTTTTTTATTTAGATCAGCCGACAATGCACGCAACCCCGCGAGGTCTGCCGTATTTTTGATCGCCGACATCGCTGATTCTTTGGCTCCATTAATTGCCAAACTCATTGACTCAACAGAGTTTTGATCAGCCATCGTTACTTAACTTTAGTCTTCGGCGACTTCGCTACAGGGCTACTTATTGTGCTGGCGCTTAACTTCAAAGCACAACAATGTGGCGGCCATTGCAACATTCAGGCTTTCAGAGCGACCTGCGTGTTGAATTGTCAGCCATCCATCAAGTTTTGTATTCATCGACAAACCATGAGCTTCATTGCCGAGCACTATCGCAACCCGACCAGACAGGTCTGCGACATTGAAATCGACCGACTTGTCGAGTTGATGACTCGACGAGCCCCAGGTTTTGAAACCAAGCGACGCAACTTCTTCGAGTGTCACCGACTCAAAAACCGGAATGTTGAAGATTGCACCGGCCGACGCCCGCACAACTTTTGGACTGAAAGCATCAACGGTGCCGCTCGTCAGCATTACTGCACTCGCGCCCGCTGCCTCTGCTGAACGAAGAATTGTTCCTAAGTTGCCCGGATCTGAAATTTTGTCGGCCACTACAACCCAAGCCTCACCAGCACTCTTCAAGTCATCAATGTCATGCTCTTTTTTCAGTGCAATCGCAATAACTGGTTGAGGGGTCGCAGTCGACGCGACACGCTCGATAACACCGGGAGCAAGATCGTTTACTGCACTACCTGCTCCAGAACACGCAACACCCCCTGGAGCGACAAATTGAGACTCAATCTGCCAACCAGCCCTAATTGCTTCGTCGATCAGCGTGCCGCCTTCGACGACGAACGCCTTTTCTTGGGCTCGTTCAGATTTATCGTTTACAAGTCTGCGTAGTCGCTGAACTCGATTGCTCGTGAACGCGAGTGGCGAAAGACTCAGACGAGTGCGCCCTTAGCTGTTTCAACTAATTTCGCGAATGCTTTTTCATCATGAACAGCAAGATCAGCCAAAATCTTTCGGTCCACTGTGATACCGGCAGCTGACAAGCCCGCGATGAAGCGGCTATAGCTCATGTCGTGCATACGGCAACCAGCGTTGATGCGCTGAATCCACAGACTGCGAAACTCGCCCTTCTTTGCGCGACGATCACGAAATGCATACTGACCTGAGTGCAGTACTTGTTCGTTTGCCGAGCGGAAGGTACGGCTGCGATCTCCGTAGTAACCCTTTGCTTTTTCAAGAATTGCCCTGTGCTTTTTGCGGGCATGAACACCACGTTTAACTCTGGCCATCTTCGTTTCCTTTCAGTAAAAGTTTGATTACAGATCTCTGACTTAGTGATTTACCGCTCTGCAAGCAGGCGCTTGATTCGTTTGACATCACCCGTGTGCACGTCGACAGTGCCGTCAAGACGACGGGTGCGCTCGCTCGACTTGTGTTCAAACAAGTGCTGACGCATCGACTGCTGACGACGAAGTTTGCCTGTGCCTGTTTTCTTAAATCGCTTCTTGGCTGTCTTGGATGTTTTCATCTTCGGCATTTTTTGGCTCCATTTCGGTTGTCGTTATTGAATTGTCTTGTTTGATCGGCGTTGGATTGACAGATGTTGGTTTTGTCGCAGCAGGCTTTGGGCTCGCTGGACGTTTGGCTGCTTTTTTGTCTGGTGAGAGAACCATTGTCATATTTCGACCTTCAAGTCGGGCCGATGTGTCAACTTTGGCAATCGGACCTAGTTGCTCGATCACGGCGTCCAAAATCTTGGACCCCAACTCTGGGTGAGCCATTTCTCTTCCGCGAAACTGCAGGGTGACTTTTACCTTGTGGCCCTCGTCGAGAAACTCGAGCATGTGGCGCACCTTGGTGTCAAAGTCTCCTTTGGCAATCTTCGGCTTGAATTTGACTTCCTTCATTGTGATCTGCACCGTTTTTTTGCGGGACTCTTTCAGTCGTTGAGCCTCTTCGTAACGGAACTTGCCGTAGTCCATGATTCGACATACGGGTGGCTCTGCTAGCGGAGCAACTTCAACAAGGTCTAAATCGGCCTTGCGAGATCGCTCAAGTGCATCTTCGATACTGACGACTCCAACTTGTGATCCGTCTGTGTCAACGAGACGAACCTGTTTGGCTCGAATTCTTTCGTTGTAGCGCGGCTCATTGTTTGGCGGTGCTATGACTGTTCACTGCTTGACAAGCGGCTGTGCCTCCTCTTTCGTGTTGGATAAAACTCAAAACTCGAAAGTTTGATCTGTCGCGGCACGCGGGTCAAAGCCGGCCGTGGCGATGCCACTGCTTTCAGCTCGACCGAGACGCACTTAGCAACAAAGATCAAATTTACGAACTTTGTAAAACTTGGTGGCAAGGTGGGAAACTAGTTTCCACTTTTGCTGTGCAACTGAAAAAATATTGACTATCTCTTCAATCACGTAAGGCATAATGGTATCGCAAATGAGTGACAACCCCACACCAGAACAAGAAAAGGCGATGGCTGAAGCCCGAGCGCGACTCGCTGAAACACCCGCCAATGTCGTGGTGGCTAACCATGTAGTCGGCCTGTACGAATTGGCAGCAATTCACCTGGGTGCTAATCCACCAAGATTCGACGATGCCCGCCTGGCAATTGATGCGCTGGCGGCAATAGTTGATGCGCTCGGCAGTCGTCTTGGACAAGACCACGAAACCTTCAAAGATGCGCTTGCAAATATTCGTTTGGTTTACGTCAAGTTGACAACAGAAAACAACTAGTCAACGATTCAGATACCAAACACTGACTCGATAGTTAACCGCGCTCCATTCAGCCACTCTTCAATCTTCATCACAGACTTGCCCTCTGGTTGAACTTCAATCAGTGACAACACGCCTTTACCAGTTGCGATACAGCAAGTGGTCCTGTCTATTTCGCAAACCTGACCAGGTTTTTGGTCTTTCGAGACTTCAGACATTACGCGAGCGCTTAAAACCTTTATTCGACGACCATTGACGAACGTAAACGCGCCACCTACACGCACTTGTCGAGCGATTAGCTCGGCCGATTTACTCCAATCAATTTGAAGATCAATCGGCTTGATTTTTTTTGCATA
Source organism: Acidimicrobiales bacterium (assembly GCA_030827545.1). Classification (GTDB taxonomy): domain Bacteria; phylum Actinomycetota; class Acidimicrobiia; order Acidimicrobiales; family Ilumatobacteraceae; genus BACL27. Next base: position 16,219 of record JAUREG010000004.1, read on the forward strand.
ACTAGGCTCACCAGTTTGGCTGACCCCATTACCAAACCCGTTCTTGATTTTGTCCAACAACAACTTGATGGCGACAGCATTAAGTTTTGCTTTGAGTGACTCAACATTGTCATTGTTGTCAATAGCGACTTCTTGTCGTGCATAAACCTCGCCCTCGTCGAGCTTCTCGACGACTCGCATAATGCACACACCGGTCGCGTCATCGCCAGCCAAGATTGCGCGTTCAACCGGCGCGGCCCCACGCCATCGCGGCAAAAGTGAAAAATGGACATTGACCATTGGTATTTGCGCTAAAACTTCTTCAGAAATCAACTCTCCGAACGCAACTACAACGCCAACAAGATTCTTCTGATCAGTTGCGAGATTTAAAACATCTGATGCGTCGTGCGAAACGGGTAGGTCGAGTTTTTGTGCAGCAATCTTCACCGGGCTTGCAGAAACTTCGTTTCCTCTACCCCGGCGCACGTCTGGTCGGGTCACAACCAACTCAACTTTGAGCCCGCCCGCCACCAACGCTTCAAGGTAAGGCACAGCAATCTCGGGCGTTCCGAGAAATACAACATGCGACGCACCCGCACTGGGCAGTGGTGCGAGAGAACTCACGACAGTCTTAGGTGCGTCGGTTCGCTTTCAATCTTGTTTTCTTCGCGTCGACGATATTCGGCGAGCGCTTGCTTTCGTTGGTCTGGTGTCATTCGTTCAAACATCAATACACCTTGCAAGTGATCAATTTCGTGCTGGAATAATCTCGCCAACAGTTCATCAGCCTCGATTTGAATCGTATTGCCATCTAAATTTGTCGCTTCGACAAGCACAAGCTTCGGGCGCAACATTTCGACATAAAGCCCTGGTATTGACAGACAACCTTCGTCATAAACCCACTCGCCACTCGACTCAACGATCTTTGGATTGATCAAGACTTGTGGTTCGTCATCGACGTCGTAAACAAAGAGTTGCTTTTGCACGCCAATTTGTGGTGCCGCAAGACCAATGCCTGGCGCTTGGTACATAACTTCGAACATCTCGTCAGTGAGTTTGATCAACTTCGAGTCGATGTTTGTGATCTCGGCGGCACACGTCTTTAAGACTGGGTCGCCAAAGGTGCGGATGTCGTAACTCACCTCATTAACACTATCTAAGCCCTCAACGCGTGCGATCTATACGCGTGGCGGGTCGACATGAAATGTCAGCCGCGACTTAGCCGGACGTTTTGCAGACATAAGCACATCGGACAATTGTTGCCAACTCTCTGCACGAATTAATCCGTTCTCTGTGTCTTTATTCATGGTCTGTACAGCCGCAGAATATTCAAGGGACTCATTCAAAGAATCAAGAAATGCCTTTGTTCCTTTACCTGAAACTTGGGCAATTGATCCAAAAGGCGGAAACTTCAACAACGAGCGCCGTGCCTCATCGCTGACGAAATATTGACTTAGATCACCAATTTTTAGTCCGACCAAAAATGCATTGTCAGGCGTATGAGTCTGCAACATAATGCGCGGACTCTGAGTCGATCGACCAATAAGTCTTGCTGCATGCACAACTAACGTCGCCACAATCTCGTTGGCTCGGTAGCGAGGTGCAAGCAACTCTGAATCAATATCCAAAAATACGACCGTGTCGGCATTCTGCACGCGATGCAAAACAGCCTCAGTGCCAACAAAGACATTGCAACGCTCGTTAACTGTTTCTGTTGATGCTGTTACTTCGAATACAGATCGGTTCGCGGCAGCCTCGAGCTCTTCTCGCAATCGAGCAACACCTGGTTTCAGCACCGCACAACTACTCGAACCGCAGACCTGACAAATGACGGGTCTTGACTCTCCGCAACGTGGACAATCGAGTCTTGTTTTGTCGGTCTGGTTGAGCGCAGCATCACATTTTTCGCATCGCAAGATACTGCGACATGACCCACACGCCGTCAATCGAGCCCGACCTTTGCTGTTAAGAACGCAAACCACTCGACGCGATTTATCGCGCAATTCGGCGATCAATTCAGATGAAATCAACGAACGACTCCATTGCTCATCGAGATTGCGATCGACAATCAAGACCTCGGGCCATTGACCCTGAGAATCGACAACTCGGCGATCACCCGCCCATTTGCGCGCCGACAATGACGCAATTGGCGACAGCAAGATACACCTTGCACCAGCTCGTGATGAGCGCTCGATTGCGACATCGCGAGCATGCCAAGTTGGGCTTCGCTCTTCTTGCAACAAATCGTCGTGCTCATCAACAACGACAATGTTGCTGAACTTCTCAACAGGTGCCCAGACTGTGCTTCGCGTACCAATCACGACATCTACACCGCCGTATGCCAATGCCCAGTCTTGAGGCCATTGGGCGACCGAGAAATTGTTCGCTCTAAGCGCGGCAGCAAGAAGTTTTACTCGATGCTGCGTTGGCATCACGACAATTGTTGGGCCATCACAAGCAACTGCACTGATGAATGGCGTCAAGTTAGACAGTGGCGCAACAGTTATCAATCCTCCACCAAAATCTCTGATTTTGTCGAAAGTATCTGATGCATAGTTGACTGCGCGGGGCATGTAACGCGCTGATGGCACACTTTTTATCAATGTCTCTGGCGACGCCGTCGAGATGAACGAACGCATTCGACCCGCCCACCGCTTTGTCGCCCACACAGCCAGGTCAACAATTTCTGCATTTGCCCCTAGACCTAAAACCTTGATGACACTCTTGATATTTTTGATTTCAAGTCCAGCACTTGGCTCACCAATTTCAACAACCCACCCAGCGACATTTCGCCCATGTAGAGGAACTCGCACCCTGACACCAACTCGCACTGTTTCGACAAGTGCTTCGGGCACCAGGTAATCGAAAATTTTGTCGACTCCTGTTACATCAGGAACGACTCGCGCTACCCGAACCGAGGGCACCGCAGTTTGAATCAGAGTTTGACTGCTGCCTTGAACTCTTTGAGCTTCGACAACTTCTCCCAGGTGAAATTCGGCTCGTTGCGACCGAAGTGGCCATAGGCCGCAGTCTTTTGATAAATCGGACGCTTTAGATCAAGGTCACGCAAAATCGCCGCAGGGCGAAGGTCGAATACTTCTCGAACTGCCGCCTCAATCACAGACTCATCGACCGTGTTGGTGCCGAATGTTTCGACGAAGATACTGATCGGTTGCGCCATGCCGATTGCATAAGCGACTTGCAACTCGCAACGCTTGGCCGCACCCGAAGCAACAACGTGCTTGGCTACCCAGCGTGCTGCATATGCTGCCGAACGGTCAACTTTTGATGGATCTTTTCCGCTGAATGCGCCGCCACCGTGGCGACCCATGCCGCCGTATGTATCAACAATGATCTTTCGACCAGTTAAACCCGTGTCAGCGTGCGGACCACCCTTGACGAATTCGCCTGTTGGGTTGACATAAACGGCGTATTCATCTTTGGCAAACTGCGCAGGAATCACCGGACGAATAACTTGTTCAATTAGATCTGGTCGAATGACCGTGTCGCGATTGATGCCATCAGCATGCTGAGTCGAAATCAAAACTGTTCGCAAACGAACAGGCACACCGTTTTCGTAATCGAAAGTGACTTGAGTCTTGCCATCAGGACGCAAATATGGAATCGCCCCCGATTTTCGTACTTCAGTGAGCTTTTCTGCCATGCGATGTGCCAACCAAATCGGCAACGGCATGAGATCATCAGTTTCTGTGCATGCGTAACCAAACATCATTCCTTGGTCGCCAGCACCCTGGTTGTTTAATTTGTCCTCACCGCTTTTGCCCGCACGAATCTCTTCACTCACGTCGACACCCTGAGCGATGTTCGGGCTCTGTTCGTCGATGCTGACAATCACGCCACAGGTGTTGCCATCAAAACCATAAAGCGCATTGTCATAGCCAATGCCTTTAATTACTTCGCGAGCGAGCTTCGGAATATCGACATATGCGCTTGTCGTTATTTCGCCCGCAACTACACAAAGACCTGTAGTCAGCAACGTCTCACAAGCAACTCGACCATTGGCATCTTCTGCCAAAATCGCATCAAGAACCGCATCAGAAACCTGATCGGCCATCTTGTCGGGGTGACCCTCGGTCACACTTTCTGAAGTAAATGAATATTTTTTCATCGACGCAGGCTTTTCGACTTACTCGGCGGTTTGCTCTGTTGTCGAATCTTGCATCGCATCAAGTTCGGCTTGCTTCTCAGCGGCAAGTGCTGCCTCGTTTTCTGCCAAGACTTCTTCGATTGTTTTAGCAACAAGTTGAATCTTGCCCGCGGCAATTTCTTCAAAACTAATCGAAAGCGGCTTTCGTGCTGTCGAACTAACTTGCGGTGGCACCAAATTGCCAAGACCATCACCAAGTTGATTGAAATATGAGTTGATCTCTCGTGCGCGACGTGCCGAGAGTGTCACCAGAGAAAATTTCGAACCAGTGTGCCCCATCAGCGACTCAATTGCTGGGCTCATCATCGTGTCTTCGGTTGTCACTTTTGCCTCCTGGCGCTCAACACAAGGCGATCACATTTGGCTCGGCTTGCGGCTATTGAGTATAGCCCTCTATCTAACTAGACGTGCGTTGTTTACGCTCGTAGGCGATAATCCGACTCATCTCTTCGAGCGTCGATTCAAGGTCGTCATTGATAATCACATAATCAGCGATGGCTTTGCCGACTGGCTCTTCTTCTTCGGCTTTGCGTAGACGTTTCTCTACTTTTTGATCAGCGTCACCACGGCCACGCAGTCGTGCTTTTTGTTCTTGTCTTGAGGGTGGCAACACAAACAAAAGAAGCGCAGATTCATTTAGGCGCTTGACTTGCTGTGCACCATCAACTTCAATTTCAAGAACCGTGTCTTTACCAGCAGGTGGCCTCGGTGTCGGGGTGCCGTAAAGATTGCCGAGAAAGTCAGTCCACTCTAAAAATCCGTTGGCAGCAATATTGTCTTCAAACTCGCGCCTCGAAACAAACTTATATGCATCAGATGCTTCACCTGGTCGCTGCTCGCGTGTAGTCCATGAGCGACTTAGCCAAAGTTTTTCATCACGCTGCACAAGTTTCTCGACAATTGTGCTCTTACCAACACCACCAGGCCCTGAAACAACAATCACCAACCTCGAGTCGTTCGTATTCACTTAAAAGCCTCAATGATTAATTGGCGTTGCTTTTGACTAAGTTCACCGACTTTTTGCTTATGCGAAATTTTCAACTCATCGAGAACTTGGCGGGCGCGAATCTTGCCAATGTGCAAAAACGATTCAAGAGCTTTAACAACATAAAGTTGAGTCAAGGGCAGTTCGTCACTCGTCTGCATTACCACTGACAACGACCGATCGCCATTCGCAATTTGCTCAAGAACTTTGTTCATCGCAACACGCAGTTCAAGCACGGCAGATATCGCGACTTCACGAGTGTTGATACCAGCAGGCGACGTTGCCATTAATCCATTCTAGTTCTAAGCACTCAAATCGTCTTAGTCGTTCAGAGTTTTGAGACCGCCCCGATGCGACGCCGAAGTGACCTGCGACCAATCAGAAATCGAATGCGCACTCGCCCACTTGTGCAGCTGACGCAATATTTTGACGGGTGCTCGCGGATCGGCGAATGTGGCTGTGCCAACCTGCACTGCGTCGGCCCCGGCGAGCATCATTTCAGCCGCAGTTTCACCCGACATGACACCACCAGCACCTAAAATCTTGATCTGAGGTAACGCAGCTCGCACCTCATAGATACAACGCACAGCGATCGGATGCAGTGCGGAACCCGACAAACCACCGCGCACATTTCCGAGCACCGGCAAACCCGTATCCGTATCGATCGCCATGCCGATCGCAGTATTGACCAGTGTCACCGCTTGTGCACCAGCCGAATGAACAGCCCGAGCAACGTCTACTAATAATGAAGTGTTGGGGCTCAATTTTGCCCACAGCGGTAAGTCTGCGAATAAACACGACTCGATAACTTGGGCGCTCAGTTCGGCGTCGTGGCTAAACATTGCGTGATTTCCGCTCAGGTTTGGGCACGAAAGATTTACTTCAACCGCTGCCACCTGATCGCCCACTTCAGCCAACATCTTGGCAGCCTGCGAATAATCATCGATGCTGTGCCCCCAAATGCTGACAACAATCTTCGCGCCAGATTTCTGCAGCAAAGGCAAATCTCGTTCGATGAAACTTGCAACGCCACCACCCTGCAGACCAACTGCATTGAGCATCCCCGAAGTTGTTGGGTGCAACCGAGGTGCTGGGTTGCCAGGCCATTCAAAGTGTGCAATTGATTTTGTGACTACCGCGCCAATATCTTTCAGCGGAAAATACGAATCAAATTCGGCACCGTAACCAGCGGTGCCCGATGCGGTCAAAATTGGTTCAGCAAGTTCGACCGAACCAATCGAAATCGCTTTGCGCTGCATTATCTGGCGTGAAATTCTTGAAGCGACTTAACAGCGAAGGGCCGATTGCGTTGCTCAATCATTCCTTGTACTGCTGCTCGCGCCGCACTAAGCGTCGTCACCACAGAAACGCGACAGTTATTCGCTGCTTTTCTAATTGCTTCGCCATCACTGCGAGTGCCATGACCACGCGGTGTATTGATCACAAGTACGATCTCGCCTGCTTCGATGAGTTTTACTGCGTCATCAAAGTTCTTGTCATCGGCTTTGCGCTCAGAAAACTTGCTGACAACTCGAGTTACCACGCAGCCATTTTCTGTCAGGTACTTGGCAGTACCCGATGTTGCCGCGATTTGAAGGCCCAACGAGGTTAAACCTTTGACAACTTCTATGCCACCCTCTTTGTCGCGATTGTTAAGTGACACAAATACGAGACCGCTCTCCGGGAGAGTCGTGCCCGCTGCAAATTGAGCTTTCGCAAATGCTCGCGCAAATGAGTCATCAATTCCCATTACTTCGCCTGTCGAACGCATTTCAGGTCCGAGCGCGGTGTCAACTTCGGCAAAACGATTAAACGGCAACACCGCTTCTTTTACAGAAACATGACCACCGGAAACTCGGTCGGGCAACAAGCCTTCTTGTCGTAATTGTGCGAGCGTTGCGCCAAGCATTACTCGGCTCGCAACCTTGACCAACTGCACTCCCGTTGCTTTGGCAACGAACGGAACAGTGCGACTTGCTCGCGGATTTGCCTCAATCACATACACAGTTGAGCCAGTTACGGCAAACTGCACATTGATCAAGCCAATAACATTTAATGCGTTTGCAATCTTTTTAACCGTATTTTCTATTTCATCGATAATTTTTGCCGACAATGTGACAGGCGGAATCGTGCAAGCCGAATCGCCCGAATGAACACCTGCTTGTTCGACATGCTCCATTACCCCGCCAATCAGAACCTCTGATGAAGCATCGCGAATTGCATCGACGTCAACCTCGATTGCATCTTCTAAAAATCGATCGACAAGTACGGGCCGCTCGGCTGATAAGCCACCTTCACGGCCGAGTGAACCAGCCTGATCCATCTCTTGCATCGCCTTTCTCAGTTGCGCCTCATCATGAACGATCTGCATTGCCCGACCGCCAAGCACATAGCTCGGCCGCACTAAAACCGGGTATCCAATCTTGTTGGCGATCTCAACTGCCTGATCTACGTTTCGTGCAGTGCCACCTGGGGGCTGGGCAATCGAGTTTGCCTCACACAACGCACTCCACTTTTCGCGATCTTCGGCGATGTCAATGCTCTGACTATTTGTTCCGGCAATTAAGTCTGCAGGTATTCGCCCGGCAAGTTTTAGTGGTGTCTGGCCACCGAGACCAACGATCACTTTTGGCTTCACACCCGATGAAACTGTTTCAGCTTCAATTACATTCAACACGTCTTCAAGAGTTAAGGGTTCGAAAAAAAGCTTGTCTGATGTGTCGTAGTCGGTCGAAACTGTTTCAGGATTGCAATTGAGCATGATGGTTTCGAACCCCGCGTCACGCAATGCAAAACTGGCATGCACACAGCAATAATCAAACTCAATGCCTTGACCAATGCGATTAGGGCCACTGCCCAAAATAATTACAGACTCTTTTGTCGAAGCATGAATTTCAGATTCATCTTCATAAGTCGAATAGTGATATGGCGTCTGCGCCGAGAACTCGGCACTGCAAGTATCAACCGCCTTATAAGTTGGTCGAACCCCCAACGCCAGACGACTAGCACGAACTTCGGCTTCAGAGTTCTTCCAGAGCCAAGCCAACTGAGCATCGGCGAACCCCATTCGCTTGGCACGAAGCCACTCGAGTTTTGTTAGCGACCCCATATCTCGCTCAGCTAAAAATTCTCGCTCTTCAACTATCGTCAGCATCTGGTCGAGAAACCACGGGTCAAACTTGCAGTATTCGGCAACAATTTCAATCGAGATTTTTCTGCGAAGGCACTCGCCAATCTGAAAAATTCGCTCGGGCGTAGGTATCGCAATTTTGTTCAATAATTCTTCGTCGCTAAGCGCCAAATAGTTTTCTTCGCCTGGGTCGCAATTCAAACCGAAGCGACCAATCTCAAGAGAGCGCAACGCTTTTTGCAAACTCTCTGTGAACGTACGACCGATCGCCATTGCTTCGCCGACACTTTGCATTTGAGTACCAAGCACACCTGACGTGCCGGGAAACTTCTCAAAAGCCCAACGCGGAATTTTGACTACCACATAGTCGATAGTTGGCTCAAAACTTGCTGGGGTCTTTTTGGTGATGTCGTTGGAAATTTCGTCCAGTGTGTAGCCAACCGCAAGTTTCGCGGCAATCTTGGCGATTGGAAAGCCTGTCGCCTTCGAAGCCAAAGCAGAACTGCGCGACACTCGTGGGTTCATTTCGATAACAACTTGGTCGCCCGTTGTCGGGTTGACGGCGAACTGAACATTTGATCCACCAGTTTCGACCCCAACTCGGCGGATACATGCAAACGCAGCGTCACGCATTTTTTGATATTCGACGTCTGAAAGCGTCATTGCCGGTGCGACAGTTATTGAGTCGCCCGTATGTACGCCCATTGCATCGACGTTTTCAATCGAGCAGATAATCACGCAATTGTCATTGCGGTCACGCATCACTTCAAGTTCGTATTCTTTCCAGCCGACAATCGACGTTTCAATCAGCACTTCTGAAATTGGACTAGCCGCCAAACCATTGCTAACGACCGCTTTAAACTCTTCAGGCGTGTGAGCAATGCCGGTGCCGCGTCCACCCAGAATGTACGCGGGTCGAATAATCACAGGCAGACCAATTTCTTTGACTATTTTTTGTGCTTCAGGCAAAGTATGTGCGATACCTGATCGCGGCACGCTGAGACCAATTTCGATCATCGCCTCTTTGAATTTTCCACGATCTTCGGCGGTAGCAATCGCTTCAGCGTTTGCGCCGATTAGTTCGGGGGTGCCTGGTACGCCAACTTTGCCACGTGCGAATAACTCCATGGCTAGATTCAAAGCAGTTTGACCGCCAAGAGTTGGCAAGACTGCGTCGGGCTTTTCGCGCTCAATAATTTTTTCGATGAAATCTGGAGTAAGGGGCTCGATGTATGTGCGATCGGCAAAATCAGGATCAGTCATGATCGTCGCCGGATTCGAGTTCGCCAAAATTACGCGATACCCTTCGCTGCGCAATACTCGACACGCTTGAGTGCCTGAATAGTCAAACTCACAAGCCTGACCAATGACAATTGGTCCTGACCCCAAGACAAGAATCGACTTGATGTCGTTGCGTCTCGGCATTATTTGGCTTCCATCCGCGATACAAATTCGCCAAACAGATAACGACTGTCGTGCGGACCTGGGCCTGCCTCGGGGTGATATTGCACGCTAAAAGCATTCGCGCCGAGAACTCGCATGCCCTCATTTGTATTGTCGTTCAAATTGACGTGAGTAACCTCAGCCTTGCCCGCCAAAGAATCTGCATCAACACAGAAATTATGGTTCTGACTGGTGATCTCGACTGTATTCGTCGCGAGATTGCGCACCGGGTGATTTGCACCATGATGCCCGAATGGCAACTTGAAAGTCTTGCCACCGAGCGCAAGAGCCATCAATTGATGGCCTAGACAAATGCCGAACATCGGCACCCCTGTGCCGAATAACTCACGAATCGTTGTCGGTGCACCGTGCACCATTTCAGGATCACCAGGCCCATTCGAAAGAAAAATACCGTCTGGCGACAAAGCCATTACTTCAGCGGCTGAAGTCGACGCTGGCACTACATGCACCGTTGCAAACTCTGCCAAACAATTCAGAATTGTTGTTTTGATACCAAAGTCAAAGGCAACAACTTTAAATTTTCCCGCACCGTGAACATAACTCTTCGTCGTGGTTACTTGGGCAATCAAGTTTCGGCCAGCTGTTCCCTTTTCTTTGGCTGCCGCCTGACGCAACTCTGATTCACTCGCAGTGCCGAACGCTCCAGGCATTGCGCCAGAGTCGCGCAAAACACGAGTGAGTCGTCGCGTATCGATACCTGCGATGCCTGATATGTCGTGACGCTTTAGAAATGAGTCAAGAGAATCATCGCTTCGCCAGTTGCTGCGCCTTCGAGCGAGCTCACGGACGATTACTCCGCGCGCGAAAATTTTAGAAGATTCATTATCGGCTGCACTTGTGCCGTAATTGCCAATATGCGGTGTCGTAAATGTAATGATCTGTCCCGCATACGAAGGATCAGTCAAGATTTCTTGGTAACCCGAAAGACCAGTGTGAAATACAACTTCACCACGAGCGATTACTGGCGCTGAGATCTCTGAACTGCTGGCGCCAATCGCTTCGCCCTCAAAAACCGAGCCATCTTGAAGCACTAGTAATGCGGGTCGAATATTTCGTGTCATTTTTGTGCTTGACCATCAATCACAGTTGCGGTTCCTTTAAACATTGTGTGTCTCACTCGACCTCGAAGCGTGCGACCAACATATGGGGTGTTAATACTTTTGCTGGCAAGTCGCTCGGGGTCAACGCTCCAAGTTAGTTGAGGATCAAACACACAAAGGTTCGCTTTAATACCCGCAACGACATCTCTTCCATGCTCTGCATCAATTCGCGCAATTTTTGCTGGGTTCCAACTCATCAACGCAACAACATCTCGAATCTCACAACCGCCTTCAGCCAAAACAACACCCAATGCGGTTTCAAGACCCAACATTCCAGGCGGTGCCATGTCGAGCGACATCTCTTTGTCACGGCGAGGATGTGGCGCATGATCAGTTGCAATTGCATCAATCGTGCCATCTAATAAACCGGCCTTCAGGGCTCGAATATCGTCGATCGATCTCAATGGTGGATTTACTTTAAAAACAGGGTTGTAACTCGACAACAGTTCTTGGGTTAACGACAAGTGGTGTGGCGTAACTTCTGCAGTAATCGCAAGACCATCACGCTTGGCTGCTCGCACTAGTTCGACACTTCGCATCGTTGACAAGTGCAGAAAGTGCATCGAGGCGCCAGTGATTCGTACCAGCTCGATATCGCGAAAAACCATCAACTCTTCAGCAATCGACGGCCAACCAGGTAGCCCCAAGTCGGTGCAACAACTGCACTCGTTCATCACTGCACCTTTGGTAAGTTCTGCGACTTCACAATGTTGTGCGAGGGTTATGCCAAGCCCCTTTGCATACTCAAGTGCTCGACGCATTAGTGCAGCATCTTGCACACCGTTGCCGTCATCGGTGAACAGCGTTACGCCCGCATTTGCCAACTCGGCCATCGGTGCCAGTGATTCACCCTGACGGCCAAGTGTTATACAGCCGCTGGGTACAACATCGACCAAACCAGCGCGCTTACCTTGCTCGCGCACAAAGTCAATTACGGCTACAGAATCTTGAGGCGGATCGGTGTTCGGCATAGCAACAAGCGCCGTGTACCCGCCTAATGCCCCAGCCCTACTGCCAGTTTCAATCGTCTCGGCTTCTTCTTTGCCAGGTTCGCGCAAGTGCGCGTGCAGATCAACAAATCCACTGCTGACAATACATCCTGAGGCATCAAGTTGAATATCGCCTTTCAAATTTTTGCCAACTTCTACAACGCAATCGTTTTCGATTTTCACATCTGCAACTTCTTGCGAGCTTCGATTGATTACAGTGCCACCCTTGATCACAATTGACTTACTCATGCCTGACCCCCAAGACTTGAACCACTGCCAAGCAACTCAAACAAAACCGCCATGCGCACTGATACACCATTAGCAACTTGACGATGTATCAGAGAATTCTTCACGTCAGACGGATCAATCTGCATCTCGACACCGCGATTCATCGGGCCTGGATGCATGACGATCGCATCAGACTTTAAAGCCAGAACTCTTTTTTGCGTCAAGCCGTATTGCTCGCTGTATTCACGAAGCGTCGGTACATGGCCCTGCGCCATGCGCTCGCTCTGCAAGCGCAACATATAGAGCACATCAACTTTGTCGATGATCTCATCGAGCTTGTGCGAGACGCTGACAGGCCAATGCGACACATCAGGCGGCAACAAAGTTGGTGGCGCCACAAGCACGACATTTGCCCCAAGCAAAGTGAAAGCCTGAATGTTGCTGCGCGCCACACGTGAGTGTTTGATGTCTCCAACTATCGCAATTTTCATCCCTGAAAAATTCTGCACGTGAGTTGCTTCGCGAATGGTGTAACAGTCGACGAGCGCCTGAGTCGGATGCTGATGTGCGCCGTCACCCGCGTTTATTATTGACGCTGTTGTCCACTGGCTAATCTGCCACGGAATACCCACCGACTTGTGCCGAACAACAAACGCATCAACTCCCATGTCGGTGATCGTCGCTACGGTGTCGCGCAGCGATTCGCCTTTGTTGACGCTAGAAGTTGAAACGTTGAAGGTCATCGTGTCGGCTGAAAGACGCTTGGCTGCAGTTTCGAAACTCAGCCGGGTGCGCGTTGAATCTTCAAAAAATAAACTTGCAACAGTGCGCCCTCGAAGCGCCGGAACTTTTGGCACTGGTCGCTGATTGATCTCAGCCATGTGATCTGTCAACTGCAACAGACCAGTCAGACCGTCAAGGCCAAGTTCGTCGATTGATCGCAAGTGTTTCATGGCTTGCCCTCCGGGTTTGGCGTAACAAACACACCTTCATGCGTTGCCGAAACTTCATCGCCTCGATGCGTTGGCAAGTTTTTGCCAACAAAGTCTGGGCGTATTGGTAATTCACGATGTCCGCGGTCTACTAAAACTGCGAGCTGAACCGCACGTGGTCGACCGTAATTGTTTAAGCCTTCCATCGCAGCTCTTACTGTGCGGCCCGTAAAAAGAACATCATCGACGACAACTACTGTCGCACCTGAAAGATCAAACGGAATATTGCTTATTGCACCAAGCGAAACTGGTCGCATTCCTATGTCGTCGCGGTGCAGGCTGACATCGAGGGCGCCGACGGGCACCTTGACTTCTTTTTCAATGTTGTTGATCTGCGCGGCGATTTCTTCAGCGATCCAGGTACCACCCCGCTGCAATCCAACTATCGCCAAACCATCAACACCATGGTTTCGTTCGACAATCTCATGGGCGATTCGCACAATCGCGCGGCGCACATCGGCCGCAGTCATCGCCTCACGCGACGGACTAGAACTCACAGACTTGCTCACTATTGCTCCTCCGTTCGAGCCTCACAGGACTCATTTGACGGTGAATTGTTTTCTAAACTTCGTTTGTCAATATAGCAGCACTGACGCGAGCAGTCGTCATTTCGCTTTTCGCTGAAACACCACCCACCACGAATTGGCATAGGCGATTTCAAAATCGGACGCCACCGACGACCAAACCTCCTGCATCTGATCATCCATATTTGTGGGTAAAACTACAAACTCGATCTCATCAACAAATGGCAAAACGTCACCGGCCGCGAAAGCATCAAGACCATAGAGCGCCCGCTTGAACGGCACAGGAAACGCATAAATTCTCTCGCGTCGCGCCAACTGAGCAGTCAAGGGGTGGTAAGCACTTACGATCGCCGACTCTGGCACCTTGCTAAGTGCCTCTTGTGCAGCAATCACCATTGGATGTTTACTTCCGTTGTATTTGAGTTCGGTACGAGCACCTGGCAATGGTGACCACATGAACGCCGAAAAAAGGCTTGAAACCAAACAAGCTCCAACCAACCACCGACGAAACTTTTGTGGGAGGCGACCAATTGCATAAACCGTGCCAAAAACAAGTACAGGCACAACGATGAATGAATAGTGATATTCAACGTGAAATTGATACCAAAAAGTGCTCAAAATGTTTAGGCCGATAACGAAAATCGATATCGCCGCCACTTCGGGAAACGCGAAAAATATAAACGCAAAAGGCAACATCATCTGCAACAAATAGAACGGCCTCGATTCAGACAATAGATGTACTACAAGTTTTGTGGGCTCAGAAAGCGATGTCTTCAGCAAACCTCCTACGCCGCCAAACGGAATTCGCCAACTATTTCTGAACGGAACGCCGTTGATTCCTTTTTGAATTCCAAATATTGCCACGATCATGTACCACAGCGATACCCCTGCTGTTGTTAAGCCAACTTTTCGACTCTTTCTAAATGCGAGCCAGATGCCGAGTGGAATTATCACTAAGGCAACATCTTCTTTGACGCTAAGACTCAGCACGAGCGCAACGAACAGCAACCGCCATCGCTGCTCGAGTGCGGCATAAAGAGCGACGCCTATAAACAAACCCAAAAACGAGTCTGGATGAAAGTTCTCGATACCAATCCAAACAGTCGCAGGATGAATTAAATAGACGAGTGCAAAAACGCTCGCCGCGATTTCACTTTCGAGTCGCCTGCGCGTATAAAGAAAAACAGGTATCGCTCCGGCCGCAATCGCAATTGATTGAACTATGAACAGAAACAAACTTGAACCAACAAGCCAGTAGAAAGGCACCAACAAGATCAAAATGAAACTCGTATGATCGCCAAACAAATTTCGTCCCATCAAAGTCACAAACGGGCTTTCGAATCTTGATAAGAGCCAAATTCCTTGGTCGTAAAGACCAAAGTCGTAAGCCGAGGTGTTTAGACCGCGGTGCAATTCAACACTTATCGCTGACAGGTAGACGAACAGCAGAGCAATCGCCGAACCCGTCGCAGTTTGCCAAACCGTAATCTGCGAGGCACGTAGCCGGAGGTTGCTTAAAAACTTTTTCGTATCCCCAACCTTTTCAACCCTTAGATGCGCACCTGTTTAGCAATAGCCGAAAGAACACCGTTCACATATTTACTAGATTCTTCTGTCGAAAATCTCTTGGCAAGTTCGACTGCCTCGTTGATCACGACAGCGACTGGCACGTCATGTCTTTCTAGTAATTCATAAATCGCAAGTCGCAGAATGTTGCGATCAACTGCTGGTATTCGTTGAATCGTCCAAGTATGAGAAAATTCTGATATCAGTTCGTCGGTCTCTTGCCGCTTAGATTCTGTGCCCTTTGCCAGCAATATCACTAAATCGTCGACACCGAGTATTTGAGCATTTATGACTTCTTCAACTTTGATGTTGCGTGACTCTGCTTCATAAAGAAAGTGAACTGCACGTTCACGAGCCGTACTTCGTTCGTCGTCCCCGACTTTGGCCTTACGGGGAGAAGACATCAAACTCTCGTTATGTATTCGCCTGAGCGTGTATCGACTTTGACCCGATCACCAATATTGACGAACAAAGGCACCTGAATCACTTTGCCTGTTTCGAGAGTTGCGGGCTTTCGTGCACCCGAAACGCGATCACCCTGAATACCAGGCTCGGTTTCGGCAATATTGAGTTCGACCGTCACGGCAATTTCAACGCTGACTATCTCATCTTTGTATTGAGCGATGATCGCCTTGGCGCCTTCAACCAGAAAGTCGGATGCGTCACCTAATGCTCGTGGCGAAATATTGATCTGTTCATATGACTCAGTATCCATGAACACAAAATCATCACCCTCTTTGTATAAAAACTGCATATCTGCACGGTCGAGAATCGCTTGTTCGACTCGAACACCGGCGTTGAAAGTTCGCTCAAGAATATTGCCCGTTCGCAAATTTCGAAGCTTCGTGCGCACAAACGCGCCGCCCTTGCCGGGCTTTACGTGCTGAAAGTCGACAACAGTGAAAAGACCATTATCGATTTCGAGTGTGATGCCGTTCTTTAGGTCGTTGGTTGTAATTGCAGGCACTGTCGATCCTTTTTGCTTGATGTAAGTACTCGGCAGCCTGACTGCGTAACGACGACTAAGTCTTCAATTCGCACGCCACCGAGCCCTTCACGATAGACGCCAGGTTCAACGGTTACTACTTCACCAACTTCTAACGGTTCTGCAAAGCCAGTTCGAACCCAAGGCATCTCATGAATTTGCAAACCCACGCCATGGCCCGTGCTGTGTGTGAATTCAGATGCGAAACCAGCCTCGGCGATGTAATCACGACAAGTCTTATCTACATCTTGGGCCAAAACACCAGCCCTCACCGCGGCAAGACCGAGTAATTGCGACTGACTAACTACTTCGTGCATCTCACTTAAAACCGGATCAACATCGCCGATGAGAAATGTTCGCGTCATGTCGGAGTGATAGCCATCAACGAGACCACCGACGTCGATGACAACACTGTCTCCAGTTTCGATTCGCCGACTAACTGGTCGATGATGCGGGCGCGCAGCGTTGGGACCGCTCGCCACGATCGTGTCGTAGCTAGTGAATTCAGCACCATGTCGACGCATTCGATAGTCGAGTTCGTCACGAATATCTCGCTCAGTTAAACCTTGCGAGAGCATGGGCACGACCTCAGCCATCGCAAAGTCAGTAGCCAAAGCCGCGAGTTGCATTCGCTCAATTTCGGGTTCGGTTTTTCGGCGTCGCAATTTGGGCACGATCGGTGCAATTTTGCGTAATTCACTCGAAAGTTGGTCGGTCATATTTTCTAGTTGGCTGACCGTCAATTCAGCAGAATCAAAGTGAGCGACCTTGATCAACTTTGTTGCATTGGCCAGAGCCTCGCGCAGCGCAACAGCACTTCGCCCTTCAATAACTTCACAATTAGCGCCAGTGTTTCTAATCTGTTCGCGAGCCTGATCTCCATAACGACCATCAACCACTAGAACCATGTCATCGGGTCGCACCAATAATGTGCCAGCAGAACCGGTAAATCCGGTCAGCCAACGAATGTTGTTGAGATCGACGACTAGTAGCGCACTATCGATGCTTGCGCCCACGCGTTGCATCTCTGCACGAACTAATTTGTCACGGCCGTTTACAACGAGTGGTGACAATTTCTTGGCAGCGTCAAGTGATGCGATGTTCATAAAGCTATTTCTTTCTGGCTAACAATGTTGCGACAGCATGCACGGCAAATACGTAAGAGTCTGCCCCAAAGCCAGCAATTGAACCAGATGCAACTGGCGCAACGACACTTTCGTGACGCCATGATTCACGAGTAGCCGGGTTCGAGAGGTGTACTTCAACTATCGGGCCTGCAAAACTCGCCAGGGCATCGTGCAAACTCCACGCGAAGTGCGTCAACGCCCCCGGATTAATAATGATGGCTGCGCATCTGCCGCGTGCCGAGTGAATCGCCTCAACTATTTCAGCGACACCTTGGGCGCTGACTGTCTCAATCTGCAGACCCAACTGTGCCGCTGTCTCTCCGACTCGACGCATATGGTCTTGAAGAGAATCAGTGCCATAGATTTCTGGCTGACGTTGGCCCAAGAGGTTCAAATTTGGTCCGCTAAGCACCAGAACTGTTTGCAAGTTTGACTGCATGTTTGTCTTGGCCATGACTTAAAGATTACT
Source organism: Acidimicrobiales bacterium (assembly GCA_030827545.1). Taxonomy (GTDB): domain Bacteria; phylum Actinomycetota; class Acidimicrobiia; order Acidimicrobiales; family Ilumatobacteraceae; genus BACL27. The sequence continues at coordinate 33,925 of JAUREG010000004.1, forward strand.
TCTCGTTCAGTTGCATTGCGTCAAAAGCTTGAGATAAATGGGCTTCAGTAACACCACTAACAACTTCGATGCCCGATGGTCCGTCCAATACAAACGTCAACCCCGAGATCGCTTTTTTATCATGCTTCATCAAATCAATTAGCGCATGACGGTCAATTTTTTTATCTGGCTTAACTTTCAGCCCGTATGTTTCACCGATCACTCGATAGTGCTCATCAACTCGCGCTTTGTCTATTCGTTGCATCGCGTGCGCAACATGAGCAGCAAAGATCATTCCGACGGCGACTGCCTCACCATGAGCCAGCGAAAAATTGCTCGATCGCTCTAAAGCGTGCGCCAATGTATGGCCATAGTTGAGAAGTGCGCGACTTCCACTCTCGCGCTCGTCGGCTGCAACAATTTTTGCTTTTATCTCAACACATCTCGCAATTCGCTCAGGCATTTCGAGAGCGAGAAGATCATCGCCCGTTAGAAAGTGGTACTTGGCAACTTCACCCAACCCACAGCGCATTTCACGTTGGGGCAAAGTCTTGAGCGCATCAAGATCGCAGAGCACCCCACTTGGTTGCCAAAAAGCACCAACCAAATTCTTTCCTTGTGCAATGTTGACACCAGTTTTTCCGCCGATCGCTGCGTCGACCATGCCAACTAACGAGGTCGCTACGTGCACCACCGGTGTACCGCGGTGCCAACTCGCTGCGGCAAAACCTGCGATATCAGTGACCATGCCGCCGCCGACTCCGACTACAACATCGTTTCTCGTTAGGCCAAATTCAGCAAATTTTTGTGAGAGCATCTCAATTGTCTGCAAATTTTTGTGTTCTTCACCGTCGCCGATCACCACTGTTGTACTTGGAATTTTTAATTCAGGTTGAAGCACAATATTGTTCTGCGTAATCACCACTGCCCGCTTGGCAGACTTTGGCAACAACTCTTCAAGTTGGTTTATCACGCCATGACCAACCAAAACCGAATAAGAGCGATCACCTAGCGCGACGTCGACTCTGTGATTCGTCACTTGTGTTCTCCTGACATGGCAGACAGACCGCACTGCTCAATCACTTTTTCAACAACTTGGTTGATGCTCAACGACTTCGTTGCAACTTTATGTGTGGCAATCTGCTGATAAAAACTCTCGCGGTCAGATCGCATTCGGTTTAGGGTTCCGACTGGGTCACCGTCTAAAAGTGGGCGGTGTTTGGCTCGCCCTGTTCGGCCAACCAACGTTGACGTTGGAGCATCTAGCCAAACAACACAGCGTGCGCGTTCGGCAAGCAACTCTCGATTATTCTCAGACACCACGGCTCCACCTGCGACAGCCAAAACCATCGGTTCATCTTTTGCGCAGACTTCGATCAGTGCTTCAGTTTCTAGCCGACGAAACTCGGGCTCGCCTTTTTCTTTAAAAATCTCGCGCACCGAGAGCTTGGCACGTTTCTCAATCAACTCATCAGAATCGGCAAAACTGAGATTCAATTTTTTGGCAAGTTCTCGTCCAACAGTCGTCTTGCCAGAACCCATTAACCCCACAAGTACGATCAAATTCAACTTATTCTCTTTGCAAAACTCTCGGCATTGCGCACGAAATCTTCAACACTGTCGCCGCCGAAATTGCGCTGAGCCTCTTGAGCCAAAACTAAAGCGACCATCGTTTCGGCCACAATACCCATCGCAGGCACCGCAGTGACATCGGTTCGCTCTTTGAAACTCACTGTTTCTTGCTTCGTCACGGTGTCTACAGTTTTCAATGTTGGACGATTCAACGTCGCCAGTGGCTTCATCGCCGCACGCACCACGAGCATTTCACCTGTCGACATGCCGCCTTCGGTGCCGCCCGCCAAACTGGTTTCACGCGAATATCTGTTTGCAGATTCGTCCCAAATGATTGCATCGTGTGCATTGCTGCCGCGTCGCGTCGCAACTTCAAAGCCATCACCGATTTCGACACCCTTGACAGCCTGAATGCTCATAATCGCTTGGGCTAATAATCCATCTAGTTTTCGATCCCAATGAACATAACTACCCAGCCCCACGGGCATGCCATAGGCAAGCACTTCAACAATGCCACCCAAACTGTCACCATCTTTGGCAGCACTCTCAATTTCGGCAATCATTTTTGCTTCGGCTTCAGGATTAAAACATCGCACTGGAGACTCGTCAATTTGGTCAAGATCGTAAACTTGCGGACGCACCAAATTTTCACTTCGCGCCGAACCCAATTGCAGAACGTGTGAAAAAACAGAAACGTTTATTTGTTTAAGCAATAGTTTCGCCAGTGCACCGGCTGCAACCCGCGCGGCTGTCTCACGCGCACTTGCGCGTTCGAGCACATCGCGAGCATCGTCAAAGCCGTACTTCTGCATGCCTGTCAAATCGGCATGACCAGGACGCGGCTGAGTTAACGGTTTCTTGGTTTTGCCGGGCTCGGGAGACATCTCTTCGTGCCACACGTCGCTGCGAAACCACTCGCTATTTTTGATTTCGATCGCAACTGGCGAGCCAAGCGTGCGACCGTGACGAATGCCGCCGATCAACACGATCTCGTCCTGTTCAAATTTTTGTCGTGGTCCACGCCCAAAACCCAAGCGGCGTCGGGCCAATTCAGCATTGATATCTTGCGAGGTCACTTCTAATCCGGATGGCAGACCCTCAACAATCACAACTAGGGCTTGGCCATGACTCTCGCCCGCTGTGAGGTATCGAAGCATGAATATCAGGCTACCTCTGAGGCACAGTTAGCGAAGGGGCATTAAATATAGAACGCTGTTACAGCAACGAATCTATTGGCGATCTAAAGCCGCACGACGCATCAAATCGGTATCGCCGCGTGTACCCAACCAAACCTCTTGTTGCAAAGATGCTTGATGCACCAACATCTCAAGACCATCGATTGTTTGTGCTCCCACTTTTTTTGCAGCCCCCAGCAAACCAGTTTCCAAAGGGCGGTATACCGCATCGAGCACAGTGTGTGTCGCATTGATCAGAGTCACATCGATCGGCGCAATAACACTTTTGCTATTTTGCTCACCACTCGGATTAAACCCGACTGGCGTCGTATTGATAATTATCTCAGCTTTCGCCACCTCTTGATCAAGATTTGAGCTGACACGACAGTTCTCATAGTTTTGCGCGATTTTTTCTGCATTTGCCGGCGTGCGATTAGCGATCACAACTTCGGCCGCGCCATTTTTGATCAGCGAATAAACAACTGCGCTCGCTGTGCCACCAGCACCTAAAACAACTACTTGACTCTTGGCAATTTTCTGAGAACTGTTTGCCTCAATTGCGTTGCAAGCACCTTGACCATCTGTGTTCGTTGCGAAAATTGAGCCATCTTGCCGCAACATGACCGTGTTCGCCGAATTGGTCACCCTGACTATTTCATCGATTTCACCAATTTCTCGCACGAGTCTTGCGACTTCGTTCTTGTGCGGCATCGTCACTGAGAAACCAGCGATACCAAAAACAGCCATGGCATCAAGCGCATCTTTGACTTTGCCAGCCTCAACTAGAAATGCAAGATAAAGCCAATTAACTTTCAGGGATTCAAATACTGCGTTATGAATTATCGGCGACAAACTTTGCACTACAGGGTCACCAATTACCGCCGCTAATCGTGTGGCCGAATCAGGATTTTTGCTGGTCAAGGCAAGAATCCGCCAGCGCGTGCCGCTTCAACATTTTTCTCATGATCCTCGATAGTTGCTGCGAATGTGTGACCGCCTTTGTCGTCACTCAAAACATAAAAGATGTAGGCGCAGTTGGCCGCTTTTTTAATGTCTTTGCAAATCGGGTCACTAAGTGGTGGGTTCGGAGCAGGATTGAGAGCCGCGCGAATCGCCGCCCTACCTGGGTTAGCGATTGGTGTCGGTGGCAGACCCTTTGACTTGTAAGTGTTGTATGGACTCTCGATCGCCTTTAAATCACTGAACGTGGCGTTCGGATCAGCGTTGTAATAGAGCGTTGCATCAATTTGCAACGGCATGCCTCTCTCAAGGCGATTGTAAATAACTCTAGATATTTTTGCACGGTCAACTTCTAGCTTCGCTTCACGCTCAATCAGTGAGGCGATAATCAAAACTTCATATGGTGACCGGCCTACTTTTTCTTTTGCTTGGTCGAGACCTTCTTGAATGCCCACTCGCTCCATCAAACGCAGCATCCGATCAATCACGCCAGACGAGCCCTCATCGCCAGATACTTGATAAGTGTCAGGAAATAACAGACCTTCCAATCTAAATTCAGCGTCATCTAATCGGCTTGGATCGATCGGCCCAAAGTTTGACAAAAATGCTGGGTTATTAGCCGTAGTCAAAAAATCTTGCGCTGTGATTCGCGAGGTTTTCTCTTCGATTCGTGATGCCATTTTGGAGACCGTAAAGCCCTCAGGAAATGTAACTTTCGTGAATGTCGCTGACGGACTTGTATTCAAAACTTTCATGATGTTGCCAATGTGGCTGCGCGGCGTCAACAAGTAATACCCAGGCTGTAGGTCGATACCGCCTTTTTGGGAGACATAAAACTGAAACACCCGCGAATTGACGATGAATCCCTCATCTTCAAGTCTGCGACTCACACTCGCAACCGTGTCATCGGGGTTTACTGTGAAGTTGGTCGCGGCTTGAACTACACCTGCAACCGAATCTGGTGGATTCAACTGACGCAGATACCAAAGTCCGCCAACCATCAGCGAAACTACAACCGTCATCACAACCGCAAGCGCTATAAACACCACTCGCGAATCTGGTCGACGCTCAACGACTACATCTTCGAACTCACTACCACCCCAAGCATCAGGACCATCCCACGGGTCTTCTTGCCATTTTGTGGAGTCATCACCTTTCATTTGCGATTCCGATCTGCGTGATCAAGCCACCCTTGCAGCATTACAGCAGCCGCAATCTTGTCTACTATTCGCCGTCTTGCTTGGGCCTTCATGTTTGCTTGCATCATCGACTCATTCGCAGTTTTTGAAGTCAACCGCTCATCGTATGAATAGACCGGCACACTAAGTGCAGTTTCCATTTCGTTGATTTCGTCTTGTGCGCTTTTAGCGGCTGGGCCAACTTTGCCAGACATACTGAGCGGCATACCTACAACCACACAATCGACTTCATGCTCGTCGATCAATTCTTGAATTTTTTTGTGATCTTGAGCATGTGTTGAAGATCGCGTCAACACAGTAAGCGGAGAGGCGATAACACCACTGCTATCGCTCATCGCTACCCCAATTCTTCGCGTACCAAGATCGATGCCGAGGCTACGCATTGATGGTCTAGACAATTTTGCTGGATGCTTGCGTCGCTACGAGCAATGCCTCGTCGAGAGCAGACGCGTTTTTACCGCCCGCCGTTGCAATGTCACCCTTGCCTCCGCCGCCACCACCAACCATTTTCGCAGCCTGGCTAATTAGTTCACCTGCAGGCGTCGTGATACCCGACCCAGTTGCTGCAACCAATGCAACACCACCAGTCGGAGTTACACCACCCAGCACTACTGCCTTAATTTCTTTGTTAGCTCGAATTGCTATCGCCAACTCTCTTAGATCGCCGGGCGAAAGATCATCGACTCGCTGGATAACGACACCGTTCTTGCTCTTGCTAATGAATTCAGTTGCGCGACCACGAGCCGCCGCGGATCGTAGAGATTTGACTTCGTCGTTCAACTCTTTAACTTCGGCAATTTTTCTTGACATCGATTCGACGAGCGCAGCAGAGTTCGTATCAAGCAATTCATTGAGTTTCTGAATCGTGCGTGCAGTCGAAATCACATAGTCAACAGCATTTTGACCAGTGACCGCCTCGATCCGACGCAAATTAGACCCGATTGAGCCCTCTTCAACAATTTTGATCAAGCCAATATCGCCGGTCGCCGAAGCGTGAGTGCCGCCGCACAACTCGATTGAGTCCCCTGCTTCTAAAACACGAACCACATCGCCATATTTGTCACCAAAAAATGCGATTGCGCCCGCCTGGGTCGCTTTCTCTTTCGAAGTCTCATAGTTTTTGACATCAGAATTCGTCAAGACCTGAGCGTTAGCAATTCTTTCGATTTGTTCTATTTCGATTGCTGAAAGTGGCGCATAGTGGCTGAAGTCGAACCGCAATCTCTCTGCTGAAACCAGCGAACCAGCCTGCTTCACATGATCACCCAAAACTTTTCGCAATGCGTAGTGCAAAATGTGAGTTGCTGTGTGATTCTTGCGAGTCGAATTACGCAAACCAACATCGATAGTCGCCGTCACTTCGGCACCCACAGTTATCTCACCAGAAAGAACACCAACATGCTTACGCAAGCCGGGCAACGCAAAGACCGTATCTGACACCTTGATCTCGCCACTCAAGCAGCGAATCGTGCCGCGGTCACCAACTTGGCCTCCGCTTTCGGCATAAAACGGAGTCACATCAAGAAAGACCTCAACTTGTGAATCATCCAATGCAACGATTGACAACACCTTGGCTGAACACGAGTCAGATTCATAACCCACGAATTTGGTTTGACCGTGGGCGTCAAGCACTTGACGATACTGCTCAAGCACATCGTCGTTAGTTGTTGCACCTTTGCGCGCAGCTTTTGCACGCGTACGTTGCGCATCCATTTCGGTTTCAAATTCTGCAATGTCAACATTGATACTTCGTTCACCAGCAATCTCTTGGGTAAGTTCAAGCGGGAACCCGTATGTGTCGTGCAATACGAAGGCACTCTTACCGCTGAGAGTTGATTTTTTCTTCGACGTTTTTATCGACGAGAACTCATTTTCTAACAAAGTCAGACCATTTTTGAGAGTCTGCCTGAAGCTTTCTTCTTCTTTTGTCAACACACCAAGAATGAAGTCTTTGTTCGTCTTCAAAGTCGGATGGGCTTCTTGCATTATTTCGACTGCCGTTTCAACTAATTGAGGCATCACCAACTTGTCGGTGCCAAGCAAATATGCATGACGCACCGCGCGCCTGAATATTCGACGTAGGACATATCCCCGTCCTTCATTGCTTGGAAAGACTCCGTCGTTGACAAGCATCGTCGCCGATCGAGCATGCTCGGCCAGCACGCGCAAAGAAAAACTCGGCTTGTCTTCGTAGTCGCCGATTATGTATTTTGCTGATGTCGCTGACTGTGCTCTTTCGATCAACGGAAACAAGACATCGGTCTCCCAAATTGAATCTTTGCCTTGCTTCAGCGCCAAGATTCGCTCCAAACCTGCACCCGTATCAATGGACGGTTTAGGCAACGGAGTACGACTGCCATCCTTGTCTTGATTGAATTGCATGAACACGAGATTCCAGAACTCTAAAAATCGATCACCCTTCGGATCATTTAATGGTCCACCATCTGGTCCGAACGAAGGACCCCGGTCAATGTGAATCTCAGAACACGGACCACACGGACCTGTCTCACCCATCTGCCAAAAATTATCGGCATCGCCAAGACGTTGAATGCGATTCATGGGCACACCTACTTGATCGTGCCAAATCTGTTCTGCTTCATCGTCACTTTCGTGGACAGTTATCCAAAGTTGATCGCCGTCAAAGCCGAAAACTTCGGTGACTAACTCCCAACTCCAAGGTATTGCGTCAGTTTTGAAGTAATCACCGAAACTAAAATTGCCGAGCATTTCAAAAAATACGCAGTGTCGTTTGGTTCGTCCAACGTCATCCAAGTCGTTGTGCTTGCCACCGGCACGAGCACACTTCTGAACACTCACCGCTCGCTTATACGGTGCCACTTCATCACCGACAAAATATGGCTTGAAGGGCACCATGCCAGCCACAGTGAACAAAATTGTCGGATCATGAGGTATCAAACTTGCTGATTCAACTTTTGTATGGCCGCGCTGCTCGAAAAAGCCCGTGAAAGCCTTTCTAAGTTCGTTTGCAGTGCGAATTTCAGCCACCATAAATAACAAGCCTACTATTCACCCTCTTACGCAGGGCGCCAGGTTTAATTCAGCGAGATGTCAGACGGCTTAATTGTTGCGTCGAATTCAGATTTTAAGTCAGTCTGTTTAGCAAAGATCTTCTCTAGTTCGCCATCGTTGAGTGCTTGCCCGCCAGAGTAACCCTGCCAAAGACTTTGGACGCTTTCTTTAATCGAGTCAAAAATTACGATGAATCTTTCGATCAAGGCATCGGTTGAAAACTGTTGTGGATTTTCAGCTGCCTTCTTTTTGAAATAGTTCAAGCCGAACACAGCAAGCACCGCACCTAATACGAGCCAAAAAATTCGCTTAATCATTTATCTTTTCTCGCTTTGTTTTGCGCTTGAATATCTGCCTCAACGCTATTCATCTTTTCGGCGATTGCTCGCTCGCTGCCGTGGTTTGAGGGTTGGTAATAATCACCGCGTATTTGGGGAGAACCAGGCTTTGACTCAGGCATATATTGCTGCTCGACAAAACCCCGAGGGTCGTCATGAGGGTAGACATAGCCGACACCATGGCCAAATTCTCGCGCGCCTTCGTAGTGGCCATCTCTGAGGTGCGCAGGCACTTCACTATTTACGCCACGTTGAATATCTTCGCGCGCCGACCAGATGCCAAGAGCGACTCGATTGCTCTTTGGCGCTGTGGCCAAATAAACAACCGCTTGAGCCAAATTGAGTTGTGCTTCTGGAAGACCTACGTGTTCAAGCGCAGTCGCCGCCGCAACTGCAACCACCAACGCATTTGGGTCAGCCATGCCGATATCTTCGCTCGCCAAAATAACTAACCGTCTTGCTATAAAACGCGCATCATCTCCCGACTCAAGCATGCGCGCAAGCCAAAACAAACCAGCCTGCGGATTTGAACCACGAATACTTTTGATAAATGCTGAGACGACGTCGTAGTGATCGTCTCTGCCATAGCGCAGCGCACTTACACCCAATGCTGCATCGACATGTTTCAACGTGACATGACGATCATTCTCGTGTGAAAGCGCACATGCAACTTCGAGTGCGGTCAACGCTTGTCGGGCATCACCGCCACAACGTTGAGCCAATGTATCTAGCGCTTCTTCGTCGGCCGTGACCGATTCGGCCACGACACCGCGCTGCAACAACTCTTTGACGTCGCTCACGAGCAATGGCTCAAGGCGAAACAATGTCGATCGACTTCGTAGTGGCGCATTGATTTCAAAATACGGATTCTCCGTCGTTGCGCCGATCAGAGTGATGACCCCAGACTCAACCGACGGCAAAAGTGCGTCTTGCTGCGATGTGGAAAAACGATGTATCTCGTCGATAAATACGATCGTGCCTCTACCAAACTGACCAAGTCGTTCACTCGCCCGCTCGATGACCTCGCGAACATCTTTCACACCGGCGCTGACGGCTGAAAGCCGTTCAAAGTAACGATTGGTAGTCAAGGCCACGACTTCGGCAAGTGTCGTCTTGCCCGTGCCTGGTGGTCCCCAAAAAATTACCGATGAAAGTCGGTCACCCTCGATCAGTGATCGCAGTGGAGAATTATTTGCAACAAGGTGACGCTGACCAACAACTTCGTCAAGTGTTCGAGGGCGCAACCTTGCCGCAAGTGGAGCCTGAGATTTCAATCGTTCAGCCGCCGCAGCGCTGAACAAATCGCTTGTCATTTTGCCGCAGGTGGCAACAGCCTGATGCCCAATTCGTTGAGTTGATTTGGGTTCACTGTCGTCGGCGCATTAGTCATGGGATCAGAACCCGACTGCGTTTTTGGAAATGCGATCACCTCACGAATGTTGTCTTCTCCCGCCAAGATCGCCACGAGTCGATCGATGCCGAACGCGAATCCACCGTGTGGCGGCGCACCATACTTAAATGGTTGCAAAAAGAAACCAAATCGATTGTCGGCATCTTCGTCGCTTATGCCGAGTTGTCTAAACACGCGGCGCTGTAAATCTGGCTCATGAATTCGAATTGATCCAGAACCCAACTCCCAGCCGTTCAACACCAAGTCATAGGCCAACGCTCTTACTGAAAGTGGGTCACTTTCAAGACGATCAACATCTTCGTGATGCGGGTGGCAAAAAGGATGATGCCCGGGCTGCGGCATCTTTGTAGTCGGGTTGATGCCAACGAACATCGGAAAGTCAACTACCCATACATATCTATATGGCCCTTCGTGCACCGGCGGTCGACCAAGATCATTGCGCAGTTGGCCCAAAACCGAGCAAGTCGTTGACCAAGTGTCGGCAACAATCAATATCAAGTCGCCTACTTCGGCCTTGGTCAGAGAAAGTAGTTGAGCCTGCTCTGACTCGGAAAGAAATTTCGCCACTGGCGAATCAAGCACTAGCCCCTCAGTAACTTTCAGCCAGACAAGACCTTTGGCACCAAGTTTCTTTGCTTTGTCAGTTAGCGCATCAAGCTTGTTGCGACCCGATGCAGCCTGCTGCGGATAGTCGGCTGCGCGCACACAAATTGCTTTGATTGACTCAGCCGAAGCAAACGCCTTGAACTCGGTCTTTGCAAAAACGCTGGTCATCTCGACCAATTTCATTTCAAATCGTAAATCGGGTTTGTCGATGCCGTAGTAATTCATCGCGTCGTGCCATGTCATGCGCTCGATGGGTGGCGGCTCGGCGCCTGTTGCAGCCTTGGCTGCAGCTATTACAGCAGTTGAAATCATCGCCATCACATCGTCTTTATTGACAAAACTCATCTCGGCATCGAGTTGCATGAATTCGTACTGACGATCAGCACGCAGGTCTTCGTCGCGCAGACACTTGGCAATTTGGTAGTAGCGATCCATACCAGCGACCATGAGCAATTGCTTCCATAATTGTGGTGACTGCGGCAGAGCATAAAACGAACCGAGCTCATTGCGCGACGGCACTAAAAATTCTCTGGCGCCTTCGGGTGTGCTCGGCATCAACAGTGGTGTCTCGATTTCAGTAAACCCCTGCGACTCCATAGATTTGCGGATTGCCGAGTTGACCGCCGCTCTCAAGCGCAAATTCTTTTGCATTCGCTCTCGACGAATATCTAAATAGCGATATTTGAGCCGAACATTTTCGTCAACATCGTCACCACGTTGATCAATCGGAAACGGCGGTGGCTCGGCGTTGTTCAGAATCTCGATCGTGCAATCTGCCAACTCGACCTTGCCGGTTGGAATATTTTCGTTGACCGTGCCTTCTGGGCGTGCCTGCACCGTGCCAGTAACTCTGATCACCCATTCGCTTCTGACGTCCACCGAGTTATCAACCACACATTGAACGATGCCGCTGAAATCGCGCAAGTCTAAGAACGCAAGATGTTCGCCGTGCTCTCGTCGTCGCCCAACCCAACCACATAAAGTCACCGTCTGGCCGATGTTTTCAGCACGCATGTCTCCGCACAGATGGGTTCTAAGTGCTGTGCTGTTTATTTTTTGGTTCATTTTATTTGTGCTTTCATTTTGTATCTAATGCTTTGCGAACTTCGCCGAGCAAATCTTTTCGAGCGATTGAGTACTGCTCGCCAGAGCCCATGGGCCGTAACATTATGCTCGATTTCTCTACTTCTTCGGTGCCAATTATTAGTGCGACTTTCGCACCACTTCGGTCTGCCGACTTCATTTGAGCCTTCATACTTCGCAAGTCATAGGCGCGGTCTGCACGAAAACCGTTGCTACGCAACAAATGACACAATTCGTGAGCGTGACGACCATCAACTGTGTCGACAATAAAGACATCTACCGCAGTTTGTGGCGCATCAAAAACTTGTTCGGCGTCACATGCAAGAAGTGTGCGATCTAGACCCAACGCAAAGCCGATGCCTGGTGTCGCTGGCCCACCAAGTGCTTCAACCAGACCGTCGTAGCGTCCACCACCACCAATTGCCGTGTGCGCGGCTTCGAGTGCCGTTGATGTGAATTCAAATGTCGTGCGCCGGTAATAATCGAGGCCACGCACCAAACGATTATTTATTTCGTATTTGATATTCAACGCATCTAGCGCCTGTAAGACAGTTTCGAAATGTGCACTCGCCGTTGTGCTAATCGAATCTCGAATAACGGGGGCTGCTTCGATTACTTTTTGATCTGGCTCACGCTTTGAATCGAGTACACGTAGTGGATTGCGTTCTAACGTGGCGCGACTTTCAGCGGTAAGACCTTTTTCGTTTTCTCTTAGATACTTAGACAACTGTTGCGAATATTTCTCGCGGTCACCTTCGTCGCCAAGCGTGTTGATTGATAGATGTACTTTTTTTAGTCCCAGGTCTGCGTAAAATTTTGCCGCTAATGCGATTACTTCGGCATCAAGCAACGGGTCATCGGCACCAAGAGCCTCGACACCAACTTGGTCAAATTGTCGATACCTGCCCTGTTGAGGTTTTTCGTACCGAAAATTCGGACCCGAATACCAAACTTTCCACGGCGTAGTCGGACGATGCTCGACAAAAGCTCGACAAACACTCGCTGTCTGCTCGGGTCGCAAAGCAACATGGCGACCTCCTTTGTCGTGAAAGTCGTACATTTCTTTGGTCACCACTTCGGTTGCTTCACCAAGTCGCAAAAAGACATCTAGGTCTTCAAACATTGGTGGAATGATGTAGCTATAACCAGCGGCTTCGACTGTGCGAGCAAAAACCTCTTGAAAAGCACGCCAACGCGCAGAATTAGGCGCCAATATGTCGCGAGTACCAGGCGAAGTCTTGAATTCAGGCACGCGTGAAGGCTAGACGCTTTGGCGACTTAAGCGAATCATCATCTAGACGCCGACGGGTGCGCAATATCTTCTGAGTCAAGTGAGACCGATTCAACCCCCGGCAGCACCCGACTTGCATCGTAAACGCCGTCAATGCGCTTGATCACCCTCAAAACTGACTGCAAGTGACTGGGGTCAGCGAACTCAAACTCAAATCGCATTCGCGCCACTCTGTCTGAGCCGGTGTGCGTTGTGCACGCCACAATGTTCACATGCTCGTCCGAAAGTGCATTGGCAACATCTCGCAACAATCGTGAACGATCTAATGCTTTAACTTCAACCGCCGCGACAAACATTGTATTTGCACCATCAGACGACCATTCAACGTCGACTACTCGCGCTGAGTCTTCGGCAAGAGCTGCGGCATTTGCGCAGTCGGCTCGATGCACCGTCACGCCGCGACCTTTAGTCATAAAGCCCATCAACTCATCGGGCGGGACTGGCGTGCAACACCTCGAGAGGCGAATAAGTACGTCGGGCATGCCATCTATATGCACACCATTTTTTTGGTTAACACTCGTGATTTTGCCGCCAACTGATGACATCGATAGTTGATCTGGCTGCAAACCATCGCGCATACGTTTCGACATTCGCTCGACCGTTGCTACAGCATCAACTCGCTGGTCGCCGATTGCGGCAAAAAACTCGTTCACGCTCTCAAAACTGAGAAGTGCAACTTCGTCTTGCAATACCTGCGACGACAAAATCTTTTGTGCAGGTAAACCTGCTTGACGAAGACGCTCGACAAGTTCGTCTCGTCCATTTTCTACGAGATCTTCATGACGCTCACGAGTCAACCATTGTTTGATCTTGCTGCGCGCCTTTGGCGAAACAACAAACTCAAGCCAATCTTCGGTCGGCTCGCTTGTCTCGCCTTGAGAAACAAGAATTTCGCAAGTATCACCCGATGCAAGTTTGTAATCGAGTGGAACCAAGCGACCATTCACGCGAGCACCCATGCAACTATGTCCGACCTCTGTGTGCACCGCGTATGCGAAGTCAACTGGCGTCGACAAAACGGGCAATGTAATTACACGGCCCTTGGGGGTGAAAACAAACAGTTCGTCTTGCTCAAGATCTGTTTTCAAAATCTCCAAGAATTGACTTGGGTCTGACACCTCGCCTTGCCAATCAATAATGCGATTCAGCCAGTCAATATCACCTTCGGTAACAGTGTCTTTGTAGGCCCAGTGTGAAGCCACACCCCACTCTGCTCGCTGATGCATTTCTTGGGTACGAATTTGAACCTCGATCGGTTTGCCGCCAGGCCCGACGACAGTCGTGTGCAGTGATTGATACAAGTTGAATTTCGGCATCGCTATGTAATCTTTGAATCGACCCACGATTGGCTTCCAATGCCCGTGAATCGCACCCAGCACCGTGTAGCAATCTTTTTCTGATTGAACGACAATTCGAATCGCCAGCAAGTCGTAGATGTCGTCGAATTCGCGACCCTTTTGCACCATCTTTTCGTAGATGCTCCAGAGGTGTTTACCGCGCGCCGTAAGTTCAGCTTTAATCTTCACTTCATCTAGCCATTGTTGAACTTGACCGATGGTCTTTGCCAGGTAAACATTTCTCTCAGGGGCACGAGTTGCAACAAGATGATCGAGTTCGGCGTATCGCTTTGGATATAACGCCGCAAAGGCCAAATCTTCTAGCTGCTGTTTGATCTCTTGCATACCAAGCCGATGAGCAAGTGGTGCATAAATGTCAAGAGTTTCTTGTGCAACCCTCTGCTGTTTCTCATGAGGCACCGCGGCAATCGTGCGCATGTTGTGCAAGCGATCTGCAAGTTTGATCATCAGCACACGCAAATCGCGGGCCATTGCCACCAACATTTTGCGCATTGTCGCAGCCTGTTGTGCTTCTTTTGAATCAAACTGGAGACGTTCAAGTTTTGTGACACCGTCGACAATTGCCGACACCTCACTGCCGAAATTACTTTCAACGTCAGAAATTGTTAATTCGGTATCTTCGACAGCATCATGCAGCAATGCTGCAACTATTGAAACTTCATCAAGACCAATGTCGGCGACGATTCGGGCAACAGCAATTGGATGATTTATGTACAGTTCTCCGCTGGATCGATTTTGGTTCGCATGTGCCGATCGAGCCATTTCATAGGCCGTATTAATCAGCGAAACCGAACCCTTTGGATGCCTCGACTTATAGGCAGTCAGCAACGGCGAGAGCTCTTCGGCAATCGTTGTATTTTGGCGCCGCCACGGCAGCACCCTTGATGAGGTGGCCATGTCTAAAGCGTAGTGCTAACGGCGTTTTTTTCGAGGTCGCGGTGGGTGCGTCAATACAGCAGTAACCCGCTTTTCGGTGTTGCTTGTTGCAGATTGACTCGTGCCTGTCGCCAGATTTGCCGTGCCCGAAGACGCAGCGACCATTTTTGAATTCTCACCTGCGCCCATGAGTTCTGACAGCGCACTACCTGTTGCGATCTGGCCCTTGTATGGCCGATATCTCGTTTCGTCACGCTTGAGCAAATCTAAAAGCGGAACTGCAACAAAAATCGACGAATAAGTGCCTGCCAACATGCCTACCAAAAGTGCGACTGCGAACTCTTCGAGACTCTTCGCCCCGAGCATGAATGAGCCAACAACCAACAAAGAAATTACTGGCAGAGCCGATGAGAGCGTCGTGTTCAGCGACCGTGCGAGCACTTCATTGGTCGAGATGTTTGCGATGTTGGCAAACGATTGACGTGACGTGGCGAACTTTTCGGCATTCTCTTGAACTCGATCGAAGACAACCACGGTGTCATATAGCGAGTATCCCAAGATCGTCAAGAATGCAACAACAGTTGCCGGCGTTACTTCAAAACCGAATAGAGAATAAACACCAACACTGATTAATACGTCGTGGACCATCGCAACAAATGCTGCAATCGCCATCTTCCATTCGAGACGCCAAGATATATAAAGCGAAACAATGACAAAAAATGCAATCAAGGCTCGAACTGCTTTTTCGGTGATGCTGCGTCCCCAAGACGAACTAACCGAAGCAACGCTCACCTCTCCGACTTCAACTTTGGCCAGCTCGGCAAAAGATTGCTGAACAGCAAGACGAACTGCTTCGGGTTGATCGCCGACTTGCACTCGCATCACTTGCAACTCACTGCCTGTCAAAAATTGAATCTTGGCATTTGACGCCTCAACATTGTTGGCGTCAAGAACTTTTCGTGCATCCTGATCGGTAAGAGAACCAGCAGGCACTTCCCATGCGACGCCGCCGCGAAAGTCAATGCCAAGTTCAAGGCGTTGAAACACAAGCGAAACCGCCCCTGCGAGAACAATTACTAGTGAGACTGTGAGGCCAAAAATACGCTTACCGATGAAGTCGAACGTTGTCTCGCCTCGATAGAGCCGACCGAAACCAGAGAAAAAAGTTTTCATTAAATTACCTCTGGCTTAACTGTTTGAATACCAAGAATCTTGCGACCTTGAGCGCCTTTTGAGCGTGCATAAAGGAGAACGGCGCTTCGCGTAAAGAAGAACGTCACAAGAATGTCAGTTAGCGCAGAAATACCGAGGAAAAATGCAAAGCCGCGAACCGAACCGACAGTCAAATACCACAACACAATCGCGGCTATGAAAGAAACCGTATCGGCCGCGACGATTGTGCGCCATGCAGACTCAAAACTACGCAATGCAGAATTTTTAAGAGTCTTACCAGCTCGAATCTCGTCTTTAATTCGCTCAAAGAACACGATGTACGAGTCAACAGCTATGCCGATCGAAACGATGATGCCGGCGATACCCGACAACGAAAGTGCAAGACCATTGGTGCGAGACAAGAAAGAAATCACGCTCCACAAAAGCGCAACTGAGACGCTTAGACCTGCAAGAACAAAGAGAGCCATAAGTCTGTAATAGGCAAACAACAGCAAAGCAACCAACAAAATGCCAACCAGTCCGGAGATCAGAGCAGCGCGAAGCGAATCTGAGCCCAATGTTGCCGAAACTGTCTGAGCTTGTGACACACCAAAGCGCACAGGAACTGCACCGAACTCGAGGATTTTGGCAAGATCACGTGCTTCTTCTGGCGTGAACGAACCAGTGATTTGCACAGTGCCGCCCGTGAACTCAGGTTCGTTTACTGTTGGCGCAGAGATAACGGTGCCATCAAGCACCATTGCGAGTTGCCCAGTTGGGCATTCGGCAGTCTTGTTGAAACATGCAGCGGCGAGTCTGTTCCATAATTGGTCACCATCTGGTCCGCTTCGCAAACCAACGACAACAGCCCACTGCCCCGATTGAACATCTGCAACCGCATCATTCTTGAAAACTTTGCCCGATGCGCCCGCAGGTCCAACTACATAAGCGACACCCTGTTTATCGAGCAACAACACGGTCTGTGTCGGGTCATTCGGATCATCACCAAGACCAGACGCTGGGTCGGCCTCTTGCGTTTCAGTGGTAGTCACTGGCGTCGCCGTTTCGGCCACTGTCGTCGTGCTGGCAGCGACAGTTGTAGCAGTCGAAATTACTTTTGACGCACCAGGACCACCCGAAACTAAACCTGCTCCATCTTCAACTGAATCAGAAGTTGACTCGGGCAATGTTGTTTCAGTTATCGGCAACGTCGTTTCGCTCGTCGGCACACTTGTATCTGGGTTTTGATTCAAGATGCCTGTTTGCAAAACAGGACGTAACAGAAGTTCACCGGTGCGTCCGATTATGTCGAGAGCCTGTTGCTGATCTTTTACGCCAGGCAGGTTGACAACTACAGTGCTGCCTTGCAAAATAATTTCTGGTTCAGCAACGCCAATTGAGTCGACTCGTGCTCGAATGATTTCAACCGCGACATCAAGACCTGTCGCATCAAAATCGCCTTCTGGTTGCAGAGTTACAGAGGCACCACCTTGCAAGTCGAGGCCGAGCGCCGGCGTGTTTCCGGCTACTAGATTCGCGACAAGTCCAGATAGGACGACTGCGATCAGTAGAGACAGCGAAACGATGTGGCGGCGTCTATTCATTTATTTTTGAGCAATCTGTCTACAAAAACTCAGAGAGTTACTCGGCAGGCTTTGAATTCGCCGAAATTTTGCGAGCAATAGAACCCTTGGCGACGCGAATTTCGACTTTATCGGCAATGTCTAACCACAGCCATTCATCTTCGACCGCAGAAACGAAACCATAAATGCCTGAGTTCAGCACCACTTCGTCGCCCTCAGCAATACTCTTTTGCAAGTTCGCAGTTTCTTTCTGGCGCTTGCGTTGTGGTCGTAACAACAAGAAATACATTGCGGCGAAGATCAGAACAAGAGGCAAAAAACCGAGAATCGGATTTGAAGCTTGTTCGTCAGCCGCTGCGGCCACGAGGCCTGGTGAAATGGTCGAAAACAACGAATTAATAGTTAAAGACATAGCAAGCAAGTCTAGGGGTTATGCCTTGTCGTTCGCAGTGTCTGCCCACACGGCCAATAATGACTTTCGCAGACTAGAGAACTCACCGATTGCGATTGCATCTCGCATTTGCTTCATTAAGTTCAAAGTAAAAGCGATGTTATGAATCGAAACCAGTCGCGCTGCCGTTGGTTCGTTGACTTGAAATAGATGGCGAATATAACCTCGCGTGTGTCGCTTACAAACTGGACACGCACATTGAAGATCTATCGGGTCTTGACTGGTTGAAAACTCGGCACGGGTGATATTTAGTTTGCCCGCCGAGGTGAGTGCAGTGCCATGGCGACCAATTCGAGTCTGCATCACACAGTCAAATTGATCAACACCAAGATTGACAGCTTCGACCAATGAAGCTGGGTCGCCAACTCCCATCAAATATCGCGGACGATCTTTCGGCAAATGTTCAATCGCCGCAGAGAGTGCAACCAACATTTCTTCACGGGTCTCGCCTACTGACAAGCCGCCAATTCCGTAACCATCAAATTCTAAATTCGCCGTAATTTTTGCACTCTCTTGACGCAACACCGGGTCAATGCCACCTTGTACGATTCCAAACAAACTTTGGTCAGGTCGCGTGTGAGTTGCCTTGGCTCGCTCTGCCCAATTCGAAGTGCGCTTCAACGCAAGCCTGATTACTTCATCAGTGGCAGGCAATGAAGCACAGACATCTAAAACCATTTGTATATCTGCGCCGAGAAGCTGCTGGGTAATCACTGCAGATTCTGGAGTGAATCTGTGCATTGAACCGTCATATGTTGACCTGAATGAAACACCTTCATCGTCGACATCTGGATTCAATGAAAAAACTTGAAAGCCACCCGAATCGGTAAGAGTCAGACCTTTCCAGCCTGCAAAAGCGCCAAGGCCTCCCAAGTCTGAGACAACTTGGGCGCCCGGTCGAAGCATTAAGTGGTAGGTGTTGCCCAACACAATGCGCGCACCAAGTTCTTCGTAATCTTGCGCACTCAAATGTCTAATCGCTCCACGAGTGCCCACTGGCATAAAGCAGGGTGTTTCGTATTCGCCTCTATGAGTTGTGGCGATGCCAGCGCGAGCCGATTGGTCGCGCGCAGTTTCACGAAATTTGACGGCGAACATGCGACTACACGGTATCTAGTTGCAAGTTGTAAACATTGATGGCGTTACAGGTGGCGATTCAAAAGCATGGCGTCACCAAACGAAAGCATGCGATATCGCTCGGCAATCGCCACCGAATAAAGATCACGCCAACGCGGGCCGACAAATGCTTCGATCATCATCAAAAGAGTTGTGCGTGGCATATGAAAATTGGTCAACAACAGATCTACAACTTTGAACTCATACCCACGAGAGATAAACATCTTGGTCCGACCAGATAAAACGCCGCTAGTTGCAGCCGATTCGAGTGCGCGAGTAGCAGTTGTACCAACGGCAATAACCCGTTCGGCTCGAGCACACTCTTCGAGAGTTTCTTCGGTGACGCGATAGTGCTCGCTATGCATCGGATGATCTAACGGGTTTTCAGATGTCACCGGCGCAAAGGTGTCTAAGCCGACTGTCAAATCAACAGTAAGAATTTTTATACCTGAGCTTTTCAAATCTGATAATAGTTTTGGCGTGAAATGCAACCCTGCTGTTGGCGCAGCAGCAGACGCAGGTCGGTTGGCGTAAACCGTCTGATATCTGTCTGCCTGCTCGAGTCGTGTTTCGATATATGGAGGCAGAGGCATCTCGCCAAATTTTTTAAGCAGTGCCTCGACATCGTCACGGGTTTGGCCGACAAGCTCGACAATGAATGTGTCACCAGCCTTGGTGCGTTCGCCAATGCGAACAACTTCAGAATTGTCAGATGCAAAAAGTGTTTCACCTAACTTGAGACGCTTTGCCGGGCGAATTAGCGCCTCCCATTTAGAAGGCGCTACCGAATCTTGCTCGAGCAGCAAAACCTCTGCTGCGCCACCCGACTCTCGCACCAATCGCAGTCGCGCCGGAATAACCTTCGTGTCGTTAACAACCACAACGTCTCCGGGTCGACAGAACTCAACGAGATCTTTAACTTGACGATGCAGCGCAAGACTCGAACCTTGATCAACCAACAATCGCGCTGAATCTCGCGGCTCAACTGGCGTCTGGGCAATTAGCTCAGTTGGCAGCTCGTAATCAAAGTCTTCAATTCGCACAGAAGAACTATTTTAAAATAATTCTGGAGCAGTCTCAGGTGGCGTATGGCCAAGATGCTGCCATGCCAGTGGCATCGCTACTCTGCCCCGAGGTGTTCGAGCCAACAAACCCTGCTGAATCAAAAATGGCTCATAGACATCTTCAATTGTCTCTGTCTGTTCACTAACCGAGATTGCCAACGTCGACAAGCCAACTGGCCCGCCCGCAAACTGTCGACATAGTGCAGACAAAATCGATCGATCAACCTTGTCGAGTCCGAGTTCGTCAACGCCAAAAACTGATAGGGCCTGTCGTGCGCTCTCTTTTGTAACTTGTCCATCGCCGCGTACCTCGGCGTGATCACGAACACGGCGCAACAAACGATTTGCAATTCGCGGTGTACCTCTAGACCTGCGCGCAATTTCGATTGCGCCATGCTTGTCGATTGGTACTTTGAGAATTCGTGCCGTACGTAAGACGATTTGCTCAAGCTCATCGACTTCATAAAAGTCGAGACGCGCAACCAGGCCGAAGCGATCTCGCAACGGACCAGTGATCATGCCAGTACGAGTCGTGGCACCAATCAATGTGAACTTTGGCAGAGTTAGTCGAATAGACGAAGCCGATGGACCTTTGCCGACAACGATGTCGATCTGAAAATCTTCCATTGCGGGATACAAAATCTCTTCAACTTGGCGTGACAACCGGTGAATCTCATCGATAAACAAGACATCGTTTACATCAAGCTTGGTGAGAATCGACGCCAAGTCACCCGCTCGTTCAAGGGCCGGACCAGAAGTGATGTGGATTTTTGCCGACATCTCACTGGCAACGATGCCCGCCATGGTTGTTTTACCCAAACCCGGCGGCCCTGCAAGCAAAATGTGATCGGCAGATTGTTCTCGCTTTCGAGCAGCCTCAAGAACAATGCCAAGGTGTTCTTTGAGTTCGCGCTGACCAACAAAATCGTCGAGCGATTTGGGGCGCAAACCAATGTCGTCAAGATCTGCCGGATCTGTGGTGATCGCAGGATCAGTAAATTCTTCACGCACGACGCGCCCCCAACATGTTCAACGCTTCACGCAACATTAGTTCTGGGTCGGTGCCAACATTGATTTCACGCAATACATCTCGAATCTCTTCTGCCGAGTAACCCAGACCAGCCAACGCATCGCGCACATCTCCGACGCTTGACGAACCCCCAACTTGATTTGATGGTTCGAGAATATTCAAATGCAAACGGTTCTTAAGTTCAATTAACAACCGTTCTGCAGTTTTCTTGCCAACACCAGAGACAAGAGTCAATGCGGCGATATCTGCACCAGCGACAATGTCAACCAACGCGCGAGGTGAATGGGTTGCCAAGACCGCCATCGCCATCGTTGGCCCCACACCATGTGTGCCAACTAATACTTCGAAGCATTTGCGCTCGTCGCGATCAAGAAATGCATAAAGCGTTTGCGCATCTTCACGCACATGATGGTGCACGTACAAAAAAGCTTTGGAAGTTGGCTCAAGTTCACCGAGTGTGCGCGGCGTGACATGAACCAAATAGCCAACACCACCGACTTCAAGCAAAACTGTCGAGTCGCTTGTGCGCTCTAAAACAACCCCACGCAACGAACCAATCACGTCGAACCCATCGTCGACTGAGCAATCTTTGCGGATAATGGACTCGACGCAATGTGACAAAGCGCAATCGCTGCAGCATCTGCCGCATCTGCAGGTTTCGGAATTGAATTTAACTTCAGTCGTTGTTTGACCATTTTTTGAACCTGCGCTTTGTCGGCACTACCCCAACCTGTTACCGCAAGTTTCACTTGATTTGGCGAATACTGAACTACTTCGACCCCACGTCTGGCTGCAGCGCTCAACACCAACCCGCTAACTTGTCCAACACTCATGGCCGTGCGCACATTCGATTGAAAAAATATACGCTCGACTGCTACTGCAGATGGTTGATACTCTTCGAGTAACTCTTCAATCTCGCCGGCGATCTCAGCGAGACGATTCGGTAAGTCTTTTTCAGGACTTGTTCGCAACACACCGAGTGCAGACATCGAGACTTCGGTGTTTCCGGAAACACGCAAAACCGCATAACCGCAACGGGTCAAACCAGGATCAATGCCCAGAACAATGCTTGCACAGGGGGCGAACATATGTTCATCCTAGTAGATGCCTATCTACGCTTTGGCGACTGCCTCGATTAGTTCGCTTACTGGTCTAAAGGTCACTCCGAGCACTGCGCGATGCGCATATTTAATGACACCTTCGGCATCGATCACAAAAACACTTCTCCGCGGCAGACCCAAAAGACCAACTACTGAATAAAGACCGGCAACCGTTTTGTCAGTATCGGAAAGAAGCGGAAATTTATAGCCTTGCTTAGCGCTGAACGCCTCATGGCTGGCAATATCTTGCGCCGAAATCGCCAAGATTTGCGCGTTCACATTTGCGAACTGACTCAGCTCGTTGTTATATGCGCACAGTTGCTTGGTGCAAACCAAAGTGTTGTCACCTGGGTAGAACACGAGCACGACAGTTTGTCCGCGAAACTGTGACAGCGAATAATTCTTGTTTGATGTGCCCGGCAAATTGAAGTCTGGTGCAAGATCGCCGACGTCAACAGGCTTTTGCGTTGCCACGATTTAACCTACTTCCTGCATCAGTGATTCGGAGATATCAAAATTTGCGTAGACGTCTTGTACGTCATCATTGTCATCGAGTTCGTTCATAATTTTTAATATCGCTTTCGCTTCGTCGGGATCATTAATCGTGACTGTATTAGCTGAGAGCATTGTCGAAGTCGCCGAGCTCACTGAGATTTTTGCGGATTCGAGTGCCGCTTTGAGTTCATAAACCTGGCTCGGGTCGCAAGTGACATGCCACATTTCTTCTTCTGCAGTGATGTCTTCTAATCCGTGATCTAAACCAATCGTCATCAACTCTTCTTCGCTTGCTGACTTCGGCACAAGAATTACACCCTTACGAGAAAACTGCCAACCAACAGAACCAGGCGCGGCCATCGAGCCGCCTTGCTTCGAAAAAATGATGCGAACATCTGCCGCAGTGCGATTGCGATTGTCAGTCAAAATATCGATCAGCATCGCCACACCACCAGGTGCATAAGCCTCGTAAGTGACCGACTCGTATGCTTTGCCATCGGTTTCACCCATGCCGCGTTTGATCGCTCGGTCGATTGCGTCGTTGGTCATCGATGCAGCTTTCGCTTTTGCTACAACCGTGCGCAGTGAAGCGTTCGTAGCAACATCACCACCACCTTCGCGCGCAGCAACTTCGAGCAATCGCGCCAACTTTGCGAATGTCTTGCCGCGAACTTTATCGATCGCTGCTTTCTTGTGCTTGATTGTTGCCCATTTAGAGTGACCCGACATTTTTATATCTCCTTTACAAACATCTCATGAATTCGCTTATCGGGCGAAAGTTCGGGGTGAAATGAAGCGACCAACACATTCTTTTGTTTGGCCAAAACTATGTCGTCACCGAACTCAGCCAAAATCTCAACTGACCCATCGGCTTTAACGATTCGCGGGGCTCGAATAAAAACCGCATGAAACGGGCTGTCAAAACTTTCGACATTGATATCAGCTTCAAAGCTGTCAATTTGCCGTCCGTAGGCATTGCGCTGAACTTCGATATCAATTGCGCCAAAGGAAACCTGATCATCACGACCGTCAATTATCTTGCTTGCTAACAGAATCATTCCGGCACAGGTGCCGAAAACAGGCAGACCTTCACCTATGAGTTTCTTAATCGGCTCAAATAGTTCAGAAGACTCGAGCAATTGCGACATCGTTGTCGACTCGCCTCCCGGCATAACAAGCGCATCTACAGACGACAAATCTTGTGGGGTTCTTACTTCTTGCGTCGCTACACCAATCGAGTCAAGAACCTTTGCATGACTACTAAAAGCACCTTGGAGAGCTAATACACCGACAACTTTCGTCGACTTAGGTTGTGATACACGAACCACCTGGAGGCCTCGAATCGTTCACCAGCCACGCTCCGCATATCGCTGCTCAATCTTGTCCATACCTATGCCGGTCATCGGCACGCCCAGATTGCGACTCACCTTGGCAATGATCTCTGGATCACGGAAGTGAGTAGTTGCTTCGACAATCGCTTTTGCTCGCGGCGCAGGGTCATCGCTCTTGAAAATGCCCGAGCCAACGAAAACAGCTTCTGCTCCAAGTTGCATTGCAAGAGCTGCGTCGCTTGGTGTCGCAATACCGCCAGCGCAGAACAATGGAACCTGCAGCCAACCAGTCTCGGCGATTTCTTGCACGAGCGGCAACGGTGCTTGCAATTTCTTGGCCCAATCAAAAATTTCGGCTGAGTCTGCTTGGGTGATCTTGCGAATGTCGCCAATTATCGAACGAAGGTGGCGAACTGCTTCAACAATGTTGCCCGTGCCCGCTTCGCCTTTTGAGCGAATCAACGCAGCGCCTTCACTGATGCGTCGCAAAGCCTCGCCGAGATTTGTTGCACCACAAACAAACGGAGCAGTGAACTTCAACTTGTCTATGTGATGAGTTTCATCAGCCGGGGTAAGAACTTCGCTCTCGTCAATAAAGTCGACACCTAGCGATTCAAGCACTTGCGCTTCGACGAAATGTCCGATGCGTGCCTTGGCCATAACTGGTATTGAACAAACGGCCTGAATACCTGAAATCATTTCGGGGTCGCTCATTCGCGCTACGCCACCGTCGCGACGAATATCTGCCGGCACACGTTCAAGTGCCATAACCGCACACGCACCAGCATCTTCAGCAATCTTGGCTTGCTCAGGATTGACGACGTCCATAATTACGCCACCCTTAAGCATTTCTGCCAGACCACGCTTGACGATCATTGACCCAGTTGAAGAGACAGCTTTATTTTCGTTTTCACGCTTGGCCATAAATAAACCTTTCAACTACTACGACTTATCGTAGCGAGCCCGATCTTGGGTTCTCTTTTGAGTTTTACGGATACGGAACGCTGGCGGTGTCAATGCCCTCAGGAATATGAACCGCTGATTTCGCCCGAATTACCTCTACCCAAGTGCGACCTGGTGTGAGTTTGATAACTGCGCCCTTTGTGTCTTTAAACACATACGGCTTGAGCGGATCTGTTCGCTCCCACGAACCTTGAATCAAAGCACCTGCTGTGTAGACCCAAACTTCACCGCTACCAATTGTTTTGGCAACCGGACTCGAACCTGACTTGCCGTAGACAACTGACATCACGATGACATTCGGCGCGTTTACTCGAACATCTTCCATGTCAACGTGCGGTTTGTCGTCTTGTGAACGAATGAATGTCAAGTTCTCTGGGCTCCACTCCCACATCACATCGACACCATCCATCGAGATTTTTACCGCACCAGAAGGCTTCGAACCCGCAGGCACGGTTTCACCATCAGCACGATATTCGAACTGCGGCACGGGTGGTTTGGCATCGGCTGGCGCGAGTGTCCATAATTTCGAGGTCTCAGCGACCAAGTTATGCGGAGCAACACGACTCGACTCGCGTCTAAAACCTCCGGCCTCGTTTGCTGCCGAATGACTTAAATCGATCATCGTGGACTTTCTAATTTCAGAGGTCACTTTTGCGTTACCTCCACTCCAGACGAACAACGGAGCATTTAGAGATGCGAGCAGATCAACATCTTGTAACCGACCACTGCGAATCGGACCAACAGGGTCGCTGCCTTGTGATTGAAAGACTGCGGCGAAACGAGTCAACTGCTCAACGTTTTCTTCGAAGACAATATCGGCCTGATTCAAACCCCATTGCGGCCGCGCTTTTGGATGGTTATCAATTTTTACGACCATCGCCGGTCGACCTATGACTGTTTCATCTGGCGCTTGCGCACCCGTCAATGGCGCCCTCACGATTGGAATTGTCGTCGTAGTTGTGGTGTCTTCCACACTTGCAACCGTTGATTCAACACTCTCTGAACTTGAAGATTCAGTTGAGCCACTGCAACTTGCAACTAATAAGCCAGCGGCAACCAATGCAACAATTGTTTGTTTTTGACGACTACGCATTTTTACATCTCCCTTAAGAGTGCTATTCGCTCCGAGAGCGGTGGATGGGTATTAAACAGTTTATGAAATCCAGCTAGCCTGCCTGCGTCATTCACCCCCGATAACGGTTGCTCAATCCACATATGGGCCGTGGCCATACTGGCTGAGTGCGTAACTGTGCTGTCTGCCTGAAGTTTTTCAAGAGCTGATATCAAACCCGGTGGGTAGCGAGTCAATTGACACGCCGAGACGTCTGCGAGAGTTTCGCGACGACGACTCACACTCGCTTGCATTATGCGAGCGATAATCGGGGCGATAATCAGTAATGCAAAACCCACGAGCGCGAGTGGGTTGCTCGAGTTCTGGCGATCTGAGGAGCGACTAACTCGCCCACCATTCCACCACATCATGCGAATCGCCAAGTCGGTCAAGATGGCTACCGTACCGACAAGCGTCACAGCCAAAGTCGATACCAAAATGTCATAGTTCTTGATGTGCGAAAGTTCGTGCGCTAGAACACCTTCGAGTTCAACTCGATCAAGTTTTTCTAGCAACCCACTCGTGACGGCAATGGCGGCATGCTTCGGGTTGCGACCTGTAGCAAAGGCATTCGGTGCCGGGTCGTCGATGACATAAACCCGCGGCTTTGGTAAACCACCTGCGATGCAAAGACCTTCGACCAAATTATGCAGTCGCTTATAAACCTGCTCGTCTGCTGGCTTGGCACGACTAACCCGCAACGCAATCGAATCTGATTTCCAATATGACGTAAACGCCATCACCGCAGAAATGATGAGTGCGATCGAAGTACCGAATACCGGATTGCCCGAAACCTGACCAGCCGCCGCCCCGGCTGCAACCGTCAACACGACAAAGCCCAACAGCAAAAATACTGATCGTCGTTTATTCGAAGAAATTAAGTCGTGCATAAAAACTAGAAGGTCTAGAACTGCACTTTCGGCGCAACTTTTTCGGCGTCGGTCGCCTCAAAAAATTCGCTTTCTTTGAACTTGAAAATCGAAGCGAAGATAACACTGGGAAACGAATGCACAGCGTTGTTGTATGTCAGAACTGCATCGTTAAAGAACTGACGAGCATAGGCAATGCGGCTTTCTGTATTGCTGAGTTCTTCTTGAAGACTCAAAAAACTTGCGTTCGCTTTCAGGTCTGGATACGACTCAGATAGCGCAAACAACTGTCGCAACGCACCCGAAAGAGCGTTGTCAGCGCCGGCTTGCTCTGCAACGGTGCTCGGAGCTGCCATGGCCACATTACGTGCAGCGATGACTTGTTGCAGAGTCTTTTGCTCAAAGTCGGCGTAGCCCTTGACCGTCTCAACGAGATTTGGAATGAGTTCAATTCTTCGCTTTAATTGCACATCAATCTGCGACCATGCATTTTTAACTTGATTTCGCCTTTGCACCAAAGAGTTGTACGACAATGCAACAAAACCGACAAGAACAACGATTACAACAAGCCAAACTAAATTCGACATGATTCCTCTTGCTTTCTCACGGGGGTAGAAACTTATTCTACTGCTTGGCTATAACCGCTGAGGTTTGCGCAAAACGCGATCTGAGAACATTCGTACCACACGACTTTTCGGATGATGATCTGGATTGAAACTCTCACGCTCTAAGACTTTGTGATAAATCTCGACATAGATTTCAGCCAGACGTCGCATTGAGAGTTCTTTCGCTCTCTCGAGACCACTTTGTCGCAAGCGTTCGGCCAACTGTTTGTCGTCGATAATTTTGGCCAGACTCTCAGTCAGGCCTTGCACATCACCTGGCTCAATCAGCCAGCCATTGACATCATGAGTGGCAACGTTTCGATATCCCTCGAGAGAGCTCGCAACCACTGGTGCACCGCTGGCCATTGCCTCAAGAACGACAATGCCGAAAGATTCGCTATGCAAACTTGGCGCACAAAACACGCTGCACTTCGCCAAGCGATCTATTTTTTCGGCATCAGTAATTCGGCCAAGCCACAAGATACGGCTGTCGTGCGAATATTTTGCTTTTAGTTCTTCGATACCCTCGCCGTCAGATGCAACCCAAAGCTCTACGTCATCTGCAATTTTTTCAAATGCTTCGAGCAAAACCGCCAGACCTTTGCGTGGCTCGTATCTGCCACAAAAGAAAATTGATTTCGTTTCGCCCCGCAAAACATTTGGGCGCGAATAGAGATCGCTTTCGATGCCGTTAAAAAGAATTTCGTATTCACCGCCCAAATATCGATGTGCAAGTTCGCGGGCTTGCGGAGAAACCGCAACTCGCGCATCCAAAAAATCTGCGATCCAGTTCACTCCTTTGCTGAGCCTGCCGTACCAAGCAATATCACCGGCTGCGTGAAACGTGCCGACCATCGGCGCCAACCTCAACAACAGTGCTGTCACCGTTGGCCCGGGAGCAATCGGTTCATGCAAATGCAAAACGTCGAATGCTTCATCGTTGATCGCTCGAATCGTGCGCAACGCCGCTGATGGGTCTGGCGCAAGTGGCACGATTGAACCGTTCGCGGCAGTTGGCAAACTATTGCCGAGTGGTGTCACGAATGGTTCGGGCGGTGGTCCGTCGCAAGGTCCGAGAACGCGCGCTTCATGCCCCATTTTTCGCAATTCACGAGCCAAACCCAAAACTTGTGCTTGCACTCCGCCAGGAATAGTCAAGCTGTATGGGGATATCAAACCGATGCGCAACATCTTCTTGCGCACAAAATTTGTTCCAAAACTTGATTCGCTACTCACAGTGTTCACCGCTTACACGGTACGACCATTGCGACTAGTTTAAAAGCATGAATTCAGCCGAAAACTTCCGACCAGCAGTTTCGATGGTTGCACCGGCAAAAAAACGACATGCGATACTCGAACTCGCCCGCCGTGCCGAAGAATTGAAATTTGCTGGCATCGCTTGCCCAAGCCTGGGTGCAACAATGGGTCTTTGTGTCTCATTGGCACACTCGACAAATGAGATCAAGTTTTGGACATCGATCCAACCGATTTACTACAGCCACGCAATTGAAATGGCAAACACTGCAGCACACATCCATGAAGTTTCAAACGGACGGTTCGCTCTTGGATTAGGTGTTAGCCACGGACCAGTCATCGACCGCCTTGGTGCTACAACCGCAACACCCTTAGCCGACATCAAAAATTATCTTGCAACCATGAAGGCTCAAGAACGCTTTTCAGGCGATCTTCCGCCTATTTATTTGGCGGCGCTGCGCAACAAAATGATGCACTTGGCGAGCGAGATTTCAAACGGTGCCATTTGGGCTAATGCATCGCGCAAAAGCATTGCTACGCAAATCGCACTGCTCCCCGACTCGAAGCGCAGCAATATGTTTCTTGCCAACATGATCCCGACGGTGATTAGCGACGATGTTGAGGCTGCAAGAGCAATTCACCGCAAAACCTTGGTCGGCTATGTCACTTTGCCTAACTACAGAAACTATTGGCGTGCGTGTGGTTACGGCGAGCAAATTGATGCATTTGAAAAAATTTTGTCAGAATCGGCCAAAGAATCGCGCAATACCGAAATCATTTCGGCGATGGACAACGAATGGTTAGACGACTGCACTATTTCTGGCGACGTCGACACTGTTCGCGAGCGTCTTTATGGTTGGTCACAAATAGGGGTGCTACCGATTGCCGTTATGTCTTCAACTTCTGGCGGTCAAGCACAAGCCATCAGCCAATTATTCGACGCGTTCAGTTAATTGACATCGGCAATTTTGTCACTCGGCCAGTTGGGTTGAAACAAGTGCCATTGCTCTGGTTTTTTCCTGATCAATATTTCAAATTCACTAATTAAATTTTGAGCAGCTCTGCTCATGTCATCGCGCAGCGATCCTGTGCGCTGAATATCCACCGCAGGTCGAACGATTGTTTCGTGTTGATCAAGACCCTTTGCAAAATAAGTGCCCAGAGGCAACAATGCCGCACCGGTGCGCAACGCAAAGAAAGCCGGGCCAGCAGGCACAGTTGTTCGCTCGCCGAAGAATTCGACTTCAATTCCGTTGCCCTGCAAGTCGCGATCACTCAACAGTGCGACTATCTCATTTTTGGACAAGGCTTCTTGCACAGCAACACCAGCCTTGTCATCGAGTGGAATTACATTGACCCCGTAACTCTTGCGCAAATCGACAAACATTTTAAATAGAGCTGTTGAATCGAGTTTTTCAACAACGGCGTTTAAATTGTGCCCCTGATGAATCAACCACCTACCAGACCACTCCCACCCACCCAAGTGAGGCAAAGCCAAGATTACACCCTTGCCGAGATTGAGAGCGTTCTCGATGTGTTCGAAACCTGTTACCAATATTTTGGCATCAATGTTTTTCTTTGTCAGATTTGGAAGTCGAAAAGTTTCAATGTAGTAACGCGCATAACTTTGATATGACTTACTTACTGCACGTCGCAACTTAAAGCCCCGCAACTCTGGGCTGACTCTACGCATGTTGCGAGCGACGATCTGTCGCTGTTTGCGCAGAAAAACACAAATGATCGGCACAACGATGGCAGTTACAACTGCGACAGCCGTAGGCGGCAAAATTTTTGTAACTCGGCTTACGACCCTGTAGCCAAAAATGATCAATGCGTCAGTGCGCGATGCTTTTGTTTGTGTCTCTGAATTATTTGTCACTGCACACGACGACGCCGTGCCACCCTAAGACGTCGATCGTCGCGTTGAGCTCGACGAGAGGCCCGTCGTGACTGACGCAACGCGACACGATCAGCAGTGGCCGGCGCAACCGCCGCTTGATTCCAAACTTTGAAGAATCTCTGCACCGCCGTCATGGTGACCAAAATGAGCATAAGCACCATCGCCCAAAAGAGAAGCGCGTCAAAAAGCAGACCTACGCAAAGCAAAATTATTCTCTCTGCTCGCTCCATCAAGCCACCCTTGGCGTTTAAACCGAGCGACTCAGCCTTTGCGCGCTGATACGAAATCAGCGACGAAACTGCCATAACAGCGAAAACCAAAACAGAGGCGAACGCACCTCTTTGATAACCCAAAAACCAAGCAACACCACCAAGCAACACGGCATCAGTTACTCGATCGATTGTCGAGTCAAAAAAAGCTCCGCGTTGGCTGCTTTGATTAGATGCTTTGGCTAATGCACCATCCAGCAAATCGGGCAACGCTGCAAGTACGACCAATAACAACCCGAGGCGTAGTGCGCCAAAGCCAATCGCCACGGCAGCACCAACAGCGACGACTAAACCCAGCAACGTCAAATGATCAGGCGAGATTTTCGTTTTTCGAAGTTGCTCGCCCACTGGCCGAACAACTCGCTCTACCTGGTGGCGAAATCTGCCATCAAACATCTTTACAGCCTAACTCTCTGGATTTGCTTCGACTAGACACTCGACAATTCGTGCGTCTACAGCGTCAATCAAAACTAGTCCGCGCTGCAACGGCGGTTCTTGTGCGCTGTAACACATCACTCTCCAAGTTGGTCGACTTCGAAAGCCGCGCCAAACTTGTTGTGCCGAAGCGTGACCCACCGCGAAACCAACTGCACGAGTTGCATGCACTAAAGCAAGTTTTTCATCAACCGTCATTCGCCACGAAGACGAAAGAGAAAACAGACCCACGAGTGCCAGCATTATGGCCGCGCCGAGAAAGCCGTCGCTGACAAGCGCTGATTCGTTGTCGCGCTGTGTAACCCACAGCACAAAACTCAGCGCGGCAACAACTAAATAGATCAAACCCGGAATTCGTCGGCGACTGTTATCAGGAAATTTATACGGACCAACAAATGCCGTGACATTTAAATCACTCGGCAACTCGTCACGAATCTCATTGGGCGAATCAGACATTGAAGACCACGTTCACTAAATTTTTATCCAGGCTTTTCGAATTCGATCAGCACTGACATCGAGCGCCTCAGGCAAAATTTTCGTGTTGGCAGTAGCAACCATGAAATTTGTGTCCCCGCCCCATCGACCAACTATGTGCACATGCAAGTGCTGCGCAATGCTGCCACCGGCGGCAGCACCAAGGTTGATGCCAACGTTCATCGCTTCGGGCTTGTAAACCGACTTCAAGACTTTGACGCCTGTCGTTACTGTTGCCCAAAGTTCTGAAGTCTCGTCGTGAGATAAGTCTTCAAGTTCGGCAACCTCACGGTACGGCACAACCAAGAGATGACCCGAGGTATATGGAAATGCGTTCATTATCGCAAAGACTTTTTCTCCACGATGCACGATGTAGCACTGCTCATCAGACATACCACTGTCAAGTATTTGGGTAAAAACTGATTTGTCCGACTTCTTTTGCGCACCCTGCCCGTGAACGACATAATCGGCTCGCCAACCATTCCAGATTCTCTCTAACACGAATGGCCGACCAATTGACTAAGCGACACTTCGAGTTTCGCCCACATCTGCTGAAAGTTGTTGAAGAAAGTCGGTCAATGGCACGTCGCGACGTACGTCGCCACCACGAGGATTAACGCCGACAGTCGAATTTGCGACATCGTCATCGCCAACAACCAATACATAAGGAATTCGTTCGAGCTTTGATGCACGAATTCGCTTGCCAAGTTGTTCGTCAGCGACAAGCTGATCGACTCGATATCCCTCGTCAACTAAACGCTGCACAACTTTGGCTGCGTATTCTTCATGAGCAGAGGCAACGGCAAGCACACGCACTTGAACTGGCGCGAGCCAAGTCGGAAACGCCCCACCGTAGTGTTCGAGAAGCACGCCGAAGAACCGCTCAATCGAGCCAAACAATGCACGATGCAACATGATCGGACGCTTTCGCGCATTATCAGTTGCAATGTATTCAAGGCCAAAGCGTTCTGGAAGATTGAAGTCACACTGAATCGTGCTCAATTGCCACTTTCTGCCAATCGCATCTCGAACATCGATGTCGATCTTTGGACCATAAAAAGCGGCATCGCCCGGTGCAACAGTGAATTGCAACCCGTGGCGGTTTAACGCCTCACGTAACGCGTCAGTTGCTTTTTGCCAAATTTCGTCAGATCCAACTGATTTATCTGCGTTGCGTGTGCTGAGTTTGAAGTCAAAATCATTGAATCCAAAGCGACGCAAAACGCTCAAGACAAAATCAAGCAGCGAGGCAATCTCGTCTGCCATCTGCTCTTCGGTGCAAAAAATGTGACTGTCGTCTTGCGTGAAGCCTCGAATTCGCAAAAGACCATGCAGAGTTCCTGCGCGTTCGTAGCGATAGACGGTACCCAACTCGAACAATCGCAATGGCAACTCTCGATAACTTCGTTGACGATCGCGGTAAATCAAGCAATGCATCGGACAGTTCATCGGTTTTGGATAATAAGTTCCGTTATCCATTTCCATTGGTGGGTACATGCCGTCTTTATAAAACTGCAAATGCCCCGAAGTCTCAAAAAGATGTGCATTAGCCAAGTGCGGCGTGAACACGAACTTGTAACCACCATTTTGGTGACGCTCGCGACTGTAATCTTCCATCAATTTTCGAACGATGCCACCTTTTGGATGCCACACTGCCAACCCACCACCAAGCTCTTGTGGAAACGAGAGAAGGTCCATTTCAACTGCGAGACGACGATGGTCCCGCTTTTCGGCCTCTTCTAATCGGTGCAAGTGCTCAGCAAGTGCCGACTTCGACTCCCATGCTGTGCCGTAAATGCGCTGGAGCATCGGACCTTTTTCGTTGCCTCGCCAATACGCGCCCGCAACTTTCATCAATGCGAAGTGACCGAGCCGACTCGTCGACGGAACATGAGGTCCACGACATAAGTCGACAAAACTTTCACTATTTCGATAAACACTTACCGAATCTGCGCTACCTGCTTCAAGCGCATCTACTGAGTCGGCATCTCCTTTTGTAACTCGCTGAATAATTTCACATTTGTATGGCTGATCTTTGAAAACTTTCAATGCATCATCTGCCGACATTTCAGAACGCACAAACGGTTGATCAGCAGCGACAATTTGTTGCATGCGCTCTGCGATTGCCACCAAGTCGGCATCGCTAAAAGTTTTATTATTCGGCAACTCAAAGTCGTAATAGAAGCCATCCTCAATTGCCGGACCAATCGTGAATTTCGCACCTTCAAAGAGCTGAACAACCGCCTGTGCGAGCACATGTGCCGTCGAGTGGCGCAGAACATGGCGACCAGCGTCCGAATCTGAAGTAACAATTGAAACTTGCGCTCCGTCTGCAAGTGCGACGCCAAGATCTGTCTCGACGCCATTTACAACTGTTGCCACGGCGGCTTGCGCTAGCCGCTTGCCGATTGACAGCGCTAGATCTAAGCCTGTAGCACCAGCCGGCAACTCTCGCACCGAGTCATCGGGCAGTCGAACTTTGATTACAGAACTATCGCTAGGCACGCCTTCAGTCTAGATTGTGGCAGTTTTAGATGTGGGTTCGATTAACGCTTGATCGCCTTGGCGCATAGTCGTATACATACTCTTGTTTTGTCAGTGCCTGAATTCGCACCATGATTTCATCGGTGAGTTCACGTAATACTTCTGGCGAATCGGCACGCGATAAATATTTTTGGGTATCAATCGGCTCACCAATGACAATCTTGCAATGCTTTCCGAACTTTGGCATCACCGTGTCTGGTTTCATTATTTCGCTGGTGCCAGTTATACCAACAGGGAAAACTGGGCAACCAAACTTCAACGCCAAACGCGCCGCCCCGGTTCGACCTTTGTAGAGTCGCCCATCTCGACTTCTCGTGCCCTCGGGAAAAATTCCGAAAAGTTCTCCTCTCGACAACACGGCCTCAACTGAAGACATCGCCGCTGTCGCATTTTCGCCACCCGAGCGATCAAGCGGAATCATTCCAATTTTTGTAAACAACCAGCGAGTCTTGAAAGAGTCCATGTACTCGCTTTTGCCCACCACCGACATGTTGCGCGGTGAGTAAGTCAGCAAAAACACTGAATCTAAAAAGCTGATGTGGTTAGCGCACAATATCGCCGGACCAGTAGTTGGAATTTGTTCGAATCCTTCTAACGAAAACTTCCAGAGTCGTGTGAAAAAAAATCTACAGACAGGTCTGAAGCGAGTCTGAAACTTTGTCGCGCCAACATATTTCGACGGATCAAACTGCTTTGTGCTTTTGACTTTCCGCATAGCCATGCCTATATCTCTACACCCAGCAACCGACTTGCCAAAGCGACACTATGACCAGACTTTGCGGCTTCATCAAGTACCGCAATTGCAGCAGGCACATTTAAGTCGTCATCAAGTGCGTTGCGAACTTCGTCGATGCCGGCGCTTCCATCACCAGCAGTAGCTTGCGACCAACTCTGCAAGCGATTGTGCGCTTTAGGCATCGCTTCGGACGTCCACTCCCACTCGTGTCGATAATGATTTGCGATCAACGCCAACCGAATTGCGCGCGGATCATGCTGCTTGCGCAGACGATCGACAAATTCAAGATTGCCGAGACTTTTTGACATCTTGCTTCCGTCCATGAACACCATGGCCACATGCATCCAGTGTTTAACGAACAAGTCACCAGTTGCAGCCTCAGATTGTGCACGCTCACATTCGTGATGCGGAAATATCAAGTCACTTCCACCACCGTGCAGATCAATTGTCGAGCCAAGTTCGCGCAAAGCAAGTGCCGAACATTCAATATGCCAACCGGGACGGCCGGGACCCCAAATTGTGTCCCAACTTGGTTCATCGGCCGCCGAGGGTTGCCACAATACGAAATCAAGCGGATGGCGTTTATGCGGGTCTTCAATCTGCCCACCTCTTTCGGCTGCAAGTCGCATCATCGTGTCGTTGTCATAATTTGAAACACTGCCGAACGAACCGAACTTAGTCACATCGAAATAGACACTCTGCCCTGCTTGATAAGCAAAACCTTTTTCAATCACCATTCCAATGAACCCGCGAATGTCAGAGATCGCCGATGATGCACGTGGCGTGCTGTAAACATCTAGAGCGTTTAGTGCCTTCATATCGGCGTTGAAACGTGCCTCTTCGCCAGCGGCAAGATCAAGATAGTGAACGCCAAGTTCACGGGCTTTGGCAAATAACGGGTCATCGACATCGGTGACGTTGCGAACACACTTCACTGAGTGCCCAAGATCAATCAAGCGACGCTGCAACACATCGTAAGTAATGAAGGTGAACGCGTGGCCGATGTGAGTTGCATCGTACGGTGTGATGCCACATGTGTACATCAAAACCTGTTGATCAGCAACAAAATCTACGACACGTTTTTTTGCCGTGTCATAAAGCCTCAAAGTCAAACCGAACCACCACGATCTGGTATCCCAGTAAGTCGAGGCGCGACTCTTGTTTTGTAGCGAACATTGAGTTGCAACAGCACAGCCGTAAATGCCTCGATGGCCAAAGCATTCGACAACGTTCCAGCATTGAGCGGTCGACATCCAGGAATTTTTGCGACAATCTCACTTACCGTCGCAGTTGCGACAGGATCGTCCGAACAAATCAAAACATCGCTATCAACTTCATGGCCGAGTCGACCAAGTTCGGTTGCCGGCAGATGTTGAAACGCGGCCACGACTCGCGACAACGGTATTTCAGCCTGAACGTGGGCGGCGATACTTCCGCGCGGCGGAACTAAAGGTTGAAATTCTTTACCTACTCTTACGAGCGCGTTAGCCATTGTTACGACTATTTTTCCAGCGAGATCTTGCGTATGTTCGTTAACCACTGTCGCTGCTGAATCCCAAGGGGTTGCAATTACTACTAATTCGCAGCGAGCTGCTTGATCGTTGTCCCCGCCCGAAATTTTCAGTTTGTAGTCCGGCCACTTTTTGATTAGCTCGTTGCAAACATCTTGCGCCTTTTTAGCATCGCGAGAGCCAAGAACTATCTCGTACCCAATAGATGCCAGTCGAAGACCCAGCGCGCTACCCGCGGGACCCGTGCCGCCTAGCAAGCCAATGCGCATACTTGGCAACGCTACCTATCTGCACGGCAAGAAAACGAGTTATATATAGCCAGTTGCAACCGCGAAACTCCGCTCAGGACAAAACCGACTTAAACCAACTACCGTTGAATGAGTGGGCATATTAGATGGAAAAAATATTGTCATTACAGGCGTGCTTACCGAAGCATCGTTGGCTTTTGGAATTGCGCAACTCGCTCAGCGTGAAGGAGCAAAATTAGTTCTCACTGGCGCTGGTCGCGGTCTGTCAATTACTCAGCGCGCGGCCAAGAAACTTGATTCGCCAGTTGAGGTCGTCGAATTCGACGTAACCGTTGACGAACACACCGAGAGCGCAAGAGTTGAAATTCAAAAAATTCTTGGGCGCGTTGACGGTGTCTTGCACTCAATTGGTTTCGCACCTGCCGCCTGCCTTGGTGACGACTTCATGGCCGCAACTTGGCAAGACGTTTCTACAGCAATGCATATCTCGGCCTACTCACTCAAAACTTTGGCTGATTCGTTCGTACCGCTGATGACTTCAGGTGGCACGATCGTCGGGCTTGACTTTGACAACACGGTCGCTTGGCCTGCTTACAACTGGATGGGTGTAGCCAAGTCTGCGCTTGAAAGCACCAACCGATACTTAGCCAAGGCACTTGGGCCAAAAAATATTCGCTGCAATTTAATCGCCGCTGGGCCAATTCGCACAATGGCCGCAAAGTCGATTCCATCATTCAGTGCTTTCGAAGACATCTGGAGCGATCGTGCGCCACTCGGTTGGGATGTCAACAATTCTGCTCCCGTCGCCCGCAGCGCAGTCGCACTACTGAGCGATTGGTTTCCGGCTACGACCGGTGAAATTATTCATGTCGACGGTGGCTTTCATTCGACTGGCGCATAATTGAAATTGATAACACCAACTAAAAAACTCAGTTCGCTCTGTTTCGTCGCAGTACTTGCATTCATCGGTAGCCAGATTGCAGTCATCCCGATTGCCGCTGCCTCAAACGATCCGGCTTTCAGTTCGCAATGGGGACTTGATGTTGCAAACATCAAGGAGGCCCAAACGATTTCAACTGGCGCCGGAATCACGGTTGCCGTAATTGATTCTGGTTCAGGTCCAAACCCCGACCTAACGCAAAACTTGCTGTCTGGACGATCAATCATTCGTGGTCGCATCGGCGACTTGTCAGCGGATGTCGACACAGTCGGTCACGGAACTCATGTCGCCGGCATTATTGCTGGTCAGCGCGATAACGCAATCGGCATAAGCGGAATCGCCCCCGACGCAAAAATTCTTCCAATACGAATTCTCGACTCTCGCGGAGATGGCTCAGAGAGCGATTTGGTTCAAGCGATTCGCTTAGCTGTTGAACAAGGCGTAAAAGTTATAAATCTTTCGCTCGGTGGGAGAACACAAACCACTGCACTCCAGCTCGCACTTGAATTTGCCGAACTCAATAAAGTCGTTGTCGTTGCCGCTGCAGGCAATGGTGGTTCAACAGCGAGCATCACCTACCCTGCTGGCAACGATCTCGCTCTTGCAGTAACTGCAGTTGATCAAACATCGAATGCTCCGTCGTTCAACCAGCGCGGTGCGTACATTGATGTCGCCGCACCAGGCGTCAGCATTTGCTCGACTGTTCGCATCGACTCGAGTGCTGACCCTTCACGCAGATGCGCCGGAAGTGGCGAACCATACGCAACGATGAGCGGCACTTCTATGGCAGCGGCATTCGTAAGTGGCGTGGCGGCACTTATCTATAGCGTTCGACCAGATTTCACTGCAGCCCAGGTTCGCGAGCTAATCACCACCACGGCAAAAGACATTGGCGCCGAAGGACGCGATGAAACATTTGGGGCAGGCCTGATAGATGCATATGCAATTTTTAAAGCACTCGGGTATTTTCCTGACAAAATTGTTTTCCCGACCGTTTCGTCACTCGGACGAGTAGGTCAAGAGTCAGTTGGCGGCACTGTTCAAATTCCTGCAAGCGAAAGACTGCAGTGGTATCGCTGTCTGACTCCCGGCGATGCGACTCTTGAGATACCGATCGACTGTGTGGCGATTCCTCAAGCCCAAAAGAACACTTACATACCGACTCGCAAAGACATCAAGTTCTTTCTGCGGTTTGGAACTTTGATCTCCGTCGGAGGCACTCCACAGATGCGTTTTTCGGCGGCGACTCCAAAGATTTCGCCAATTTGGACAACAATTTCGACCGTCGAGCGAAGTACAAGTGTTGCAGTCGCCGAACTCGTCGGCAGCGCATCGAAAGGCAAAATTACAACTCGCGTCGTTTCTGGGCCATGCAAAATTGTCAAGAAAGTTTTAGTACCAACCGGTGATGGTCAATGCACATTGCGTATCGTCGCCGACGCTAAAGCGCCATACCCACGACTAACTCAAACTGTCGTTCTAGAAATTGTTACTAAAAATGAAGCTACGAGTTAGATGGCTAATCGCCTAGCGCAAGAAACCAGTCCGTATCTTCGGCAACACCAAGAAAATCCTGTCGATTGGTTTAGTTGGTCGACCGAAGCATTTAACGAAGCCCAAAGTCGCGGCGTACCAATATTGCTCTCGATTGGTTATTCGGCATGTCACTGGTGCCATGTCATGGCACACGAATGCTTTGAAGACGTTGAAACTGCAAACCTGATGAACCAGCTTTTTGTAAATATAAAAGTTGATCGCGAAGAGCGACCAGATATCGACGCTCTTTATATGGATGCAGTGCAAGCAATGTCGGGGCGTGGTGGTTGGCCAATGACAGTGTTTATGAGCCCAGAAGGCCACCCGTTTTATGGGGGCACCTACTTTCCCAAGCCGTCATTTATGAAACTTATGAATGCTGTGAGCGATGCCTGGCACAACCGACGCGCCGACATTGAGAACAACATCGCAGCTCTTGGTGAATCACTCTCGAGAACCGCGGCAGTTACCCCAGACGAAACTTTGCCGAGTTTTACTTTGGTCACCCGAGCACGCGACCAACTTGTAGAAGCATTTGACCATCAATGGGGCGGTTTTGGTAGCGCGCCGAAGTTTCCGAGCACGATGAATATTGATCTGCTGTTGCGAAATTACATCGAGCAACCGAACGAAACCTTAAAAACAGTGATCATCACCACGTTGGATGCGATGGCTTCGGGCGGAATGTACGACCACATTGGTGGCGGGTTCTCGCGATACAGCGTTGACGAAAAATGGCTTGTGCCCCACTTTGAAAAAATGCTCTACGACCAGGCTTTACTTCTTCGCGTATATGCACACGCAGCCGTAGTCTTCCAGTCAGAAAATTACCGACAAGTTTGCGAAGAAATTGTCGAGTATGTGATGCGTGATTTAAGAGACCACAACGGAGGCTTCTTCAGCGCAGAAGATGCCGATTCGCTTGACGACCTTGGGCATTCACACGAGGGACATTTTTATGTATTCACACCATCTGAGTTGCGCAAGATTCTGCCAGAAAATTTAGTTGAACTCGCCTTTGACCACTACGAAATTTCCGATGTAGGCAACTTC
The DNA here is from genome assembly GCA_030827545.1 of Acidimicrobiales bacterium. Taxonomy (GTDB): domain Bacteria; phylum Actinomycetota; class Acidimicrobiia; order Acidimicrobiales; family Ilumatobacteraceae; genus BACL27. The sequence continues at coordinate 74,573 of JAUREG010000004.1, forward strand.
GAAGGAAAAAATATTCCGACACGCTTGAACCATCGGGGCGACTTCAAACGCTCACCAGAGATCCAAGAAATTCGCTCAAAAATATTCGATGCACGAAACAAGCGAAAGCGCCCCCTTCTCGACGACAAGATTCTTACCGAATGGAATGCGATGATGTCCGCGTCGCTAATTGAGGCCGCAAACTTGCTTGGACGAAAAGACTGGCTCGAGGCAGCCGAGCAGAACTGCGAGTTTCTATTTCGCGAGCTAAGAGTCAATGACCAAAGAACTGAACTACCGAAATGGGCACGAAGTTGGCAGCGCAACGGATTGCCCAAAGCTCGACACCGAGCACTTGCATGCGATCTTGCACACTTAGTCGATGCATTCACTCGACTCGCTGAAGCTACCGGTAAGTCAATTTGGATTTCGCGCAGCGTTGAAGTCGCCGACCAACTGGTTGCAGATTATTGGGACGAAAAGAATGGCGGCTTATTCACGATTGCGACCGACGCTGAGCAACTAGTCGTTCGACAAAAAGACTTGCTTGACAATGCAACCCCATCGGCAAACTCAGTAGCCGCAAATGCCCTGCTTAGACTCGGCGCCCTAACTGGCAAAGAGAAATTTTCGCGCAATGCACATGAGATTCTGCGCCTGTTTACACGAATAGCCGAGGCTGCGCCGAGCGCATTCGGAAACCTATTGCACGCTGTGTATCTCGTTCATAAAGGTGTTACCGAAATAGCGATAACTGGTGAGAGACCCGATCTTGTCGAGTCAGTTAAGAAACTTTGGCTACCGACAGCCGTAATCTCATTCGGCGAACCGTACGAATCACCACTCTGGCAAGATCGTCGACCTGGGTTTGCATATGTTTGCCAAAATTATGTCTGCAGTGCCCCGGTGACGAAAGTCGAGCAATTGCAGGAAGCCCTCGCCACACTCAGCTAAAAACTACCTTCACGAATAATTTCTGATGGTTTGCGCCGTGGACGCTTCGCACTTGCACCGCGATCAGTCAAGTTTTCTAACATTGGCCAACCGATCGCCACTGCACCGATGAGTTGCATCTGAACTGGGACTTTAAATTCTTTTCGTAATTCGTCTTCTCCATTGAAAACACCAAAGAAAAGCGCACCAAGGCCAACATCGTGTGCGGCGAGCAACAGTTGCATGGTTGCAAAAGATGCGTCGACCGTCCAATATGGCGTCGGCCACGCAGATGTTTCGTCTCCGAGTTTTGTTTTTGCCTTATCGGGTTCGCTGTATCGCTCTAAATAGGCATGAGGGTCTGCGAAAACCAAACCAATCACAGGTGCATCTAAAAGATGTTGCCAACGAAAGCTTGATCGTTTTTCGAGTGGCAATGACAGGTCCCAAAATTTTGTAGTTTGCTCATTGCGCAAGACCAACAGGTGCCAGCCTTGAGTTTTTCCGGCTGATGGAGCCCGCGAAGCAAGATCGACAATTCTGTCTAAGAGATTTGAATCGACTGGCGCCTTGCGAAAAGCACGCACCATTTTGCGAGACCGAACGCAGTCCGCGAACTGCATAATAAAAAAATTAGTGCTTGCCGAGTTTCAGCAAGTTTTCGGTCATCGTCCAACCGTGAACGACAAGCGAACCAGACTTCTTTGCTGAAACACTCTTGAACAGCGCCGCAACGTCGGCTGGAGCTTTGCCCGGCTTCAGCGACTCGAAATCGATGAATCCACTTTGACCGTTGCTCTTGATGGTGAACGACTGCTCGTCATATGCGGACTCGCAACCGAACCGTCTAGCTAGGCGCCGACCCCAAGCGCGCTCTTCGCCGACCGCACGATGATCTGGTCGCGGGATCAATTCAGTGAGCGATTTGAATGCCTCGAGAGCATCTACCGAAACAAATCGCGACCCAACTACAACATCTTCATCGGGGAAAGCCATCAACGCGCGGTGATATGCCTCGCTCATCAAACCCTTGAGAATTTGATCTCGTTTTGAAGTTCGCTTGACGCTCAGCATGCCCAACAATACGCACGGTGTACCGCCGATTCGCTCGAGGGTCGAGAACATGAAGCCGTGCAACTTGCCATCAAGTTTTGCACTGGCAAACAACACCCAATCTTCTTTGGCTTTCGAGATTGCACCAATGCCGAACGAGCCACCCATGGCGGCAAGATCATCAAGGTCTGAGTCAACTAACGCTGAGGCATCGATAGTCTTGACAACAAGCGGCATAGCCCTTCTATTCTGCCAGCAAAATTGTCAATTTCCGATGGCTATGACAATTAGTTTCGGCAACTCGCTAACAACGAGATAACAAGACTCTCAACCGATATAGACACTGTTGCCATAAGACGCACGCAACGCACCGATCGCGCGGTCTATGTCAACATTAAATTCAGGCGCCAAACGCAAACTTTTGCCACCAGGCATATGCAATTGTACTGGCGTTTGTCCACCATGATCTTTTAACAACTCTTGCAAGTTGAAGATATCTTCTTGTGACAATGACCTTCCAGTGAGTTCAATATGCAAACTCATGTCGCTCGCCCGCATCGGTTCGACAATCTTCACTTCTTGTGCATTGAATGAGATTCGTGAATCGTCGCGCTTGTCAAGTCGACCGCGAACGGTGATGATCGTGTCTTCGTCAATCAAATGTCCAAAACTGGCATATGTTTTTGGAAAAATATTCACCTCAACAGAGCCCTGCAAATCTTCGATCGTCAGCACGGCCATTTGGTCGCCCTTGCGCGTAAATTTTCGATTGACAACTGTGATCACACCACCGAGAGTCAAATAGGCGCCATCATTTTTTTCTTCAAGATCAGCCAAAGAACACTCGACTTTACGGCGCAACTGACCTTCGACGCCACGCAATGGATGATCAGATACATATAAACCGAGCATTTCGCGCTCGATCTTGAGTTGCTCAGACTTTTCGTAATTTATGTTTGGTATCTCGATTTGTTCAGAGAAACTCGAACCCGAATCTGCCCCTTGATCAAACAGACTCATTACGCCTTGGTCGCGCTCACGCCGACGATTCAAAGTGTTTTCAATGATTGACTCAAACACCAAGAGCAAACCTTTGCGTGGATGCCCTAAAGAGTCGAAAGCACCAGCCTTGATCAACGACTCGACAGTTCGTTTGTTGAGTGTTGCAATCGGCGCACGATCAACAAAGTCATAAAACGAAGTGAATGGACCGTTTGCACGTCGATAATCAACGATCTGTCCGACGACAGCTTCGCCAACGTTTCGAATTGCCGAAAGACCGAAACTGATCACACGATTGTCACCCTCAACCACCGGCACAAAGTCGACCCCCGACGAATTGATGTCTGGGGTTTTAACCGTGATGTTGCTAGCACGTGCATCAGCCAAGAAGATTGCGGCGCGGTCGTAACTTGCCTTGACGCTTGTCAGAAGACACGAGAGATACTCAAACGGATAATTAGCTTTGAGAAATGCAGTTTGATACGCGATGAATGCATACCCATAGGCGTGACTCTTGCCGAACGCATAGTCGGCAAAGTTTTCGATCGAATCAAAAAGTGTTTCGCCTAATTCTTGACCGTAACCACGATCGACGCAGCCTTTTTCGAAACTTGCACGTTGCTTTTTCATGTCGGCTCGATTTTTTTTGCCGCACGCCTTGCGCAAATCATCGGCTTCTTCGAGGCTGTAGCCAGCAAACTTTTGGGCGACACGCATCATGCTTTCTTGATAAATCATCAAACCTTGAGTATCACCGAGCAGATCTTGGGCATCTGGGTGAAATATTTTCGGCGTCTTTCGACCGTTTTTGAAATCGGCATAGTCATTGTGCATGTTCGCACCCATTGGTCCTGGTCGATAGAGAGCGACGATTGCAGCGATGTCGTCGATTGTTGTCGGCACCATACTGCGCACCAATGCTCGAATATTGGTTGACTCAAGTTGAAACACCCCGATTGTGTCGCCACGACGCAATAATTCGAAAGTTTTTTTGTCGTCAAATGGCGCCTTGTCGATATCGAAATCAGGATTGCTCAATTCTTGAATCATTTTGTTTGTATCAGTGATTACGTCAAGGTTGCGCAAGCCCAAGATGTCCATTTTCAAAAGACCGAGTTCTTCAACAGCGTGCATTTCATATTGAGTAACGATCGGTGCGAGATCTGCATCTTGACCTGACTCGGCTTTTCGCTGAATCGGCAAGTATTCAGTTAATTTCTCTTTTGTAATCACCACCGCCGCGGCATGAATGCCAACACTGCGCTTTAAACCCTCAAGACCACGGGCAGTATCAACAACCGTTTTGACATCTGGTTCGCTCTCATAGAGTGCTCGCAATTCGGCTGCAGCACGATAACCGTCGACGTGTTGCTCGTTTTCTTCGAAGCAATACTTGAGCGGTGTATCTCGACCCATCACCACCGGAGGCATGGACTTGGCGATCTTGTCGCCCAAACCATACGGCAAACCCAAAACTCGCGCCGCGTCTCGAACGGCATTGCGGGCTTTGATCGTGCCGAAAGTAATGATTTGGGCGACGTGGTCACGGCCGTATTTTTCTGAGGCGTATCGAATCATTTCATCCCGATAGCGCGAGTCGAAGTCCATATCTATGTCAGGCATTGATCGACGACCCGGGTTCAAGAAGCGCTCAAACAACAAGTCGTACTTAATAGGGTCGAGATCTGTGATTCTCAACGAATATGCAACTGCGCAACCGGCTGCCGAACCACGACCGGGGCCGACACGAATTGATTTTTCGTGTGCATATCGAACTAAGTCCCAGACGATCAAAAAGTAAGAACTGAAACCCATTGTCTTAATCGTCAACAACTCGTAAGCAACACGTTCGACGACCTCAGGAGCAAGATTCTCGCCCCATCGTTGCTTGGCGCCTATCCACGTCAAATGTTCGAGATACGCGTGGTCATTTGCAAAACCATCAGGAATTGGAAAGTTCGGCAAGACCGGAACGTTGAATTGAATGTCAACTTTTGCCCGCTCGGCGATCCATAACGTGTTGTCACATGACGTTGGTTGCTCACGAAACAACCAGCGCATCTCGTCTGCGGTTTTCAGATAATGCTCGTGGCCTTCGAACTTGAGACGATTCGGGTCGGCAATTGTGCAACCGGTCTGCACACATAACAACGCGTCATGTGATGCGCTGTCTTCACGATGCGTGTAGTGACAGTCATTTGTCGCCAGTAACGGTGCCCCGAGTTTCTTGCCGATCTCAATCAACTTTGGATTTGTTTCAATCTGCATCGGAATGCCGTGGTCTTGCAGTTCGATAAAGAAGTTGTCTTTGCCAAAAATCTCTTGCAAGCGCGCGGCAGTCTTAAGCGCCTCCTCGTCTTTGCCATTCTTGAGCGCCTGTAAAACATGACCACCCAAGCAACCCGATGTCGCGATTAGACCAGCGCTGTACTTTGTCAGCAGTTCCCAGTCCATTCGTGGTTGGTAGTAATAACCTTCGAGAAACGCAAGGCTCGCCAACTGAATCAGGTTTTTGTACCCGACGTTGTTCTCAGCCAGAAGCGTCAAGTGATAATAAAGTTTCTTGCCCGATTCGGTATCGCCACCGCTGTCGTCAACTCGACCCCGACGTGTCGGGCGCTCAAACCGAGTTTCATAAGCCATATATGCCTCGGTGCCGATAATCGGCTTGATGCCACGTTTGGTGCATTCTTTATAAAAATCGATGACGCCATACATGTTGCCGTGATCGGTAATGCCGAGGGCCGTTTGACCATCACCTACTGCGCGGTCGACAAGTTCATCCAAACGAGATGCCCCATCGAGCATCGAAAATTCTGTGTGAACGTGAAGGTGAGTAAACGACTTACCCATTAAAGGTAAGTTCCTGGACGATCCCCTGGCTGAGCATTCGGAGCCTGACCTGATTGAATTTGTCGCTGCTCGGCCTGCTGTCGCATCGAAAGTTGCTGAGCAAACATCGTGGCTTGAATGCCATGAAAGAGTCCTTCAAGCCAGCCAACGAGCTGTGCTTTAGCCACACGCAACTCGGCATCGCTTGGCACTTCACCATCGTTGAACGGAAGGGCCAACATCCGTAACTCTTCTTGCAAATCTGGTGAGAGCGCTTCGGCAAGTTCGACAATCGACCGTTCATAGATCTCTGCCAAACGTTCGCGCGAAGGCATGTCGAGAGTCATCGAATGAACTTCGTCGAGTAATTGCTTGATCATCGAACCAATTCGCATAACTTTTGCCGGCGCGGTAACGGTTTCGAGCGTAGTTTCGCTCTGCTCTTCGACAATCTCGGCTGGTTGATCAATCTCTGCTGGTTTGTCTTCAGGGTTTTTCATGGTGGGTCGCCAAACTTATCACTTAACTGCCATTGCGAGCAACGGTACATCTAGTTCATCATCAGTCAAAGCACCGTGGCGACATTGCAATATAAATGGGCCGGTATCGGCAGCGTCGTCAAAGCTAATTGGCTCTCGCGGCACAAGCACAACATCACCTAGGCGTTTGCGTGTTGCCGAACCCAGTCGAGGTCCAAGCCAATTTTCGTCAATCACTTGTTCTTTGCTGGCCACCCATGCGACGTTTGAATGATGCGTGGTGGCCCGAGCCAATAGTTCGACTTGAACTCCATCGCGAGCATGCAACCACCTAAAACGACCCTCGCCAGATTGATATGCAACCATCGCCATAACTTCGGGATGTGGTGGCATTGTGTTGGTACCGACCATCACTTGACCGTGGTCGGCAGTGACAATCAAAACAGCACCAGGCGTCAGAGACTCTTGAATTTTTTTGACTATGGCGTCAGCGCTTGCCAACTCGGCTTCATAGAAACTGCCGAAGCCCCGTTCATGAGCAATTTTGTCAACGCCGTCGTAATAAGCGTAAATAAACTTTTCACCACTTCGCAATAGTTGCCCAACTTCGACTGCGATGCTTGACGCTGCTCGCCACCCTCGTGCGCGCACGCCTCGAAGATGAGCCTCAGTAAATGCCGAACCCTCGAGCTCTGCTTTGCTGAGCACGGGCACGCTCGCCCCCATGAAAGGTGGGCACGGTTGGATCAAATCAGGTGGATACATATTTCGTAAATCACCTTTTTCATCGCCCCACTTGAGCATTTGCATAACACGAGCACCCATGTCGATGCGGTACCCCACCAAACCATGTTCAGCTGGGGCGAGTCCAGTCGTAATCGATGTAAGTGCGCTAACTGTTGTTGTTGGCGCCACAGTTGTAATCGACGAGCCCTGCATCGCAGCAAGCGTTGGGCAATGCTCAATGTTTTTCTGGAGTTGGTGCCAGCCGAGACCGTCGATGACGAGCAACACCACTTGTCGCGCCCCTTTGACGCAACTTGGCATCCAATCTGGAATTTCTTTCGTGCCCTGCGGACCGAGCAACGCTGGAATGATGCCCGTAATGCAACCGTTTTTATAGTCAGGTAGTCGCGGACTGGTTGCTATTGAAGTTGCCATGTTGTGCCCCCTGAGAGTAGTTCAGGCTTATTCACTTGGGCGCGCAATTCATCGGTGAAAATAGCCTCGCAAAAACCTCATAAAGACGTGTCATTAGTATAAAGACGTGAGAATTTCTACCCGAGGCGACTACGCCTGTCGTGCTTTGCTCTCGTTGAGTTTGCATGCTGACGAAGACGGACCTACATCGGTACGAGACATCGCCGAGCGCACTGCCCTGCCGCAACCTTATTTAGAGCAAATTCTCTTGGCGCTCAAGGGCGCCGGTTTGGTCAAGTCAAAACGCGGTGTGGGCGGTGGCTATATCTTGGCCAAATCTGCAGGAGACATTCGTATTTCAGAGATAATTTCTGCAGTTGACGGACCAATATCAGTCGGCGACTTCGGTGAACCACACAAAGACGGTGCGTGTGATCATGATGGTCAGTGCGTGTTGCTCGCCGTCTGGAACTTAGCCAGCGAACACATGCGCGAGCATTTGGCGAAATACACACTTGAAGATATCGCTGCAATCTCAAAAGGCGAAGCCGCGTGGCCTTCGCCAAAAAAATAATTAATCGACTCGTTGCGAGCACTTCGCTAAAACAGCGGCGAAGTCTGAAGGCAAATCGACCGAAAATTTCATTTCTTTGCCCGAGACAGGATGTGTGAAGCTCAGGCTTGTGGCGTGCAACATCGGACGCGGCGAAGAGAGCACGCTGCGAGCACCACCATAAACGACATCGCCAACAACACTGTGGCCAAGAGTCGCAAGATGTACACGAATCTGATGGGTTCGACCTGTTTCAAGTCCGCACTCGATCAACGAACAATCAACCGGAACATTAAACGCCTGTCGCACCTCATAGGTCGTACGCGCAACTTTGCCATCACTCAAAACCGCCATCTTTGTCGGATCACGCTGGTCTCTACCGAGCGGAGCATCAATCACGCCTGAAGCCGCACTCATGTGACCCCACACCAATGCCAAGTAACGCCGTGTCACAAGGCGACGCGACAGTGCATCAACGAGCGACTCATATGCGCGTGAGGTTCTGGCCATCATCATCAAACCGGTGGTGCCTGCATCTAAGCGATGTACGACACCAGGTCTGAATGGGTCGCCCACGTTCGCGACGTCTGGGTATTTCGCCAAAATTGCATTCACTAAAGTGCCAGTTGGATTGCCGGCACCGGGATGCACGACGATGCCCGCGTGTTTATTGATTACAAGAATGTCGGCGTCTTCATAAACAATTTCAACGTTGATGTTTGGCTCAGCCATTGGCAACTGCTTTTTTGGTAGCAGTGCGAGTTCAACTTTTAGATGTTGACCCTCAGTTGCTTTCAATTTTCCCGCTTTGACCGCTACACCATCCAAAATCACGGCGCCTGCTTCGATAAGTGACGCGGCTGCAGCGCGCGGAATATCTGCCACGAGAGAAACGATTCGATCAACTCTTTGACCCGCAAGTGCCGCTGGAACAAATTCGTCAATAACTCTCATGTCTGACTCTTCGTTTGCAAACTTGTCTTGATTCATAACTGTTGCGCTTTTCGTGATGTTGCCACTGACGCAAAAATCAACAATGCAGCTCCGACCGTTACGGCCGAATCGGCAATATTGAAGACCGGAAACCATTGCAAGTCAATGAAGTCGACCACCGCGCCAGCGAGCCATTTTTCACCGCGGAACATTCGATCTACGACATTTCCGAGAGCGCCACCAATCAACATCGAGGTACCAATCACAGATAGTCGCGATGTTGCTTTTCGTAAGCTAAACCACAGCCACACCGCAACGCCGATCGCCAGCAAGCCAATCAGTCGACCCAAGCCCTGACCCTGAGAGAACGCCATGCCAGAGTTGAAAACCAAGTTAAAGCGCAACGTCCAAACAAGATCGATTGTTCGTCCATCACTCAATGAGTTAAGTGCCCAGTTTTTTGATGCCTGATCGGCAATAACTACCGCAGCGATAATCAGTTTGGGCGTTTGGCCAGTATCTCTAGTAAGAACCAATGCCACCTGCGCGCTCGACAACTAACTCGGTTGTCCACGGAATCGCCTTCAATCGCTCACGCGGAATTGGCAAACCAGAACGAGACGAATATCCATAGTCGCCGGTCTCGAGTCGCTTGAGTGCTTCGTCGATTTCTTCAACTGTTTGTCGCGCTGATGCGGAGAGAGTCAAATCGCGCTCGCGCTCGACAACCATGGTGTCACCCTCGCCACCTTCATCATCAAACTGAACATCGCCCATCTCGGAGTTTTCGACAATCGCATTGGCTTCACTTTCGAGTTGATCTGCCTGACCCAGAAGATTGCGTCGCTCAGCAATCAGCAATTCGCGTTGTGACATCAAAAATTCGATGTTGAATTCTTTGGTTGGCGTAATGCCATCTTGCATCACACCCTTAATAATTGGTGGCTTCGGCGGTGCAACCGGCTTGCGGTTTGCTTCAATCTCGGCCAAACGAGCGGCCTCGCGAGCAGCGAGTTTGGCAGCCTTTGCTGCTTCGCGTGCCTGCTTTTCTTCTTGGCGCTGTTTTTCTTTGGCAGCTTTCAATGCCAATCGCTCGGCTTGTTGCTGCGCCTTAAGTTTTGCGCGCTCTTTTGCTATGCGCTGCGCTTCTTTTTGCTTTTCTTTTTGCAGACGCTTGCGCTCTGCCAAAGCTTTTCGCTTTTCGAGTTCTTTTTGCTTCTTTGCTGCCTTGATCTGCGCGAGCTTTTTCTTTAACTCAAGTTTCTTTTTTGCTTCGAGCTTCTTTTTCAACTCGAGTTTCTTTTTTGCTTCGAGCTTCTTTTTCAGCTCGAGTTTCTTCTTGACTTCGAGCTTCTTCTTCAACTCAAGTTTCTTCTTGACTTCGAGCTTCTTCTTCAACTCAAGTTTCTTCTTGAGTTCGAGCTTCTTCTTCAACTCAAGTTT
>JAUREG010000049.1:0-6244 GCA_030827545.1 Acidimicrobiales bacterium
CGCCAATGTTCATGTGACTACATTACCATCAAATGTGACTACATTACGCTTTTGTCTGTTGCCTGATAAGCACAAAAACAAAACCGGCAGGTTTCCCTGCCGGCTCTGACTACTAGAAATTTCCTTAGGCCGTCAACCCTAAGTAAGAGGTAACTCGAGCATCTCTTCGTTCGTTTTTGCAGAGCCCCAAGCCGGGATCGAACCGGCACCTCACGAATGACGAAACGCGCATGCTGCCGTTACACCATTGGGGCCCACCAATTAGGTGTGCGCCAACGGCATCAAACGGCAGAAAGCAAAAGCGGCACATTTCTGTGCCGCCCTTGTCATTCATGAGGTATACCAAATTGCTTTGGCCACGTTTCGTCAAGTCAAAGTGTACCAATGGCCGGCGAGGCGGCAAACGGTCGCGCGAGCGAAATGTCGGGCGCGAGTGAAACGGCGAAAAACTAGAACTTCACCATGCACTTGCGAGGGCCGTGCACTTGACCGCCGGCCCAAGTAATTGACGACGGGTCAACCAACTCGAACTCAGGAATTCGCTCAAGCCAAGTTTGCAAAGCGACACGCAATTCGAGTCGTGCCAAGTTGCTGCCTGCGCAACGATGAATGCCCGAACCAAACGCAACATGTCGATTGTTCTGACGATCAAGAATCACCTCATCAGGATTCTCAAATTGTCGCGGGTCACGATTCGCAGCCGGAAACGCCATCAACACACGATCGCCCGCCTTCATCGGACAACCCTGAAACTCAATGTCATGATCGACGATGCGAGCCATTGTCACTGGCGCATAAACACGTAGCAACTCTTCGACCGCGGTTGGCCACAAATCTGGATTCTCGCGCAACTGTTTGCGATGCTCTGGATGCTGGGCCATGTGCCACATGCACGAACCAATCGCCGACCACGTCGTATCGATGCCAGCAACCAACATCAACTGACAAACACCAAGAACATATTCGATCGGCACTTTTTTGCCTTCGACTTCGGCGTTCATCAAGTCGGTGATCAAATCGTTTTCGCGAGGGTTCTTCTTTCGATCCTCAACTTGTCCGATAAAAAATTCAACAATGCTTCTGAACGATCGCATTCGCCACTCGTCGTCCGTCATATTTTCGAGAACGCCCCGCACCCAATCGGTGAACTCGGGCTCCATTTCGAGTGGCACGCCGAGCATCGTTGCAATCACCCGCACCGGAATATGTTGCGCGTAATCGCTCGCCGCGTCGGCCACACCTTTGTCGATGAACTCGTCGATCAACGCGTTGCACAAATCGCGCGTGCTTGATTCATATTTTGCGACGGCCTGCGGTGCGAACACCGGCAAAATCAATCGACGATGCCAGTGATGATCTGGTGGATCACTTGTGATCGGCGGTGCGCCGACCGCCGCATACGGGCCTTCGACGCGGCCTTCGGCAGGTGGCATCACCAAGATTTGGCGCGATGTGAAAGTTTCATACTCTTGGGCGATCGCCACAACATCGTCATAACGGGTCGGCAACCACGAACCCTGATAACGATCGGTGTGCGCGATCGGACACTGCGACTCACGAATCTCGCTATAACCCGGATACGGGTTCTTCACGAACTCTGGATCAAAGATGTCGTAATCAGTTGTCATATCTTTGACTGGTTTTTGTGTGTCGGTCATGATCTCTCTATTCGGTGATTGTGATTGCACGTTCAGGACAATTTGATTCTGCGCGGCGTGCCTTGGCGTGCAACGCCTCGGGCACATCGCCGGTAATCAAAATTTTTGCGTTGCCGATTTCGTCACTGCCGAAAATTTCTGGCGCAGCAATTGCGCACATTTGGTGACCATGGCACGAGTCATAATCGAGCGAGATCTTCATAACTAGAGACTAGTTCTACAGGCTCAAAACCGTAACCTAGAGGGGCTGTGATTCTGATCGACGCCCAAGACCTAAAAGCCTCTCGCCCGAATCGACCACTTTTCGACAACATTTCATTGACTCTTAGCGACGGCGATCGCATCGGCGTCGTCGGATTAAACGGCTGCGGCAAAAGCACTCTGCTGCGCATCTTAAGTGGCGACTACTCGCCCGATTCGGGCGTCGTGCGATACGGTCGCGGCGCACGCATCGGCATGCTCGCTCAACAACCAGTTTTGCCAAAGGGTTCGGTGCGCGATGCCGTCGGCGAAGATTGGCGAGGAGAAGCGATGCTCGACCGACTTGGTATGTCTGGTTTGATCGAAGCGCAAACAAACGAACTCTCGGGCGGTCAACAAAAACGAGTCGCACTTGCGAAACTTCTTGTAAGCGAGTGGGACGCACTGATTCTCGACGAACCAACAAACCATTTAGATCTCGACGCCATCGCCTATCTCGAAGAATGGTTGGCAAATTTTCGCGGTGGTCTGATTTTGGTGACACATGATCGCCACGTGCTTGATCGTGTAACCACGAAAGTTCTTGAGATCGATCGCGGTAAGGCATATCTGCACATGCCCGCGCAACGAAATGCTGGCTCGGGTTATGCCGCATATCTCGTTGCGCGAATCGAACGCGAAGAACAGGCTGCGACTGCCGAACAGAAGCGAAAAAATTTGGCACGAACAGAACTTGCATGGTTGCGTCGTGGTGCACCTGCGCGAACGACAAAACCAAAAGCACGCATCGACGCTGCAACTGAACTTGTTAATCGTCGACCTGAAGCGGCAGCACGATCTGGTGAAATTGGTTTAGCACTCGGCAGTCAACGGCTCGGCTCAAAAGGCATCGAACTCGTTGGCGTCGGCTTCTCGTGGCCCGCCGCCAAGCCCGACTCTAAGCCAGACGCAAAAAATATTGCGAGTGGTGATGCGGGCGTGCTGGTTTTGAATCCGTTTGATCACTTGCTCGAACCCGGCGACCGCCTTGGCATCGTCGGACCAAACGGCGCCGGCAAAAGTACTTTGCTCGACTTAATTTCGGGTCGACTCAAACCAACTCACGGTCACCTTGATATCGGTAGCACCGTCAAAATCGGTTATTACGACCAACTTGGTCGTGAGTTAAATCTCAATCAGCGTGTTCGCGAGGCGGTTGCTGGCGACAAAGGTCAGCCATCAATCGAAGACAATCAGTTAATGCGCCAATTTTGGTTTGATGGCGACACTCAATATGCGCCGATTTCAACTTTGTCGGGTGGCGAGCGACGACGACTGCAACTTTTGTTGACGTTGATCGAGCAACCAAATGTTTTGCTGCTCGACGAACCGACAAACGATTTAGATCTCGACACTCTGCGCGCGCTCGAAGATTATTTGGATGAATGGCCTGGCATTGTTGTCGTCGTCAGTCACGACCGGGTTTTTCTCGATCGAACGGTTATTGACGTGTTAGCGCTCGACGGTGTTGGCGGCGCCGCGGTCGTGCGTGGCGGTGTGGCGGGCTGGCTCAAACAACGAAACACAGCGCCGACAGAACAAATGTCTGGTGCACAGCGCGGCAAATTGATTAGTACGCCCGATGTTGCAGCAGCCGAACTCGCACAAAAACCAAAAACTTCAAAGTCATCAAAGAGCCCGAGTACTTTGCGACGTCTCATCACGCAATCTGAAACTGCCTTGGCAAAAGCCACTGCCGAACTCGAGAAATTAACTGCGCAGATGGCAACCGCCGGCAACGATCACGTGAAGTTGGCAAAAATCAGCAAAGAACTCGCCGATGCCCAAGCCAAAGTGAATAGTGCTGAAGAAACCTGGCTCGCCCTCGTCGCCGAAGCCGACTAGTTATAAGATTCGGTAGATGATCGACAAAAATTCTTCACGACGAGCATTTCTCTCGGCAACCGTTGCGTCATTTGCGTGGCTGATTGTCGGCGATCGCGCCACGGCTGCACCAGCGAACCTCGCCGGCACGCCTTGCAAAGCCAGAGGTCGCGAGCGCAAAGTAAATGGCGTCACTTTTGTCTGTCGCAATGCCAAAGGCAAGCTCGTATGGCGCCGAAAACCAGGTGAAGCATCCGCAAAAGTTGTGACCGTGCGGGTGCTCGAGAGTTCGGCGCTCGAACTTGGTGGCACAAAAGTTGTGGATGCTCCGGCACCAAATGGTGGCACGGTCGGAGTTGTTTTAACTCGCACAAGTGCTGGCATCACTGCACTACGTGTTAACTGCACACACCAAGGGTTTCCGGTTGGTCGAGTCGGTGCTGTTCTCGAGTGTGAACTTCATGGCTCGCGGTTCAACCCAGAGACCGGTGCTGTTATCAACGGACCTGCCGCCCGCCCACTAACTCGCTATGACGCGAGCGAAACAAACGGTGGTATCTACGTAACTGTTACTAGCGCTTAAAGCGCAGCAAAAACTCAAGCAAGCCACGGTCGACAACGATTATTCCTGAAATACTCGGATCGGGTATCGACCAATCTGTAAACACGATCTCAATCGACCCGTTCACTTCAATCACATCATCAACTAATCGCGCAATCAGCGTGAGATCAATATCTTTTGTGACACCACGCAGTGTGAGTGTGCCAGTTGTGTCGACACTGAAGTCGCTGCCTGCCAAGGCCTCAGGCGTGAGCGCGATCGGTTTTTTCAATACGAATGTCGCGGTCGGAAATGTCTTCGTGTCAAGAATGCGCGTGTTCACCTGGCGGTCACGACGAGTGCTATCGCTAACAAGTGTTGTCATATCAACGATGAATTCGGCCGCACTTACTTGCTCATCGACAATTGTCAGCGAACCTGTTATTTCAGATGTTCGCCCGACGCCCTCAGTTTTTTGTCCGACAATGGTTTCTTTGACGCGGTAACCGACGATCGAATCGGCGATTACTTTCCAGTTGCCGTCGATGGTGCTCGCGGGTGCAACCGTTGTTGTTGACTCGGTTGCAATCGTTGTAGTTGATTCTGCCGCGATAGTTGTTGTCGAGGGCTCAAGGGTCAGGGCCTCGGGCGCCTCATCTTTAATCAAGTTGATGTAAACCCACGGACCAGCCACAGCTCCGACCGCCACCACAATCACGAGAGCCAAAATTTTGCGAACAATCGGTTTCATGGCTACAAACACTAGACCAGTAACCAAAATTCGAACTAGTAGCGGCAAGTAAGATACGCAAGTGAAAGTTTGGCGATGAGCAAAGAAAAAGACGTTCTATTTCAGGCTGCGCGCCGTCGCACATTTGCCATTATTTCTCACCCCGACGCAGGCAAAACGACGCTCACCGAGAAGTTCTTGCTTTATGCGGGTGCGGTTCAAGAAGCCGGTGCGGTTAAGGCTCGTGCTGGCGCGAGGTCTTCAACTTCAGACTGGATGGCTCTCGAACGCGAACGCGGTATTTCGATTTCGTCGACCGTATTGCAGTTTCCGTATCGCGATCATGTGTTTAATTTGCTCGACACACCTGGTCACAAAGACTTCTCTGAAGATACGTATCGCGTGCTGGCTGCGGTTGATGCAGTCGTCATGGTGCTCGATATTGCAAAAGGTATCGAGTCGCAAACTTTGAAACTATTTCAGGTCTGTCGATCGCGAAATCTGCCAGTGCTGACATTTTTTAATAAATACGACCGACCTGGCCGCGACCCACTTGAGTTGCTCGACGAAGTTGAAAAACAAATTGGTTTGCGCCCGACGCCTGCAACATGGCCAGTTGGCATACCCGGAGACTTTCGCGGCGTAATCGACCGTCGCACGAACGAATTTATTCGCTTTACGCGCACTGCTCGTGGTGGCTCGGCAGCCCCAGAAGAAATCGTGCCGAACGATCGCGCCGCTACTGAAGAGGGCCCTGCGTGGCAAGCCGCACTAGAAGGTTGCGCACTGCTAAACGAGATTGGAGCAAATGTTGACCTCGAATCGTTTCTCGCCGGAGAAACAACGCCAGTTTTTGTCGGCTCAGCGCTAACAAACTTTGGTGTTCGCATGTTGCTTGATGCAGTGATTGACCTCGCCCCTGCCGCGGTTGCACGACAAAATTTGGCGGGTGAGCCGCAACCACTAGACAACGAGTTCTCGGCTTTTGTGTTCAAAATTCAGGCGAACATGAACCCCCGACATCGTGACTTGTTGGCGTTTGCCCGCGTTTGCACGGGCCGTTTCGAACGCGGCATGGATGTAACTTGCTCGCGCACCGAAAAAGTCTTGAGCACAAAATATGCGACGTCGGCGTTTGGTTCAGATCGCACGATTATTCAAGATGCATTTCCGGGTGACGTAATCGGTCTCATCAACGCCACTGGACTAAAAATCGGCGACACGCTTTACACATCGCAACGTGTTGAATAC
>JAUREG010000050.1:0-6238 GCA_030827545.1 Acidimicrobiales bacterium
AAGGTATGAGAACCGACATGTCACCAATTCGTTTTGGATACGAGTCGATTGTGTATGTCGCAATTGATTGAGTATTCAAATCACGCATCGCTTGGGCGAGTGTCAACATGCCACGCGGTGTTAACTCATCGTCAGTGATCACGTTTTTTAGCGCCGCATTCAATAAATCGTTAGCCACCGACAAACTCTTTGAACCTTTGTCGAGTGCTCGTTGCATTGAACGACGCAAGAAATCTTGTTGACGCTTGATGCGACCGAGATCACCTGTTGGATCTTCAAGCCACGCCTGTTTTGTCGGATCAAAGTAGCGATACCCAGATCGCGAACGAACATATGCAAGTGCGGTGTCACCATCGAAATTTATGCACCCAGGTGTTGCGACATTGAAACCAGTTTTTTTGTCGCGCGTGGGATACAAAAATGGAACTTTCACACCATCAACGGCCGTGACAATTTCTTTAAACGCACAAAAATTGATGTTGACATAGTGATCAATCGGAATTTCAAAGTTCGCTTTGATAGTTGCGACGAGACGATTTGGATCTGTGCTTTGAAAAGCCGAGTTGATTCGGTTTTGTCGAGTCGTGCCAGCGATGTCGACCCACAAGTCGCGCGGAAATGAAAGAATTGCTGCACGCTTCGAGCTTGGATCAATTCGAATAATCATGATTGTGTCACTGCGTTCACCAAAACTTGTGCGGTCTCCGATGCCGCCCGAAGTTGCACTTCCAGGGCTTGTGCAAGCACCGTTGTCAGAGCCAGTCAGCAAAAAGTTTTTTGCGTCAAGATTCTCTGTGCTTAAGTCCCAATCGGTACCAAGTGGCGAGCCGTCGTCGCTTGAGTTCGGTTTAGTCGGCTTGTCGAGTGTGACGACAAGCCGCTGATTTAGCCGACCACTGACCCAAAATAAACCAGCTGCACTTACAACAAGTGCGGTGACCACAAAAATATTGAAAATCAGCACGATGTAGTGCAATTTTGGTCGCACGGCAACGCCAGATTTAGCTCGTTTTGTTCGCGCCATGTTGAATTTAGTTTAGTGGTGCAGCAAGTGTGACCTGAGCGGAGACCTTTGCAGGTTCAGAATTCGAATCTGACACGACAAACTCAATTTCCTGCAATGACCCAGCGTTGCGCAGATCTGAAAGGTTTGCCTGCAACATCTTCACAGTTTTCTCGTCGGCTGTGACAACTAACTTTGCAACTTCTGCACGTTGAGAAACTTTCGCTTCAGTTTTCGTGCGCCGCACGGCACCAAGCACCTCGCAAATCGCATCAAGTGCCTCGACTGAATCTGGCGCAATATTAAAACCTGCAACTGTCTCGGCAGTTGTTGGCCAAGTGGCGCGGTGAATTGAACCAGATTGCCACCACGACCATACCTCTTCGGTTGCAAACGGCAACATTGGCGCGAATAAACGTTGCACGGTGCTCAGAGCGCGATGCAATGAAACTCGCGCCGAAGATGAATCTTGGGTTTCGCCGTAGGCTCGCGTTTTGACAAGTTCGACATAGTCATCACAGAACCACCAGAAAAATGCTTCGGTGCGCTCAAGGGCTCGTGCATAGTCAAATTGTTCGAGAGCAATAGTTGCAGCATCGACAACTTCAGAAAGTCGCACAAGCATTGCTTGGTCGACAAGATCTACTGGTTGTGCTGCAGCAGTCGATGCATCGCTTGCACCGGCACCCAACACGAACTTCGTCAAGTTCAAAAGTTTGGTCGCCAGCTTGCGGCCAACTTTCATTTGATCTTCGCTAAATGCGGTGTCAACACCTGGTCGCGCACACGCTGCCCAATATCGCACCGCATCGCTGCCGTATTGATCAAATAAATCTGATGGCGTTACAACGTTGCCTTTTGATTTTGACATTTTTTTGCGATCAGGGTCAAGAATCCAACCCGAGAGACATGCGTTCTTCCACGGTGCAACGTCGTGTTCAAAGTTTGAACGCACCATCGTCGAAAACAGCCAGGTGCGAATGATGTCGTGACCTTGCGGTCGAACATCCATCGGAAAAATTCGCTCGAACATTTCGCGATCGTCAACCCAGTGGCCAGCAAGTTGCGGCGTGAGTGACGAAGTCGCCCAAGTGTCCATAATGTCGGGGTCGCCAATAAAGCCGTTTGATGTGCCACGCTGATCGGCCGTGAAACCGTGAGGCACGTCAGTGCTCGGATCAACAGGCAGTTGATCAACACTCGGCACAATCGGTTTGTCGTAAATGGTTTCACCGTTTGCGTCCAAGCGATACCAAAGTGGTATCGGCACACCGAAATATCGCTGCCGACTGACTAGCCAGTCGCCGTTTAGCCCGCCGACCCAGTTGGCATATCGATGTTGCATGAAGTCTGGGTGCCACGTCAGTTCGTTGCCACGCGAAAGTAATTTTGAGCGCAACTTTTCGTCGCGTCCACCATTGCGGATATACCACTGCCGACTAGTCACAATCTCGAGCGGTCGGTCACCTTTTTCATAAAACTTGACTGGGTGCGTTATCGCGCGCGGTTCTTCTGTGAGTTCGCCGGTTTCACGCAACATTTCGACTGTCAAAGTTTGCGCTTGCTTCACAGATTTGCCCGCGAGCCTTGCATATTGTGTTTGTGCTTGCGCCGACATCGCCTCTGGTGCTTGCGCAACGAATCTGCCGTCGCGGCCAATTGTTGGTCGAGTTGCGAGATTAAGTTCGCGCCACCAAATCACGTCAGTGAGATCGCCGAACGTGCAAACCATCGCAATGCCCGAACCTTTGTCAGGTTGTGCCAGTGGGTGAGGGTGCACTGGCACTTCAACACCAAAAATTGGTGTGATTGCATTTTTACCGAACAAATGTTTATATCGAGCATCGTCAGGGTGAGCAACAAGACCGACGCACGCGGCGATTAATTCTGGGCGAGTGCTTTCGACGATTATCGCTTTGCTCTCGTCGGCGGCCTCGCGAAATTTCAGTTTGTGAAATGCACCAGGTCGTTCGCGATCTTCAAGTTCGGCTTGTGCGACGGCAGTGCCAAAGTCGACATCCCAAAGTGTTGGCGCTTCTTGCGTGTATGCCTCGCCGCGTTCAAGGTTGCGCAAGAACGCACTTTGTGCGGTTCGTCGCGCGTGTTCGCTGATCGTCGTGTAGAGCAAACTCCAATCGACTGAAAGACCAAGTCGACGAAACAAATCTTCGAAAACTTTTTCGTCTTGCGCGGTTAGCTCATCGCATAACTCAATGAAGTTCGGTCGCGACACTGGCACTGGCTTTGCATCTTTCGGAGGATCACCCCGAAACGGCGGCTCAAAACCCGCGACATATTTCAACGACGGGTCGCACGAGACACCGTAAAAATTTTGCACTCTGCGCTCGGTCGGCAAACCGTTGTCATCCCATCCCATCGGGTAAAAAACAGATTTGCCACGCATTCGCCAAAATCGCGCCAAAGTGTCAGTGTGCGTATACGAAAACACATGACCCATATGCAATGAACCGCTAACCGTCGGCGGAGGTGTATCAATCGAAAAAATATCTTCACGTTTTGCTGTGCGATCGAAGCGATAGACGCCGTCTTGCTCCCATTGTTTTACGAATCGAGCCTCAACTCCATCGATCGTTGGCTTCTCGGGTACGCGTGACATGACGAAATAACGGTACTCGCCTAGCCTTAGACATTGTGCTGAATTTGTATGACACCGCGACTTCGCAGATTCGCCCGCTCAAACAGCGTGTGCCTGGCCAACTAAGCATTTACCTTTGCGGACCAACGGTTTATGGGCCACCGCATATCGGCCATGGACGAGCGACTCTTGTTTACGACATTTTGCGTCGCTATCTCGAATGGACGGGTGTCGCAGTTCGACTTGTTTCGAACGTCACCGACATCGACGACAAAATAATTGACCGCGCGACTCGCGAAAATCGTCCGTGGCTCGACATTGCACAAAAGTGTGAGCATGTCTGGTTTGAATCGATGGCTCGCTTGGGTGTGAAGCGCCCGACAGATGTGCCACGCGCAACCGAATATGTCGAGCAGATCGTTGGTTTAATTGCCGATCTCGTTGCCAAAGACGCTGCCTATCGCACAGATGACGGCATATATATGAGTACGAACGTCGTGGCAGATTATGGCTTGCTCGCGCACCAAAAGATTGACGACATGTTGGCGGGCGGTGGCGATCGCAATGTTTTCGGCGCCGATCAAAAGAAACACCCTGCTGACTTTGTTCTGTGGAAGTTTTCAAAACCAGGCGAGCCAGCGTGGCCGTCACCGTGGGGTGAAGGTCGACCAGGTTGGCACAGCGAGTGTGTCGTGATGAGTCTTGAACTACTTGGCGAAGGTTTCGATCTGCATTGCGGTGGTGCTGACTTGCGATTTCCGCATCATGAAAACGAACGCGCGCAAGCAGTTGCGCTTGGTAAAGACTTCGCACATCATTGGATGCATAACGGCTTCGTTGTCGATACCGAAGGCGAAAAAATGTCCAAGAGTTTGGGCAACGTCACTAATTTGCCCGACTTGCTAGACCGTTACGATGCCCGCGCTTATCGAATGTTGTTGTTGCAAACTCATTATCGTTCGCCGGTCAAAGTTGGCCTCGACAATATTGATGCTTCCGTCAACGCGCTTGCTGGCATCGACTCGTTTGCCTCTCGCACTAGTTCGTTGACCGCAACACCAGATGTCGCAACGCTCGATGCATTTCGCGCAGCGATGAACGACGACTTGAATACGCCAGTGGCCATGGGCGTGTTGTTTGACGCTGTGCGTCGTGCCAACGTCGCAGTTGATGCAGGCGACAACCAAAGCGCTGCGAGTGTGGCGTCGGCCGTGCGCGAAATGTGCATCGCAGTTGGTTTACAACTTGATGTTGCTCAAGAAGTTGACGCTGACGCGCAGGCAAAAGCCACCGCGCTAGACGCTGCCCGTGCGGCAAAAGATTTCGCCACTGCCGACAAATTGCGTGCCGAATTGCAGGCACTTGGCTATCTCGTCGAAACCACCAAGGCTGGCACCACGCTTCGTCGCGGATAACTTGTAGCCATGGCTGATTTCTCACTCTCTCTCAACGACGATCAACTTCAACTCAAAGATTGGGTGCATCAGTTCGCTGTAGACACAATTCGCCCCGCCGCGCACGAGTGGGACGAACGCGAAGAATTTCCGTGGCCAGTTGTTCAAGAAGCAGCCAAGATCGGTCTCTATGGTCTCGACTTCATCATGAATGCGATGTCTGACCCAACTGGTCTGACGATGGTTGTTGCAATCGAAGAACTTTTCTGGGGCGACGCTGGCATCGGCATGGCGATCATGGGCTCAGGTCTTGCAGCAGCAGGTATCGCCGGCAATGGCACGCCAGAACAAATGATGGAGTGGGTGCCGCAGTGTTATGGCACCGCCGACGATGTGAAACTCGGCGCGTTCTGCGTCAGCGAGCCCGACGCCGGTAGCGATGTTTCAAACTTGCGTACTCGTGCTGTTTATGACGAAGCCAATGATGAGTGGGTCTTAAACGGCACAAAAGCATGGATCACCAACGGTGGCATTGCTGATGTTCACGTTGTAGTTGCCGCCGTAGACCCCGAACTCAAAGGTCGTGGTCAAGCAAGTTTCATCGTGCCACCAAAAACAAAGGGTCTAAGTCAAGGACAGAAATATCAAAAGCATGGCATTCGCGCCAGTCACACTGCCGAAGTCGTTCTCGAAGATGTTCGAGTTCCGGGTCGGTGCTTGTTGGGCGGCAAAGAAAAACTCGATGCAAAACTTGCGCGCTATCGCGAAGGCACTTCGAGTGGCAAACAACCAGCGATGGCGACATTCGAAGCAACTCGTCCTGCAGTTGGCGCACAAGCCCTTGGCATTGCCCGTGCGGCTTACGAATTTGCACTTGATTATGCCAAAGAGCGCAAGGCATTTGGCAAGCCGATCATCATGCATCAAGCAATTGCTTTCAAACTTGCCAACATGATTACCGAGATTGATGCAGCACGTTTGCTCATTTGGCGCGCGTCATGGCTTGCAAAGAACGGCGGCTACAAAAATGCCGAAGGTTCGCAAAGCAAGTACTACGCATCAGAGATGTCAGTGCGCGTTACCGAAGATGCGATTCAGATTTTGGGTGGCTACGGCTACACGCGCGAATATCCAGTTGAACGTTGGCACCGTGACGCCAAGATTCACACCATTTTTGAAGGAACTTCAGAAATTCAGCAACTCGTTATCGCTCGCGCAATCTCTGGCCTGCGCGTCGAATAGAAG
>JAUREG010000051.1:0-6149 GCA_030827545.1 Acidimicrobiales bacterium
TCAAAATTTCCATTGAATTCAATTCCTTGATATCCAAGTCGTGAGTTTTGCTAGGTTGGCTATTTGATGCGGAGTGGTTGAAAATTCAACGCGGGCACGCGTCGATTTTGTAGGTCACTGACAATCGAAGTTGAGATGCCGGCACGGGCGATGATTGCTCGTGAAACTTGAGACGCTGTAGTCGCCAACTGGGAGAGTGGTCGACGGCGGTGGCTGATTTGCCCGATGTTGACTTCGCGAACGGATTCGTTACCAAATATTTCGCAGATGTCGAGTGTGATGCCGATGTCGACGCCATAGTCGCAGTCGAGCCAGAGTCCGCCGATGATCGCAGTGCGACCGGCGAAAATGCCAGATAGTGGTTGACTGAGATCAGGAAACTCTGGGTGCAATAACCCCAAAAGTGGGCGCGCGGTAAGTGCAGTAACTCGACCTTCGCCGCTGACATTGCCATTGACCAAGCGATCAAATTTGCCTTTAACTAGTTGGGCATTGTCGTCAGAAATCAGCGGCCGAAATATTTCAAGAATCGCCAGCGGATTCATTTGGCCAAGGTCGCCGTCGGCCCAGCCGATTAGTTCGGTTTCGCATGCTCGCAATGACGCCCAGATGGCGTCGCCTTTGCCTCTGCTACCACCGAACTGAGCACAAAGATCGCTGGTCGAAACGACGCGGGCGCCCGCATGTGCGGCAATTGCTGCTGTGTTGTCGGTCGATCGATCGTCGACAACCAAGATTGATTCGAGACCGATATCTGATCTATCTGCTGCCCAACGTAATGATCGAACAACCTTGCCGATTGTCGCTGATTCGTTGCGTGCCGGAATGCAAATCGTCTTTGTGGGTGTTTGACTCTCTGTCATGGCTAAAGTATGTCGCATGGTCACTCTCTATTGCGCAACTAACTCGTCACGATTTGTAACGCTTTGTAAAAAGTTGTGATGATTTTGTCACGATTGTGTAACGAGATATCTCTGGAAGTCGTGGGAAATTTTGTTTTTATAGATACTGGTCTGTGAGAGAATGAGCTAGTGGAACCTCGTGTACTCTTCATCGAAGACGACGGCGACATCAGGCGAGTAATTTCGACAGCCCTTGAAGCCGAAGGTTTCGTCGTCGAGCAGTTTTCTGACGGCGAGGCTGCGTTGAATGGCTTTGCAGACTTGAAAGTTGATATTGCGCTGATTGACTTGCGGCTGCCGGGCATCAGCGGTCTCGAGGTGGTCAGGCGGCTGCGACCAATGACCACAATTCCGTTGGTGATACTTACGGCATTTGGCGACTCGCATGATGTTGTTGCGGGTCTTGAGGCAGGCGCCGACGACTTTCTCAACAAACCGATTGCGACAAAAGAACTTTATGCACGACTGAGGGCAATTTTGCGTCGAGCGATGAGCACTTCGAGCGAGCCAGTCGAAGTGAACGAACTCAACTTTGGGCAAATTTCAGTTCACTTGAACCGTCGCGAGGCGTTCATCAATGAAAGTTTGGTCAGGTTGACGAACACGGAGTTTTTGATACTTGCTGAATTGATTCGCGAGTCTCCGAACGTTGTCACACGGCATGGTCTGCTCGATCGAGTGTGGGGCTACGACTATTTGGGCGATTCGCGTCTCGTCGACATGCAGATTTATCGATTGCGACAAAAACTTGAAGAGCATGGGTTGAAAGAAAAACTGTTAACTGTTCGTGGCGTGGGCTTCAAGATCGTGCAATAGATGTATCCACTTACGCTTCGCGCCAAAACTATTTTGATTGGCATTGTTGTAGCTGGGGTGCTCTCGCTTGTGGCGTCGGCTTCGACATTTTTTTTGACAAAAGAGTTTTTGCTTCGCCAGCGAGAAACTGGCGCTGTTACTCAAGTGCTTGCTGCAGCCCGACTCGCCTCATCGGCGCTCGTGCAGAGCGATGAATCTCTAGCCATTCTCTCGGCAAGCGCTCAACTCTTGCCGGGCTCGCGTGCTGCTCTATATCAATCGGGTTCGTGGAAAATCTCAGGGGTCGGTTTTACCAATTTCGATATACCTGAAAGCTTGTTGGCGCAATTAGAAAATGGTTTGCCGGCTCGTCAACGTGCGATGGTTGGGTCTGACGTTTCAATTCTGGTCGGGTTTCCGCTTCCGAATTATCTGGATACCTGGTTCGTGGGGGTAGTGCCACTCAACGAATTAGAAAGATCGCTAGAAGTTTTGCGGACCACGCTTTTGGTCGGCTCAATTCTTGCTGCGCTGGGTGGAGGCGTGATCGGCAACTGGGTATCGCGTCGCATGATGGAGCCACTTCGTGAGTTCAGTTCGACAGCAAGAGAGGTTTCGCTCGGTGATCTAACCAAACGCGTAAACGAACCTCGCGAACCAGACCTCGCTCGAATCGCTCAAATATTTAATGAGATGACGATCTCGCTTCAAAGGCGAATAGAACGTGAGGCTCGATTTGGAGCGACAGTTAGTCATGAACTTAGGTCACCGCTGACCGTGATAAGAACCGCATCAGACATAATTGCGTCAATGCGCAGTGAATTGCCACCACGTGCTCAGATGAGTAGTGACTTATTGACGCTGCGAGTGGAAGCATTCGAAAAGATTCTCAGTGACTTGATTGAGATTAGTCGTTATCAGTCAGGGTCGGTTGAGGTGAATCTTGAAGAACTATCGGTGCGACGACTGGTCGAGACAATGGCAAGTCGTAAGGGCATTGATTTGCGTCTTGTCGAAGTCGAAGACGCAAACGTGGTTGTAGATGTGCGTCGATTTCAGCAGATTTTTGAGAACATTCACAAGAATGCTGAGTTATATGGCGGTGGGCTTGACGCAATTCGTGGCGTTCGCAGCGGATCTAAATATGAGTTGCACTTTGATGACTCAGGAATTGGCCTAGCAGTCGATGAGCGGGACAAAATTTTTGAGCCATTCTTGCGTGGCGGACACCATGCCGCAGTGCCGGGGTCGGGTCTGGGTCTGACGATTACGTTAGAACATACACATTCGATGGGCGGCGAGTTGGTTGCAAGCACAAGTCCAACTGGTGGGGCGCGATTTACGCTGAGTTTGCGCGTCGCGGCGAATCAGTTATGAGATCAAAGATTCTGCTTTTAGTTTCGACAATTTGTATGTCAATTAGTGGTTGCGGAATTTCGGTCGAGTCAAGCTCACGTCAACTAATGGGCGTCGAAGTAATTGCTGTTTCTGCACCGACTACGACAATTGCCATAACGCCACCAGAGTCGATTGCAGAAAAGAGAAACAGTGCTGTCATCGCATACTTCATTCGAGGTGAAGGTTTGTTAGGGCAGGCAGTTGTTGTCGACTCACAATATTCGGCAACAGATTTAATCAATTTTCTGATTGAAGGTCTAGCTTTAGACGACACCGCTAGTGGCTTGCGCTCGGGCCTGGCTCAACGTGCCGATCTGATTGACGAGGTTTTGGTTGAGAGCAACATTGTGCGTCTAAAACTAAGTTTGCAGTTCAACGAACTGCCAGGTATCGAGCAGATCTTGGTCCTTGGGCAAATCACTTTGACTTTGGTTGCAAATCTTAAAATTTCTGGTGTTGAATTTTTTCAAAATGAAAGCGTTCTTGTTGTGCCCGATGCCAGAGGCCAGCCAATCTCAAGACCAACAACCAGAAGTGACTACGTCGAATTGTTGTTGAAGTCGTGATTCGCGAAGTTTCGGTGATCACGGCAGTGCGACCTGACTATGGTCAATTTTTGCCCGAGACTTGGCGGTCTCTTTCGAGCCAAGAGCTTCCGGCAAACTGGCGGCTCAGATGGTATGTGCAAGAAGACGGTGAGCCGTCGGAGATACGTTCATTTATTCAGTCGCTCGCACCCGAAGCTGTAGATTACGCGTCATCAGGCAGTCACGGCGGTGTAGCCGAAGCGAGAAATCTTGCACTTGCCCGCACAAGCGGCGACGTAGTGATGATTTTAGACGCCGATGATCGAATGACTGCTGGTGCGGTCGCGAGATCGTTGCAAGTTTTAGCGAGTGGCTATGAATGGTGTGGCTTTGCTGCAGTAGATGATCACGACGGAAGAATTTCAGTGCGTGACGGCCGATACTCGGTGTGTTTATACCCTGATGGTTCGCTGCCGACTGAGGCAAATGCTTTTGTGAAGGAGGATTGGGTAGGAGATTTTGCAAAGGGTGCTCTTAGATCGTGCTGGGAAGAGTTTGGGTTGTTTCCGTTTCATCCGACGACATTTGCAACTGCAACACAATTTGTCTGGGACGTAGGCGGATGGCCAGGACTGGCGCGCGACGAAGACACCGCTTTGATTCTTGCGATCTCTGATCGTCATCACGGTGTTGTTTCAGATGAGACAAATTTGATTTATCGACGTCACGCACTGCAAACCTCACGAAATATTGCCCCAAATTCAGAGCGAATCAAATTCATTCGGCGCCGAATTTGTAGTTATATTTGACGAGTTTGTAACGATTAAGTAACGATCACAACTTTTAGTTCGAAGTGCCGGCGCGGGCTCAATTCAAAATCTAAAGTGTTTAATAATCATCAATCAACGATTTAAATAAGGGGTTGCCATGAAACGAATTCTTTTAGTGTGTGCACTTATTGCATCAACTTTTGCACTGCAACTTGGTGGTGGCATTGCGTCGGCAAATACTCAAGTTACGCCAGCGGCTCAATCTGTGAGCGGGGTAGTTGGCACCGCAATCTCGGCCACTACCGCATACACAGTTACGGGCATAAGCGGCACCAAAGTTTTCGTGATCAGTCCGACTCTGCCGGCAGGTTTATCCATCAATACTTCGACTGGTGTTGTTTCTGGTACACCATCTGCTGCGAGTGTGGCCGCTAACTACACAGTGACAGTTTCGGACGGTTCGACATCGGCGACAGCGACAATAACAATCGCAGTTTCTGGCACTGCGACGCTTTCACCTGGCACTCAGACCGTGACGGGTCGAGTTGGCGCCGCGATCACCGCGACGACAGCGTTCACCTCGACTGGTCTTGGCACACGTTATTTCTCGATTGCTCCCGCTCTGCCTGCAGGTTTGGTTTTTAGTTCGTCAACCGGCGTACTTTCGGGCACTGCAACTGCAGCAAAAGAAGCAACGACATATGTTGTGACGGCTGCAGATGGCACCAACTATGCGGTCGCAACAATGCGATTGACGATCTCGGCTGTGCCTGTAATGACGCCGGCGAGTCAGTCTGTTTCTGGTGTTGTCGGCACAGCAATTGCGACAACAAGTGTTTTTGTGGCGCCAACCCTGACAGATACATCGGGCACAAAAACTTTCACAGTGTCACCGGCGTTGCCAGCTGGCTTGACTCTAAATGCAGCCACGGGCACAGTTTCAGGAACACCTACTGCCGTGTCGCCGCAGACTACTTATGTAATCACGGGCACAGACGGCACCAACTCGTCTGCAAATTTTGCAACTTCGACGCTGACTATTGTTGTAGCTGCAACTGCTGCTGCTACGACAAATACAACTGTGCCGACGTCGACACAAGGTTGTCTCGCATCGACTGTTGCGGGTCGAATTTCAAACACGGTTGACGTCGCCAACTCGGCATTGCCATCAACCCAGTTTGCGTGTTCGATGCGTATCGCGATTCGACCAACGAGAGCCGTTGTTGTTGCGGTTGCTCATCAGGGTACGACCATTAACAAAACTGTTGCTAGTTACTCGGTCGTACTTAAGCGTCTCAACGGCGGTTCGATTGTGCGACCGTTGACGATGGGCACTACGCCAAGTGTGCTTCGTGCAAATTACAAGAGACTCATCGCTGGTACGTGGTCTGTCACGATTACTGCTTTTTCGGCAACCGGTGCGACCGTTGCAACTTACAATTCGGCGTCGTTCAGAGTCGGCTAGTTGGGCTGTTTAAACGCTTAGTCGCCGCAGCTGCCGATGACGGCTGTTGGGTATATACGAATTAGCTCAATCTGTGAGCGGGGCAGCAGGAAGTCGGGGTTATCCCCTTCGAAATCGCTGACGCATAGCCGACGTATACATATATATATATGTATCAATTGCCTATATATATGTATCAATTGCCGTTTGCATTGTTTGGGTCAATGCAGGTCGTTTGGCTGGCTTGTGGATTTCTGATACTTTGCTCTTAGAGGCCATCAGTCAATGACGGCAAAACTCACAAACTAGGGGG
>JAUREG010000052.1:0-5835 GCA_030827545.1 Acidimicrobiales bacterium
GTATTCGTTGCATTCGGTCGCGATCTTTTTCAGCATTGCCCGCTGGTGCGGACGAAGCGAGTCGAAGTCTGTTTGGAGTTGGAGTACGCAGGTTCGGTCTACGCCTGTGTCGTATGTTCGGCCTTCGAATGTGTCGATCATTTCTTTGCCTTCTTGCGTGTCAGTTTCAACGCTGGGTCAGTTTCAAAGAACTGGACATCGTTCTCGGCTTCAAGCAAGCCGACGATCTTGATGAGTAGGTCTATCTGCTCGTTGTCGGCTTCACCGAGTTTCGGCACATCAACAGGCCAGAGTGAACGCAACATTCTCTGTGCCTTCTCTGGTAGGTGTTTGATTCGTGCTGTCATCCAGTCACGGCGTTTGTCAAGGCTCGGTTCTAGTTGAATGATCTTGGCTGATTCGAATCGTTCGTGTAGGTCGTTGCGTTTACGCCATGCGCGGACATCGAGCGCGAGTTGTAGTCCTTTGCGACCAGCGTTCAGGTCTACCCAATAGAGGTCGCAGCGTCCTTCGCCTGCCGGTAGATGGAAGACGATTGCTTTGTCTTTTTCGATCATTGGCAGGCTGGTTCGTTCGGTTGTCTGATAGTTGTAGATGTGTTGTGCATCGGCGTAGGCAGCCAACTGGATTGCGATTGCCCGCCACGAGTAGGTCAGATCGGTGCCAGTTTTCAGGTCGGCGATGTACATTCGGCCATTGACTTCAACAATGCGATCCAATGTGCCGGCATATTCTTTGTCGTCGTGGATTACAACTGACTCGATGTAGTTCGGCATGATGTGAACACCGTACTTTTGCAAAGTTGAAACATAGGCGTCAAGGTCGGCTTGCAAGCCTGGAAGGATTGCTGGTTTTTTGCCGAGGTCAATTAGTTCGGTTAGTGAGTGAAGTGCTGTACCGAGGTTCGCTCGATGTGAACCGCCACCTGCGGTGATTGCTTCTTCAGCAATTTTGTTGAGCGCATTCTTGTCGTCAAGTTTTGTGGATGCTTGCGCAAGTAGGTCGGAGCGTTGGATGAGTCCTGTGATGACCATTCGATTCGCCCACGATTTAAGTGCAGCTTCATCGTCTGGTGCTTTGGCGATTGTGGTGACACGGGTGTAGCCGCGTTGTTTGCCGTCTGGTGTTGTGACGAGGTATCGACCCCACCGATCTTTCGGTGCTTCTTGTCGTGTTTCTTCAAGCATGTGCAGGCTCCTTATTTTCTTGGGAATCGATGTCGGTATTGACTATATCGGATCGGTGTTCGCTGATGCGGGATTGTCGGGAATGTTTTTGTAGGCGTTCCAAAGTTTCAAGAACTCGGTCATTGTCATGATCGCATACCAAGTGTCCACTTCGACTGCACCTTGTTTCTTCACGGCACAAACACCGTGATTGGTGCCACGGTTTTTCTGCTCGATTTCTAGTTCTTTCAACCAGCAACCGATGTCGTGTCGGCGTTGGTCTTTGACTTCTACGGTCAGGTCTTCGACGCCGTCTATGTCGCCGCGGTCATCCGACCATCCGCTTCTACTTCTTTCGGCTCTTGGATGTCCGTGGTCTTGGAAGAACTTCGCCACCATCAATTCGGCGCGCGTACCTTTTCTTCTTTGTGGATTTGACATGAGTTCCTGCTCTCCTTCGTCGTCGGGTTTCATTCCTTCGTTCAACTGTTGTCAGTCCGCCCCACACGCCGACACAATCGTTCGCTATCGCAAAGTCTAGACAAGATTGACGCACCACGCAGATGTCGCAAAGTTTCTTCGCTTCACGCACCGCATGTAGATATCTTTCGTGGAAGAAGATGTCGGTGCCTTCGCCACGACATGTTCCATATTGTTGCCATTCTGGTCGGAGCAATTCGAATACATTCTTCGACTCCGACCAGACGTCAACTATTCCGTATTCGCCCATTATTTAATTTCTTTAGTCCAGCGACGAACATGGAACATTGCATAGAAGTTGACGATTGCGTAGATGAATATCTCTACGCCGTTCGCCGGACTTTCTTGCGGCAACCTTGGCATGAATAACAACATCATCCATCCCACGATTATGAACGCCAATGTGAACATTATTTTTTCTTGCGGTTTCATTCTTCCTCCTTGGTTTAGTAACTCGCCTGTATCAGTTATAGGATATTACGGCACAGATGTGGTGGATGCTTTGCAAACCCGCCAATTACAAGGATTCCATGGCTCAAAGCCTGAGATCCGGTATAGCACCAGCCCAGCCTTCAAGTTGGTGAGCGGGTTGAGTAGTGGTTCTTGGGTGCAGATGTTCATCTGTCGGCAGACCGCAGCCCACTTGTTCCGAGACTTGTCATAGTTGACGCCGTTGATCTGCAACAAGCCTGTGTCGGATCGATGGTTCCATTCCGACACACCTGTGATGTTGCAGTCAGCATCTACTTTGTCTCCGCCACGACGGTTCGGACATCCGCCTGATTCGCGTAGCACCAGTTCGGTCAATTTCGGTATCGCATGGTCAGGCCAACCTGCCTGCTTGGCGAGCGACGGAAGCCAGGACACGTCTCCGTGACGGAATCTGATGGGTTGGATTGGGTCGAGCCTGTCAGCCATTGGTGGTTGCCAGAGTGGCTGTAATGCGTTTACAGCGTCGCTGGTGTGGGCTGGTGCGGAGGCTGCCTGTGCTATGCCGAGGCTGATGGTAAGGCTGGTGAGTGTTGCCATGATTGCGGTGAGTATGCGCATCGTGGTCCTTTCGTAAGTGCAGGAATAACGCAACCAGAAGGAGGTGACTGGTTGCGGTGCTACATCAACCCTAGTGGGGAGCGCACCTTTCAACCTTAGCCGATGGCACCCGATTTTCGCTAGTTTTAGCGGTCTTGGGAATTAATTTCTAGATCCATCAATACTTTGATGCCGACAACCATCTTCACTGGTATGTGTAGAACGTGGTCGATGTTGTCTTCGTTGCGTGACTGGTAGATGGTGACGTGGTCAGGTTTGCCGCCGTCGGTTGTTGAAAGTAGGAATCCGACTGTTTGAACGACTGCTGGTTCGGTGTCGAGGCTTGTGATCGGTATCCATGATTCGGATCCGCTGTGCGCATCGTGCCAGGTGACAAGTACGGCGGTCACTTCTTCTTGCGTGTCGCAACCTGCTTGACCTTTAGGTCTTTGCTCGGCTCCTTGGTTAGATGCCAGTCGAGGTGACTGGTTAGTTTCGCGCCTTGTTTGCCGACCATGTCGATCAGGTTGTCTAGTCGCTTTTGGACGATGGCGTGGTCTTTGCGGTTTTCTTTGGCGAGGTTGCGCATCTCGATGATGGCGACGATGATTCCGCCGAGTGCTGCGACTACTGCGGCGAAGACGACAGCAAGTCCGGCATCCATGTCACACTGCCTCTTGTTTGACTTTGGCGAACGCTTCACGCATCGCTTCAGGGTTGTTCGACATCGCTGGGCTAAGTTCGACATGGATCCAGTCACCCATTGGCGCACCGCTAATTGTTTTCTTGGTGTAAATAGACCAACTGCTACGGTCACATCGCCAACCTCTGCCGTGTGGCATCGGGAAGTAGTCAAAGATTGCTTCAATGCCGAATGCGTCAGCGTTCTTCACAAGGAAATCGATTGCTTCCATTGCTTGTTTGCGTCCACCTTCGGCGATACCACGCTTCTCTTTGGGCATGTGCCGATAAGACAGATCAACTGCTCGGCCTGTGGCATGTACGGACAAAGTCTTTTTGCCTCGCATCGGTCGGTTCACATAACTGCCGTTATTCCAGAGTGCCGGATACATTTCGGTCATCTGGTTGATGAACACTCTCAACCCTTTGGTTTCACCTGCCGCAATCCCATCCTTGCTGCCTGTGTATGGTCGTTTCATTTTTTCTTCTTGCCGTTGCTTGCGCCGAATGCTTGTCGAACTTCTTCGGATGTGAGAACACCGTCAACCGAAGCGGCTGCAAGTTTCTGCACAACCGTGATCACAGCCATCGCTCCAGCCATCATCGCCGACTTCGTCACCGATACACCAATGACCGCACCAGTCGTAATCGCTGGGAGTGCTGTCGAGAGGAACAGGCTGAACAGTCTTTGTCCGATGTCAAAGAACTTTGCTGCTGTTGGGTGCTGTTTAATCTTCATGTCCTGATCCATCTTCTTCTCCTTTGTCGGTTAATACTCCTGCCAAGTGTAGTGCGAGGGACATGAACGTGAATATCAATGCCCATGTTTGCAGGCTTCCAGACAAGGTCATGATGGTGATAGCCGACGCTCCGAGCGTGAAACCGAGGGCAAATATCTCTTTGCGTAATTTGGCGAACATTCTAATTTTCTCTTCTGCGCAGGCCCGCTCCTACCGCAACAAGTGTATTAGAAACAGCAACCAATGTTCTACGCTGACCGACAGGAATGGTCTGCCCAACCATCTGGAACGAATCGAATACGCCCGCGAACACGTTGATTGTGTCTTGGAATGCTTGCTTGACTTTTGTTGGTGCTTCGTTCAGGACTGCGACGAGTTCGTCTGCTTGTTCGACTGTGATTTCTTCTACGACTAGTTCTTCGAATATCTGTTCGGCTTGGTCTTGGGTGATCGCCGCCAAGACTTCAGGACTTGATGCGATACTGACTGCCTGGTCAGAAGATAGTGCGGTTGTCAAGATCTGCTCGATGGCTGCGACTACTTGTGCCGGTGACGCATCTTTCAACTCGTCTAGCACTTCGGCGACCTTCTCGTCTGTGATCGGTTGTTCAGGCTTGATGTCAAGTAGCGTGGTGGTTGATGAGATCTCTGTTGTTGGTGTTGTCGTTTGTGGGATATCTGTTTCTTGCGTCGGCTCTGATGTTGGCACATTTGTTTCGTCGGACAGAGTTAGAGGCGGAACAGAAGAAGTTGGATCAGTTGTATTGGGAAGAGGTAAGGAAGGATCGGTTGTAGATGTTTCGAGAATCGTGGTGGATGTTGTGGGTTCGGGTTCAGGCAAGACGGTTGTGGTCGTTGTGGATTGCTCTGGTAAAGAAGTTGACGAACTACTAGTTGTGGTTTGAGGAGGAGTGTATGGTGCTTGCGTTGTTGTCGGAGCTGGTGCAGTTGTTGTGGTCGTGGTTGTCGTGGTACTTGTCGTTGATGTGGTTGTGTCTATCTGAACTTGTTCGGTGGTTGTGGTCGTTTCTTGAGGAAGGGTTGTTGTAGATGAAGAAGTTGAAGTCGTTGTTGTGGATTCTTCAACTGTTGTCGATGTCGGTGGCAGCGTTGTTGTGGTTGTCGTGGTCGTGGATGTTGTGGTGGTCGTTGACGAAGTAGTGGTAGTCGACGAAGTAGTTGTGGTCGCAGGGTTGTTTATGACCGCATCAACGCTTCCCTTCTCACCGTACAAGCAATAGCCGATTGGGTCGGGTCTGCCGACACAAGCATTAGAACCCGCCTTCACTTTGAATCGCAAGTTCTCGCCGGTGTAGTTGTATATCCATGACCCGAATGTGTAGGCATGGTTCTCCGCTTCTGTCCACACCGCCCAACCTCCTGACTCGACTCCGTCTGTCAGTTTGTAGAACTCGACAACATAGATGTCAATGCGGTCATAGTTGCTGACTTCGGGTTCATCCCACTTGACGGTGATGCCGTTGTTGGCTGCTGGTTCGGTTGTCAGGTTTTGTGGTGCGTTGTAGTACGGATTCGACGGAACTTCAATCGCCGATACAACAGTCGGCCAGAACGCGAACAGGATCGCTGGTAGCGGTATAAGCCACCTTGTTAGATTGCGACCCACACTTTAAGACTCGGCAGGTTCTTCAACTACAGGTTCTTCAACTACAGGTGCAACAAACTCGTCAGCAACAGGGTCATAGGTGTAACCGATACCTGCGTATGTGCCACGAAAG
>JAUREG010000053.1:0-5401 GCA_030827545.1 Acidimicrobiales bacterium
CGATGATTGCTGGCACGAACCATGGCAGCCAAGTGAAAACTGATTCAACTAATTCGAGACCAAATTCGACGACTGAAATAAATGGGTTCAAAATGAATTCGAACATCCAATGATCGTTGCGATTTTTACGAACCCATGACTGAAGATTTGTGATCGGTTCGGCAAGGCCGATATTTAGCGAATCAGGAAACCCACGTGTGCCCAAAGTCTGAGCAAGAATTATTAAGACAAGCAGGCCGCTAATTCGGCGTTTCATTTTTGTTCGGCTTGCAGAATGTTTGCAACACTTGCGCGATTGACAACACCAATTGCTTGATTATTAGCGTCAAGCACGGTGATCGGTTCATCACGCTCGAGCAACATTGGGATAATCGTCTCAATTTTTGCCGACGCAGCAACCGTGCGGCTATTCGTAGTTGACTGACCGGCGACAGTCACAGTTTTGACGCTGAGCACTTTTGCGCGCGGCACATCGTTAACGAATTCGCGCACGTATGGTGTTGCTGGTGACGAGACGATTTCTTCGGGCGTGCCGATTTGATCAAACGAACCGTCTTTCATGATTGCGATGCGATCGCCAAGTCGAAGCGCTTCAGCGAAGTCATGCGTAATGAAAACGATCGTGCGTTGCATTGTTTTTTGCAGTCTGATCAGTTCGTCTTGCATTTCTTTGCGAATCAATGGGTCGAGTGCCGAAAATGGTTCGTCAAACAACAAAATTTGTGGATCAACTGCGAGCGCACGTGCGAGACCAACGCGCTGTTGCATGCCGCCCGATAATTGTTGCGGGTAGTGATCGGCCCAACCATCTAAGCCAACGGTTTTTAAAACTTCAGTTGCGCGGGCAAGACGAGTCGACTTGTCGATTTTTTGCACCTCGAGGCCGTAAGCAATGTTGTCGATTACTTTGCGATGCGGAAACAAACCAAAGTGCTGAAACACCATTGATATTCGTCCGCGGCGCAATTGGCGTAATTGGTCTTCATCCATTGCTAAAAGATCGTCACCACCGAGTGAAATTTCACCTTGTGTTGGCTCGATCAAGCGCGACAAACAGCGAATCAAAGTTGATTTGCCTGAACCCGACAGACCCATGACGACGAACGTCTCGCCTTGCGCGACGCTGAAAGAAACATCTCGAACTGCAACGGTTTGTTGAGTTTGTTGCAAAATTTCGGCACGGCTCGAGCCACCCTTGGATAGTTCTATGGTGCGAGCGCTGTCACCAGAGCCAAATACTTTCCAAATATGGCGCAGTTCAATCGCTGGTGTATCCCCCGAACCCATTGCCGAAACAATAGTGCCACTATTCACTAACAAGCCAAGGCTTGCTATGGTGATTACAGCCCTGTTTGGGGCTTAAACCACGATCACAGAACATTCAAGGGGAGAAAATGGGATTACGAAACAAGAAGTTTGCCATCGGCTTAGTGTCGGTTGGCGCACTGTTGCTTGCAGCCTGTGGCGGCAGCGACGGTGACAGCGCGGGCGGCACTGAGACAATCAGAATCGCGCGTAACAACTGGACCGCTTCGGCGATCGAGGTTGAGATTGTTAAGCAATTGATTGAAGCCAACTTGGGTAACCCAGTTGAAATCGTTGACATCGACGAAAACGCGATGATCACAGGTATGTCAAGTGGCGAAATTGATGCCAACGTTGAAGTCTGGCCATCAGGTTTCACTGCAGACGAGCAAGCATTTGTTGACGACGGTTCAGTTGTCAATATGGGCGAACTTGGTGCAATTGGCAAAATTGGTTGGTTCGTCACACCAAATGCTCTTGAACAGTTTCCACAACTCTCATCGTGGGAAGGTTTGAAAGACCCAGAAGTTGTCAAAGCATTCGCAACTGCAGCGACGGGCGCACAAGGCCGAGTCTTGGGAATGGACCCATCGTTCTCGCAGTATGAAGAACCGATCGTAAAGAACTTGAAGCTTGACTTCAAGGTTCAATACTCGGGTTCCGAAGCCGCAACTCAGGCAGAAATTATTGCAGCAACAGAAGCCGGCAAGCCAGTGTTGATGTACTACTGGATGCCATCGGCTGCCGTAGGCAAATACGGTCTGAAGAACGTCGCTTTGCCAAAGCCAACAGTTGACTGCGCAGCAGAAACTGACAAGTGCGACGGCGACTACCCAGAAGACGTGTTGTTCAAAGTTGCTTCAGCAAAACTTGAAGCAAAAGATGCCAAGGTTTTCAATTTCTTCAAGAAGTTCAAGTTCACAACTGAAGATCAGTTGTCAACCTTGGGACCCGTAGAAATTGATGGCCGACCAGCATCAGAAATTGCTGCAGAATGGATCGCAGCAAACGAAGCAACTTGGTCTGAGTGGTTTAAATAGAAGTTAGTTAGTTGTTTTTTAGAGACGGCGGGCCTTCGGGCCCGCCGTTTTTATTTTCACCACAATTGAAAGTGCAATAAATATGACATCATCGCCTATTAGTTACGACCCGACAATGCTCGGCGCACATGACTGGGGATTTCCGGTGCCGATTGCTTACGGGCCAGGGCGTATAGCCGAAGTTGGGCGCCGATGTGTTGGGCTCGGCATAACGAATCCATTAATTGTCACTGACCGTGGTAGCCGCAATCTTGAATTCATCACTCGACTGCAATCAATTATCGGCGAGGCTGGTTTGAAGTCGGCGCTGTTTTTTGAGATATCACCGAACCCGATCGACACAGAGATTGGTGCAGGGCGGGCGGCGTTTCGCGACGGCAAACACGATGCGATTATCGCGATTGGCGGCGGCAGTGCGATGGATGGTGGTAAGGCGATTTGTTTAACTGCGAATAATTCGATCGATCTTTGGGATTTTGAGTTTGAAAAGTCAGCACCAAAAATTGATGGCGATAATGCATTTCCGAAACTGATCACGATTCCGACGACTGCTGGCACGGGTGCTGAAACCGAAAGCACCGGAATGGTTACTGATTCGAAACAAGCGATGAAATTTTGTGTGTGGCACCCAGAGTTGAAGCCATCACTTGCGTTGCTTGACCCTGAATTAACTGTCGGCTTGCCAGCGAATCTAACCGCGTGGACTGGCGCCGACGCTTTGGTTCATGCGATCGAGGCGTTTTTAGTGCCGGGGTTTAACCCGCTTTGCGATGCGATGGCACTCGAAGCGCTGAGTTTGATTTCAACTTGGCTGCCGATTGCTGTGGCTGAACCGACAAATTTAACGGCGCGCGGTGCCATGCACATGGGTTCGTGTTTGGCGGGCGTTTCTTTTTTGAAAGGTCTTGGGCTTGTGCATGCGATCTCGCACATGATCGGCGCCGAGTTCAACACTCATCACGGTTTGACAAATGCAATTATTTTGCCCGTCGTGTTGCGATTTAATTTACCCAGCATGGATGACAAAGTGCAACGCATGGCCGAAGCGATGAAACTGCCCGATCAATCAGTGAATGGTTTTGTTGATTCGGTTGAAGCGTTGCTAGACGAGATTGCAATTCCGAAATCGCTAAGTGAAATTGGAGTGACGGTTGATTGCGCAGAGCGAATTGCCGGCAAAGCGCTGAGAGATTCGGCGGCGCGCACGAATCCGCGTATTGCGACATTGGCCGAGGTTCAGGCAATAACCGAAACCGCGATCACCAACGCCCGCTAGCGCTGGCTTTCGCGAGCTTACGCAAGCTAACGCGGGTTATTTCTTTTTAAAGCCGCTCGGGCACTTCGGGTTTACGCCTTTCACTTTTTTGGTGGTCTTGCCCTTGGCACAAGTGATTGTTGTTTTGGTTGCTTTCTTTTTGCCACCCGTGACGGCTACATCAGATGATGACTGTTTGATTGCAATCGTGCCGCGTTTAATTGTGTAAGTGACATCGCCAAGCGCGCCGGCGACTGCAGTCGCATAATAGATACGAAACACGTTTGCTGAGACTTCGTATCCAGCCGGGTCGAGGCGACGAAGATCAGAACCTGAAATCTTTTGCGGCTTTGCCCACGTCAAACCATCGTTCGAAGTTGACATGTAAAGTTTCTGCACACGATCGCCACAACCAGGGCCATCAGCCATAACCATCACCCAGTCGCCGTCTTTGGCACGAAGAACTTCGGTGTCAACATATCCGCCTTCAAGGCGCCAGCCTGCTTCTTTCGTAAACGAAATGCCATCGCTCGAGATGTAGCTAGCGACTTTCTCAGGGCAATTACTACTTAGAGATGGTGATTCAACAACATAAAGACGCACTTTGCCGTCGGGTGTAAGAACAGCATCTGGCACACCCCACGCTTTTTCATTTTGCGAAACAACAAGTTCGGCGGCGGCAACTGTTGAAGTGCCAACACCAGTGCACGCTGCAGTGAGACATGGCGCAGACGACACAGATTTGGTATTCGCACCCGGCGTCATCGAGATTTCGACGAAGTATGCACGACGGGTGCCATTAGGCAAAGTAATCGCCGTGAAGTCGGTGCCCAAGCGGCCTGTAATCGAAACGCTGGTGCAAGCGCCTGCGTCATTGCAATCGGCGACCGCAGTGCCAGAAAGACCACCCGGATACCACAATCGATCAGCATTGCCAGTGCGCTCAACATGTGGCGACACACCTGTGAGACCAAGTGACACGGCGTCTTCGGTTAACCCCCACTCAACAACTGCGCCCGCAGTTGGCACCTGCGCGAAACCCGCGACAAGTGAAAAACCTAGTGCTGTTGCGAGAAATGATTTTTTGATGCGCACGATTATCCTCCAAAATTTGCAATACGCCGACGAACCGATACTAGTTGTATTGTTTGACTATGAAAATAGGTGTACAACTTTGGCCGCAGGCCACAAATATCAAGGACATGCGTGCCGCGTGGCGCAAAGCCGACGCAATGGGTGTCGACAGCATTTGGACATGGGATCACTTTTATCCGCTGTCGGGCGACCCCGAGGCGACGCACTTCGAGTGTTATTCGTTGCTTGCGGCGATGGCCGCCGACACTTGCCACGCGCAGATTGGTGCGTTGGTTTCGTGTTTCACTTATCGCAATCCGCAATTGCTGGCAGACATGGCGCGCACTATCGACCACATCAGTGAAGGTCGGTTTGTGCTCGGCATCGGTTCGGGTTGGTTCGAGCGTGACTACAAAGAATACGGATATCACTTCGGCACAGCGATTGAGCGATTGAAACTACTTGAAGCCGGGTTGCCTGTGATTCAAGCACGGTTGGCGAAGTTGAACCCGCAACCGGTGCGCGGAAAAATGCCGATCATGATTGGAGGCGGTGGCGAGAAAGTCACGCTGCGACTTGTTGCGCAATATGCCGATCAATACAACTATTTCGGGCCGCCTGAAAGTTATGGCAAGAAAATTCAGATTCTTGATGAGTGGTGTGCGAAAGTCGGTCGTAACCCGCGTGAGATTGAGCGCACGGTGGCGATTTATCCGAAAGAAGTAAC
>JAUREG010000054.1:0-5252 GCA_030827545.1 Acidimicrobiales bacterium
AGAACTGCGCCTGGGCGCGAAGGTGCGATTAAAACTGATGACGCGTGAATTGCGCTCAATGCTTTTAGGTGCCGCGCCGAGAGTGAAGTAAGCGAAACATCTTGAGGTTGTTTGAAAGTAAGCTCAAGCGGCACACCCCAAGTGATTGCAGTGAGATCTGCTGCTTGCGTATCTCGCTTGGCGAGTTGCATGCCGATTAGGTCGTATTTTCGAATCATCAAATTAGTGCCGAGCAAAGTTTCATCGTGAATCACAAAACCTGCAGGTACAAAAACGAACCAGCGTCGTGAGAGTTGATGAATGCGTCGAGCAAAAAACCAAATGCCAAGTGCAGAGGCGATGGCGCAGGCTAGGCCAATCCATAAATTTTTTGCTGCGAGCAAGAGTGGGGCTGCGATTGTCGTTGCGATCAGAATCAAAGTTGCAAGAACCACGGGTGCAACGAGTGCAACCGGTGGTCGCAGCAAGAACCGCTTTTCGTCGCCGTATGCGCTTGCTTGTACGAACGCGTTGCCGATGTCGGCGTTAAAACTGAGCAACAAAATAGAAACACCGATGCCAGCTGAAATTATCTGTTGAGTTTGCGTTGTATCAAAAACGGCAACGATCAAACTTGTGGCGATAACTGGTGTTGTAACTCGCGTGACGGTGAGCGTGATTGGGTGCAAAAAGAACACTGAGAACGTGCAGGCAGACCAGATAACCCATGCAAGAAGAGTTGCTACAAACTGCACATTGGTCGATCGATTGTCGACGAGATTGCCGATGCCTGCACCGATGAAAGGC
The DNA here is from genome assembly GCA_030827545.1 of Acidimicrobiales bacterium. Lineage (GTDB taxonomy): Bacteria > Actinomycetota > Acidimicrobiia > Acidimicrobiales > Ilumatobacteraceae > BACL27. The sequence continues at coordinate 787 of JAUREG010000054.1, forward strand.
AAAATGCCAACCGTCGCACGCAGTAACCAAATGAACGACTTGTTCGCCACATCGTAAGGATAAGGCTTGGGGGCACAAACGACTTTGGCTCGCACACGACTTCGGTAAAGTTTCAGTGATGTCTGTGCCTGAGAAAGTTCGTCAAACGGCCGATGAGTTGCGGGCGGCAATTGCGTATCACAACGATTTGTATCACGGCAAAGACAGCCCCGAGATTTCAGATGCGGCTTTCGACGAGATTCTGCGCAAGCTTGCCGAACTCGAGGCGAAGTATCCAGAGTTACGAGATGATGCTTCGCCGACTCAAACAGTTGGTGCAGGTGCGGCAACTTTTGACCCGGTGACACATCGCGTGCCGATGACGAGCCTTGATAATGCAATGGATATCGCTGAGTTGCAAGCATGGGGTGAGCGCGCAGCCAAGGGTCTTAACAATGTTGCGATGCAATTTGCATGTGAGTTAAAGATTGACGGTTTGGCATTGAGTATTCGTTATGAAAATGGTGAACTTGTTCAAGCTGCAACACGTGGCGACGGAAAAGTCGGTGAAGACGTAACTGCAAATGTGCGCACGATTGGCGTGATACCTAAAAAATTGATTGCGAAATCAGGCGCAGCCGTGCCGAGCGTGCTTGAAGTGCGTGGCGAGGTTTATATGTCAATCGAAGCGTTCGAAAAATTTCGTGATGCAAAGTTACGTGAAAACGAAAAGCGTGTGCGAGATGGAAAGAAGCCTGAAGCAGTGCCGGCGAATCCGCGCAATGCTGGTGCCGGAAGTCTGCGTCAGAAAAACGCGCAAGTGACTGCGACTCGTGAACTCTCGTTTTGGGCATATCAACTTGGTGAAGTTGTTGGCGCGCCGAATTTCACGACGCATTCTCAGACGCTTGACTATTTGCGATTGCTTGGGTTTCCGGTTAATCCTGAAGTCAAGACTCTTGATTCTTTGAGCAAGGTCGTTGATTTTTGTCAGCAATGGGAGACGTCTCGTCACGACTTGAATTACGAAATTGACGGAGTTGTTGTAAAACTCGATGATCTTGCGCAACGTGAGCAACTAGGTTTCACATCGCGCGCTCCGCGGTGGGCGATTGCCGTGAAGTTTGCGCCAGAAGAGCGCAATACGATCCTCAAAGATATTTCGGTTTCAATCGGTCGCACGGGTCGCGCAACGCCGTTTGCGGTGCTTGAGCCTGTGGTGCTGTCAGGCAGCACTGTTTCGATGGCGACTCTGCATAATCGCGAGCAGGTGCAACTGAAAGATGTGCGACCTGGTGACACGGTTGTGGTGCGCAAAGCAGGCGATGTGATACCTGAAGTTGTCGGGCCAGTGCTGTCGTTGCGTCCGAAGAATTCGAAACCATGGAAGTTTCCGACGACGTGTGTTTGCGACTTGAAGTCAAAACTGGTTCAAGTTGAGGGCGAAGCAGATACGAGATGTGTCGAGCCTGAGTGCCCGTTTCAACGCGATCAGCGGATAATTCACTTTGCGTCGCGCGGCGCAATGGATATTGAAGGTCTGGGTGAGAAGACGGTTTTTGCGCTTTCTGACAAGAATTTTGTTTCAGATATCGGCGATTTGTATTCGCTGACACTTGAGAAATTGTTGCAACTTGATGGCTTTGCCGAGTTGAGTGCAAAGAATTTATTGAAGGCGATCGACGACTCAAAGTCTCGGCCTTTGGCGAAATTGCTTGTTGGTCTCGGTATTAAAAATCTGGGTCCGGCAGCCGCCGAGACATTGTCGCGACGGTTTGGTTCGCTTGATGCGATCATCGAAGCAACACCAGAGCAGTTAAGTGAGATAGATGGCGTGGGCGAAGTAATTGCGAAAAAGATTACTGGTTGGTTTGCAGATAGATCACATATGGCGATTATCAAAAAATTTCGTGCGGCGGGGGTCGAGTTCGGCAATGTTTCCATTAACGACGCGCCACAAAATCTTGTGGGCAAAGCTGTTGTCGTCACAGGCACAGTTGAAGGTTTCAGTCGCGAAGGTGCTCAAGAAGCCATCACAAGTCGAGGTGGTAAGAGCCCGGGCAGTGTGAGTGCAAAAACTTTTGCGCTTGTCGTGGGCGATGAACCAGGTGCTAGCAAACTCACCAAGGCGACAGAACTTGGGATTCCGATTATTGATGCGGCAGGTTTTTTGAAACTACTCGAGACGGGCGAATTGCCGAACTAAGTCGAATTAGCCCGTGTCGAATTAGTCTGTGTCGAATTGCCAGGTGTAGACGCGTGCTTTTTCGCGGCCGTCGGCGATTCGCCAGTAAAGAACTTTGCCTTCGTGTTCACCTTGGGTGAATTCTTCGATTATCGCGCCAACCTGTGGCTGAAAGCTGATGATGAAGTTACCTGGATCAAAAACAGCAGTCGGGGGTAACTCAACTTGTGCGCCGGGTGCGGCCTGTTGACCCGACGAGGTCAACTCATCGAGACGAGTTGTTGGCAATTCGATCCCATCGATGAACATAACTGCTTCGTAACCTTCGATGAAGTCGACGATAATTTGGGACTGACGCAAAACTCGATCGCCATCGGCCGGTGACATTCGTTCGATCTCGTCAGGAAGACCCGACTCGTCACGACCAGTTTGTGTCGCGCGAAAACCAAAAATAATTAAGACGAGTCCGAGTGCGATGCCGATGCTGATCAGCATTTGTTCTTTGTCGAGTTTTCGCTTTGGCTTGTTTGCATCTGGCGAATTATTCGAGTTAGTTGTCACACCTATATTCTCGCCTGAAACCGAGCAGAAAACATTGCTTGAGCACAACGACTAGTAGTTTTAATGGGACGATGGTTGAGTCAGATGCCCTGATTGGCAAAGTTATTGTTGGGCGCTATCGGATTGACTCTTTGCGAAGCGATAGCAGTGCTGCCGTCAAGGTTTATGTGGCAGATGACCTAAGACACAACAAAAAAGTTTCTGTGAGATTGATGACGACGCGCTCATTGATCGATTTAGATGCTGGCTTGATTGACGAGTCGAGCGCGCTTGCGGCTTATAAAGAGTTAATGCAACAACTTTTTGCGATGAATCATCCGACTTTGGTGTGTATTGACGATTGGGGCGACACGGTAATTGACGGAGTACGACACGCGTTCAACGTGACCGAATTTCACGGACAAGGAACACTTCGTGAGTTTCTCGATCGCGGCCGCAGGCTTTCACCTTCTCAAGCACTCGTCGTCGGCATAGATGTGTGTCGTGCACTTCACCATGCGCATCAAAATGGTTTTACGCACGGTGATGTGCGACCAGCGAATTTGATTTTTGGCGATGATGCGCGCGTGCGTCTTACTGGTCTTGGTACGAAGCGTTCGGCAAATGCCGAGCAGATGAGTATGGAGCAAGCAAAGTTTGCGGCGCCAGAAATTGGTCTCGGTGCGGCACCAAACGAACAAACTGACATTTATTCTTTGGCGATAACTCTGCTTGAGTCGATAACTGGTGACGTGCCGTTTGTTGGTGAATCGGTGGCAATCACATTGGCCAATCGCGTCGACAAGTTGTTGCCGGTGACTGCCGACATGGGGCCGATTGCTGCGCCGATTGAGCGTGCAGGTCGGCCAATGCCTGACGAGCGCGGTACTGCGCTCGAACTCGGACAAGCGCTTGCGCAGATAGCCGACAAGATGCCGAGACCGTTGCCAATTGACACAGTTGTGCCAAAGAAGTTCGAAGATGTGATTACTCGTCCTCATCCGATAATTACGGCTAGTGAGGCCGTGGCGGTTCAAGTTGTTGAGCAGAGTGAGATTGCCGAACCTGCGTTGCCGGTTGTTGTTGAGTCGCCACGCACGACGCGTCGACTCAAGCGATTGTTTGCTCTTGCTGCTGTGGGCGTAGTCGGAATCGTTGGTGTGGTTGGGTTTCAGGCGCTGACGAAAAAGAGTTTTATGGTGCCTGATTTGTCGGGTGTCGCTGAGGCCGAGGCGCGCAACTCGATTGCAACAAATGAGTGGGAGATCATTATCAGAGCCGAGCGCACGAATGATGTTGAGTTTGGTTTTGTGATTCGTACTGAACCTGGGGTGGGTGAGAGCTTGAAACAAGGTGACACGTTGGTTATGTACGTGTCAGAAGGTGCGCCACTTGGTGTGTTGATTGATGTGGTTGGTGAGTCGCGCGAAGTCGCGTTCAAGAAATTAACTGAGCGAGGCTTGAGTGTTTCGGCGACTGAAGAAGCAAGCGACAGCGTGCCGATTGGCAACGTGATTTCGTGGACTGTCGCAAAGCAGCCATCACTTGTTGCGGGTGACCAAGTTTTGCAAGGCACTGAAGTCAATATTGTTGTGTCAAGTGGGCCATCGCTGCGCACTGTGCCGCTAATTGTTGGTCTAAAACTCGATGAAGCAAGCGCAATTATTGCCGAGTTGGGGCTCGTTCTTGGCAGCAGTGATGACAGCTACAGCAGCGACGTGGCAGTCGGTTTGATCGGCGCCCAATCACCGCCTCCGGGCCA
>JAUREG010000055.1:0-5135 GCA_030827545.1 Acidimicrobiales bacterium
GGTATAAAAAATTGTAGATGCGAATTTTATTCGTACATGAAGTTAATTGGCTTGAAAAAGTAACTTACGAAATACACGACATCCCAGAGCTGTTATCGATTGCTGGTCACGAAGTAACTTTTATTGATTTCCCCGAATATTCGAAAGAAGATTCTAGAAATCAACGATTTAGCTTTAGAACAAGTCAAAAACTTGCTCAATCACGAGCCCATATCGGCTCAAAAGTCGACGTGCTTACACCCGGAGCGGTTGTCGGTGGTGGCCTAAGTCGTTATTTTGCGAGTTTGACATTTGTGCCATTGTTTTGGCGAACGGCACGAACTCAAAAAATCGATCTCGTTGTGCTTTACGGTGTTCCGACGAATGGTTGGCAAACGGTTTTTTTATCCAAAATTTTGAAAATACCAGTAATTTTTAGAGCGATAGACATTGCGCATCTTCTTCGCGAAACAAAGTTGAAGTCTTTGGTAAAACTCGCCGAGCGTTACGTATACAAAAATGTTGACCATATCTCGGCTCATAATGAAGCCCTTAAAAATTATTGCATTGAGATGGGGGCAACCTCAAACAAAATTTCTATTGACTTTCCCCGCTTTGATTTAGACCGCTTCCAGCCCTTTAAGCGAGACGATGACCTCGCATTTTCACTGGGTATCCATCCTGACCAGAAAGTCGTGTTTTTCCGTGGCACTTTGTATCGATTCGCCGGTCTTGAGCGGTTTATTGAATTGTTTTCTAGCTACCTACAAAACAACCCAGACACTTGTTTTCTAATAGTTGGTAGCGGCGAAGCTGAATCGACTATTCGTGAAAAGATTTCAAAACTTGGTCTTGAAAAACAAGTGATTATGAGACCGTTTGTAAATTACGACGAGTTGGTTCGATACATCTGCCTGGCTGACGTTTCTGTGAATACATTTATTCCCTCATTGGTTACGCATTGTGTTTTGCCGGGCCGCGTATTGCAATCGATTGCGTGTGGCATACCGGTTGTGTCGACACCACTGGAGGGCATTATGAGCTATTCAAAAGGGTCAGACACGGTTATTTATCGAGATCTTGATGCGTCATTTGTAGATGCAGTCATCAATTTATTGAATAATCCGACGAAAAGTAAAGAAATTGGTTTGGCGAGTCGAGAACTTGTGATTTCAAAAGGTACTTGGCAAGACTTTATTACTGAATTCAGCTCCCTGGCTCAAAACTTAGTGACAAGAATATGAAAAAAATTCTGATAGTCGCCATGGCCGACAGTGTGCACACTGCACGTTGGTTAGAGCAATTTGAAAACAGTAAAGACAAATTTGTCTTATTCCCTTCATCGCCACATCGACGTATTCACCCAAAAATAGTTCGATTATTGGGTGCATCAAGCCCAATGCAGATTTTAATACCTAAAGGCTTGAGTAAAACTGGTTTGATTTTGGCAGTATTAGATAAATTCTTTAGCAACCGCCTTCGTGGAAATCTATTAAGGCGGGTGATCAATAAGTTTGACCCTGACATATTGCACGCCGTAGAAACCCAAGGTGCTGGCTACATCTCACTCGAGGCGTTAGACAAGGCCAAAAATAAGCCATTTTTTATCTTGACACTTTGGGGCTCAGACTTATTTTGGTTTCGTAAATTTGATCGACACAAATTGCGGTTGATGAGTTTGCTACCACTGGTCGACCTTTTGTCAATGGAGTGTGAACGAGACGTCGAAATCGCCCGTGATTTAGGATTCGTCGGCAGGCTCTTCCCACCTTTTCCAGTTACTGGCGGATATGAAATTGCCGACGGACCAAATAGCAATGAAAAAACTAGAACGAGTGCCCGTCGAATTATTCTCGTGAAAGGTCACACCCGATTTGTGGGCCGCGGCACTCAAGCTCTGAACGCAATCGAAGAATTGTCACGTCAGTTGGTGGGCTATCAGGTCATTGTCTATTCAGCCGACCCAAAGGCTAAAAGGTTGGCAAATTTGATCGCTAAACGATCGGGGCTTTCCATCAAGGTCTTCGGACGAGGCCAGATTGCGCACCAAGATCTATTAGAAATGTTCGAGTCAGCCCGTATTTATATTGGCATCTCTCTATCTGACGGCATTAGTGTTTCACTCCAAGAAGCCATGGTGTGCGGGGCATTTCCGATACAAACCGATACATCATGTGCAGGTGAGTGGATTGTTAACGAGAAAAGTGGATTTATAGTTAGTCCAAACGACCACAGTGGACTTGTGACAGCAATCAGGACAGCGCTTGAGAACGATGATCTTGTAGATGCGGCTGCTGAGATTAATTACGAAGTGGCTCGTAAGCGCCTTGACAAATCTAAAGTGATGTCGGTTTCAAACAACTTTTATAATTCATCGGCGGATTCAGTAACCGATAACAAGAGATAGATTTATCTTGTGACTGATCGCGCCGTGTTTGCAATTGAAGTAGCACTAGTCGCATTTGCCTTCGCTATCCACGTTGTTCGGCTTTCAAGAAAGCGACTTTTGAGTTTCAAATACACAGTTGGCTGGATGTCGGTTTGCCTATTCGGAATCTTCGCCTCGCCATTGGTTTTTCTGGTTACACCGTTGGCAAAAACTTTGCGGCTGACCCCGACTGCTCTCTTAGTGGCTATGTCGACGATTGCCGTAGCGGTAATTTTGATCCAGTTATCCGTCAGTATTTCGGGTAATCAAAGAAAAATGGAGACGTTAGTTAGAGAGAATTCTCTATTACGAGAGTCGTTAAATATCTCAATGAAAGATAAAAAATCTGACGAAGCTTAATAATCAAAATGTTTTGGTCGTTGTTCCTGCCTTAAATGAACAAGAAACTATTAGCCAAGTTGTTCAGGATGTAAAGAAGTTTGGCTTCTCAGTTTTGGTTATCGATGACGGATCGTCTGATGAAACTTCGTATCGAGCACGTGCGGCAGGGGCTTCGGTTCTTGAACTTTCGATGAATTTAGGTGTCGGTGGAGCTCTGCAAAGTGGCTTCAACTTTGCTCTTAGACATAACTATGAGGCTGTCGTTCAAATTGATGCAGACGGTCAACACCCTGCCGATGAAATAAATAATTTGGTTGACCAAGCAAACGTCACCGGTGCAGATCTTGTTTTAGGTAGTCGATTTTTGGCTGACTCGCCCTCGATGCACGTATCTATGACTCGACGTTTCGCAATGGGGATTTTAAAGGCTGTGGCATCTCTGGCTTGTAGAACTCAAATCAGCGACTCTTCTTCAGGGTTTCGCTTGATTCGTAATCCGCTTCTTTCGCACTTTGCTAAGTCATTCCCAAGCCACTATTTGGGTGACACTTTTGAAGCGTTAGTTATAAGTGGCAGAAGAAGGTACAAAATTGTTGAGATCCCCGCATCGATCGCTGATCGCAAACATGGACAGTCGTCAGCATCGAGCAAAGTTGCAATTTTGCTTATATTTCGCGCTCTTATCGTGACTACGTTTGGTCTCCACTTTCAACTTCCTAAAAAGGTCGTTGGCGGGGCAGACTAGAAGAACATCTAAAGCATCAGGAGATCAAAATGAAAACAGCAGTGATTGTCGACGCAGTTCGAACACCATGTGGCAAGCGAAATGGTCGTCTTAAAGATTGGCATCCAGTTGATTTATCGGCACACAGTTTGAAAGCTCTTGTTGAACGAACTGGTATTGATCCAGCGATAATTGACGACGTCGTCATGGGTTGTGTAATGCAGGTTGGCGAACAAAGTTTGAACGTTGCACGAAACGCGGTACTTGCTGCTGGTTGGCCAGAGAGTGTTCCAGGTACAACTGTTGATCGTCAATGCGGCTCAAGCCAACAAGCCGCTCACTTCGCTGCTCAAGGTGTTATTGCCGGAGCATACGACGTTGTAGTTGCCGCAGGTGTTGAAGTGATGACTCGCGTACCGATGGGTTCATCGATCGCTGAAGGAAAACATGGTTTCCCATTCGGACAAACTGTGCAAGCGCGATATGCAGCCGATGGCGGTCTTGTTAACCAAGGTATTTCTGCCGAGTTAATCGCCGAAAAGTGGAACATCACACGCGAAGATATGGATCGCTACGGTGTTCGGTCGCAAACATTTGCTGCACGTGCAACAAAAGAAGGTCGATTTCAAAATGAAATCATCCCGACACTTGACTCTGAAGGCAAAGTAATGACTACCGACGAGGGCATCCGTGAGTCGACTCTCGAAAAACTGGCAACTCTCAAACCGGCATATCGCCCGCTTGAAGATGGTGGCAAAGTCACAGCAGGTAACTCATCGCAAATTACCGATGGTGCGACCGCAGTGCTGATCATGTCTGAAGAGCGTGCCAAACAACTTGGTCTGAAGCCTCGTGCACGTTTCGTTAATTTCGCACTCGCAGCCGAGAATCCTCGTTACATGTTGACTGCACCGATTCCGGCTACAAAAAAGGTGCTCGAGCGAGCAGGATTAACAATCGACGACATCGACCTAGTTGAGATTAACGAAGCTTTCGCATCGGTGGTTTTGGCTTGGGAGAAAGAACTTCACCCAGACATGGAAAAAGTAAATGTCAATGGTGGCGCGATTGCGTTGGGTCATCCACTCGGCGCTTCGGGCACTCGTCTAATGACGACGCTATTAAACGAACTCGAGCGCACAGGCGGTCGTTATGGCTTGCAGACGATGTGTGAAGGCGGCGGTTTAGCAAATGCCACAATCATCGAACGACTCGGCTAAATAATCTAAACCCGAAATGTGGGGATCAATAATTTGGTTCGGCCTTGGCCTCGCACTTCTCTATTTCATTTGGAAGATTGGCCTCGGCATGTTGCGTGGCATGACATCCACACTTCCGCCGCCACCGCCAGCAGGTGAAATGCGACGCATAAACGTGCGTTATCGTTGCTCGAGTTGTGGCACTGAATTACGAATGACAATGGCACCAGACCAAAACCCACCGCCACCAAAGCATTGTTTGGAAGATATGGATCTAATCGCGCCGATCGATTGAAATTGATCAGTGATATTTAGTTGCGGTATATAAACCACCAAGAACCGCAAGCAAACCAGAAAACAAGTACCAATTGTTGCGACCACCAGGTACGAAACCCAGGTAGTAGAGCAAGATCACCAATGCGCCAAGACCAAGCAAGGCGAACATCAATACAGGTACCCAAGA
>JAUREG010000056.1:0-4757 GCA_030827545.1 Acidimicrobiales bacterium
TGCGGGGTCAGGCTCATTGCGGATATATTAGCTGGCCCAGCCATGCCCACATTGCCATAGCCAGAAATGGCGTTCTGCACGGCTTGTTGGGCTGCATTAAGTTGCGCTTGACCAGTTCCGAGACCGCTTTGGGTAAGGGCTAATGCTTGGTTTTGAAGCGGAGACAGGCCTGCAACTGTTTGACCGCCATAAGCTTGATATGGCCTGCTTGCAATCTGTTTCGCTAAATCAATGTTTTCTTTAATAGGCGCTTCAAGCCAATCAGGAAGCTCACTTCTTTGCACAACGGTTTGGCCACCGCCACCACCACCGCCGCCGCCAATAAGTCTGCCAATAGGGTTAACAATACCGCCCATTTACACCTCCGCGCCAAACTCACGATAAAGCATTGTGCCTCGTGGTTTACAGTCTAAACCTTTGAACAAATCAACTAGACCAGGCCTCACCATAGCTCTGGCATAGTCAGCGCCCACCGCTTCACCGTGTGGAATAACCTCATTGGTAAACAATTCTGCAATAGCTTCCTGACTTCCGAGAGCCATGAACACCTCAAGCACTTTTTTCTGCGGATATTCGGCAAGCGTCGTCATTATCATTCCATCGTCATTGTAGAACGCTTGAAGCTCGCCAGATTGCAAGCTTGCAATAACGTCCTCAACAGAATGCGTGTCACCGCCATGCCGCAAACCTTTGCTTAAAAGCCATTCAAATTTTTCTCTATCGAGAGCCAAGGGGAACCACCGTAGTTGTTAAATTTCCAGAGTTATCGACTTCTACCTTATACACTGTTCCGTTCGGCGCTTCCAGAAGCACGCTGCTGACCGCCTCGTCAGTTGAAACAGCAAAAGTTAAAGCCCTGCGAATATTGTCAAAGGCTCGCGCTATAGCTGCCCTCTCGTAGCGTTCTGGAGCTGGTGTGATGAATATCTGCATCAGCGACCACCTCTCTGCACGACATCAAGCCGGAGACCGCCAACCGACCACTCGGCGTCTTCTGCCGCCTCAAAACGTACCCTGAAGTCACGAGCCGTAAAACGCACATCTGTATAGCCATCGGACCTGGGTGTATATGGCCCAAAGCTGCTCTCTGCGCCATCAGGGGTAAATGATCCGTAGAACGTCAGCTTGGTGCTGTCGTAACCAGATCCACTGTTCGTCATTGCCTGTCTCACGCTGGTGATTACCTGGCCACCAGCACTGTTCAAGCTGCCGCTCTCAGCATAGCGAGAACCAACGAGAGAAGTACCAGCATTCGTCCAACCGTACTCCTGGTAATACACGTTGTTTGTGTCGTCAGCCGTCATCGGGAACGGAAATGCTCCAGCCCCAGTTGCAGCTGTGCGAGTTAATGAGCCAAGAGACCACCAGTTCTCGGCGTAGTTCCAAATGACGTAGCTGTCAGGAACTGAGCTTCCCTGACTAGGAAACCAAAACCAGACTTCTGGAAATACGTTATTCTCTGCTCCATGAGCATAAAGACGCGACGCTGTGGCATCGCCATCCTCAAATACAAAGCTGGCAACGTCACAGTCCAGTGGTCGAACGGCACCTCCTTCGTAAATCCAAAAGCTTTCACGCCCCATCCATACACAGCGACCAGCAGTAGTGGCAAAACTCATCGGAGCCATTAAACCACAACCCATACCGATTTTCTCAAACCCATAGATATATGGGAGCCCCACATAGCGCATCAGCCAGGCCTCGGTCTCGGTAAATATCAGGGTTCCCTCCCTGACGTTCACTGCCATCTGGATAGGGCTATCTGTTTCCAGGTCAAAGAAACCGGCCTGCGTTGTTGCGTCAGCGAAGTCCCAATCGCTGTAGTCCTCGACATCTGACCAGGCTACCCGCCTAGGCTCGCCACCACAGCCAAGCAGAACTGCATGGCGCTCTTGCGTTACAATGACACCTGTATTACTCGTCGGCACTGTGCCATGTGTGGCAGTGCCTCCTGTGCCTGTTTGATCGGTTCCGCTATCAGCAAAAGTAAAGGTGGTTGACGTGGGAACAGAGGCCACTGTCCAGGTGCCATTAAATGTGCTTTCAGAGTTGCCGGTAATCACAACGCTGTCACCCACCTGGAAGTCGTGGTGAAACACAGTGGTTACTGTAACCACATTGCTGACGCGCTCTGCTTCGTCTATTTCAGCTGACCCAACAGGATGCGCTTCTGTCTCACCATACTCCCAATGCAGCAACCTGCCGTCGCTGGAAGCCACAGCCAGGATGTCCTCGCCCCAGCCTGCAATCGTCCACGAGAACGTGGCCCTGTCTAAGAGAGAGGGTGGCCGGGGATACGTTGCGTCGGTATCATCACCGTATAGTTCTGCGTTGTAGTTGTAGGCACCGTAACCGCCAACGTCCCCGGTTTCAGCTGGAATGAAGTTAGCAGGCGTGATGTCTGTGTAACTTGATCCATCCAAAGCATAAAGCTTTGCATCACATCCAAGAGCTGCCAAAGCTAAATCTGAATTAGTTGTCCATGTGTAGATATTGCGAACCGGAGAGGCCAAAGCAGAGCTGGTAATACGTTCCCAGCCACCAACGGGCAGCAGCTTGCCTTGCCGCCAACGGATCAAGTTAGCGTCATAGTATCGACCAGCAGCTTGCAGCGGTGATGTTGGACGAACAACGCCAGCTGGTAATGATAACGACACTACTGTCATATTGGTTGGTCCCTCGCTATATCAGCTGCGCGTTCGCGGATGTCATCCACTCTTGCAGTCCAACCTCTTCCGAAGGTTCCGAAGGTGGACAGCCCTTGCAAAAACTCTAAACGCCTGTCGCAGTAGTCTTCAACGAATTGCTCTGACCCGTAGGTGGCAATCCGTTCCCAGACCCGCTTCAGCGTCTTATGCCCAAAGATGCCATCATCCTCGGCAAAGCAGAGCCTCTGCACAGTTATTATAGCACGTTTCGGACCACTGTTAACCGCGAAGTCAAATAGGACTATATCTGGGCCACTTGAGATGTCGTCACCTCGCACCTTGTCCCAGTAGCCCGTCTTGTAGATCTCTTCGATCTCGTCATCATCGATCTCTCTAAGCTCGTCTTTTGTCGCTTTGCGGCCCAGGTAATCGCTATAGGTTTTCAGTGTTATGCCACGCATGGTGGCACCACCTGGGTCATCAGGGTGATCGGACCACCCACCTTCGTGTTCCAGGGTCATCTCCAAGGCTGTCAGAAAATTGGATTTCATTTTTTCGTGCCAGGTTTCTTGGTGGCGGATCTCTTTAAAGCAGCAGCTGTCGGCGCTCCTTTGTCTCCAGGCTTGCGCATCTTTTCGCCGCTGCCTGCTTTGATCCGTTCACGTTTTGCGTGGATGTTGGCCCACAGGCCTGGTTTTTTAGCCATCGTTATTTCCCCTGACCACGATACTTTTTCCAGTTACGCCGTTTGTGCTTATTAGCAGGACGGCTCATTGGTGACTGTCCAATCGACGTCTTTTTACGAACGGGAATAGGTCGCCAAACGCTGCCTACTGATTGTTTTGCCATAGTTCATAACCTTTTTATCGGTTTTTTGCATATTAACCACAGATTAAGTTTTAAGCATAGCCGAAAGTGCTGACTGCCAGCTGTCCTCCTCAAGTGTGGGTGACTGCATTTTGGACAACGCCATGCGCCTCGTAAGCTGCTTTGAGATAACGTCAATTGGGAAGAATGCTATCTTTCTGAGATCCAAGGCCACGCAGGCAACTATGTCGCAATCCTCTTTGGTTAAGCTGCGTTTCGGCAAACCTTTGCTCACCTGCCACTGATAGCTGTAGCCGTCGAGCCTCTTCAGTGTAGACTTAGCCTGAACCCTAACAATTTCCTGGTTTCTCACGGCAACTATGTCCATGCCCTCCGCGTCAATGATTGCGGGGCTCCAGCCAAAGGCAAACAAGACACTGCACGTTAAATGCTCACCAGCGGTACCAATATGCTTTGCACTAATCAATTAACCATCACTTACTGGTTCTTGCTCTAGCTTTGCTCATGGCACGATTGCCAAACCAGAAAGCGATTATAGCACTAAAGATAGCTTGAGTTTCATCATCCCAAATAGCAACCAAAGCAACCGCTAGATCGACACCATCATTAGACATCATTGTCACTAGCGCCGTCGTTTTGATCGCCGCGAAAAGAATAAAGAAAGCATAAGTAATAACAGGCCTAACAGAACCCCGTAGAGCATTAACAAAACTACCGCTATCAATATTGCTATCATGGCTATAAATAGACTGCGCCTCGACAATATCTGCTTGGGCGTCCAGCTCCTTTAGCTTCAATTCAGACAACTTTTCAGCGTATTTAGCCTTTGCTTCAAGCATTGCCAACTCTTGCTGATTAGCTTGCTTCTGTTTGAAGTAGCCGAGGATCTCTGGAACGATTGACGTACCAAAGCCGAGTAGGGTTCCGAGTAGAGAAATCATTTCTTTTGTTGCCAGCTGGTTGCACCGAAGTAAACGGCCACAAGTCCACTTAACCCGTAAAAGATAGGTCCTAGTTCTGCGCCGCCATACTTCTCAGGATCAATAAGAAAGCAAATCACAACCGCCATCATCATGCCTAGAGCAACCCAGCACATGCGACGCCTGTTGACCTGATACGCAGCTTTATCGGGAATGTGGTCGGTAGTTTCGGTCATTTCTTTACTCCCTCTAACAAACGCCTAATGTTCCACGTTCCATCTGGACCTTGCGTCATCTCAACTTTCATGCGCTGACATACCCAACGATCCTCAAAACCATGCGCCTGCCCATTGTAGCGCTT
>JAUREG010000057.1:0-4566 GCA_030827545.1 Acidimicrobiales bacterium
ATGCTGCGCACGAGTGGCAAGTTGTGGGTCACAAACAACATCGCCAACCCCAATTGGCGGCGCAAATCACTTAGCAAATCGACAATTGCCGCCTGCACGAGCACATCGAGTGCGCTCGTTACTTCGTCACAAACCAAAACCTCAGGTTCGCTCACAAGAGCCCGAGCGATCGCAATTCGTTGTCGCTCGCCGCCCGAAAGTTGATCGGGATATTTATTGGCATAAGAGCCCGGCAAACTTACTTTGTCTAAAACATCGAGCACCGAACGGCGAGCGTCGTCTTTCGACTTGCCGTCAATGATTAGCGGCCGCACGATCGAGTCGCCAACGGTTCGACGCGGGTTCAACGAACCATACGGGTTCTGAAACACATATTGAATCGCCAGTCGATCTTCAACCGCTCGTTGTCGCGCCATGGTTTTCAACTCGCGTCCGTTTAAGCGAATCGAACCTGTCCATTCGCGATGCAAACCACCAATCGCCCGCGACACCGTTGTTTTACCCGAACCAGATTCGCCAACGAGCGCGAGACACTCGCCTTTGCGTATGGTCAGCGAAACATCATGCACCACTGTGTTGCCCGAATATCCTGCACTCACCGACACCAATTCGACAACAGGGTCGCCAACCGTTCGTGCCGACACAGGTTTTGCTGAGTTAACCATCACCGACGCAACTTGCGTTGCCTTGATGCATGCAGCCGTTTGGCGTCCACCAACCGAGACCATCTTCGGAAACTCGACTCGACACGCATCTTCGACAAGTTCGCATCGCGGCGCAAATGCACAGCCAACAGGACGTTTGCCCGGCGATTGAGCACGACCCGCGAGACCAACGATCGATTTTTTACTGGCGATATCTGGTGCGGCTGCAACCAAATGTCGCGTATACGGATGAGCCGGGTTCTTGAAGATCTCTGAAACTTCACCTTGTTCAACGACGCGACCCGAATACATCACCGCGACATCGTCGGCCAAATCAGCAATCACCGCTAAATCATGCGTGATATACAAAGCCGCAACACCGTGATCTCGCGTTAGTTGTCGAATCGTCTTCAACACATGTTCTTGAGTCGAAACATCAAGACCCGTCGTCGGCTCATCGAGCACGATCACCGCAGGTCGACACGCAAACGCCATCGCTAAACCGACACGCTGTTGTTGACCACCCGACAATTGATGCGGGTAACGCTCGAGATATTCGTCGTCGGTCGGCAACAAAACTTCGGTCATCATTTCTTTGATTCGCGCCTTGCGAGCCTCGTCTGAACCGCCAAAATCGTGGGCTTCGAGTACTTCGATCAATTGCTTGCCGATTCGCAACGCGGGGTTCAACGACGAAGCAGGATCTTGCGGCACGTACGAAACAAGTTCGCCGCGAATTTTGCGTTTCGCCTCACTGTCGAGGGCCAAAACTTCTGTATCACCACAAAAAATCTGGCCGTGTGCGACTTCGACGCCTCGTCGTGCATGGCTCAAAACAGCAAGACCAACAGTTGTCTTTCCAGAACCGGACTCACCAACAAGACCGAGCACGCGACCTTTCTCGATTGTCAGGTTGATGCCATCGACAATGTCGTTGCCCGTAGCAGCGACATTCAAGCGCAGGTCAATAATTCGCAAACCGCTCGCGCTACTCACCTTTGCCTCCACGGTCAATGCCTGCAGACACACGCGAGAATCCGTCACCAATTAGTCCGGTTCCAATCGTCATCAAGGCAAGGGCAACAGTCGGCAGAATTACACCCCACGGCTGCTCGGTGAGAGCAACTCGGTTCTCTTGAATCATCAAACCCCAGTTGGCTGCATTTGGTTCTGGTGTGAAGCCCAAAAACGCCAACGACGCGATCAACCCGACGCTATATGTCAGACGCAGGTTCATCTCAACCAACAGCGACGATGTCACATTGGGTAATACTTCGGCAAACACAACACGTCGACGTGATTCTCCGAGTGCTTCGGCTGCCGAAATAAAGTCTCGCTCAACGACGCTGATTGCCGCACCTCTAATTATTCGCGCGATACGCGGTGTTGTCGATAAACCAACCGTCAGAATGATCAGCACATTGCTCGGCCCGAACATCGAAATCACAACGAGCGAAAGCAACACCTGCGGAAATGACAACACAACATCCAGGGCACGCATAATCGTTTCATCGGCGCGACCACGCAAATATGCTGCTGTCAAACCAAGAGACGTGCCGAGGGTGATGCCGATGCTCGTGGCCAAAACCGCCAAAATTAAAATCGTGCGACCACCAAATAAAAATCTCGAGAGCACATCTTGACCGAAATAGTCGGTGCCAAAAACAGTGCCCGGCACGTTCAACGTATTCGGCAGCTCTACATATTCGGTGCTACCAAACGGCGCCAAGAAAGGCCCAATTAGTGCAACGCTTACAAGCAACAACGCCAACACTGCGCCAATTTGTGTTCTTCGCAACTTGAAAGCCTGGCGAACCAAACTCGGTGGTCGCTCATCTACAAAACTTTCTGTGTTCACTTCAACCTCGTTCGCAATCGTGGTGTCACAAGCACCGTGCCAATATCGGCAAGCAAGTTCGTCAACACATACACCGCAGCAATTGTCAATGCCAGAAACTGAATCACCGGCAGATCTCGCGATCGCACTGCGTCGGCAAGCGCGCTTCCAATACCCGGAAAGTTAAACAGTCGCTCGACGATAATCACACCGCCGGCCAAATATGCCAAGTTCAAGGCAATCACTTGAAACGCAGGACCAACAGCATTTGGCATCGCATGTCGCCACAACACCGTGCGTTCGTCCATTCCTTTTAGTCGGGCCATCTCGACATAATCACTTTCAAGAACTTCAACCATCGCCGCGCGCATCACTCGGGCGACATACGGCGTTACTGCGATCAGCAACGTCAGCACGGGCAAAATCAAACCTTTCATGTCGCTCCACGGTGGTGCGCCAACTTCTAAATAAGTCACCGCGGGCAGCAACTGCCAGATCGTCGTCGAAAAAATAATCGTCAAGATCGTGCCAACCACGAACTCGGGCATCGCCGCCAAGATCAACGAGACAAGCGACGAAGTCGTGTCAAATTTGCGGTCGCGACGCAAGGCCGCATTTGCTCCAATAACTATTGATAACGGAATCGACCCAACAGCGGCGATCAGCAACAAGAAAAACGAGGCGCCGACTCTTGGGCCGATATATTCGCTGACCGACGTCGACGTTGCATAAGAAGTGCCGAGATCACCTTGAAAAATACCGAATAGCCAGTCGGTGTATTGCACGACGATCGGCTTGTCGAGCCCGAAGTCGGCACGCAACGCAGCCAGCGCCTCGGGTGTTGCTTCGCGACCGAGTATCGCCTCGGCCGGGTCAGCCGGCAAGGCTTGCGTCACCGCAAAAATCAGAATCGAAACTATAAATAAGGTCAATAGTCCAAGCGCAACACGCTTGACGACGAACTTAAAGATCGATTTTTTCACTTACCTCACCCTATTAAAGAATCGCCACTTAAAAGAATTGCCGCCCGCGCACAGCGGACGGCAACTCTCTTGAATTCCAAGAATGGAAACTATGCCAACGAGATGTATTTAAATCCGTGGGCGTAGTAGTCCATGTTCAACTGTGAAGGACGAGCGACAACGCCCTTGACCTTGCTCGAATATGCATCGGCGAAGTTGTTGAAGAACGGAATAATGTATCCGCCCTTGTCAAACTCTTCTTTTTGCATCTTCGCCACAATGGCACGGCGCTTCTTAGCATTTGCAGTACCCGATGCCGCCAAATAGTCGGCTCTGAAACTGCTGCCGGCAGGTGGAAACTTAGTCTCAGGATAAATATCCATTGACGCAGCAACCTGCGCGAGATATGTGCGGCCCGACCAATATGTCGTGTAGAAGCCAGTGTTCATGTACTGACCCTTCGCACTCCAATAGGTGCCACCGTCGATGACTTTGGCATCAATAATCACGACGCCGTCAGTCTTCTTGGCCTGCTCGGCAAGTGTCTGAATCATCAACACCAAACCACCGGTGTCATCTGGTGCAGTCAACTCGACTCGCAACGGGTTGGCTTTTGAATAGCCAGATTTCTTCAACAAAGCAAGCGCAGCAGGAATATCTTGTTTGCGTTGTGGGTAGCTGTTGGCGTTGTAGTTGGCGTCGATGTAGCCATACAAGTCGTTGCCGATCTTGCCGTGGCCCGAAAGCACGCGGTTCAACATCTGCTTGCGATCAACCAACAATCGCATCGCTTGACGCACATTGTTGTCGTCAAACGGCTTGATATCGATGCGCATGCAGAATGCCAACCAAGCACCAGCCGAGTTCTCGATCACGTTCAAGTACTTCTTCGCCTTGAGTGTCTTGTATTGCTCGAACGGAACGTCAATCGCCACGTCGATCTGTTTGGCGATCAACGCATTGACGAGGGCCGTCTTGTCTGCGAAGTCGATAATGCGAACTTCGTCGAGGTAAACGTTCTTGGCATCCCAGTAGCCGTTGAAGCGCTTGTGCACGCTCTCTCGACCTGGTGTGTAACTCACGAGACTAAATGCACTCGTGCCGATCTGTGTCTTGCCGTCGT
>JAUREG010000058.1:0-4201 GCA_030827545.1 Acidimicrobiales bacterium
TGTTGGTAGTTTTCTGAATGAAAACTAATTGCGCACGCAACCATAACACAAAAATAGTTGCGTGCGCAACTATCTACTTTTGCGCGCTAGTATTGAGGCGTGGCAAAGGCAAAATGGCTTACTCACGCTGAAATGCGTGCGTGGCGTGGCTTTATCGAGCGTTCGGCAGATTTGATCAACATCATCACTAAAGACCTTGAGCCATATGGTCTTGATGGCGGCGATTATCAACTGCTGGCAATGCTCTCGGAGGCGCCCGGACACAAGATGAAAATGTGTGACCTTGCGCAAACTTTAGGCCTTTCACGAAGTGGTCTCACTCGCCGAATGGATGGTGTTTTGAAAGCGAAGTATGTCTCGCGAGTTGGTGACCAAGAAGATCGTCGGGCGGTATTCGCGCAAATAACTGAAAAAGGCTTAGCTCTTATCAAGAAAGTTGCACCTCATCATGTCGCAAGCGTTCGTCGCCACATGATTGACCTTCTGTCTCCCTCTGAAATCGCTGCATTCGGCACCGGCTTTGCAAAAATCGGCAAACAATTGTCGCAAAAAACTAAGATTTAGCTCTTGTCAAATAGTCAACAGCAATCGCTTGCGCGAGTTGCACCAGCGATTTTCGTTGCGCTCTGGAGCACTGGTTTTGTGGTCGCCCGATACGCGACAACTGATGCGGGGCCGCTCACATTTTTAAGTGTGCGAATGTTTATCGCCGCAGGTTTACTTTGGTTAATTGCAACTGGGCTCCGTGCGCCACGAATGGCCCGAAGCGACTGGTCAGCCGCGACAATCGTCGGTATCTTCATGCATGCCATCTATTTGGGTGGTGTGTTCGTGGCTATTGACCTTGGGTTACCTTCGGGCCTCAGCGCATTGATCGCCGGTCTTCATCCTGTCGCAACTTCTGTTGCCGCACGAGTGTTTTTGCGCGAGCAACTTAGTCGAAAACAAATCGTCGGTGTTTTTCTCGGGCTCGTTGGCGTGTGTGCAGTAGTTATCGAAAAACTTGAAGTTGCCAATGGCGGTGTCACAACGGCAGCGATGATCGCAATGATGGTTTCAATTTTTGGATTAACTGTCGGCACGCTTGTGCAACGCGCATTCGGCAAAGAAATGCCCTTGTTGCGGGGCACCGCCACGCAATATTTGGCATCAGGGGTTGTGCTCGCGATTGCATCTGTGCTCAGCGAGAGTTGGCGATTTGAGGTAACTAGCAACACTGTGTTCTCAATGTTGTGGGCAGTTGTTGTTCTTTCGCTTGGTGCGGTTTTGTTGATGATGACTTTGCTTGCGCGCCATACGGCTGCCAAAGTCAGCAGTCTGTTTTTTCTTACGCCTGCATTGAGCACAATCGAAGGTGCGATTTTGTTTGATGAGCGCCTTGGTGTGCTCGCACTTGTTGGTCTAGTAATTGCAATTTTCGGCGTCCGCATGACGATGCAAACCTCGGCTGCGACTAACTCGGCAGAAAGGCTCTCAAAAGTCACCTGAGACCTAAGCCGATTGATGGGAGCGCAACGGCGAGCATCACTCCGACTGCTAAAAAAACTTTTACACGTCGCGGGGCCCGCCAACCATCAATTTGTTTCTCGAAAGTCTTTTGACTTGCCAATATGAGTGAGCCGTAAATGGCAATGAAAAAGAAAATACCGATCAGCCAGCGCCACGACCAGCCCAATTCGCCGTTGAGTTGTACGGCAATCACAATCACCGGTATTAACGCAATCATCCCAAGTAGGAAACGCGCCACTGACTTCCAGGTTTTTCGATGTATCGCCATCCCACCAAAAATGACAGTAGGTGCCATGACTGCGCCAGCACCAAAAAAAAGTGCTAATAATCCCACAGAACCAAACACACGTGCCAAAGTGACGATCCATCGACGTGACGTGATTCGCCGCACTCCGATAACGGTTCCTTGAGTGAATCCCCAGACTGTAAAGATGCCAACGATTAACAGAGTGCCATCCCAGCTAAATTCAGGATCGTCAGAAATAATTCGCATCCATCCACGTGCGAGTGCGCCCAACGTGGCGCCGAAGAAAATTCCGATTGCTGTGTATGTAGCGATGCGCAATAGCGAAATAAGTTTCACAAATGAGTCGTACGGAGTGAATCAAGTAAAAAACACTTTTTAGAAAATTGACAGCTCGCGTGTTGTCTCACGTTTGGAGAGTAGCGCAACTTCCTGTCTCCATGGGAGAAAATTAAAAAATTGGAGGCAGACGAGAGGTGTTAGAGGTTCACAAGAGGTGCGATGCTAAAAAATCAGGCTTCGGCGGCGGTGAGGTCGGGGCCGAGCACAATTTTGCCCGCGAAGTGAGGCGTCGCCAGCGCGAGCCAGTCGGCTTCTTGACCGGCCTGCATCGCCGGCACATAGTGCGTCAGCATCAAAGTTTTAACACCCGCACGTGCAGCAGTTTTTGCTGCATCTTCGACGCTCGAGTGATAATCGAGAATATCGTTCGTGCGCGAGGCGAGTGCCGGCACAAATTGTTTTACTAATTCAACTAAATCGGGACGCAAGACCGTCTGCACATAAATATCCGCGCCACGACACAAGTCGTCGAGTTCGTTACATGGCACGGTGTCACCTGCAAGCACAACTGATTTACCTTCAGCCTCGATGCGAAAGCCAATCGTTGGAGTAACCGGACGATGGTCGGTTCGTCCAACAATTACGCGAGCATCACCAATCTTGAATTCGTCGCCAGGCGAAACTTCATGCACGACAACTTGCATTCCCGGCCCATTGCGCAAGTCAGCGTGATGGTCGTGGCGATATTTTTGATCAGGTGTCAACATCGCCATCATTCCGTCGACAACTTTCTTCATTCCGACAGGACCATAAATAATTGTCGGCGTTGCTTCTGGTGTCAGAATCCAACGAGTAGTAACTATGTCGTTTAAATCAGTGATGTGATCACTATGAAGATGAGTCACGAGAATCGCTGACAAAAATGGCACGGGCACACCAGCCGCTGCAAGTCGCATCGCCACACCGCGACCGCAGTCGATCAAGATATTTTGCCCCGCGCACTGCACGAGTGTTGAAGGCCCAGCGCGATGTGGGTCGGGTATCGGGCTACCCGTGCCCGTCAGCGTGACTTTCATCTCAAAAGTTTACGCGTTCAGTTTCGATGTGAAGAAGTCGAGAATGATTTCGGCGCGTTGCACGCGATGCAATGGCGAACCTGACCGCGACAACTCGTGAGTTTCGCCAGGGAAGCGATAAAACGTCACATCTTTTTTGAGCAATCGCAATGCCATAAACAACTCTTCAGCCTGGTTAATCGGGCAACGCAAATCATTTTCACTGTGAATGATCAACATCGGCACATCAATGTTGCGCACATGACGAATCGGCGACATACGCACATACTCGGCTTCATCTTCTAAATGATTTGGCCCGTGCTCGACACGAAACACCGTGCCGATATCGCTCGTCCATTCTTCAGACAACATGTTGTTTACCGCGCGCTCACTGCAAATCGCTTTGAACCGGTCGCTGTGACAACCTGCCAACATCGTCGCCATATATCCGCCGTAACTTCCGCCGAGCATGCCGACACGTTTGCCGTCAATAAACGGATACTTTGCCAGCGCTCCATCGAGTACCGCGAGAACATCCTTAACGTCGGCGTCACCCCAACCCGAGCCGGGGGCAACTGGATGTTTGCGGCCAAGAATTGCCTGACCCCAAGCCTGTTCGCGCCCGCTCGAACCGCGCGGATTACTCATCACAACAACAAAACCAGCCGCGGCCTGCATTTGTGCCTCGTCGAAATATGTTTCGCCATATTGCGTGTGCGGCCCGCCGTGCACATTCAACAA
This sequence comes from Acidimicrobiales bacterium, assembly GCA_030827545.1. GTDB lineage: Bacteria > Actinomycetota > Acidimicrobiia > Acidimicrobiales > Ilumatobacteraceae > BACL27. Next base: position 3,832 of record JAUREG010000058.1, read on the forward strand.
CATCGGATACTTCTTCGATGGGTCAAAGTCGCGTGGCTTCATCATCCACACGTCAATCTCGCTGGGCCCACCTGTATAACTCGAGCCACAAGGCACGGTGAAATGCTCCCAAGTTTGTGGTGTCGACGCGGCAATAAGCGACGCACTTAAATCACTTAGTCGGCGCTCGCCAGATTTTGTCAGTACAAACAATTCGGTTAGTTGATTCACTTCGCTGGCGACATAGGCAATCGTTGCGCCTGCACCGCCGGCTACCGCATTAAACGCTTTCACAATTTTTCGACCAGTTGTCAACCATTTCGGCGCAGACTTGCCCGTTGCATCAACTTGCACAACATGCGCAGTGCCTCGATCTTCGGCGTAAGCGATC
>JAUREG010000005.1:0-77303 GCA_030827545.1 Acidimicrobiales bacterium
AATCTGCGGTTTCAACTCGGCCATTTAAGTCTCAAAACTATTTGAATCTATGTCTCTACAGTAGGTGGATTTTGTGAGATGTCTTGGGTTTGATTATTTATGCCATTCGAGCACTTTGAAGTTGCCAAGACCATTCGGGTCGCAAAGGGCTTCAGATTCGCTAACTCGGCTCCGCATCTTCATCGCTTTGACATCGGGCTTGGCTGCATTTGCCTGCCAATAACTGCGACCGTCTTCAACAAGTTGATTGATGCCATTGCGAATTAGCCAGTCTGCCTGAGTTTCAACGCGATCAGCTTGGCGCACAAACTGCAACTGATCGATCATTACATGACTTGTAATATCTTGCGACCCAGGATGACGCAGATAATGCTCACCTTGTTCATGTTGCCGATAAGTTCGCAACCAATCTCGCCACGGATTTGTTATCGCATCAGAACTCGTCGAGCAATAATCAAAAATAGTTATCGACCCAGATTGCAGTAATTCGAGACAACTGCCGAGCCACATGGCAGCAGCATTCTGCACTGGCACGCGCGCACCATGAGGGGCCACTTGTGGCAGCCACTCTGGTGCGTCATTGACCTTGTGCAAAACCTCGACAAACAATTCGCCTTGTTTGGCTACAAATGCTTCTTGCCAGACACCGTCAAAAACGAACAAACGAAAAGGCAAATTATCTAGCAACTCATTTGCGATGATCATGCCAACCATTGGCTCAGTTGGCAATGTCGATTGTGAGTGCATCTTGGCGGTGTGTAACCGCCGCTGAACATCAGAAACTTCGACCGCGATATACCTCAACGCATCTCGGCACTCAGGTTCGGCACTTAAAATACTGCGAGCAAGAGTGCCCGGTCCTGCACCTACTTCGACAAGTTCAAACTTCTTAGGACGACCAAGTTGTCGCCATTGTGCATCGACGGATTTGGCGACGACTGCACCAAATAAAGGCCCAACTTCAGGCGAAGTGATGAAGTCGCCACGTCTGCCCGCCCGAACTTCTGTTGAGTAAAACCCGGCCCGCGCATACAGAGCCAACTCCATGAATTTTTCAAACGAAATTGCCCCGCCAGCCGCAACTATGGCGGCAGAAATCTCGCTATCTAATGATTGCACCGGCGATTTCAGCCAGATCAGCAAATTGCAAACCGACGCCAGGCAGAATGCCGAACACAAGAGTCGCGCCCGCAGTAATAACTAGCGCCAACTTCAAACTTCCCGGCACTGAAATTAATGTCGTGTCACTATCGGGCACTGGTCGCATCCAAATTTCGCGCATCACATTGCCGTAGTAACCAAACGCGACCACCGAGTTAACAGCACCAACAAAGGCCAAGGCATAACCCCATGTTGACTGCGATTGAATCAACGACTGAAAGGCAACAAACTTGGCGATCCATCCACCAAGTGGTGGGATGCCAGCTAACGATGCCAAGAGCAAAGTCATCAATACGCCAAGCGTCGGTGCATATGAGAACAAGCCGCCGTAACTAGAAATCTCCCCACTACGCGTCTTATTTGCCACAGCAAGAATTATCGCGAAGACACCGAGATTGGTTGCTGCATAGACAATCATGTACAACACAACTGATCGAAGGGCCGTTGTGCCTGAGCCAGCCAACCCTGCAACGGCGAGTGGCATCAAAACAAAACCACCTTGGCTGATTGAAGAGTAAGCAATCATTCGCACGATGTTGTGTTGCTTGAGTGCCAAAACATTGCCGATAGTCATTGTCAATGCCGAGAGCACCCAGATAAACGGTTGCCAAATGTCTTGTGCCAGCGGAAACGCCGTGTAGAGCAAGACAACCAACGCCACAAAGCCCGCAGCCTTTGATGCCACAGATAGAAATGCCGTCACTGGTGTTGGTGCGCCTTCGTAGGTATCTGGCGCCCAAGTATGAAACGGCACTGCCGAAACTTTGAATGCAAACCCGACAACCACGAACACAACTGCCAACGCGTGAACTGCTGAGAACTCACCTGTCGCTGTGATCTTGGCACCGATTTCGGTCAACAAAGTTGAGTTCGCCACACCGTACATCAACGACATGCCGTAAAGCATCACCGCGGATGCAAATACACCGAGTAAGAAATATTTTACGCCCGCCTCATTGCTCTTCGGGTCGCGTTTGCGCCATGCAGCCAACATGTATGCAGGTATTGAAAGAAATTCGAGCGCAACAAAAATGCTGACCAAATCACGTGAAGAAGCCATCATCAACATGCCAAGCAGACTGGTTAGCAATAAGAACCAATATTCACCGCGCCAATATTCGCCCTGCTCGATGTGCGAACTTGAAAGCAGCACGACGACGTAGCCTGCAAGCAAAAACACGGCCTTCATCACGAGGCTGAAGTTGTCGACGACATATCTGCCATCAAACATTGTTCGAACTTCAGTTTCAGAAAGTGCCAACATCAAAACCGGAACCATCGCTGCCAGCAAAGTAAACGAGGTGATGGCCGTGAGCATCCACTTTTTTCGCTCGTCAATGAATAGATCGAGCATCAACACCAAGCAAAGACCGCCAGCCAGAACAAGTTCGGGCGCAAGACCGAAATAATCGATCGTTGGCGCAACCCATTGCGCAGCGAAGATGTTCAGTGTCTGCAAGTTATCCCCCGAAGGCGCTCAAAGTGATCTGCACTGCAGGGTCAAACACGCTGAACAACAAGTTCGGCAAAATGCCAAGCACAAGAATGCCGAGTAGCAAAGGCGTCCAAGCGATCCACTCGAATGTTGTCACGTCGTGCAAATCATCGCTGTGTGAATGGTCGTGGCTTGAAGAATTTTTCGCTGTGCCAAAAGCGATGCGTTGAAACATCCACAACAAATAAGCAGCCGCAAGAACGGTGCCGAGTGCGGCGATGACCATGAATACTCTGAACACGGTCTCGTTAAGGCCTTCGGCAGGATTGTAAGCCGAGAGAATTGCTGGGAATTCGCCCCAGAAACCCGCCAAGCCAGGCAGACCGAGCGACGCCATTGCGCAAAAACCAAAAATCCATCCGAGACGCGGCATCGCCGTGAGCATGCCACCAAGTTTTGAAATTTCGAGCGTGTGGTATCGCTCTTTGACACTGCCGGCGATGAAGAACAACATGCCGGTGATTAAACCGTGAGCCACCATGCCAAACATTGCTGCGTTAACTCCGAAACTGGTCAAAGTCGAAATGCCGAGCATCACGAAACCCATGTGCGCCACCGATGAAAATGCAATCAAGCGCTTCATGTCAGTTTGCGCGAGACATCCGAGCGCGCCGTAGATAATGCCGATCACGGCGAGGCCACCAATGTAGGGCGCCCACTCGCGAGCAGCATCTGGCAAAATCGGCAATGCAATTCGCACGAAACCATATGTGCCGAGCTTGAGCAAAATTGCTGCCAAAATTACCGAACCCTGAGTCGGTGCTTGGGTGTGTGCATCTGGCAACCAAGTATGAAACGGAAACATCGGGACTTTCACTGCGAAACCGACGAACATTCCGGCGAAGATCCAAATTTGAATATTCTTCGCGATGCTTCCACCATTTTCAATCAAGTAAGGAATGCTGAAACTCTCGGCGCCTGTCTTGAAAAACAATGCCAAGAAAGCAACCAGCATCAGCGCCGAACCGAACATTGTGTACAAGAAGAATTTGATTGAGGCGTACTGGCGCTGCTCTCCACCCCACACGCCAATCAAGAAAAACATCGGTAGAAGAACAAGTTCGAAGAAGACGAAGAACAAAATCAGATCTTGAGCGATGAACGTTCCCGCCATGCCGGTTTGCAACACCAACAAAAGTGAAAAGAAGGCTTTTGGTTTACCAGGGCTCGGCACATGGTCGAGTGAATAAATCACGACAAGCAGAGTAATGACCATGCTCAACAGATAAAGAGGCAAACTGATGCCGTCGACGCCAATCAGATATGAACTTTTAATTACTGAAATCCATTTTACATCGGCAACAAATTGCAGTTTTTCAGCTTGGTCAAAATCAAATTTAAGAGCCGTGTAAACACCGACTGCAAGAGTTGCAATTGATGTCACCAATGCCACGAGTTTGACCATTTGGTCTGAAGCCTTCGGTGTGAGCAACAACACCACTACTCCAAGCAATGGCAGGAATGTGCCGACACTCAGCAGCCAGTTGTTTTCCTGCAGCATGTTCATAGTTATCTTCTCCCTTTTTCCGACTTGTTAAGTATTAATAATTACGAGAACTAGTGCCGCTACCGCCGCTGCGCTGAACAACAGTGCGCCATATTGACTGACTTTGCCTGATTGGGTGGGCTGCGCAGCCGTGCCGACTGACTTCGTGAATGTCGCCGAGTTGTTGACTGTGCCATCTACGACTCGCTGATCTATGTTCTTGTAAACCCAGCCAGAGAGTTTGCGCGTCAGGTTAGAAATTGAATGCAAAATGCCATCCAAAATGTTTTGGTTGAACCAATATGCAGCATTCGAAATTGGATAAGCAACGCTACGCACGATTACTTTTTCGTAGAGGTCATCTAAATAATATTTGTTAACTAAAAATCTGTGACCAACTCCAAGAATCTTGACCCTCTGAGTTAAGCCAACGAGCCGAGCATCGCGTTTAGTGAATAGCAACATGCTCAAAATCCACGACACCGCCATGCCTAGAAATACGATGACCATTGAAAGCATTGCCTTTGACCATTTGAACTTCGCATGTTCTAACTTCGGCGCGTAACACACACCTTTTTCTGGTGTGGCGGTGCCACAGACAGACTTTGAAGACCCCTCTTCGGCGCTTGGCACGTTGATAAACAAAGATTCACCAGGACCTCCTGGGTAAGTTGAGTCGACAACTTCAACCGCGCGTGGCTCTACCCACAATTTCATTCGCTCCCAACTCTCACCAAACGGCGTTGCGTTCAATAATCCAGAGCCAAGTGCGAGCACAGACAAAATCATCAGGGGTGCCGTGATTAGTAGACCTGATTCGTGCGGGCCATGTGACGCGTGAGCATCGTGGCTCGCGTGAGCATCGTGATCGCCATGTGTGTCGTGCGAGCCATGAGCACCGTGCGGCTCGTGACTCGAGTGACCAGCAGAAGCTCCGCGCGGCTCACCAAAGAAAGTTAGGTATGTTGCGCGAGTCATATAGGCAGCAGTCATAAATGCACCAACGAGACCAACGATCATGAACGTGTTGTAACCGTTATTGCCGACATTGTCGATGATCTCATCTTTAGAAAAGAAACCCGAGAACGGAAACACTCCGCAAAGAGCAAGCGTCGAGATGATCCAAGTAGTAAACGTGATTGGCATTACTTTGCGCAATCCGCCCATGTCGCGTTTCATGTCAAAAGAGTGATGAGAGGCGCTGTGGCTGATTGATCCGGCGCCCAAGAACAGACATGCTTTGAAAAATGCATGTGTGAAAATATGGAAGACAGCAGGTAGCCATGCGCCGGCGCCAAGGCCAAGCATCATGTAACCGAGTTGCGAAACTGTCGAATATGCAAGCACTCGCTTGATGTCGTTTTGCACAAATGCCAGCGCTGCCGAAATGACAATCGTGATTGCACCAATGAACATGATCAAGTTGCCACCACTACCGAGAATGTCTAAGCCGACGAAAAATACTGGATACAAACGTGCGACCAAAAACACGCCCGCGACAACCATCGTCGACGAGTGCAACAGCGAACTGACCGGTGTCGGGCCGGCCATTGCATCGGGCAACCATGTGTGCAATGGAAACTGACCACTCTTGCCAATGCTGGCGATGAAAAGTGCGATTGCAGCAACCATAATCACAGTGCTATTTGGTTCTCCCGAGAGTGCCCATGCAGAAATACCTCGAATTGAAAAACCAGACAGACCCAAGTTTTCTTGTGTCCAATCGTTAGCCGCGAAATAGAGCATGCTGATGCCGACAAGCAAACCCATGTCACCAGTTCGCACCGTGAAGAATGCCTTCAATGCAGCACGACTATTGGCGTCTTCTTCCCACCAGTGGCCGATCAACATGAAACTGCATAATCCCATGATTTCCCAACCGAGTAAAAACAAAATCATGTTGTCGGCGAGCACCATCGCCAACATGCCGCCCGAGAACAAAGTCAACGCAGCGAAAAAATGCGTATAGCGGCGGTCTCCACGCAGATACTCGAGCGAATAAATCTGTACCAGGGTCGAAATAAACGCAACAACAAAGAGAACCACAACCGAGAGTCCGTCAATGTGTTGACCGATTCCGAAATCAAAGCCACCGCTGCGCCACCATGACCACGACTTAATAACTGGCTCAACAAACTGCTCTTCTGTTGCGCTATTAACCCGCTGAATCCACTGATACGCGGCGCCCGCCGAGAGCACCAGCGAGGCGAGCATCGAAGCAACGCCAAGTTCACTGCCCTTCATCGGCAATCGTTTGCCAATCAGAATGATTAACGCAAAAGCAATCGCCGGGATAACCGGGATTAGCCAGGCGTTCTCAAGAAACCAACCCGATGCAAGTGGGGCGAGAACTTCGGTTTCGGCAGCCAGCAAGTTCATCCGCGCATCTCCGAAAGCTCATCAACCGAAATAGTTTTCTTGTTGCGATACACGAGCAAGACAAGACCGAGACCAACACCGACTTCTGCAGCAGCAACAGCAATTATGTAAAGCGCGAAAGTATGACCATCGGTCGAGCCATTGCGCATCGCAAACGTCAACAAGTTGATGTTTACCGAATTTAAAATCAACTCAATTGACATCAACATCAATACCGCATTTTTGCGAGCGATTACTCCGTATACGCCGATACAAAACAGCACGGCAGCCAAGAATAAGAACTGATTTACAAACACTTGATCAGTCCTTTCTCGCCAAAACGATTGCACCGACAACTGCTGCCAACAAAACAAACGAAAGTGCCCAGAAAGGCAACAGGTAAGGACCAAAAATCTGATCGGAGACTTCTTGGGTCGAAACTACTTTGGCGGACTCAGGCAGCTTTTCATCTCCGAATGATCGAGTCAGCGCGAGACCCATCGCCACCAACATCACTAGTCCAACTGGGATGCCAAGTTTCTTGTATGAATTATTGAGATCAGACTCGGCACCAATGCGAGCTCGGGTCAGCATCGTGCCAAACAAGAACAACACCATCACCGCACCTATATATACGAGTACTTGAGTTATCGCGACGAACTCGGCGGCGAGCAAAATGTATTGCCCGGCTGCGCCAGCCAATACAACTACCAACCACAGCGCCGCATGTACGACGTTGTTTGTTGTGACAACTCGCAACGCAGACACCACCATCAGAACTGCGATTATCCAGAAACCGATGTTTTGAGCGATCACAACTGATGGTCCTTCTTACTATTTCTTCTTCTTGTCAGCACCGGCTTCGAGCGCTGGGGCTTCAGGGACTGTTTCCATCCACTCACTTAGTTTCGTTTTGTCATGAAGCAGGTCGGCAATATTTGGTTCAGAATATTCGTATTCCGGGCTCCAGAACAAAGCATCAAATGGGCAAACTTCAACACAAATGCCGCAATACATGCATAGTGCGTAATCAATATCAAACCGGTCGAGCAAGTTAACTTGACGCGGCTTGCCGCCCTCACGACGAGGAGGCGCGAGTTCTTTGTGCGCCTCGATGTAAATGCACCAGTCAGGGCAAGAACGCGAGCACAGCATGCATGAAGTGCAGTTGTCTTGGTGCAGGGCAATTACGCCACGAGACCGAATCGGTGGCGTCTCTTTTTCGTGCGGATATTGAACCGTGTTCGAGCCCTTTGTCGCGGTGTTGAACAAGGTGCCGAGCGTTACGCCGAGACCCTTTACTAGTCCAGGAACTTTTGGCATTAGAACACCACCTTCAAAATTGATGTAACCGCGATATTGAGCAATGCAACCGGAATCAAACCCTTCCAAGCGAAGCGCTGTAGTTGATCTTCACGCAGTCGAGGGTAACTAAAACGGATCCACATGATGATGAATGCCAGCAACATCATCTTGGTGAACATAATCAACGGCCCAACAACATTCATCCAGTTGTCAATCGAGTCGATTGACGTCCAACCGAACCACGAGAACGGCACACCCCAGCCGCCGAGAAACAGCACGGACGCGATCATCGCAAAAACACCAGCAGTTGCGAATTCGCCGATGAAGAAAATCAAGAACCGAAAGCCTGAATATTCGGTCATATAACCCGAGACGAGTTCGCTCTCGGCGATTGGCATATCAAATGGTGCTTGAGTGAGTTCAGCCTGAATCGCGATCATGAAGATAACGAAACCGACGAACTGGCTAATTACATATGGGTGTCCGAAGGTGTCGATGCCGAACATTGAGCCAGAGTTTTGCGCAACAACGATTTTTTGCAAGTTCATCGTTCCTGCCTGAATGACAACACCGATCACGGCCAAAACCATCGGAAGCTCATAAGCGATCAATTGGCCCGCCGCACGCAAACCGCCAAGTAACGAATATTTGTTGGCGCTCGACCAACCAGCGATCAAAATACCGAGAACCGAAATTGATGAAACAGCCAGCGCATAGAAGATCCCTGTTTCAAAATCTGTGAACCATACATCTGGACCAAAAGGCACAACGGCGACAAGCAAGAAAGTGCTCAGCAAGACAATCACTGGTGCCATTTTGAAAATTCGAGCATCCGCGCGCTCGGGCACGATGTCTTCTTTCTGCAACCACTTGCCTACTTCAGCAAACAATTGCATTGAGCCGTATGGACCTGCTTCCATCGGGCCAAGACGACTTTGCATAAACGACATCATCTTGAACAAGAAGACATAAACGATTGTGCCTGCCGGCAAAAGCACAGCAACAAGTCCACCGAGTACGCGCAACAATGACTGTCCCCAATAGGGGACTTCAGCAAGCAACGCGCTCATCGATCGATATCTCCGAGGATGAAATAGAGAGAAGCCAAAATCGTCACAATGTCTGGCACATACACGCCGCGCAACAGCCACGGAGTAATCGAAATGTTGTTGAAACTTGCAGAGCGAATTTTCACTCTAAACGGACCAAGATCACCACGAGAAACGATGTAGTAACCCATCTCGCCGAGCGGATTCTCGGTTGAAACCCAAGCTTCGCCCTCTGGCACTTTGATAATTTTTGGCACCTTGGCCATAACTGGACCTGCCGGTATCGAACCCAAAAGCTGGTCGACAATTTTTGTTGATTCACGAGTCTCTTGAAGGCGAATCCAACAACGAGCGAAACTGTCGCCATCGGGGTGCGTCCAGACTTTCCAGTCAGCTTTGTTCCAAGCCATCGGTAACTGGTGATCACGACGCAAGTCCCAGTCGACACCGCTGGCACGAAGATTCGCGCCGGACAGACCGTATTGCAATGCAACTTCACGTGGAATTACGCCGATGCCTCGAGTTCGCGATTGGAAAATTTCGTTGCCGAACAACAAGTCTTCGATCTGATCACAGAATCCACGAAGCTTTTTCATTACTGCACGGGTTTCATCAATCCATCCAGCTGGAAGATCATCTTTCAATCCGCCGATGCGATCAAAGTTCGGATGAAAACGACCACCAGTTGCTGACTCGATCAAATTCAATACATATTCACGATCACGAAACGCGAGAAACACCGGCGTAATCGCACCAAGTTGAACGCCGAGATCGCCCAAGAAGAGCGAAACGTTGGCGATACGTGAAAGTTCAAACAAAATCGTGCGGATGTGTTGAGCGCGCGGTGGCGCTTCGACTTCCATCAATTTTTCGGCCGCCAAAATGAACGGCACTTCGTTGGCGAAACTTCCGAGCCAGTCAATGCGGTTAACAAGAGTCGTGACCTGCGGGTATGTGCGCACTTCGGTAAGTTTTTCGTAACCACGGTGCATGTATCCGCATGCTGGTTCGGCCCACACAACTTGCTCGCCATCTAGACGGGCAATGATTCGAAGCGTGCCGTGAGTAGCGGGGTGTTGCGGACCAATGTTGAGCGTCATTCCTTCTGTTTCCAACTCAACGTTCAAACGCGCGTCGGCGGCTTGGCTTGCGATGTATGAAAGTTGTTGACGATCACCCAGCACTCGGTCAGTGATACTCATTACTCGTCACCGCCTTCATCGCCATCGCCACCCGGAAGCGGTTCTACATCGACAATGCCAGGCCATGGCTTCACCATGCGAGCAAGTAGCGGGAAGTCTTTACGAAGTGGGAAACCTTCAAAGTCGATCGGCAGATACATGTTGCGCAAGTCAGGGTGGCCGTCAAATTTGATGCCGAACATTTCATGAGTTTCTCGTTCGTGCCAGTTTGCGCCCGCATAAACATCGTGAATCGACTCGATGGTCATTGAGTCGTCTGGGACGTCGACTTTGACGACGACGCTCACATGCGTGACCGGATTCGAAACTCGAACGAACACCTGCATGCGAGTTTCTCCACCCGCGTAGCCCTGGCGAATAGTTGTGTCGCGCGCTGGTGCTGGCTCAGTTGGGTCGTCTTCGCCGCGACCGTAAGGAGACGGCATCCAGTCGATTGCCGAAAGGAAGCAAAAATAATGAAACCCAAGTGCGTCACGCAACGTTCGCATCGACGACTTCCATGCATCGGTGCGCACGCGCAACCAAAGGTCTTCTTTATGAAACGAGTCAACAAGTCGATCACCAAGTGCAGCCTTCACCTCGGCAACAGAAGTAATTCGCGGCTGGGTGTTGGAAGTGGTGCTCATAAACAAAAATTAGTTGCCAACGACAACTGTTTGACCTTTGCGCTCAGCAAGTTCAGCGCCATCTGAAACTGCATCCATTGATTTTGTTCCTTCGCCACGCCAACGCGCTCCCATGTCTTCGTTCTTGATGCGTTGCTGCAGAAGCACAATTCCTTCAAGCAACGCCTCAGGTCGCGGCGGACAGCCCGGCACATAAACATCGACAGGAATAATTTGATCAACGCCTTTTGTCACCGAATAACTATCCCAATATGGGCCGCCACAGTTGGCGCAACTACCCATGCTGATTACATATTTTGGTTCAGGCATCTGTTCGTAGAGACGACGAATAACTGGCGCCATTTTGTCGGTGACGGTACCTGAAATTACAACGAGGTCGGCCTGACGCGGACTTGCCGGCAACGGAATCACTCCAAGACGCATCACGTCGTAGCGCGGCGAACCAAACGCCGCACCCATTTCAATTGCACAACATGCCAATCCCCATTGATAAACCCACAGAGAATATGAACGACCCAAATTGAAAAGTGATGTCAGCGGTCTTGGCAAGCGTCCGCGATCTACTAAACCCATCGCAACACACCTTTACGCCACGCGTAAATCAGACCGAGCAGCAAAATGAAAACGAACGCACCCATTTCGACAAGACCGAACATGCCATAGCGTTCAAGTTGCGTTGCCCACGGAAAAATGAAAACCGCTTCAACGTCGAACACAACAAAAAGCAAGGCAAAGATGTAATAACGAACTTGGCTCTGCGACCACCCATGACCAACTGGATCAACGCCGCTTTCGTAGGTCAACATCTTTTCGCGATTCGGACGATTTGGTCGCACGATCGACGCGATCCATAACAACAAACCAGCAATCGCAACCGCCGCCGCACCAAACCAGACGACAGTTAAATACGACCTAAGAAAGGTAGACATACCCCTGTAAAACTAGTCTGCGCGAGCGTTATCGGTTTAACTAAGAACCACTTTGGGCGATTGTGAAAGCATTTGCAGGGTGCGGTTTTATTTGGCTGAAGTCTCCAAGAACCAATCCACAAGGCGTGCGGCGGCAGGGGCACTTTGCTTGACTTCTTCGCGAGTTTGGGCAATCAACTCGCTGGCCTTCAAACCAACTTTTGCAAGCTCTGCTTCACCCGATTCGCTCGCCCATCGCACAACTATCTGTTCGGTTACTTCAGGATGAAATTGCGTCGCAAACGAACGACCCGCGCGAATTGCTTGGGGGCCGGCTGGGCTAGTGGCGATCACCTCGAGTGAGTCTGGCACCGTGAAAGTGTCGTAGTGCCATTGCATCCAATTGCCAGAGATCACTTCGTATGGCGACTCGGCTGTGACTTTGTGCCAGCCCACTTCATGTTTTTGCGCGCGCTGAGCCGAACCGCCAAAAGCAGTCGCCATAATTTGCGCACCAAAACAAATACCGAAAAGCGGAATACCCCGGCGATGTGTTTCCAAAATGAGTTCGCACTCAGCGCGCACGCTCTTTGCGACATCAGGCCAATACGCCGACCACCAACTACCGAGCAAGACAACTAAGTCGGCACCATCAAGCGACGGCCACGAATCTGGGTTCTCGCGCTCACAATGTTCGAACTTGCCGCCGTGTTCTTTAAATCTCTCTCCCACAAAACCGTGTTCGGTAAATCGCTGGCCGATATAGCCAGGATCGGCGTCGTCATAATTGGCAACAAGCAGAGCACGCATTATTCAGATTCTCAATTTGATCTTTGCCAACCACTGGCCAAAAACGAAGTCTGCAAATCAGTCATTACTTTCTTCATGCCGACACTGAAGCCTGTTGTCGACTTGTTGTCTAGCCCGGTGTCGACAACTGATTTGAAAACAAGACTTTGTGGCTGACTCGAGCCGTGTTTGTTGGTCGAAACTGTAACCAACGGTCGCGTACGCAAGACCGACTTTGCAATATTCAAAATGCTGCCAATTGTCAAATTTTCTTGCGCCACAACTAACTTGACTGCAAAGTTTGAATTCGTGCTGGTCGTCGCAATTTTTTGCGTGTGAGTGACGATGCACTTGGCTGCATCTTCGACATATATATAGTTGCGCGAGGTCTCAAGCGGTACGAACAAATTCAACGGTTGACGACGCAAAACCGAAAAACAAATCGTCGAAATCAAACCTTGGTTTTTGGCCAAATCTTGACGTGCACCATAGACATTCGAAATGCGACCAACTAAAACTCGAACACCGTTCTTGATCGCGAAATTTTTCAGCAACTCTTCTTGATAGATCTTTGCATCGCCATAACTAGTCAATGACTTAGGTTGGGTCAATTCAGTAAATGGCGGATTTTTGCTGCCGCCGTAAACAGCACCTGCTGACGACGCAAAAAATATCGTGCCTTTTTGTTTTGCTGCTGCTGACAAACTTGATTCAAGTGCTTGCAAGAGACTTTTGAACATCTCATTTTCGGCGTGCATCTGATCTGGCGAGCTGCTCAGTGTTCCGCGACCCGCACACCAGTAAATCGTCCAATTGTCATCACCAACTGTAGAAAAGAACGACTGACACTCTGTCGCAAGTTGCGAGGTCACACGTGCGCTATCGCTCCAATCAAATTTCTGACTTGGCACAAAAACCTCGGTAAAGCTCGCGAGTCTTTGCTCAACACTTCGACCGAGAAGTCCGCCTCTACCGATTACCCAAGTTTTCATTAACGCGATTTTTTGCTGTTTCGCGCACGAGTCAAAGCATCATTGTTCGGATTCGAACGAATCAAGTAAAGCGGACGCCCAATTGCGTTTCTCACAACCACGCCGAGATATTCAGCCAAAATTCCCAGTGAAAGCAAAATGACACCACTCGTAGTCGAAACAATAATCACGACGGTCGTCCAGCCTGCGACCAAATCACCATCCACAACTCGCCCATAAAGAACATATGCCGCATACAACACACCAAAAAGAAACGAGAGCGAACCAATAATGCTGACAAGCCGCAACGGTCGAGTTCCAGAACTCAGTACCAAACGTAGAAAGTGGCTCAACAACCGTTTGAAAGTAAAGCCTGTCTGTCGTGGATATTCAGCCCGTGGTGGAATTTCGCAAACTACCGACTTTTCGACGACCCATGTCAGTGCAACATCAAGATAAACACCCGAGCCTGCGTACGCGCCAACGCTTCGACCAATTTCGCCCGACATAAGACGGAAACTGCTGAAAAATTCGCCGTCTTGGGGTGACAAAAACTTTGTATAAAACCATTTTGCTGTTGTCGAAAAAATATTTCGCCATTTTGAGTGTGGTGCGCCACCTGCAAACTTTGCGTACACAAGTGACGAATTCTCTTCTACCGCTTTGTCGAGCAGTACAGCAATCTGGCCGGGGTCGTGTTGCCCGTCTTCGTCAATTGTCACTATCCAATCTGAGGTGCTCGAAGACATGCCGGCCAAAGTTGCTGCATGCTGACCAAAGTTTCGCGACAGCCAAACTGGGCGCACCCACTCGTGTTTGCCTGCAAGATCGTTAATGACAGCTGCTGAATTGTCTGGCCCTGAATCATTTACCAACAAGACTTCGCTGACGACATAGCCAACACCGTTTTTTGTAGTCGATGGCTTGGTGAATTTTTCAAGTTCGCTGACCACTCGCGCGATCGTAGATTCGCCCCGATAAACAGGCACAACAACCGAAATCGTCGCCAAAAATGGGTCATCGCTCTGCATTTCCACCACTCTTAACCTTACCTACAATCCGCGAATACTAGAGTTTTTAGCAATGGCTGCAACTGTTAGCGAAAAAGTACCGAAAGTCTTTTTCGGATTTTTTGCAGTTTTGCTCTTCGGTCTTATTGTCGCCGACACCCCAATAAAAGTTGCTCTAGTTTCAACTGGTTTTATTACTGTACAAATTTTGGTAGGTGGCCTAATTTTTGTAGCACTAAGCAATAAAACCGACTTGTCATGGCAAGAGTTTTGTGGGCTCGGTTTGGTGATTGGCTCACTTCTTACCATCGCGTTGGACCAAATCTTCCGCCAAACATTTATTGCCGATTACGCATGGGCGCTCTCTTTGCTTACGATTTTGCTCATTCCAAAATCAAAAGAGTTTTTCCTGAGTTTTGCTAAAGAACAGACTCAGACCCGATTTACTGACTTGCTGATTATTCTTGGCGCTGGATTTCTATTCATATCAAGTGACTGGTTTTGGGCGTTGCCTCTGGTCATCCTTATTATTGCAACAGCTGCTTGGTATGAGTTCAAGAGTTATCGACGTTTCGCAGCCTTTGTGGCGATTGTCAGTACACCGATTTCGATTGTTTCAGTTTTTACACGACCCAATGGTTGGTGGATCGAAGACTCTGATCTAGCGCTAAACGAAGCCATCTCTCAAACTCTCAAAGTATGGGGTACCCAAGACAACATCAATGCGGTTGGAACACCAACTAATTACCACTGGCTTGTTTATGCCTGGTCAGGTCTACTTGAGCGCGTATCTGGGGCACCTAATTGGGTCATGAATTCACGCGTAATTCCTTTTGTTGTGAGCCTCGGCACAGCTCTTCTTATCTGGGCAATTATCTCTCGCTTGGGATACACACGAAAAGTAACCTTCGCGTCGCTGCTGATAATCGGAACTTACGACACAGTTCCAACATGGGGCCGAGGTTTTGGTATCGGTTACACGCCCAGCCCAAGCCAGATGTATGGACTTTTACTACTTCTTACATTCGTCTACTTCGTCATAATCTTCGAGCACTCCGCACCAAAGCGAGCGCTGATTCTGTTTTTGATAGTTGGCATAGGCGCAATTGGGGCAAAAGTACCACATGGCGCAATTGTTGCTGCGTCTAGCGGACTTCTATCCGTTTACATAATTCTCAAGAAAAGAAAATTATTTTCAACAAGAGTATTTCAATTAGTTGTTACAACTCTGGGAGTGCTCATCGGCTTCGTAGTGATAATCGGCGGACTTAGCGACAGCTCCCGCGGAATGATCATTGACCAAGTGGCATTCGTGAACGGAATTACCGGCGATTTCCGCGCATATTCTCTTCAAGTCAGATGGTTTGCAGCACTGATTTTTATTTTTGGATTCTTCTCTCTACCAATTTTAGGAATTGTACTAATCAATAAACAAAAAGTATTTAAGAACTCAGGTCTTCGTATTTTGCTTCTGGGTATTGTGATTTCTGGCATCAGCGGAGCAATGTTTTTATCGGGAGAGTTCGCAGTTGAACTGTTCTTCGCGCACGCTGCGTCGAGTTTGCTTTTGGTGTTTATCGCCCCACTCTTGGTCTCAAGTTTTAATCAAGCGATTAACTCGAAAAAGATTGTCGGCACACTTGTCTGTATAGGTCTCATCAGCGCAATTGCTTCAGCATTTGTCCCGAATTTAAACAGCGGCTCAACGTTTGCAATTGGTTTGCGACTTATCCCTTCACTTGTCGGCCTAGTGCCTATCTGTGCCGCCGTTATTGCTGCCATTGCGGTCGGTAAAAAATCTGAAAAAATCGCAAGCGCATTACAACTAGCGCTGTTCGGCGTTGCAGCAATGTCGATTGGTTTTTTTGCTGTGAACTTCAGTCGAAATGCCGTAAACGAATATCCAGAATTCAATCGAAATTATGAATCACGAACTGGTCTAGATCGACCTGACCTTATTGCGGCATCCGAGTGGATCTCCGACAACACGCCGGTCTCCGCAATTTTTGCCACAAACGACTTTTGCGCCGAGATTTCAACAGAATGCGACGCTCAAACAGATTGGCTCAAACGCGTCGAATACAGCATGAATTGCACTCGAGATCAGGTGCTGCGTTGGGTTGGCACAGATGATTGCAACCCTGGCAGCTACAAATTGCTCACCGCGTTAGTCGACCGAAGATTTTTAGCAGGAAACTTCTGGGTTGGTGTCAGTGATGGTGATGCGCTGCAACCGTGGCTAGCCGAACGCGTGATGACTTCAGTTAACTTTGCTAAATCTCCGTCTGCTGAAATTAGCGAGTCGCTTAAGCAGTCGAATGTTGAATGGTTTCTATTACGCAAAGAACTTACCGATTCACAAGACTGGCAAAAATACGGCACGATTGAATACTCGAATGATTCGTACGCAATCATCAAGCTCAACTAACCGCTAGTTTTAAGTCGCAACAAATATGAGTAAAAACCTGGGGATTGACTTAGACGCGATTCGTGCGGCACGTGAAGTGGGGCGTGCGGTAGTTGAACACACACCAGTAACACCGTCGGCTTATTTGTCTCAGCAATTTGGTGGACAAATAATACTTAAAGCCGAAAACTTGCAGAGAACTGGTGCATTTAAAATTCGCGGTGCGATAAACAAGTTGCATCGCCTGGGCGATCTGAAGAAACACGGCGTCGTTGCCGGAAGCGCGGGCAATCACGCCGCCGGCTTAGCGTTTGCCGCACAACACTTTGGCGTAAAGTGTGAAATTTTTATTCCTCGTGGTGCCTCTCTGGCAAAAATTGCAGCATGCAAAAGTTATGGGGGCATCGTCATTGACGGCGGCGAAAGTGTCGAAACAGCAGTAGCCATGGCGAAATCACGAGCACTCGATACCGGTATGGCGTTTTGTCATCCTTATGACGATGTCGATGTAGTGGCGGGGCAAGGCACACTCGGCCTTGAACTTCTCGAAGATATTTCAGATCTTTCACTCGTCGTGATTCCGCTTGGTGGCGGCGGTTTACTATCGGGCACTGCATTGGCGATCAAACAACAGAGACCAGAAGTAAGAATTGTCGGGGTTCAAATTTCTTCGTGCGCACCATATATATACGGCAACGCTCCGAAGGGCCCGGTGCCGACTTTGGCTGACGGTATTGCGGTAAAACAACCCGGCGATGTCACTCGCCCACTAATAACCGATTGGGTCGACGAACTTGTAGATGTCGACGAAGACAGCGTCGCTGACGCGATGATGATTCTCTTAGAGCGCTCGAAAATGTATGTCGAAGGTGGAGGCGCCGTCGGTGTATCGGGGCTGCTGAACTCTCGGGTCAAACCTGCGAAGAAAGGTAAAACATGCATCGTTCTTTCGGGCGGCAACGTTGATATCGGACTAATTCCGAATCTGATTCGTCGCCACGAAACCAAGGCTGGCCGTCGAGCGCTGCTCTTCGCCCGAGTCTCCGATCGACCCGGTGCTCTTGCCGAGTTTCTGACAGTTTTGGCAAAGTCAGGTGCAAACATAATTGAAGTTAGCCATGTCCGCGAAGGCTTAAATCTTCATGTGCGTGAAACCGGCGTTCAAGTCGTTCTTGAAGTGCGTGGTCGCGACCACACGGCCGAGATCATTACCATCGTCAAATCTGAAGGATTCGAAATCTCAGAAATGACTAGTTAAAAAATGACTCCAATTATTTTGCTTCCAGGAAAACTCACCACGAACTCGCAAGGCGTGCGTGGTGACTCTTTTTCAACTGGCCGTCGCTACAGCGAGGCTGTCGCTCGAGCCGGTGGTGTCGTTGTTCAAGCACAACCGATTGAACAAACAATTAAAGCTGCTAATGAACTCGTCGCACGCTTTGACGGTGTCATCATTCAAGGTGGCGGAGACATCGACCCAAGTCGCTACGGACAACAACCTCGAAGCACCTCGATCTACGGCATTTCTGCCGAGCACGACGACCTTGAAATTGCCGTGATTCGTGCTGCCATTGAACAAGACAAACCAGTTTTAGCAATATGTCGCGGACTTCAGATTTTGAACGTTGCGCTCGGCGGCACTCTTCACCAACACTTGGCTGATGTTCTTGCAGATGGTGAGAGCCACTGGGACAAATACCACGAGATCAAGCTCGAATCAACTAGCCGAGTTGCCGAGGCGATGAAAACTATCTCTCCGAAACAGTCGCACTCATTTCATCATCAAGCAGTCGACAAACTCGCTCCTGGTCTCGTTGTAACTGGTCGAGCTCCAGACCAGACCATCGAAGCAGTCGAACACAATTCAAAAAAATGGATTGTCGGTGTTCAATGGCACCCCGAAGACGATGCTGACACCGAACCTGACCAGCAAAATCTATTTAACGGATTCGTAAACGCCATTGCGCGCTGAGCGCCGAAATTATTTGGTGGCGAGTTCGGCGAGATTAGAAGTCAGATCGAGAATCAAACTCGGCAAGAATCCAATCAAAAGAGTGAATGCAACGGCGAGACCAATTGCAACTCGTGAAAGCATCGGCACCGAGACTTTCTCGGTTGTAGCGCTATCGCTGAGCCACATGCTGACCATGATGCGCAAGTAAACAAAAGCAGCAATAACCGCACACACCATGGCGATCACCGCAAGTTGATAACTGCCGACTGCAACGGCCGATTGAATAACGCCGAACTTGGCGACAAAACCGCTCGTCAAAGGCATGCCGGCTTGTGCCAACAAAAATACGGTCATGACAAGGCCAAGTATCGGCTGATTTTTCGCCAAGCCCTTGAACGCATCGAGCGAGTTTGCTTCACTGCTTGAATTTCGCGCAACAACTGTGACGACACCAAACGTGCCAACAACAAGCGCGGCATACAACGCAACATAAACACCGACAGCAACAAGACCATCGCCTGCGTTGACCGAATCACGATGTGACGCAGCCTCGAGCCCAACCAAAATAAAGCCAGCGTGACTAATTGAAGAATACGCAAGCATCCGCTTGATGTTCGTCTGCACGATCGCAACAACCGAACCAACCACGAGCGTCGCGGCAGAAAGAACCAACACAACGACACCCCAATCGTCACTGCGCGACGGAAACGCGACAACAAAGACTCGCATCAAGGCAACCAGCGCAGCCACTTTGCCAACAGATGCCATAAACGCAGTTACCGGAGTTGGAGCCCCCTGATAAACGTCTGGCGTCCACATTTGAAACGGAGCGAGCGAAACCTTGAATGCAAAACCGACCAGAATCATGCCAATACCGATCAACAAAATCACATCATTGCGCGGAACCGAAATATACGACGTCAGTGCAGTGTTCAGGTCAATCAATCGCGTCGTGCCAGTGACACCGTAAGTCAACGCGACGCCATATAAGAAAAACGCCGATGCAAAACCGCCCAGGATGAAATATTTCAATCCGGCTTCTTGGCTCGCACTCTCTTGGCGATTGCTGGCTGCCAACAGATATAGCGAAAGGCTTAGCGTTTCGAGACCCAAAAACAAAACCACCAAGTCATTGGACGAAATCATGACCACTGCGCCAATCGCCGCAGTCAAATAAAGTGCGTAGATTTCTGGTGCGTCAGAACCGCCACGCGAGAGATAGTCGCTCGTGATCAAACTCACCAATAACACTGCAGAACAAATTGCAATCGAACCGAGAAGCGCAAAGTGATCTAAAGTCAGCGATCCACCGATCAATAACTTTGCGCCGTCATTGCTTACATCACGCCACAAAACTACCGACAGAGCAATCGCCACAACTGATGTAGCGACCGCAGTCAGCGAATACCAATGCTTTGGCCACTCGTTTGTGAGCGATCCAACCAAGAGCAATATGAGAGCACCAGCCAAAAGCGCGAGCAACGGTGATATCGACAGCCATTCAATACTTGGGCCAGCAAAAGCTGATAGATCGTTCACTTTGTGCGCCCTTCAACATGTTCGATAAATGAATTGACGCTTGGCTCGATGCGCTCAAGCATCGGCTTTGGATAAATACCAGTGAACAAAATAATCGCCACGAAAACAGCCATCAACAATCCCTCTTTAGCGTTGAGTTCTTTGAAAGATGAATTGGCTTCATCTGGTTCACCATGAAACACTCGCTGATAGGCCCACAGCAAATAAAGAGCCGCCAACACCACGCCGACAGTAGCCACGATGGTCCACCACCGTGCTGACTCAAATGAACCGATCAAAATCAAAAACTCGCCAACAAAACCGTTCAAGCCCGGCAAACCAACTGAAGAAAGCATCACAACCGTAAACACACCGGCGAAAATTGGCGCGACATGTTGAATGCCGCGAAGCTCGGCAATTTCTCTCGTGTGTCGTCGTTCGTAAATCATGCCCACCAACAAAAACAGGGCACCAGTCGAAACACCATGATTGACCATCTGAATCACGGCGCCAGTTACTGCTTGTGAACTAAGGGCAAATGTGCCCAAAACGATGAAGCCAAGGTGAGCAACCGAAGAGTAAGCAACCAATCGTTTCAGATCTCGTTGCATCGTTGCAGCGATTGCGCCGTAGATGATGCCAATGACTGCCAAAGTGAACAGAACAGGTCGCGCCCAAATCGCCGCTTGCGGAAACAAATAAACACCGAACCGCAAGAAACCATAGGTGCCCATCTTCAGCAATACACCAGCCAAAATCACCGAGCCGCCAGTCGGAGCCTGAGTGTGTGCATCAGGCAACCAAGTATGAAATGGAAACAGAGGCACTTTGACAGCAAACGCGATCGCGAAAGAAATAAATAGCCATCGAGCTGCATTGGTCGAAAAACTTGCACCCTCAGCGATTTTGACGACGTCGAAAGTTATGACACCGAGATCGCGCTGCGCGAGCGCAACTGTTGCGATGATGCCAACGAGCATGAATGCTGAGCCCGCCATTGTGTACAAGAAGAACTTTGTGGCGGCATACACGCGTTGGTCATAGCCCCAACCGCCGATCAAGAAATACATGGGTACCAAGACAATTTCAAACATCACGAAAAATAAGAACAAGTCGAGTGCAAGGAAAGAGCCCATTACTCCGGCCTGCAACAACAGCATCCAAGCGAAATAAGAAGTTTCGTTGTGGTGCGGATCAATACCGACGATTACCAACGGAAATAAAATGCCGGTGAGAACGACCAAAAACAGCGAGATGCCATCAACTCCGAGATGCCACGAAATACCCCACTGCGAAATCCAAAGATGTTGTGAAACAAACTGAAAACCTGCTTCACCAGACTTGAACGCGGCCAGTAGCCAAAGTGAAAGAGCACCAGTTGTAACACTCGAAATGAGTGCGCCAAGTTTGACCCACTCAGGTCGAGACTTGCCCAACAATGCAACAATGATCGAACCCAACAGGGGTAAAACGACAAGCGCCGAGAGAATCGGAAAACTCGACACTTGGCTCGATGCCGCAATCACAGCAATACTCCACGCAATAGGAACCAAGCCAATATCAAAACTGTGCCGAGACTGATGAGCAACGCATAAGTGCGAACAAACCCACTTTGAATGCGGCGCACAGATCCAGCTGCGCCTCGAATAGATTCGCCGACTCCATTGACTATGCCATCGACGATGTTTGCGTCAATCCACGCAATCAAATTAAACGCCGACGCACCGGGACCACCGACGACTCGGCTAACTGTCGCGTCGTACTTCCAGGCTTGTTCCAGAATTTTCGGCTCAACAACTTTGAACTTTGCCTTCGCGTAAACGGCAATCGAAATCAAGATGCCTGTTAACGCGACAATTATTGCCACAACTAAAAGCAGATACTTGTTTTGATAAGCCCAAGTTTTACCAATATACGCTTCTGATTCTTCTACTACTGGTGCGAGCCAATGTTCTAAAAAGTGCAGTTTTTTGCTGAACGGCAATTGCATCGCGCCGCCAAAAATCGAAAGTACGGCCAAAACAACTAGTGGAATCAACATCACTTTCGGGCTTTCATGCGGAGAAAATTCGCCGTGAGCGCCGTGGTCCTCACTGTGATCGCTCCAACGTGCCTTGCCGTAAAACACCATGATCACTTGGCGAGTCATGTAGTAAGCCGTGAGCAACGCAGTAACTAAGCCGACGACGTACAACACTGGGTTGTTCGCATAAACATAAAGCAAGATTTCGTCTTTCGACCAAAACCCTGCGAATGGAGGTACGCCGGCAATAGCCAGCCAACCAATGATGAAAGTAAAGCCAGTGATTGGCATCGCCTTGCGCAATGCACCCATTTTTCGCATGTCTTGTTCGTGATGCATACCGTGAATCACAGAGCCAGAACCCAAGAACAACAACGCTTTGAAGAATGCGTGAGTAACCATATGAAAAATCGCCGCGACATATGCACCCGAGCCAATTGCCAAAAACATGAAGCCGAGTTGTGAAACAGTGCTGTATGCCAAAACTTTTTTAATATCGTTTTGCGCTACAGCAATCGTGGCTGCATAAAGTGCTGTCGCTGCGCCAACGACTGCAATGACAGTCGATGCCCAATCATAAGAAATATGCAACACCGGATTAATTCGCGTCATCAAAAAGACGCCTGAAGTAACCATCGTCGCCGCATGTATCAACGCCGAGACCGGTGTTGGGCCTTCCATTGCGTCAGGAAGCCACAAATAAAGTGGCAACTGCGCACTCTTGCCGCAAGCACCGACGAACAACAACATTGCAATCGCAGTTGCGGTCACCGATGCGAGTTCACCGCTGTGCGCCGCCTCGTTTATTGCACTGTAAGAAAGTGAGCCGACAGCAGAAAATGCCAAAAACATCGCAGTCATCACGCCGAAGTCGCCGATGCGATTGGTGACGAATGCTTTTTTGCCGGCAACTGCCGCGCTGTTGCGCGTATGCCAGAAAGAAATCAAGAAATAGCTACACGCGCCAACGCCTTCCCAGCCCAGGAAAGTAACTAACAAGTTCTCGCCGAGAACAAGCATCAACATGCTGAACACGAACAGATTCAAATAGAGAAAAAACTTTGAAAACTTGTCATCACCGTGCATGTATCCAATCGCATAAAGATGGATCAAGGTCGAAATACCGGTGATGAACAATGCCATCGTCACGCTTAGCGGGTCTGCAAGCAGCGCGAAATCTACTTGCAAAGAGCCAACTGGCAGCCAAGAAAACAGAGTTTCAACATGACTTCGTTCTTCGGCATCAAGGCCGAGCATTTCAAAATAGACAAGCACAGTCAAAAGAAATGAACTGGCGGTGGCGATAGTTGCAACCCAACCAGCACGAGGATCACCAAATTTGCGACCCAATGCAAGGTTCAAGACTGCGCCAGCAAGGGGCAACAGCGGAATAAACCAAATCAGATCAAGCATCATCAACCTTTGAGTTCAGCCAAATCATCAACTGTCATTGCCGATCGATTGCGCATGATTGAAACGATGATTCCGAGACCCACAACAACTTCGGCCGCAGCTACAACCATCACGAAAAATACGATTGTTTGTCCGTTGATGTCGTTGAGCTCTCGAGCCAAAGTTACAAAGCTCAGGTTCACGGCGTTGAGCATTAACTCAATGCACATGAACATCACTAACGGATTGCGCCTTACTAGAACACCAAACGTGCCGATTGCAAAAAGTACAGCCGACAAAATCAAGTACCAAGACGAAGTTGGTGTCAAACTCAAAGAAATCATTTTGCACTCGACTTTGCTTTGCGAGTAAGCAACACCGTGCCAACTACAGCAATGACTAAGAGAACTGATGTGACCTCGAATGCCACTACATATCGAGAGAAGATCGACTCTGCCAACTGCACGGTGTTGGCATCTGGACCATTTTGCAGATCAGGCAAATTGATGCCCTCGCCTCGCTCATTGAGCACGCCATTGCCGTTGACAATCGCCGCAACGAGCACACCCACCAAACCAAGACACGTGATAATCGCCAACGGTCGCTGTGCCGTCAGTGGTTCAGTGCGTAAGTTTTCAACTCGATCTACGCCCAACAACATGATCACAAACAAGAACAACACAACGATGGCGCCGGCATAAACGATGACTTGTACGGCCGCCAAAAAATGCGCCTCCTGAGCGACGAACAAGACCGCAACACCAAAAAGAGTCAGAACAAGACTCAACGCCGCGTGCACTGGATGCTTTCGTACGATCACGCCAACGGCTCCCAACAAAATCATTAGAGCCGCACAAACGAATACGAAGAATTCCACTTACTCGCTCTTTTCTTCAGCTGGTCGCACGCCATGACCAAGCTCGCCGCTCCACGACACGACACCTGTGAAGTTTGCGTCGCCCGATGCTGAAGTCGCACGCATCCAACCTGAGGTATTTTTATCTTCGCCCTCTCGCCAGTCTTCCCAAGCAAGTTGCTGAGGTTTGCCAGATTGATCGACCAATAACTCGTTCTTCGTGTAAATCGCGTCTTGGCGATTTGTGAACGAGAACTCAAACATTTTCGTTTCGGTGATCGCCTCAGTCGGACATGCTTCGACACACAAATCGCAGTGAATGCATCGCAAATAATTGATCTCGTAGATCCAACCGAATCGCTCGCCAGGCGAGGTCGGCGAAGTCGGGTTGTTGTCAGCACCACGAACATGAATGCACTTGGCAGGACAAACCGCCGCGCACAATTCGCATCCGATGCACTTTTCCATTCCGTCTTCGTAACGATTCAAAACATGACGACCATGCAAACGCTCGGGTTTTTCTATCTTGACATCCATCTTTTTGGCATTGCGCTTCTTGCGGCGGAACATTCGGCCACCCGAATACTGAGTTGTCACTCGATTCTTCGGCCCGTGTTGCCTAAAAGTAACTAGAAATCCGCCGAGGTATCCCATTAGAACATTGTCCCTTGTGTCGAGCGATCACGAGCGCTTTTTGCAAACGCCGCTTGCATCAATAAGTAACAAATCACCAGAACAGCAATCGATGCCCCAGTTACCAAAACAATGTTCCAGCCATTTTGACGAGCAAGTCGTTGTGCTGCCAGCAACATAAACCAGCCGAGCGACGCCGGTATCAACAGTTTCCAACCTAGATCCATGAGTTGGTCGTATCGCAAGCGAGGCAGTGTCGCTCTGAACCAAATGTACATATAAAGGAAGACCAGAATCTTCGCTAGCAACCAGAAAGTACCTTCAAGTGCATTGGGCAAAAGTGGAATGTCAAATACAAAATTGCCAATCGCAATTGGTTGTGGACCACCAAAAAACAGCGTCACGATCAAAGCCGACATCGTGACTGTGTTCATGAACTCGGCTAGATAGAACAACGCAAAGCGAATCGATGAATACTCGGTGTTAAACCCGCCAACGAGTTCTTGTTCGGCTTCAACCAAGTCGAACGGCGGTCGATTCAGTTCGGCGGTTGCAGCAATCAAGAAAATAATGAATGGCACAATTCCAGTCGAAATAAAATGCCATTCGGTGATTGTCGATTGCGCGGCAACAATTCCGCTTGTCGAAAGAGTGCCGGCCAGCAACAACACACAAGCCAGCGACAAACCAAGCGCTGCTTCGTAGCTAACCATTTGTGCAGATGCACGAACAGAGCCAAGCAACGGATACTTCGAACCGCTCGACCAACCTGCCAGCATGATGCCATACACAGCAATCGACGAGATCGCCAATGCGAACAACACCCCGATCGGTGGGTCGGCAAGTTGAATGCGCGTTACTTGACCGAAAAGCGTTACTTCTCCTGATGAGCCATTTCTGAAGTCGCCCCCAAGCGGAATTATCGCGAAAGCCAAAAACGCGGGAACGAACGACAAAAACGGTGCAAGGGCAAAAACAAAACGATCAGCACGACTTGGAAACAAGTCTTCTTTGAAGAACAACTTGATGCCATCTGCGAGCGTTTGCAAAATACCGAATGGACCAGTTTTATTCGGCCCAATTCGATTTTGCATTCCGGCGATTGCTTTTCGCTCGAACCACACCATCAACATCGTGGCGAGCAGACCGACTACGAAAACAACCAGAACTTTGACCAAGACAATAATCAGCGGCACCCAAAGCAAGTTGTCGACAAGTAGTGGATCAAGGGCGATCATTTGATCGGCTCGATTCGAACATCTGTGACATCACTTGCAATATTCAAAAGCGGTCGAATGTCGACCCCTGTGTGATTGAACGGCAACCACGCAGTGCCACGGTTGACGCCATTATGGGCCTTGACCGCAATCACAATGTTTGTTCCGTCTACTCCAACTCGAACACTCGCACCTTCGGTTACTCCAATGCGTGCAAGGTCAAGCGGATTTACAAAAATTGCCGCCTCGGTGATGATGCCAGCAAGCGACGGGCTCGAAATAGTCGATTGCGCCGAGTCATACATAGTGCGTGAAACCACAAGTCGATAGTTATAGGCATTGCGATCAGTCACTCTGCTTGCGACACCAGAAATCGTTACCGGTGTTTCACGGGCCATCAATACACCATCTCCGTGAGTTGACTTAGCGTCACTACTCGGCGCGAACGCAACAACTGTGTTGACGAGCTTTTCATTGAGATCTTCGAGGCTTGAAACACCGATGTCTGCACCAAGGGCGATGCTCAGTTCAGTTGCGATCATCCAATCTGGGCGCGAAGTGCCACGAGGGGTTATCTTCTGAGCAACATTGCTAATGCGGCCCTCAAGATTCGTTGTTGTGCCATTTTTTTCGCCATAAGCCGCAGCGGGCAGAACAAGATCGGCATTGCGATTCGAAGCATTAATCATGGTGTCAACACTGATGACGTTTTTGACTTGGGCAAGTGCTCGTTGCACCAATCCTGAATCGGCGACATCAGCCATCGGATCAACACCCAACAAAATAAGACATTCAATTTTGCCCGCCGCCGCGGCATTCAAAATATCGATCGCATCACCCGAGTTATTTTTTGGTGTCAGACCTGCGACCACAGCACCACGCACATTTCCGCGGCGCAACACCGGCAGAACTTTTGCAGTCGGTACTGCAGATAGAACTTCACCAATTGCCTGCAATGTAAATACTTCACTCTCAGCCAGGTTTGCTCTTCCAACCACAACTGCGACTTCGCCGCGCGCAATCTGTTCTTTCATCTCTGGCGTGGCAAGTGCTTCACGCACAATCTGGGCTTGGTTACCCGGCTCAAAACCGACCGTACGCCAGGCATACGGGGTCAATCCAGAATTGCGTGACGAAAACTCGATTATTCGTGACTTTCGCTTTTGCGCGGTGTCACGCAAGCGCAAGTAAAGCACTGGCAATTCTTCTTTCAGATCGGGTGCAAGCAAGATGATCGTGCTTGCTGCGCAAGTTTCGTCAATTGTCGCTTGGGCGAGATTGAAAACTTCAGGGCTCAACCCATCGCCGAGTTGAGCATCGCGCTGGTTGATACCAAGTTTGTCGGCCAACATCGCCCAGGCAAACGCATCTTCATTAGTGCCTCGTGCACCACCCAAAATCGCTACGTTGTTTGCGCTTTGCGCGAGCGCAAGTCGAATCATGCGTGCCGCGTTTTCGAGGGCGACCGACCAAGAAGTAGCAACCAGTTCTGAACCGTTCTTGATTAACGGCGAAGTCAGACGATCTGGTGAATTTACCGATTCGAAGTTGTATCGACCTCGATCGCACAACCATCCCCAGTTCACCGGGTCAATGTCGACACCCTGATAACGAACAAGTTCATCGCGACTGCTCTGAACAACAGTTCGACAACCAACAGAACACGAAGTGCAAGTGCTTTCAGTCTGTTCGAGGTCCCATGGGCGTGCCTTGAATCGGTATGGTTTGGCGGTCAACGCACCAACTGGGCAGATTTGCACAGTGTTGCCAGAAAAGTACGAGCTAAACGGTTCATCAGGAAAAGTAAGCACCTGCGTGTCATTGCCACGACTTGTAAATGTGATTAATGCGTCGCCTGCGACTTCGTCGGCGAATCGTGTGCAACGATCACACAAAATGCAACGCTCGCGATCTAAATAGACAATGTCGCTGATCGCGATCGGCTTTTCGTAGTGTCGCTTTTCTTCGACAAAACGACTCTCACCTGGACCGTGACTAAACGCTTGATCTTGCAGCGGACACTCGCCACCTTTGTCGCAAACCGGGCAGTCAAGTGGATGATTCGCGAGCAACAATTCGAGCACGCCCTCTTGGGCTTTTTTGACACCTTCAGTTGCCGTGCGCACAACCTGACCCTCGGCCACTGGAGTCATGCACGACACAACCATCATTGGTCCGCGTGGTGTCTCTACCTCAACAAGACATTGCCGACACATGCCGACCGGAGACATTCGCGGGTGATAACAAAATCTCGGAATGAAATCTTCCGTTCGATCAGCAGCCGCAATAATCAACTCACCTTTTCGAGCAACAACAGGCTTGTCGTTGATCGTGATGTTGACAACGTTTGGGTCGACTGGTGCAGTCTCTTTGATCGGATCAACAATTGTCATGCCGATGCACCAACATTTGTAGTTTCATTAGCAACAACTGTCACCGGAATCGTCACTCGCTTTTTTACTCGAGCCTCAAACTCGCTTCTGAAAAGGGTTAACGCCGAATGCACTGGCGCATAAGCCGATGGACCGACAAAACAAATAGTTGTCATCTTGTAAGGAAAAGGCACGGCAGACAAACCTAGTTTTTCGTTCGCCGCATGAGGAAACGCCCCCGGGCAAATCATTGCGCCAACTTCAAGCAACTGCTGCAAATCTGCATCAGTACCTTCGCCATTTACAACTCGTCGCAAAATTCGCTCAAGCCATGTGCCGCCCTCGCGGCATGGCGTGCACTTTCCGCACGATTCGTGTGCGTAAAAGTGCGTGAGCGTCAAAGCGGCGGCAGGAATATCTGTTGTCTCATCCATCACCATTACGGCGCCTGAACCGAGCATCGAGCCTGCTGGCCCAACTTGGCTTGCTTCAAAAGGAAGATCGAGTTGGTCTGGTGTAAACCACGGTGCAGAACCGCCACCCGGAACAAAAGCCTTCAATGCGTTGCCGTTGCGAATGCCGCCGCAGAATTCTTCGCCGTAAAGCAAATCGCGAAAAGTAGTTGTGCCGTTGATGATTTCGTAAACACCTGGTCGCTTGACGTGACCAGAGACTGCAACCATTCGTGTGCCTGGCGATGTCTTGGTGCCAATTGCCGTATACGCAGCGACACCATGAGTAAGTAACCACGGCAAGTTGGCAAGCGTCTCAACATTGTTAACAATCGTCGGCTGACCATAAAGTCCGTTCGCTGCCGGAAAAAACGGCGGCTTCAATCGCGGCATTCCGCGGTTGCCTTCGAGGCTCTCGATTAGTGCAGTTTCTTCGCCAACTACATAGGCGCCTGCACCCCAATGCAAAATAATGTCGACCGAAAACTTCGAACCCAAAATATTTTTGCCAACATAACCTGCTGCATAGGCCTCGTTAAGCGCAGTCGCGACACGCTCTTGGGCGAGCGCCATTTCTCCTCTTATATATAGGAAGCATTGCGAAAGTCCGGCTGCATAACAGGCGATCAAACAACCTTCAATCAACTGATGCGGGTCGCGCTCCATGAGCAAGCGATCTTTGTATGTGCCAGGTTCACTCTCATCGCCGTTGACAACCAAATATCGTGGCCAAACTTGTTGCGGTGTCAGGCCCCACTTTGTGCCAGCCGGAAACCCTGCTCCACCTCGGCCGAGAACTGTCGCGCTCTTTACATCTTCATGGATTTCATTTGCCGGTCGTGACAAAGCCGCGCGCAAACCTTTGTATCCATCTGTTGCGAGATAGCGCTCAAGCGTGAACGAATCGGCGAATTCAAATCGCGAAGTAACAATTTTGGGCCGATCTCCCGCGACAAAGCCAGGTGCGTGCACGTATGTTTTGCTCATAGCGCAGCCTTGCCATCGAGCCATGCTGGTGCTTCATTTACATCTTCAGGTGCTTTGGCACCTACTGCTCTCGATGCATCTATTGATTGGCGAACTTTTGAAAGAACACCGTGCGGTGGAAACTCGTCGTTTAATTTTCCGTCCCGCAGATTGTCGATCAATCGATCCAGATCGTCAGGCGTGACACGCAGGCGGTATCGATAGTTGACCTGCAGAGTTGGCGCCTCGGTGCATGCCGCCTGACATTCAGCGTGTGCGAGTGTGAACACACCGTCAGGCGTCGTACCTCCTGCTTTGATGCCCAATTTTTTCTCAGCGTGATGCATCAGTTCGTGAGCCCCCATTAGTGCGCACGACATCGTGCCACAAATGTTGATCAGATATTTGCCAACTGGTTCGAACTTGAACATCTCGTAAAAACTTGCAGTGCCATAAACTTCGGCAGAGGTAACGCCGACCAATTCACCAAGATGCTGCATCGCCTCGCGGGTGATATAGCCATTTTGTTCTTGAGAAAGATGCAACAACGGAATCAACGCCGACTTTGGACGTGGGTACCGAGCAATGATCTCGCGCGCCAACTTAATGTTTGCATCATTCAGTCGACTCATCGATCTACCTCACCAAGAACTGGGTCAACCGACGAAATAACTGCAACTGCATCGGCAACCAAACCACCGCGCATCATGTGCGGCATGGTTTGAATGTTGACAAAACTCGGCGCACGTACGTGCATGCGATAAGGCGTAGCCGAACCGTCGCTTGCGATGTAACAAGCAATTTCTCCGCGCGGGCTTTCGATCGCCACATACGCTTCGCCTTCTGGCACTTTGAAACCCTCGGTGAAAATCTTGAAGTGATGAATCAACGCTTCCATTGACTCGTCAATTCTTCCGCGAGGCGGTGGTGTCACTTTTTTGTCTTGAATTCGGTAGTCGCCCTGTGGCATCGCATCAAGTACTTGACGAACAATTCGCATTGATTCACGAATCTCGTTCAATCGAATTGAATAGCGATCGAATGCATCG
Organism: Acidimicrobiales bacterium; assembly: GCA_030827545.1. GTDB lineage: Bacteria > Actinomycetota > Acidimicrobiia > Acidimicrobiales > Ilumatobacteraceae > BACL27. Next base: position 31,200 of record JAUREG010000005.1, read on the forward strand.
CCGTAGCTTCCCACGATCACGTCAAATTCGACTTTGTCGTATCGCAAATACGGCATGTCGCGACGCAAGTCCCATGACAAGCCGGTGCTTCGCAAGATCGGGCCAGTTGCCGATAGCGCAATCGCCTCGTCGCGAGTAATCACACCAACACCCTGCAGGCGCTCTCGCCAAATTGGTTGGCCAGTCATCAAAATTTCGTACTCAGCAAGACGCGCAGGCAGAGCATCGAGCAAGCTAAGAACTTCGTCGCGCCAGCCTGCAGGCAAATCTGCCGCAACACCTCCTGGGCGAATGAAATTATGGTTCATACGCAAACCAGTAACTTTTTGAAAGAACCGCAGCACTTCTTCGCGCTCACGAAAGCCATAAAGCATCATTGAGACTGCGCCAATGTCCATGCCGTTAGTCGCCATGAACAAGAGATGGCTACTGATGCGATTCAATTCTGAAAGCAGCATTCGAATCCAAACTGCACGCTCAGGAATATCTTGATCGATACCCAGCAACTTTTCTGTCGTTAACGCAAACACAAGTTCGTTATTCAGAGGCGATGCATAATCCATTCGCGTCACATTCGTGCCACCTTGCATGAATGTCAGCGACTCGCCCGTTTTTTCCATTCCGGTGTGCAGATATCCGATCACCGGCTTGCAACGCAAAACAGTTTCGCCGTTTAGTTCAAGCATCAACCGCAAAACACCGTGCGTACTCGGGTGTTGTGGCCCCATGTTGATGATCATCGTTTGATCTTCGCTTTGAGTGCCCGCCAACGCTGCCACTTCAGATTCGCTCATGCGTAATACAGCGCCAGAACCACGCAAAATTTCTTTAGCCGAAACATCTTTTCTTAGCTGAAGTTCTTGGCGACCTTCATTGGTGCCTGCTGCGGTTATGTCACCGACTTGCGACGGAGTGATGTTCTCTGTTGCGGTCATGATGCGGCGCCTTTGAATTGAACCGGAATGTTGCCAATGCCGTAATCTTTTCGCAACGGATGACCTTGCCAATCTTCTGGCATCAAAATCCGCGTCAAGTCTGGGTGACCATCAAACTTGATGCCGAACATATCGAAAACTTCACGTTCCATCGCTTCTGTGCCTGGGTACAAATCAAAAGCCGAGCCAATAACGGCGTCTGATTCTGCAATCTGCACGCGCAACCGAACACGACGACGCTGCGAAAGAGAGAGCAAGTTGACGACTACTTCAAAACGTTCAAGTGCGATATCACCCAGAACCTCAGGCGCTATATTGCGGCCTGGGTGCGTCAAATAGTCGACAGCCGTGAGGTCGACGCACATTTCAAAACCCTCTTCGCGCAAACTTGCGAGCGTTTTTAGATAGTCGGCCTTGGCAACGAAGCGAACGTCATCAGCAACTCGATTCGATGACTGCGACACGGCTCAACGCGACCCTAAAGAAACAGGCGTTGTAATACCTGCAGGAATTTCTTGAATATGAACTTGAGCGCCTGCACCTGTCAATTCGCGGCGTCGCATTATCTGGCCATCTTCTATCAACTGGTGCAAAGTTTCGATTGCGTGAATCAAAGTCTCTGGTGTCGGTGGGCAACCTGGTGCATAAACATCGACGGGCACGATTTGGTCAACGCCCTGCACAATTGCGTAGTTATTGAACATTCCGCCACTGCTGGCGCAAACACCCATCGAGATAACCCATTTTGGTTCCATCATCTGGTCATATACCTGACGTAAAACCGGGGCCATCTTTTGGCTTACTCGTCCTGCGACGATCATGATGTCGGCTTGTCGCGGAGATGCACGAAAAACTTCCATGCCAAATCTCGCCAAGTCGTAGTGAGCGGTACCGGCGGTCATCATCTCGATGGCGCAACATGCCAAACCAAACGTTGCACCCCAACTTGATCGCGAACGTGACCACTTGACGAGTTCTTCGACTCGACCAGTCAGAAAATTATGTTCAAGGCCACCCAAGCCGTCATCGGCAACATTTTGGATCAAACCCATCAGACAGAAACTTTCTCTTGCTCACGACCTTCGAGTCCGACACGACGAATTGTTGTCGTCGTCGAGCGTGACGCCGAGAGAATATCGCCGTCTACTTCGACCAACTTACGTGCCTTCTTAGTCGGACCCCAATCAAGTGCGCCCCGGGCGACTACATAAACAAACGCGACAAAAAACACAGCACTAAACGCAGCAAGTTCGTAGAAGCCGTAAGCGCCTAGAGATTCACTGGCAACTGCATACGGGTAGGCAAAAATAATCTCGATGTCGAACATAATGAACAGCATCGCAACAACATAGAAACTGACCGGAAATCGTTCTGGTGCCTCAAGGCTGGGCACAATGCCGCACTCATACGGCGCTTGTTTAGCCGTGTTGGGTCGACGCGGCGCTAAAAGTTTTGATGCAACAAGTGAGCCGACACCAAAAACAATTGCCAGAACTGTTAGAACGACAATTGGAAGATACTGACCCACTGTTGTTAGCTCTTCGCTGAAGAACGCGAACCAGCATCTGCGTTGATGTTTTCACGCAAGCGCAAATCTCGAACGTGCAACAACCGACAAAGCAACAAGAAAATGATTGTTGAGCCGATGGTTATAAAAATTGAAGGCTGACGCTTGGTGCCAAGATCGCGCAACATATATACGTATCGATGAGGCTGAGTTTCGTCAACTACTGGCCTTGCCGGTGCTCTGCCTGGCTCAACGCGCTGTGGCACGATCGGCGCAACTTCAACAATTGAATAGTGAGGCTCGTGGAAAAATGCGAAGAAGTCAAGCGACTCATTTATCTTGGGCCATCGCTCGCCACCTTTGTCGTAAACAGCGACCGACAGATATTCGCCAAGCGCAAATTCTTCTGCTTGATTTTGCAGAATTTCATCGGCTGATGCAACTGCTTGTCCGCGTCGCGGGTCGGACTCTTGCAACAACAACCATCCTTCACTTTGCAAAGCGCTTGATGCTGCTGCGGCATCGGCAACTGCGTCGCCAGATGGCTGCATTGGAGTGAGCATGATTTCTGCGTCATCCAATAAATCAGAACTTCTCACAATCGTTGTCGGCTCACCTGGTTGCCACGCCGGTGCACGACCCACAAGTCCAATGCCATAGACCCACCAAATACTTCCCATGATCGCCATCCAACCGAAAAAGCCGGCCAAGACGACCAAAAATCCAAGCCGAGCACCTAAGTTTGTGCCGACTACTAAATAGGTTCCACCAATCAATACGCCAACAGCAATGGCGACAATGATTATTCCGCGTAGCTGAGGTTCGAAGTTAACCGCAAGAAGAGCAAACACTTTTACAAACCTCTCACGTAATCAATAATCGCAGCAATTTGATCGTCGCTAAGCATCAAACCAAATGCCGGCATGCGACCTGAACCTTGACCTTGTTCGCCATACTTCTTGCCGAATTCGCTGCCGCCCTTGATGAACTCGATCATTGCGTCGCGTTGCGGAAACTGTCGAACTGCTGAACCACCTGTCAGGTTCGGGCCAAACGCACCGCCACCAGTAATTTCTGGTTCACCATAAGACCAACCCTTTGTATGGCAACGCGCACATGAATAGTTGCCGCCACCAAGATCTAAATTAAACAACGCTTCACCCAGCGAAGAATAGGTGCCGGCTTTTACCAACCGCTCGGCCTCAGCTTGGATCTCTTGTTGCTTTTCAATTGGCAGTCTGCCGTTCTCGTCACGCGGAGTTTCAATGCTCTTGACGTATTCGATGACAGTTTGAATCTGTTGCTCGTTCATCGGTCCGCCACCAACCAAGCCCCATGCCGACATCGGAGAGAACGGACGACCGTATTCAAGAATGAATCGAACTTCTTCTTCGCTGTAGCGATAGAAAACTGTGTTGATCGCCGGTGCTTTCCAGTTGACTTGTTTTACCTGGCCAGTTTTCGGATCTGAAACTGCATAAGTCGCTACACCGCCACCGCCCTTCATTCCGCCATGGCAGCCTGCACAGTTGTAGCCACCATCGGCAGTTGTTGCGAATAGCCCGCTGCCCCAAGTTTCAAACTGATGTTGAAACTCTTTTTCGGCACCGACCATTCGACCCGGTTCAAGAATCCAATAAAGAGGCAAAGCAATCGTTGTTACGGCCAAACATGCCAAACCAATCAACTGAGTACGTTGAATTTTTTCGCCCTCAAGTCGCTCGTCGTCGTAATAAGGCTTGCGATTGGCAGCAAGTTTTATTTCTGCGCCAATTTCTCGCTTCGACGAACGCAAATTGCCGAGACCATAAATGATCCATCCCAAAACCGAGATGAGCAGAATCACCCAAGCGATCGTTGTAGTTGTATCGGCGAGCATTGTTGCGCGAATCACTTAGTGACCGCCCGTTCCGCCAACGCAGTGCGGCCCTTCGGCTTCTTGACCAGTTGTGTTGACACCGATCGGTGGTCCACCGAAAACGGTACCTGTGTCAATCACGACTAAACCGTTGTTAACCGAAACGCCGAAGCGATCCATTCCGCGAGGTGCTGGTCCACCTTTTTTCTCGCCGACTCGGTTGTATTGCGAACCGTGACATGGGCACTCAAACCATTGCGATGTTTTGCATTCAGGAACTTTGCAACCAAGATGTGGGCACTTCTGATACAAAGCGACGATGCCTTCTGACATGCCAGAGAAAACTGGACCTTGTCCGGCGTAAATTGCATCCGCTTTTGAGATCGCTTCTTTTGGATATTCAGTTACCCAAGCACGTGCCTCTGGTAAATAGAGAAACCCTTTATTGGCTCTAATTTGACCGATTACATCTTCGAGTTTTCCAGCGTTGATTTTTGAACCGAAACCACTATCTGCGCCCTTCCACAAAAATGCAATCAGAGCCGCAGCGAAGCCACCAAGGCTCGCGCTCATCAACGTGCCTGTCGCACGATTGAGAAACGCACGACGAGACTCGCCGATCATTTCGGCGTCAGGTGCGACCCACGGTTCAACTGCTGCGGGAGGCATCACAGCAACTGCAGTGCTCCGAGCCGCCGAGGCTTCAGCCTCAACATCTCGGCGAGCGTTTCGCGAAGATTTTTTGGCATCGCGGTCACGCTTGCGAGTTTCGCGTGACAAAACACCGACACCGCTCATGTCTGAACGACGCGTCGCTGTTAACACGACACCCAAGCCGAGCACCGCGAGAACTGCTATTGCAATAGTGATGATTGTTGTTGAGTTCATAAAAGTTTTATCCGATCACAATTCGAAGAAGATGCCTTCACGCCATGGGAAGACAAAGTTGAAACCAGGACCTCTGAAGAACGAACCGATGATCACCAGTACGGCCCAGAACATTAGGTGCACGGTCATCAAACTTGTCATTATCTTGCGATCTTCTGGTCGGTTCGACTCATTGCGATCGAGATATGGAGCAAGCATCAAGATGATCAAGCCCATGCCCGGAATTGTCACACCAGCAATCATCGGGTGGAACATTGTCAACAATTCTTGCAACCCGAGAAAGTACCAAGGCGCTTTCGAAGGGTTAGGAGTTTGATTGAAGTTTGCGGCCTGCAGCAACGGTGCGTTGACAAACCACGAAAACATAAAAGTGAATGCCGTGCATGCAAGCGCGGCAACAAACTCGATACCCAGCAGGTGCGGCCAGGTGTGCACCTTGTCGACAGGCACTGCTTTCACATCTTGAATCGAGCCCGATTTAACAACCGTCAACAATCTCTGTGTATGGCCACCAGGTCCGGCACCAAATGGCACGCTGCCATTTGCAGGTGCTGCGACAACAGCACTGCCGGGCTTCTCGGCAACTGCTACTGCGCTCTTGTTGCGATCTAGCAACTCACTCGGAATTCGCGAATCACCATCTGCAGGCGCGCTTGATGCTGCACCGCTTGCACCGGCTGCTGCTTTTTCACGCGCTTCTTGCGCGCGCTTTAAGAGATGTTCTGGAATGCCGGCCATCAGAGTGGTCCTGAAATTCCGCCGTCTTTACGCACGCGCCAGAAATGGATCGCGAGGAAGATGACTGTCACAAACGGGAACAACAAAACATGCAATACATACCAACGCAACAAAGTTTCTGGTCCGATTTCAACGCCACCGAGCAATACGAATCGAACTTGCGAGCCAATTACCGGCGAGTAACCCATCATGTTGGTACCCACCGTTACGGCCCACAGAGCGAGTTGGTCCCACGGCAACAAATAACCAGTGAACGAAAGCAACAGTGTGAGAGTCAGCAAAATAACACCGATCACCCAGTTGAATTCGCGCGGAGCTTTATATGCGCCGTGATAAAAGACTCGCGCCATGTGCAAAAACACCGAGAGCACCATCAAGTGTGCGGCCCATCTATGCATGTTGCGCACCATCAGACCAAACGTCACCGAAGTATGCAGAGACTGAATATCTTGCCACGCGTTTGCCGAAGTCGGACGGTAAAAGAACATCAAGAAGATGCCTGTGATCGTCAGCAAAATAAACAAAAAGAAACTCAAACCACCAAGGCAAAGTGTGTAACTGACTTTTACAGCGTGACGTTTCACCTTGACCGGATGGAGGTGATAAAGAACCGAGTTCATTACGACATATGAACGGTTTCTTGGCGAATCTGAATAGCCTTTTCTGAAAATTGACCCTGGTCTAAAAATTGAATTCCAGGCTTGACTCGACTGCATCGACTCGTTCAGTTTGGTCATGCGTTGCTTAATTGTTGGTCGAGATTTTTGTTCAATCATTTGTGCCATCTAATTTTCTCCGTTCCTAAAATCTCATGCCGTACGAATAGCCGTGATTATTTGTTCGCATGTGAGTTTCACCGGTTGCCGGTGCTGCTCCAACTTTGCCAAGAATAATTACACCCGTTGGGCAACGATCAACGCAAAGCGCACAACGCGTGCAAACATCGTCGTCAATAATGAATACAACTTTGTCCGAAGGGTCTTCACCTGGCATCTCTGTGCCGTTTGCTTCTGATATTGCATCAAGATTGACCATGTGAATGCATTTCCAAGGGCAGATATCGACGCAACCTTCGCACATGATGCACTCTGACTGATCGATGTGGATGAACTGCTTTGGTTTAACCGCCTTGTTCAAGTAGTCGGCGTCGACTTCGACGAGTTGATAATCGTCGGTAAACGGCATCATCGGTGGGTTTGCGTCGGTTTTTGCCATCGCTCAACTCTTCTTCACCAATGGACGTCCGTAACTGGACGAAACAACTTCTTTGGTCTTGACTTCGCCGCGCTTCTGCCACCAACTGAACAGATAGATCATCAAACCGATATAGAAAACGTGAATTCCGACTGCGACAATGTCACGAATCGCTTCATAACTGATCGTGATCGGAAAGCTGCCACCGATTGTGTCTGACTTCAAAATGTCAAATGGCCCGTACACAAGTTTGTCTTTACGCCAACCCAACTCTTTGTCGGCGTGGTCAATGAATTGGTGTGGTACAACACCAAACGCCAAGAACAGCACCAAGAAGATGTAAGCAGATGCCAACATTGCCTCTCCCCAAGTTGCTTTGCGATCAAACTTGCGACGCTTCCCAATTGGTATGACAACAAGGCTCATCAAAGTCGTCAGCACGAGCGAAAACAAGAATGCCTGATTCATTCCTGGCCATCTGAGAATGTCAATCGCGAGCATTATTTAAGGGCTTGCCTTTCGCCTAGAAATCTAGATTTAGCCTAGTCGGGTAGACATTCAGGTCGGTATTTGTAAAGGTCGCTCGACTGACTCGTAGGTCACAGCAATTCACGATTGCTCAACAATTGCGCATTCAATTCGCTCAGTGAATGTCGTCCCCGTGGTTGTGCGATCGTGAACTTATAATTCTTGTCTGCAATGCGTCTAACCTATTAAACGGAACAAAGCAATCGTAAGAATCTGATTCAAGGAGAGTTGTGGCCGGAATACCCGAGCATCTACTGAAGCGTGCGCAAGAAGCACGCGACAAGGCGGCTGGCAAAACTCCGACCGCCGACACACCTACCGATACGCAAAACCTCCCTGCAAAAACGTCTGAAACAAAACCAGCTGCGGCGCCACAAGTTGCAAGCGCACCACCTCCGCCTCCACCAGACCCAAGTTATGTAGTTGCAGCCAAGACTCGAAAGAAAGTTCCATTTTGGGCGATGGCTGCTTTGAGCTTGTTGCCATTCTGGGCGTTCATGTATCTGCTCGCTGTAAAACCGCAAGAAAAAACTGTTGAAGGTCCGATGGCTATCGGCGCTGGCGTTTACGGTTCGTGCGCAGGGTGTCACGGCGCCAATGGTGAAGGTGGCGCCGGTCGCACTCTCTATCAGGGTGAAGTTCTTAAAACTTTCCCGAAGATCGAAGACATGTTGAACTTCGTCTACGCCGGTTCGCAACAATTCGTTTCTGCAGGCATCAAGGTTTACGGTGACCCAAATCGTGAAGGTGGTGCGCACGAAACACTTTCATACAACGGCAATCCGATGCCTCAACAAGGAGAAAAATTTGGCGGCGGTCTGACTGACGCAGAAATTCTCGGTGTTGTGTGCCACGAACGCTACGAAATCGGTGGCGCAGACCCTGACAGCGAAGAATGGAAGACCGAATATGAAACTTGGTGTTCGCCAGAGTCTGAAATATTTCTGAGTCTCGAAAACGGTTCAGTCAATTACGACAACCTTGCTGAAAATTTTGCAGCACTACCAAACCCACCTGCGAATGTCGGCACAGATGCACGACCCACTGGAAAATAAATAGAAACCGAGATCAAACCCCTCGATCTAACTAGCGAAGTGACAAAAATACTTCGCACAGAAGTCCTCGTCATCGGTGGCGGTCCAGCAGGTTCAGCAGCCGGTTTCTGGCTCGCAAAACATGGCCACGACGTAACAATTGTTGAGCGTAAGAAATTTCCACGTGAAAAGACTTGTGGTGACGGTTTAACTCCTCGAGCAGTCAAGCAACTTGACGACATGGGTTTGTCATCGCAACTCTCACAATTTCATCGTTACGAAGGTTTGCGTGCGACCGCGCACGGCAAGGCCCTCGAATTGCAATGGCCGACACACCCGATTTATCCGCGATACGGCTATGTCGTACGCCGTCGTGAACTCGACATGATGGTCGCGCGCAATGCTCAAAGTGCCGGCGCAAAACTTCTTGAAGAGCACGAAGCAATTGCCCCAATCATGGAAAAGGGCTGCGTGCGTGGCGCGATGGTAACCAACAAAGAAAACAACACAACTGTTGCCATAAATGCTGACTACGTCTTGATCGCCGACGGTGCCAACTCTCGCTTTGGTCGAAGCATGGGTACCTCGCGTGAAAAGTCGTGGCCTTATGGCACTGCGATTCGCACCTACTGGCAAAGTCCACGACATCAAGAACCGTGGATCGAATCGGCGCTCGATGTTAAAGATCGCAATGGCAACTCAATGCCAGGTTACGGATGGATATTTCCGGTCGGTGACGGAACCATAAACATCGGTGTCGGTTTGCTTTCGACATTCAAAAATTTCAAAGATGTCAACACTTCACACTTGCTCGACTCGTATGCACATATGGTTGCCGACAAGTGGGAAATCGATCCGACTAAACCTGAATGCAAAGCGACGAGTGGCAAAATTCCGATGGGTGGTTCGGTCGGGCCAAAAATCGGACCAACACACATAGTCATTGGCGATGCAGCAGGAAGTGTCAATCCATTTAATGGTGAAGGCATCGACTACGCATATGAAACAGCCCACATGGCAGCCGATGTTTTGCACGATGCACTTGTCTCTGGTGATGCGATGGCGCTCAAGAGATACGAGCAGTTAATCGACGATGAATATGGTCAGTACTTCAAAGTCGCGCGCCTGTTTGCTCGCGTTATTGGTCAACCAGTTTTGATGCGCGAACTTTCTAGGGTCGGCATTCACAGTCGAACTCTTATGGAGTGGGTGCTGCGCATTATGGCCAACCTTTTGCGGCCTGACGAGATTGGTCCGGCTGAGGCTGCCTACAAAGCAGCATCCAAAATCGTTCGACTGTTTCCTAACGCCTAGTCACAACTTCAGACAACTAGCCAGTACACAAGACTTCGTCGACTTCGTCGGTGATCAAGTTCAGCTTGGTCACGCTCTTGCCTGGCGAGTAACTGTTAATAAATTCTCGAAGCGTGCCTGTGTCCTCGCCACAGGTTCTTTTGACGCCGTTGGCCAAGCGAACAATCCAGCCGTTTTCTAAAACTCCTCGACTGCCAGAGTCAAGCATGTCAACCAAGCTTGGTAGCTCAAGCACACGCGTTGGCTTTTCACCATTTATATCGATCAATGCAAACCACATCACCGAATCTCCGAACATGTTCGCCAAAAACACGCAACTTGAGCCGATAGTTAAATCTGAACAAAGATTTTCGCTAGGAGTATCTGCGGCAATAAAAACTTGCCGTGCATCATCAAGCAATACCGACGCTTCTCCAACGGTGCGCCCGTTTTCGATTCGCCAACCTTCGCTCTGCGTAAATGACGTCGCGATCGCTACCGTCTCGATATTTTTTTCTACATCGGCCGAAATCGCCGCAGAGTCACCATTGCGACCAAAACAATCGTCGCAAGCGACGAACACAATCAATAATGCGGTGATTGACAAAACGCCAAGAGCGGCCCAAAGGCGAATGTTAAATAACTGCCGCACCTTCTCAGATTAGGCGTCGTGAAATGCGCAATTAGACCGAAACCGCGCTCGACTTATTTTGCAACTTTGCGCCATCTGTTTGTTCGGTACGCATCTGCTCGTAATAGCTCAAAATTTGCAACTCAACACCCAGATCAACATTGCGCACCGAAACACTGCTCGGTGTCGCCAATACGATCGGCGCAAAATTGAGAATCGAAGCCACACCAGCATCAATCAGCGAATCGACCGCGGACTGTGCCGTCGCAGTAGAAGTTGTGATCGCACCAATTGTGATATTCAAGTCACGAACCATCTTGCCGAGGTTGCGCACATCGCCAATTGTCAACGCACCTGTAGTTTGCCCAATCTTCTTTGCATCGTTATCTACGATGCCAACAACCGGAAACCCACGAGGGGCGAAGCCGCCAAACTTTGCAAGCGCACAACCCAAGTTGCCGGCGCCAACAACGACTACATTCCATTCGCGCAACAAACCGAGTTCGCGTTTGATCTGATGAATCAAATATGTAACTTCGTATCCGACACCACGAGTGCCATAACTGCCCAGGTAAGAAAGATCTTTGCGAACCTTGGCTGCGTTTACGCCGGCCAATGCTGCGAGCTCATCACTCGAAAATCGCAAAACATTTGTCGCGTGCAAATTATTTAAAATTTGCAAATACACCGGCAATCGAGTTACGGCTGCGTCAGGAATTCTGCGTCGTTGAAGTTGGGTCATGCCCTCAGGTTATGGCTTCGTGCAGAATTTCACAAAGTTCAAATCGGAAATATTGTCTAAAACGTGTGTGCCTTGGGCGACACCAAGCCAAAACCTGCCAGACCAATTGCCTGAGTTATCGTGCTTCCGTGATTCCAACTCCGATCATCGCTGCGGTCAATGAATTGAACGCTGCTTTGGCCGGTGGCGCAACCCTCGTAGCCGCTGCGTTTGCTTTGAGTACGTTCGATCGCTGGCACCGACGTGGTCAGCCTCACGAATTGGCGTGGACAGTTGCCATGACGCTATTCACAATTGGCTCTGGTGCTTTGTGGTGGGCCGAAGCCACCGGTTGGTCGATGTTCGCCTTTCGAGTTTTCTTTCTAGCCGGTGCAGTTCTTAACGTCGCATGGCTTGCACTAGGCACAATTTATTTGTTGGCTAATAAAAATATTGCGGATCAACTTCGTCACGCACTTGTAGTGCTCAGTGCATTCAGCGCCGGAGTCATCGCAGTCGCACCAACAAAGCGCGACATCATCGCCGGTGAATTTCCGGCTGCTCGCGAACTTTTCGGAGTTTTGCCAAGAGTTATGGCAGCCGTGGGTTCTGGAGTACCAGCTCTTGTAATAATTTTCGGCGCACTCTGGTCAACCTGGCGAGTAATTACGGCAAAAGCGCCAAACCTCAAGTCAGCCATTCAACGCAAAGTAGTTGCGCCTCGGCGATTGGCGTTCGGCAATGTTTTTGTCGCACTCGGCACGCTCGTTCTTTCTGCCAGCGGCACACTTGCCGGACGACTCGGCAAAGATCGGGCGTTTGCAATCACGCTCTTGGTGGGCTTATGCATTTTGTTTGTAGGTTTTTTGGTCGCAAGCAATGCAACGCGATCGCAAAAAGAGCTACCTGCCGACAATTGACAAAAGCCCGGCGATGAAAATCACCGCAAGCAACAAACCAAGCGTCAATGTTGTTGCTGGTCGCATATCTCGAACTTTATCTCTTCGGGGCGATTCTTACTGAAGTAGTAATTGTGCTGTTCTGATCACTCTCTTCAAGTCGCGACAAAATAACCAAATCACCTTGACCCAAATTCAACTCGCGAGCCGCCGAACCGCGATCAACACATAACGAGAGCATGCCATACGAGTCGACCACGAGTCCAAGTCCGCTTCCAATTGCGTCATAACTTCGTACCACCTTCAACGAACGCACAACTCTCTCGCGATCGACACTTGCGCCACTTAGAACAGAGCCAATCTCAACACGTAAGACTTCACCGAAATGTGCGACCTCATCTGGTCCGACATTTAACTGACAATTGCCGAAGCGATCAACCCATGTCACCTCGCCGTGCAAAGTACCACCCTCTTCGCGTGGCAAAGGCACAACGCCAGGCAACAACAATGCAGGGTCGATCAACTCACCAAGTTCGCTGAGATCGACACCATTACATAGATGCGCTGCTACTGGTGCAAAAATATCGCGACCGGCAAAAGTTTCACCCGGACTAGATAGGTGATAATCGGTATTCGTTAGGCAAACTGCCCGTCCAGCGCCACCTGCCAATGCGATAGCCATGGCTAGCAACCCATTGTCCGGCCCGACAAAAACACCTTTGCCGTCGGCGACTTCAACGGCAACAGCACGACGTGATGAGCCGACACCCGGATCTACAACGGCTAGAACTACGCCACTGGCGACATACGAAACACATCTTGCCAACGACAATGAGCCCGCTCGAACATCAAATGGTTCGATGTCGTGTGTCAAATCGACAACGCGACACTGCGGTGCGATTTCATAGATAACACTCTTGACCACACCGACAAATTCATCACGTGTTCCGTAATCAGACAGAAACGAAACAGTTGAATATTTAGTTGCCATGGGTGTCTCACGATACTGAGAAACGTAAGAGCCGGTGCCAACCCCCCGACGGCACCGGCTCAAACGGCGCAGCTCTCGCGAGCGCGACTCCCAGTTGGGGGGTTACCCCGTCCGGTGATCTTGCGACATTTCTAGAATCACTTTAGACACAAATTAGGGATATCAAACAAAACTTTCAACAGAAATTTTCGAGATTATTTCCCAAGTTCTCTGCTTCGAGCGGTTGCGGCATTCACTGCGCCCGCGATAATCTCGGCGAATTGTTTACCGAGTAACTCGGCAATTCCAGCAGCCGTCGTACCATTTGGCGACGTCACTTTTTTTCTCAACTGTTCTGGCGTTTCAGAACTCTCGGCAAGTAGCAACGAAGAACCCACCAACAACTGACGTACAAGTTCGTTAGAAATCTGCTCGGTCAAACCTTGTCGAACGCCTGCGGCGATCAGCGACTCTGCCAGCAGAAATACATATGCAGGCCCGCTGCCAGACAGCCCCGTAACTGCGTCTAGCAAATGCTCTTCGACTTCAACAACAGTTCCGACACCCAACAAAATTTTCTTTGCCCATGCGACATTTTCAGCACTGCAATTTTTACCAGCCGCCATTGCTGAAGCACCTTGTCCAATCAACGCAGGTGTGTTTGGCATCGCTCGAATAACTGCAACTCCTTTGGTAATCGCGTTTTCGATCGTTGCTATCTTGACGCCGGCAGCAATCGAAAGAATTTGCCGCACGCCAAATTCGGCCAGTGAGCCACACACTTCCAAAACATCTGTCGGTTTCACTGCCAACACGACTGACTCACACTTTGGCAACTTTGTGGCAACTTCAACATTTGCGAACTCTCGTTTGAGTTCAGCGATTCGCGCGGTGTCTTTCTCGACGATCACAATTTGATCGGCAGAAAAATCGCCAGCCAACAAACCTCTTACGAGAGCCGAGCCCATATTGCCCCCGCCGATGACGCCCAAAACTGAAACGCCTTGTTTGCTCATGAGTTCACCACGTTGTTCAGGCTAGTTAGACGCACTCGAACCACCCAGCGACTTCCCCGAACGCTATGCAGTCCGAGTGCTATTTCGTTGTGTGCGCAAAGTTGCGGCTTTGGCATAGCCAATTTCTAATAACGGCCAAAACAACTGCTCGACAGTTGCATACAACGTGCCAATGATGCGATCTAGTTCTACTTCGTTCAAAGCCGACAGCCCGATTTCGCCGCGGAGATAGATCGCATCTTCTAATCCGATCGAAAAGTGTGCACCAACTAATTTTTCATTTCGACGCAACACAGTCTCGTAAAGCAACTCGGCGTTTTGCTCTGGCGCTGGCATTACATAGGTTTCGTAACGCAATGTTCTTTGACCTAGCGTGAACCAAATCGTGGTGAAGTCTTTTTCTTCGCCAGCCATTCGAACGTACCAACGAAACTCGTCTTCCTCTGAACGATCAACGGCCAAAATATTCGCGTGATTTGTTTTTGCCCGACCTAACCACTCGTCAATCTGCCGCTCAATACGAGCCAACGCCGCTTCGTCGAAAAGATCGCTCACAATTCTACGAACAGTTAACGAGCTGACTGGCGAGAAGCGATTGATAGACGCCGATCACGCTGTCTGCCGTCGCCGACCATGAATAATTCTTTGCTCGTTGCGCAGCACGGTTGCCAATCGTCAGGCTCAGTAAGGGGTCTGCCAATAGCCGGTCGACATACTTAGCGAACTCATCTGGATTGCGATCTTTCACCAAGAAACCCGTGCGCTGATGTTCGACCAAATTAAGCAACCCACCAACTGCACTTGCGACAACAGGTATTCCGCATGCTGCTGCCTCAAGTGCAACTAGTCCGAAACTCTCACTGCGCGACGGCACCAGCACTGCATCAGCCGCACGATAATAAGTAGAGAGCAAATGATGCGGCTGTGGCTCGACAAAATGCACGCGACCATCGAGCCGCAAATCACAAATGAGCTTGCGCACATGGGCCGACTCACTCGTGCCGAACGAACCACTGGCACCGCCGACAATCATCAATTCGGCATCTTTGTTTTCTAGTTTCGCCAGAGCCTTCACTGCAACATCAACGCCTTTGAGTGGCTGAATGCGTCCGACGAACAAAATCAACGGCTTGTTTCCCCAACCGAGAGCGCGCCGTGCGCCTTGGCGATCACCTGGTGAAAAGAATGCAGTCGCTACTCCTGGCGATGCAACAGTGACGACACCTGGTGATTGACCGTAGAGCGCACGAAACTGGCTCAACTCTTCGGGGCAACTCACACAAATTGCGTCGGCGCAACCAATAATTTCAAGTTCGGCTCGTTCACGAATAACTGACTCTGTATCTCCACCGAGCGATTTAACTCGGGCCAAAGTATGAAATGTTGTAACCAACGGCAAGCCAAGTTGGTGCTTGAGTCGATGACCAACGAGGCCAGACAGCCAGTAATTGGCGTGCAACACATCTGCGCCGCCCGATGCCTCGATATGTTCGGCGACCAACTGCGTGAACAGATCTACAACGTCAAGCAGTTCGTCTTTGGAAAGATCGAAATCACCAGCCTCGATGTGCACAATTCTGTGATTCGGTTCGACCTCAACAACCTTTGGTAAACCTTTTCGCCACGCACGCGTATATGTGGTGCAATGCACATCTTTCTGAGCCATCGCCGAAACGAGTTCGCGCACATAAACATTCATGCCACCGCCATCACCGACACCCGGCTGAGCCAACGGTGAAGTGTGCATTGAGATGACCGCAACGCGCTTCATTTGACTATAAAACCTATCGCTCTAGTCGGGTTTTGCCTCTGTTGAAGCGGTGAGGACAGTTACTTAGTCGTTTAACAACGCGTCAATATTGGCGCCACCATCTTTATAGCGCTTTACCAACTCAGAGGTCAGCGAATCAATCTTGGCGAACAAGTTCTTGCGCTCTGCCGAGCGAGCGAGTTCGAACTTCTCGATTTCGGCTATCGCTGATTCAAGCGCGTCATCATCAAGCGTGCGCAACTCACCAAAACCCACACGTTCACAGAGTTTTTCCAGTTCGACGACTAACTCATGATCTGCAGAAATATTTGTTTCGCGTGGCGGTCGTGACGAGCCACCACCATGCTCTTGTCCAAAAACATTTGCGATATCAACAACGCTCATTCCCGATGCAGGCGTACCATCAGTGCGACGACGCTGCTCGTCTCGAGCCAAGTCACAACGGCCTTGAGCCATGCGGCGAACAAAAGAGATCACATCTTCTTGCATCTGCAATGCAGCGCGAGCGCTTCGTAACTCTGCAGTAGACATTGCGCTTGGGTCGACTATTTCAGACATGTAACTATTTCTTCGATCTCTGGTCCACTTACACAACCGCCCGAAACTGGGGGCAAAATTGCAACTTCATCGGCTTCTCCCACCGCCGTAGTGCCAACAGCCTCTTCACCATTCAGCCAAACGCGACATGTTTTCATCACTGCGACAAATTCGGAGCCGAATCTCTCGGCAGCTATCTGCAAAACTTCATCAACTGTTCGCCCGGCGATTTCTTCGCTTGAAGTGCCAGCCGCTTGTCGGGCTGAAGCAAAAAGTTTTACATGCGCCATGCAGTCAGGTTACCCAAGCCACTACCCTGCGATGAGTGTCCAAATCGATTCAAACCACCACAGCAACAACTCGTTTGTTGGTGCTACGTCACGGACAATCAGAGTGGAATGCCCAAGGCCGGTGGCAGGGCCAAGCCGACATCGCACTAACACCTGAGGGTGTTCAGCAAGCCCGACAAGCAGCGTTAAAACTTGGTGCTTTTGATTTGATCGCTACGAGCTCTTTGAAGCGTGCACTTCACACCGCGGAGATTATTGCCGAGCATAAAAAGATCGACGATCTGCATATCGACGATCGTCTCAAAGAGTCACACATTGGGCCGTGGCAGGGTTTGACATATGCAGAGATCGAAGCAGGCTGGCCAGGATTTTTAGAATCTCGCCGCCAACCAGAAGGCTTCGAGCCAAACCGCCAAGTAGTGCAACGCATGACCGATGCGTTGATCAACATCGCCAACAAATGTCGCGGTGGTCAGGCTTTAGTTGTCAGCCATAGCGGCGCCATTCGAACACTTCGACGTGAACTTAGAGTTTCAGATCATCGCCTCGAAAATCTCGGAGGTAGTTGGTTCGAAGTTGATGCCGAAAACCAGTTACATGCTGGTCGCATCGTTGCTCTAATCGGTGAAGCCAACTCAAGTGAATCGCTTTAGCGTTTAGTTGTATTGTTGAGCCTCGTGCTCAGTCGCTGGCTTGATGATTCGTTTTCTCCTCTTGTCAAAAAAAACATCACCTTATTAACTGGGGCCCGTTTAACGACTAATGCGTGTTATCGATTCACCCCGCCCTTTGTGGCGATTATCGCTAAGGGATTCAATATCTCGCTTTCAGAAATTGGCATTGCCCTAACAATTTCAGAACTTTCAGGTCTGCTGTCGCCATTCATCGGAAAATTCGTCGACTACTTGTCACGACGAGCTGCGATGCTGGCTGGACTTCTTGGTATTGGTCTCGGAGCACTTCTCGCCGGAGTATCGCCAAACATTTATGTTTTTACAATTGGTGTGACTCTGATCAGCATCACGAAAAACTTCTTTGATCTTGGTATGTCCGGATGGATTTCAGACCACGTGCCCTATGAGAAGCGTGGTCGATACATCGGCATCACGGAAATTTCTTGGGCATTGGGTCTGTTGATCGGTGTTTCACTCATGGGTGTCATCACAGCGCTCAGCAGTTGGCGCGCAGGTTTCATCGCTGGTGTTTTCGGAACGGCAATTTCACTTCTGTTTATCGCATCACGAATCAAAGCCGAAGAACATGAAGTTTCTTCTCGAGTCGCCGATGACGGTGTGCGATTAAGTGGTCGAGGTTGGCTTGTCGTGGCAACAATGTTTGCCACGATGTGTGCAAGTCAATGCATCTTCATAACTTTTGGCGCATGGCTCGATGACGAATTTGGTTTCGGTGCAATCGGTATCGCTGCCGTCGGTTTTAGTTTTGGAATCGTCGAACTTTATGCATCGATTACCAGTGCCAGTAAGACAGACACCTGGGGCAAAGAAAAAAGCATCGCCATCGGATGTTTGATCATGGTGCCAGGCGGGGTCGCACTTTGGCTCGTTTCGCAAAATTTGGTGCTGGGTTTAATTGCGCTACTTGTTTATATCTTGGGTTTTGAGTTTGCAGTCGTCAGCATGTTGCCACTTGCAACACACCTCGTACCAAAACGACCAGGCAGCGGCCTAGGTCTTGTAATCGGTGCGGGCACGCTTGGTCGCAGTGTGATGAGTCTGGTCGCAACCCGCGCTTACGAATCGAGCAACGGCATCGCCCTTCCAGCGCTGATCGGCGCTGCGAGCGCAGGCATTGCGACACTTTTGATTTATTCGTACCACCGCCGTGGTGGACTCGTTCACGAATAAATTAATTTTGCGTTACTGGTCTTCTAACCAGAGAACTTGTTCGTAATCGGTAGTCGACGATCTTTGCCGAAAGCTTTGGTGCTAATTCGCACACCTGGCGCACCCTGTCGGCGCTTATATTCGTTCAGGTCAACAAGCCGCGTAATCCGCTTTACGAGCGCCGAGTCATAGCCAACTTCAATGATTTGTTGGGCTGTCAAATCATCTTCGACATACAACTTAAGGATCGGATCTAACACTTCGTAAGGTGGCAAGCTCTGATCATCGCGCTGATCTGGGCGTAACTCTGCAGACGGTGCTTTGCTGATGATCGAATTTGGAATCAAGTCACGACCACTTTGCTGATTGAAATATGAACAGATCTCATAGACCTTTGTCTTGAACAAGTCTTTAATCACGGCGTAACCACCAACTGAATCACCGTACAAAGTGAAATACCCAACTGCTATCTCACTCTTATTACCCGTGGTCAAAACCATCCAACCAAATTTGTTCGAGAGAGCCATCAGTGTTGTGCCGCGAACACGGCTCTGCAAATTCTCTTCGGTCAAATCTGCGCGACGATCTGCAAAACTCGGAGCGAGCGCATCTAAATAAGCGCTGAACGCCGGCTCAATCGAAATAGTTTCTAAGTCGATATCTAAATTGCGCGCCAAAAGTTCAGCATCAGTGATTGACCCTGGCGACGAATATCGAGATGGCATTGCCGCACCATGAACGTGTTCTGAGCCAAGTGCCTGAGTTGCAACTGCTGCGACCAATGCCGAGTCAACGCCACCTGAAAGTCCGATAACGACATCTTTGAATCCATTTTTTTGAACATAGTCTCGAGTGCCCAACACGAGTGCTGCAAAAATCTGCGCATCTTCATCTAACGGATCAGCAATTTGGCCACGTGACTGTTGTGGCGCTGCAACAGATTTTGATTTTGGCAAAATCAAATCGCAGGTCAACAACTCTTCGACAAACTGTGCCGCGCTGGCAACGATTGTGCCGTCAGCAGCCAAGATCATCGATCCACCGTCAAATACCAGTTCGTCTTGTCCACCTACTTGATTGACGTAGGCCACGACACACTCGCCGTCGCGAGCACGCGTACTTAACATTTCGCGACGCGCACCAATCTTGCCGGCATGAAACGGCGACCCATTGATATTTAGGTTGAGCACTGCTCCCAATGAAGCCTGTACTGAAACTGGTCCTTGCGAGTCCCAAATGTCTTCACAAATTGTGACACCGAAACAAGCACCTTTGATATTGAACAAAGGGTTGTGGATACCGGGCGTGAAATATCGTTGCTCGTCAAAAACGTTGTAGTTAGGCAGCAAGTGTTTGCGGTAGACGCCAACTACTTTCTGGTTCTGGCAGATTGCCGCTGCGTTGTAAAGCTCCCCAGATTTTTGACCTTGTTCAACAAAACCGATGACAGCATAAGTTTCGCCGATTGACTTCACAATTTCTGCAAGAACGAACTGATTCTCAGCAACGAAGCCTTGCTTCAAAACCAAATCTTCGGGCGGATAACCAGTAATCGACAGTTCAGGAAAAGCGACCACATCACATCCGGCGTCGGCGGCCTGGTTGTAATAGTCCAAAATTTTGGCCGCATTTTCACGCAAAGCACCCACAGTTGGGTTGATTTGGGCAAGCCCTACGCGAAGTTTGGCGAATTCGGCCACGCAATCAGGCTACCTAGCCAAAAACTTCACACTCCGTTTACAAACGGGCAATGGTCAAGAAACGGCGATCGGCAAAACTTACAGGGTTAGAAATTTGCCGCCGTGGCGAATTCAAGATTGAGAGGAAAATTAATGGCATATCAAGCTGAGTACATCTGGATAGACGGCGTTGAACCAACGCCGACTTTGCGATCGAAAACAAAGATCATTGAAAGCGGCACCAAAGCTTTGCCAATTTGGGGATTCGACGGATCTTCGACAAGCCAAGCAACCGGCGAAGCTTCAGATTGTATTTTGAATCCGGTATTCAGTTGCAAAGATCCGATTCGCGGTGGAAAAAATGTTCTTGTCATGTGTGAAGTTCTTGTTGCTTCAACAGGAAAGCCGCATCCAACAAATACTCGTGCGCAGTGCGCCGAAACTGCCAAGCGATATGCCGATCAAAAAATGATTTACGGCATCGAACAGGAATACACAATGATGCGACTCAATGGTCGTCCATTTGGCTTTCCAGAACTTTCGGGTGAACCAGCGCCGCAAGGTCCTTACTATTGCGGTGTCGGAGCCGGCCGAGTGATGGGTCGAGAGATTGTCGAGATTCATACCGAGATGTGTCTCGAAGCAGGTCTGCACATTTCTGGAACGAACGCCGAAGTTATGCCTGGCCAATGGGAGTTTCAAGTTGGTCCGCTTGATGCACTCACCGTGAGTGACGAGCTGCATGTTGCGCGATGGTTATTGCACCGCATCGCCGAAGACTACGACGTGGTTATCTCGCTCGACGCAAAACCTCAAAAAGGAGACTGGAACGGGGCTGGTTGCCATACCAACTTCTCAACAAAAGCAATGCGTTCGAACTACAAAGCGATTGATGACGCTTGCAAGGCACTTGGCACACGAATCAACGAGCATGTCAGCAACTATGGACACGACATTGAAAGTCGTCTCACCGGCAAACACGAAACTGCTCCGTACAACAAGTTCAGTTACGGTGTTTCAAACCGCGGTGCATCTGTGCGAATTCCATGGCAGGTTGCGCGAGATCAAAAGGGTTACGCCGAAGATCGTCGTCCAAACGCGAATATGGATCCATACGTCGTTACGCAGTTGATCCTTGAAACTGTGTGTGGTCAATCTTCGCCAGCAAAGAGCGCCACAAAAAAGAAGTCAAACACGACGACAAAGAAAAAGGCGAAAAAGAAGTAAGCACGAATCTGTAATCCCAAATATCCCAATAATCCAATAGTCCTGCCGCCGTTGCCCGAGTGAAACTCGAGGTCGCGGCGGCAGACTGTATTTATGCAAATCGAGCGAAAAGAGCGCTGAGATGATTGAGCAGCAACGCGATTATGTACTTCGCACAGTTGAAGAGCGCGGCATTCGCCTAGTTCGTTTATGGTTCACCGATGTTCTCGGCAACCTGAAGAGTTTCGCGATTAGCCCAGCCGAAATGGAGAACGCACTCAATGACGGCATGAGTTTTGATGGCTCGGCGATTGATGGTTTCAGTCGTGTGCAAGAAAGCGATGTTTTGGCCTTGCCCGACCCAAACACATTTGAAGTTCTGCCGTGGGTCGACCCTAAAGGCGCCGAGGCCCGAGTGTTTTGTGACATCGCAAAACTTGACGGCACGGCATTCGACGGCGACCCAAGACAAGTGTTGCGACGCAACTTGAACAGCGCTCGAGAACTCGGTTATCAGTTTTATATCGCCCCAGACATCGAATATTTTTACTTCGATCCACCAAAAGTTGATTCACGACCAGTGCCGCTTGACGAAGGCGGCTTCTTCGATCTAACAAGCAACGACATCACTAGTTCATTGCGCAAAGAAACAATTCGAACTCTCGAAACAATGAGCATTCCGGTCGAATACAGCTTTCACGAGGACTCACCAAGTCAGCACGAAATTGATTTGCGCCACACAGACGCGTTGACGATGGCCGACAGCGTGATGACATTTCGACTTGTCGTCAAAGAAATTGCCGCACTTCATAATGTGCACGCGACTTTCATGCCCAAGCCACTTGAAGGCGTGCAAGGTTCGGGCATGCACCTTCACTTGAGTTTGTTTAAAGACGAACAAAACGCTTTTTATGACAGCGAAGACCCATACAACTTGTCGGTCACGGCAAAACAATTCATGGCAGGTTTACTGCGACATGCCGCAGAGATAACTGCGGTCACAAACCAAAATGTAAACAGTTACAAGAGACTTGTGCCAGGTTTCGAAGCACCTGTTCATATTTCATGGGCGCGCAATAATCGCAGCGGTCTGATTCGTGTGCCAATTGCGAAACGAAATAGCGATCAGGCAACGCGCATCGAATATCGATCGCCTGATCCAGCGTGCAATCCTTATCTCGCCTTCTCCGTGATTCTCGCCGCCGGTTTGCGGGGTATTCAAGAAGGTTACGAACTTCCAACTGAGGCAGACTCAAACTTGTTCGAAATGGGCGATGACATGTTGGCCAAACTTGGCATTGAGCAATTGCCTCAGTCGCTTTCTGACGCGCTGCGCGTAATGGAGCGATCAGAACTCGTCGCTGAAGCACTCGGCGAGCATATTTTCGAATGGTTCTTGCGCAATAAACGCGCTGAATGGCGTGGCTACAAAACACACATCAGCCAATACGAATTGAACCGCTATCTTCGGTCGCTCTAAATTTGACCATGCCTAGCGACGACGAAAAACTGCTTGCAGTATTTCCAGATCCTGCGCCGATCGACGTTGCTCGAACACTCGACCTCTCGGGTTATTCATGGAAGGCGATCAATTCAAGTCAAGCATTAGACAAACTTGAACCAAGTTCTGGCTGGTTTGGCGCAGTGGTCGACTGCAGCCAAGACCCAGAGTCGGCATGGGCAATTTGTCGCGCGTTGCGCCGACGCGACAATCGTGTCGATCGCATCATTGTTTTGGTGTCGGGTGCGCAACTTGCCGACCTCGAAATGCGCGACGACATGTTTGACGACTTTTGTCTTGCGCCAATTCACCCTCGCGAACTTGACTCTCGACTGCGCCATTTGTTTTACACCGAGATGGCAGCGTCTCGTGAGTCACTAATTGAATACAGCGGATTGATACTTAACACCGAGACTTACCAAGCATCGTTTGGCGGAAAGCCACTTGATTTGACTTACATGGAGTACGAATTATTGAAATTTTTGGCGCAAAACCCCGGAAAGGTTTTCAGTCGAGAGGTATTGCTATCTCGAGTTTGGGGATACGAATATTACGGCGGTGCTCGAACGGTCGACGTTCACATTCGCCGACTTCGCGCCAAACTAGGCGAAGAGCACGCCAACCTGATCGAAACCGTTCGCAGTGTTGGCTACCGCTTCGGCCAATCTAAGTGGGGCTAAAAAATACTGTTGGCGATTGCCGCAAAGCCAAACAAAATAAACAATACGCTGGCTACGCGCTGAACAATTCTTAGGTTGAATCTTTTCTGCAATGCCGAACCAGCGATAACTGCAATTGCTGAGACTGCACAAAGAGCACTTGCTGCACCAATCGCAACGCCGACAGAGTCATTCATTCGCACCGAAAATCCGACCGTCGCAAGTTGGGTTAGATCGGCAAATTCAGCCACCAAAATTGTGCTCATGGAGATATAAACAACCTGAAAGAAATTTTTTGACTGATTAGTCGAATCACTTTGTAAATGCTCTTCGCTTGACGAGCGAAACATGAGAATACCTGAAACCAAAAATACGAGGCCGACAAGCAAATGAATTGGACGCTCTGGCAATTTAGAAAGCGCCGACCCAAATAAAACGGCGATTACAACATGTGTGCAGTATGCAATGCTCACTCCGACCCAAACCGCAAGCGGTCGACGCAAACGGGTGGAAAGCATGAGAGTCGCAAACATCGTCTTGTCAGGTAGTTCCGCCAAAAAAATTGCAGCAAAAACCACTAATGCATTACTGACCAAGGATGTCACGAAAACAACTTAGTTTGTCTAAAGCACAAGAATTAGGGCGAGCAAATTCTGCTTTTGCCTGCGAGACTAGAAAAGCTAATGAATACGCAATCAGTTGAGACTCAACTTGATCTGAGCCTGACCGGCATGTCGTGCAATGCATGTGCAATGACGATCGAACGAGGTCTCAAAAAGATTCCGAGTGTTCAGGCATCGGTCAATTACGCCACCGAGTCTGCGCGTGTCAGCTTCTCTGACAAAGAAACGAACACAAACGAAATAATCAATGTCGTTAAGTCACTCGGCTACAACGCTCGTCTGCTTGAGAACACGACCACCGAAATGCTCGAGGCCGAGGTGAGCGAGCGCGTCTCGATGCTTTTGACCCGACTTACAGCGTCGATAATTTTTGGTCTTCCAGTTGTAATCATTTCAATGTTTGCTGCACTGCAGTTCAAAAACTGGCAGTGGCTCGCACTCGCATTGAGCCTTCCAGTTGTCACATGGGGTGCTTGGCCATTTCACCGTGCTGCACTTATGAACGCGCGACATCGCGCCACGACTATGGACACGCTGATCTCAATCGGAGTCTTCGCATCAGCGGCCTGGTCATTCTGGGCAATCGTGTGGGGCGATGCAGTCGAACACGTCTATCGCGGGTCTTCTCATGCGATGGACATGACTGGCCTCGTGATGAAATCTGGCGACAGCACTCATATCTATTTAGAGGTCGCTGTTGCAGTAACCGTATTTCTGCTTGCCGGTAGATACTTTGAGGCTCGTGCAAAAAATCGCGCAGGTGACGCACTGCGTTCACTGCTGGCGCTAAACGCGAGAACAGCAACTGTCATTCGCGACTCGCAAGAAATAACAATTGATGCTTCACAGGTTCGCGTGAATGACCTGATGGTCATCAGACCCGGAGAAATTATTCCGGCAGATGCGATTGTTGTTGAAGGTAATTCGTCTCTCGATGTTTCGATGTTGACGGGTGAAAGCGTGCCGACAGATGTCGCGCCAGGTAGCGAAATTGTCGGCACGACCGTGAATCTGACAGGTCGTTTGCTAGCACGTGCAACGCATGTCGGTTCAGAAACAACTTTTGCGCAGATTACGCGTCTCGTACGAGATGCCCAATCGACGAAAGCCCCAGTTCAAAAACTCGCCGACCGCGTAAGCAGCATTTTCGTGCCTGCCGTAATTGGTTTGTCTATTGCGACATTTGTTGCTTGGTTTTTCTTCGGTGACTCGACAACGTACGCATTCACAGCAGCGGTGTCTGTTTTGATCATTGCGTGTCCGTGCGCACTTGGTCTTGCTACACCAACCGCATTGATGGTTGGCAGCGGGCGTGCTGCACAAATGGGCATCGTTATCAAAGGTGTTGATGTTCTGCAAAGCACTCGAAGAATTGACACCGTTGTATTTGACAAAACTGGCACTCTGACGACTGGTGTAATGCAATTAGTTGATGTTTGTGTCGCGCGAGGGACAAGCCGAGACGAAGTTCTCAAATTTGCTGGAGCACTCGAACATGCCAGTGAGCACCCTGTCGCGCGTGCAATTGCCAATGCCGCACGCAAAGAGCTCGGCGTCTTGTCAGATGTGAGTGATTTCGTTTCTTCACCAGGCATGGGCACTTCAGGTGTAGTCGAGTCACGAAAAGTAATGGTGGGACGCGAGTCTTTGTTTAGCGACTCGCAGATAATTATTCCTGGTGACTTACGAGACGCGCTTGCTCAGGCGCGCAGTGCTGGAAATACTGCGGTTCTCGTTGTGATTGACGGGCTCGTGAAAGGTGTGTGCGTTGTCGCCGATCAACCAAAACCCACCAGCGCACAGGCAATTTCAGAACTCAAAAAACTTGGTCTTCGATCTGTTTTGTTGACGGGCGACAATGACGCAACTGCCACAGCAATCGCTCTTCAAGTTGGCATTGAAAACGACGAACAACACGTAATTGCGGGCGTTCTACCTGGCGAGAAAGTTCAAGTTGTCGCCGACTTACAAAATCGCGGTTACGCAGTAGCAATGGTCGGTGACGGCGTCAATGATGCCGCCGCACTTGCTCAAGCCGATGTCGGCATAGCCATGGGCACCGGCACTGACGTGGCGATGCACGCAAGTGACTTGACGATAATTAGTGGTGATTTACGTCTTGTCGCTGATGCAATTTTGTTGTCGCGAGCAACATTGCGCACAATCACAGCAAATGTGTTTTGGGCATTCGCCTATAACACTGCTGCTATTCCACTTGCCGCACTCGGTTATCTAAACCCGATGTGGGCAGGATTAGCAATGGCACTATCGAGCATCTTTGTTGTCACAAATAGTTTGCGCCTTCGCTCAACAAAACTCACGCCACACACTGCGTTCGTTCACGCAACTCGCTAATCGCCATAGCGCGCCAAGCACGAGCGGTTCGCTCGGCAATGCCGTAGTGCTTGGCAATAACGGCAGCAGTATCGCCATTTGCAACAGCCCGTAAGACTGCAACATGTCTGGGAGCAATGCCTCGACTAATCGCAATATTGATCAAACTTTCTAAGCTCACTTGCGGAGCGAATTCGCTTGTCTCTGGTTCGGCAACAAGTTCGCCCAACAAACTTGGCTCAACAGCAAACATTTTTACTTTTTTCGCTCGGTTGGCCTGAACGAATGCAAAATATTCACTGTCAAGAACAAGGTTTGACGCAACTTTGTTTGGGCGACGATGCCATGGATACTGTCGAATGACCGTCCATGCAGTTGGCAAAACCTCACCTAGCGCGGCGTCGATACCGCCGTCGATGATTTGTCCACGGCGACGAGCGATCGCAACAAGAGGTGGCAAAATTCGTTGCAGAACAATACGCGCAGCAAGTTCGTCTTCACTCGCCTGCTTAACAAGTTGCCACAGATAATTATCACCTTTTGAGTCATCACGAGCAGTGTTGAACCCGGCACGAACAAGGACTTGATCTAAGTTCGTCACTTTCGAACCGGGCAATTGCCAAGAATTAACCGTGTCAACTTCTTTTCGTCGTGCACTGATCAACTGCCACTCTTTTACTAGCTTTGAAACCGGGCTGTTGGAGCGCTGGGTTAATCCAGTGCTCCAAACCAACTGCTGTGAGTCTTGATTTTGGGTCATGCCCCAAATCGTTGAAAACTGATTTCACCGCTGGTGCAACCTCAAGACTCACCGCAGGTCTCACCGCACAAAACTCAGGCGAAAACTTAAGCAAAATTACGGTGCATACTTGTTGGATGAGAATTAATCTGCCGTCTGGCACTAGCTGCGAAATCGACAAGACTGTTTCCAATCCAAAAATGGGTCTAGTGATTGCACCTGATATTTTCAGTTTGCGCCCGCTTTTCGACGATCTAGTCAAGCGGCTCGCTTTTGATTGGCAGATGGCTGTTTGTGCGGTCGAACCGTTTCCAGGCTTACCACTTGGTCCAGAAATTGAGCCGAGATTTGCCGCAGTGAGTTCGCTCGATGATGAAAAACACTTGCGTGACTTACACGATGCTGCAGACGCGCTCGGCACCGCTGAAGTCGGTTTAATTGGTTTTTGTCTGGGCGGAATGTATTGCTTCAAATCAGCACGCTCGAAGCGATTTAAAAAGATTGTTTCGTTTTACGGAATGATCAAAGTTCCTGATGGGTGGAAGAGTGCAACGCAAGGAGAGCCACTCGAATACTTAAGGACGGGAAATTCTGAATCAGTCTTGGCAATCATCGGAGGCAAAGATCACTACACGCCACCTAGTGACGTTGCTGAGTTAGCAAAACTAAAAGTAGAAACTCAGATTTACCCCGATGCCGAACATGGCTTTGCCCATGATGCTTCTCGCCCTTCGCATCGTGTGCAAGATGCAGCCGATGCCTTCAGTCGAACCAGAGCGTGGCTCTTGAGCTAGGCAGTTAACTTGCGCGAAACTCTAGTTTTGTGCGCATCAAAATTCGATAGCGACGATCGTGTTGCTCGATCCATCCGAGGCGAATGAAACTAGCGATCGCCTTATTCACTCGCTCACGCGACGCACCGACCATGCCAGCGAGTTCTTCTTGAGTGATTGGCAAGACGAATTCATCTTTTCCATTTGAAAGTTCAAGCAGTCGTTTTGCAGTTCTGCCCGTTACGTCCAGAAACACGCTGTCTGACAAAACTTCATCCATCGTTCGCAAGCGCTTCGCCAAGAGTTTTGTAACGCCCCACAACATCGATGGGTTCGACTCAAGTTGCTCTCGCACGGACTTATAAGCAATTTCTAAAACTGACGAAGGTTCAATTGCTCTTGCCATCGCACTGCGCGCACCGCCGTCAAGCAAACCAAGTTCGCCAAACAAATCACCGCGCTCCATAAGTGCGAGCATGCTTTCGCGACTATCAAGAGGCCGATTGCCAATCGCAATTGCAATTCGTCCGGACAAGACGACGTACATCGACTCTGGTTTGTCACCTTCGTTGAACAAAACATCGCCACGCTGCAGATTTTTGGTCGCACCGCGCGAGACAATCAGTGCCAAAACTTCATCAGAAGTCTCAGCGAAAAACTCACTGCCTTTTAGAAGTTCATCGTGTCCCATAAGGTATTGACGGTACTACCCTAAATAGGCGTGAACACCGTCTCAAAACAACGAGTAGGTGAAAAGATTTGGACGATTGTGGTCGCCGCGGGCTCAGGAACACGATTTGGCAGTCCCAAGCAATTTGCACTAATTAACGAGCGCCGAATCGTCGATTGGGCCGTTGAAACTTCCCGAATTTCAAGCGATGGTGTCGTCGTTGTGTTGCCAGCAGATCAGGCTCAACGCGAGGGTGGTATCGCAGGTGGCGCGACACGAAGTGCGTCAGTGAGATGTGGTCTAGCCGCAGTGCCACAAGATGCGACGATCATCTGCGTTCATGATGCCGCCCGCCCATTTGCCTCTGAATATTTATTTGACGAAGTCATTGATGCCGTTTGTGCTGGCGCAGATGGCGCTGTGCCGGGTCTGCCAGTTGTTGACACGATTAAATTTATTGATGCAGCAAATATTGTTAAGTCAACACCTGATCGAAATCAACTTGTCGCCGTACAAACACCACAAGCATTCAGAGCCAATGCGTTGCGACAAGCACATCAAAACAACCCAGAAGGCACCGACGATTCAACCTTGGTTGAAACAAATGGAGGAAAAGTTGTCGTTGTGATGGGTGATCCGTTGAATCGCAAGATCACCACACCCGAAGATTTGAATTGGGCTCGCGCAATCTCTCGCGGTGAAGTGTAAGAATTTAAGCCATGACGATGAGAGTGAGGGTCGGCCAAGGATTTGATATCCATCGCTTTGTTGACACCGCGACCACCGAACGGAAACTCATTTTGGGTGGTGTGCACTTCAAAGGTGAGCGCGGACTGATCGGTCATAGTGATGCCGATGTTGTTGCTCACGCAACTGCAGAAGCAATTCTCGGCGCATGCGGTCTTGGAAACATCGGTGAACTCTTTCCAGATACCGATCCAAAATACAAAGATGTCGACTCAATTAGATTGCTAGAAATAGTTGCGAAAATGGCAGTCGACAACAATTTTGAAATTGGCAATGTTGACTGCAGCGTTGTTTGTGAACAGCCCAAGATTGCCCCGCATCGTGATGAGATGCAAAAAATACTTTCGCTTGCTACTGGCGCCCCCGTCACAGTCAAAGGTCGACGCGCTGAAGGCCTTGGCGCGATCGGACGCGTCGAGGGCATTGCCTGTTGGGCCGTCGCAATTGTGACGCAAATTAAATAAAAGCCTGCACCGATGCCGAAAAATCCGCGATCAAACAAGCGAACTGGCCGAGCTAATAATCGCTACGCCAGCGCTGGCTCAAAGCGGAGAAATTCAAACAGCCCAAAACATATCAACGTTGCCACCCGTTCAAATCGCTATGCCAGCAGCAATAGACCGCCACAAAAAGAGCACGGTCTCGGTGGTGAACAAATAGAAGGAAGACAAGCGGTGCGAGAACTATTGCTCGGCCAGCGACGCAGGGTCCGTGAAATTTGGATTGCAACTGACATTGAGCCAAGTCCGGTGATCGAAGACATTTTGGATCTGGCTCGTGATCAAAGAGTTCAAGTGATGAGTGTCTCGCGACGAGAACTCGAGCGCGAAGCACGCAGTGAGGCCCCTCAAGGAGTTCTAGCTAAAGCCGATGCTATTGACGAGACTTTGCTCGCAGATTTATTAATCGAATCACGGGATTCACCACTGCTATTGGTCGCTATCGACGGCGTCACCGACCCAGGAAACCTCGGTGCAATTTTGCGTTGTTGTGACGGCGCGGGCGTCGACGCAGTGATTTTGCCACGCCATCGTGCGGTTCATGTAACGCCGACAGTGGCGAAGTCATCGGCTGGTGCAATCGAATATTTGAACATGTGTGTTGTCGGAGGTTTACCAAGTGCCCTGACCGAAATGAAGCAAGCCGGTGTTTTCGTCGTCGGCCTCGACGACGCTGCCGAAAAAAATATTTTTGAAATCGGCGAGACCGCAAAAGAGTCAATCTGTTTGGTCCTCGGGGCAGAAGGTGCTGGTATGTCAAGACTCGCACGCGAGCGCTGTGACCTGCTGGTCAATATTCCGATGTTGGGCTCGTTGTCTTCACTCAATGTTTCTGTCGCTGCAGCGCTTGCAACTTATGAGATTGTTCGATCTCGCACTCTTAACAAATAGTCGTCTAGGTAGCAAATTCGACCGTACACTGATTGCGCAATTAAGACGCCGGGGTAGCTCAGTGGCAGAGCAACCGCCTTGTAAGCGGTAGGTCGTGGGTTCAATCCCCACCCTCGGCTCAAAACCTAATTGGAGTAACTCGTTAGAGGTAAGTTATATAGGTATGAGCCAAGAACAATCACGCCCTCGTCGCGCCCCTTCTGAACGTCGCCAGTCAAGTGGTACCACAAATGTGAATTCAACGCTCTCGATCATTATTGCCGTTCTGGCTGTTTTACTCGGTTTTTTTATTCTGCGCGACATCCGCAACGATCAAACTGGTCAATCAACTGTTGCCGAAACTGAAACAACCGTTGATCCGACACAAACAACAGAGGGTGAAGTTGTAGTACCAACAACTTTGGTTTTGACCTCATTCAAGATTCAAGTCACAAATGCGTCTGGTATTTCAGGAAGTGCCGGACAATTAACAACAGAACTTCAGGGTCGCGGTTACATCGTTCAGCCAGCAAATAACAAGAGCGAGATAACTCCGAAACAAACTGTGACGGTTGTTTACTACCTATTGGGTAGCGAACAAGCTGCAGCCGCTGTGGCAAATGCGCTCGGCGGTGTAGGTATTGCAGCGATGCCAGAGCCGATTCCGACCGAATCTGGAAATCTCGGTGAAGCAACAGTCTTGATTCTTCTCGGCACAGACTTAGCGGGCAAGCCGCTTGGCACAGGTGCTGCAGTCAGTGTGCCGGTTGTACCTGCCGTCACGACAACTACAGGCTAAGAAACAAACTAAATCTTTAAATCGCGCAATATCTTTAGCGCGGCATGCTCAATGCAATGCAAAGGTTGAGCGAACGCCTCTTCGCGACCAAAAGTTTCGACAAGGCTCACACTATTCATTTTTGAACTTACATCGGGGTGAATCTCACCGCAGATTGCTGCAATTTGAATTTTTCGTTCGTTGGCGAGCTCGGACATTGAGCCAACAACTTTGCCGGCAAAACTCTCACTATCCATAAAACCTTCGCCCGTTATAACCATGTCGATATCTGACAACAAAACATCAAGTTCAACTTCTTCAGCCACGAGATCAAAACCTGGCACCAGTTGTGCACCGAGTGCAGCCAAGCCACCGGCCAAACCACCCGCAGCACCAGCACCAGAAATTTCAGAGACATCAACTCCGTAACTTTGTTGATAAACCTGAACAAGTTTCTCGAGTCGAGTTGTCAAAAACTGAACCTGCGCAGGCGACGCGCCTTTTTGTGGGGCAAAAACCTTTGCGGCGTCCGTAAAT
The DNA here is from genome assembly GCA_030827545.1 of Acidimicrobiales bacterium. Classification (GTDB taxonomy): domain Bacteria; phylum Actinomycetota; class Acidimicrobiia; order Acidimicrobiales; family Ilumatobacteraceae; genus BACL27. The sequence continues at coordinate 63,470 of JAUREG010000005.1, forward strand.
TTGGTGGTGACATCGCAAGCCACAACGAACTCAACACCTTTGAGCCGAGCCGGAGTTTGAATTGCCTTAACAGCACCGAGTCCTCCATCGGTTGTCGCTGAGCCGCCGAGACAAACAATTATTCGCTTGGCGCCGAGATCAAGAGCAGCATCAATCAACTCACCTGTACCAGTAGTTGTTGCAGCAATCGGATCATTTTCTTGCTTGCCGCCAGCGAGCATCAAGCCAGATGCACAAGCCATTTCGATAACTGCAGTTCCGCGGTGCAAACGCCACGGTGCCTGAACAGGCTTACCAAGTGGACCGGTGACAAGAGTTGTTCGATTTGCTCCGCCGAGCGCATCAAGCGTGCCCTCACCTCCGTCGGCTAACGGTCGCTCAATGCAATCATGGCCAAGTTGCCAACACGCATGGCCAATTGCAGTTGCGACTTGAGCAGCAGTTGCAGTGCCACGAAATTTGTCGACTGCAGCGAGCACTTTCATATGCTCACACTAGAGGTTGCTGTAAGCACGATGACAGCCAATTTACTAATCTCACGCCTAATATCAGTAAACATGTTTCTTGCCGGAAATTTACGAAAGTCACTTCTTGCAGTGACGATCGTGAGCGGTTTACTTTCACTGTTCTTTGCACAGCGCGGTGTTGACACGCCGCCACCCACGACGATTGAGGCAACAGAGACGACTTTTGTTGCAACGACGACTATTTATGTCGCGCCGATTCGTTACATCGTGCAACTTGGTGACACCCTTTTTGGAATCGCCGAAACAAATCGCTTGGATATGCGAGTGCTCATGGAAATGAACGGAATCACCGATCCAGACCGAGTTGAAGCTGGTCAAGAATTGATTTTTCCGCCAGCAAACGGCTTCATACCCGTCGCTCCATCGACAACGATGAAACCCTGAGTTAATTCTCTCGTCTACTTACGGCTAGTTCTGCAATATCGCGCATGATTCTGGCGATATCAAAATCTTTTGGCGTATAAATAGCAGCAACGCCTAACTTCTTTAATCGAGCACGATCATCTTCAGGAATAATTCCGCCGACGACAACAGGCGAACTAACTTTGAGTTTTTTTAGTTCTGACATAACTTCAGGCACAAGGTCAAGATGCGAACCAGAAAGAATCGACAAACCAATTACGTCGGGATCTTCATCGCGTGCTGAGGCGGCGATTTGTTCTGGCGTCAAACGAATGCCGCTATACACAACTTCCATTCCTGAATCACGGGCCGCAACTGCGATTTGTTCGGCACCGCTCGAGTGTCCATCCAGGCCTGGTTTGGCAACCAAGAGCCTCGGCGGCCCACCAGCGATTGTCTTTACAAACTCAACTACTTGATCTAACAACTGACCATGTCGTCCGGACGAACCACCAACTCCGGTTGGGGCACGAAATTCACCAAAGACATTACGAAGAGCTTGAGACCACTCGCCCGTTGTGCCGCCTGCGATCGCTAACTCAATTGATGGAGGCATCAGATTCGTTTTATTTTCTGCGGCAGTTTTTAGAGAAGTCAATGCCCGATCAACAGCTTGCTGATCACGAGACTTGCGCCACTTTTCAAGTTCTTTAACCATTTGCTTTTCGATTTTCGGATCAACTTTCAAAATATTGTCGGTGCCACCGAGCGGAGAAAGTGCCGTTTGAGTGAACGCATTTACGCCGATCACGCGCTGATCGCCTTTTTCAATACGGCTTGTGCGACTCGACATCGATTGCACAAGACGACCTTTAAGTGTTTCTACGGCTTCGAATGCGCCACCGAGATTCAAAATCTCGTTCATTTCAGCCCATGCTTGCTCAACGAGTTCGTTGGTTTTCGCTTCGATCACATGTGAGCCATTGAAAATATCTTCGTATTCCAAAAGATCGGTCTCAAACGCCAAGACTTGCTGCATTCGCAATGACCATTGTTGATCCCACGGGCGCGGCAGACCAAGGGCTTCATTCCATGCAGGAAGTTGCACACTGCGCGCCCGTGCGTCTTTCGAAAGTGTCACTGCCAGCATCTCTAAAACAATTCTTTGAACATTGTTCTCGGGCTGCGCCTCGGTCAAACCCAATGAATTAACTTGAACTCCGTATCGAAAACGCAATGCGCGTTCGTCAGTAATCGAATAGCGTTCACGGCCAATTCGGTCCCAAAGTTTTACGAAAGCACGCATCTTGCAGGTCTCTTCGATAAATCGAATGCCCGCATTGACGAAAAAAGAAAACGAAGCAAAGACTTGCGGAAACTCTTGGTCAGAAATCTGGCCGCTACTTTTGACCGCATCTAAAATATCGACCGCATTTGCGAGCGCAAAAGAAATCTCTTGCACCGGTGTGGCGCCGACTTCTTGAAGGTGATACGAGCAAATATTTATCGGGTTCCACTTTGGTGCGTTTTTTGCACACCAAGCAATCATGTCAATGATGATTCGTTTGGATGGCTGTGGCGGAAAAATGAAAGTTCCGCGCGATAAATATTCTTTGAGAATGTCGTTCTGTGTTGTGCCACGTAAATCAGCGGTTGCAACACCTTGTTCATTTGCATTTGCAACGTAAAGAGCCAACAGCCATGCTGCAGTTGCATTGATCGTCATCGAGGTATTCATCTCGCTCGGCGGAATGCCGTCAAGCAATACCTTCATGTCGCCGAGATGCACAACCGGAACACCAACTTTGCCGACTTCACCGCGAGCAAGAATGTGGTCAGGGTCGTAACCTGTTTGAGTTGGCAGATCAAATGCGATCGATAATCCAGTCTGTCCTTGCGCCAAGTTTGTGCGATACAACTCGTTTGACGCGCGAGCACTTGAGTGACCCGAGTAGGTGCGCATCACCCATGGCTCGTCTCGCTTAGTCGTGTTTTTTGAGTCGCTCACCACTAGTTAAGGCTAGGCGCGAGATTATTGGGTTACGGCAACTTCGAGGCGGCGAAGGTATTCATCACGCTTAATTGCGACAGCGCCCAGACTTGCCAAGTGTGGGGTAAGCCACTGCACATCAAGAAGCGACATATTCGATGAATTCATCGTCTCGACGAGAGCCATAAGCGCAACTTTTGAGGCATCACGCACAAGGTGAAACATTGACTCTCCCGCAAAAAACTTGTTGATTCGCACGCCATAAAGACCACCCGCAAGCAAACCACTCTCATCAATCACCTCGATGCTGTGAGCCCATCCGAGATGATGCAATTTGACATATGCATCGATGAATTCTTCAGTGATCCACCCATTGTCGCGATGTGGTGCAGCGCAATTGCGCATCACGTTTTCGAATTGTGTGTCAACTCGAATTTCGAATTTTTTTGCGCTACGTCGCATTGTGCGTGAAACTTTCAAACCATCAAGTGGAATTATGGCTCGCATCTGGGGCGACCACCAAAGCAAATCGCTATCTGTGCCAATGCTTTCGTTTGAAACCATCGGAAACACACCGTGTCGATATGCATAAATCAATGTTTCTGGCTCAAGGTCGGCACCCCGACCGACGACATCATGACGTGGCCATCTCGTTTTGTCGGGAAACTCCCACACAGACTCGCCAAGACTTGATGGCAAGTCGTTGAATTTCATTTTGTTTGAAATTAGTAGCTGTAAAAACCCTGTTTAGTTTTTCGACCAAGCTTGCCCTCGCTGACCAGTTTCTTCAACATTGGTCGTGGTTCAAGATTGGCTGATTTAAATTCTGCGTGAAGTGCATTAAGAATCGCCGCCGACGTATCGAGGCCAACAAGATCGAGCAGTGCAAACGGACCCATCGGAAAATTGCAGCCACCCTTCATTGCCACATCAATATCTTCCATAGTTGCTGTGCCCGCCTCGAACATCGCAATTGCATTATTCAAATATGGAAAAAGCAACGCATTGACGATAAAACCGGCACGGTCAACAACTTGAACTGCATCTTTGGTGCAGGCTGCGACAAAACTGTTGGCTAGAGCGATTGTCTCATCGCTCGCCGTTATCGGCCGAACTACTTCGACTAGTGGCATCAAAACTGCGGGGTTAAAAAAATGAATTCCACACACTTTGTCTGGGCGATTTGTAACTTTGGCCATTTCAATCACGGGCAGAGTGCTCGTGTTTGTTGACAAAATGCAGCTTGGCTTAACTGCTTTGTCGAGTGCAGCGAAAAGCTCTTTTTTTGTTGCGAGATCTTCAGCCACTGACTCGATTATCAGATCACAATTTGCTAAATCTTCGAGTTTGCTTGTTACGCAAACGTGGGACATTGCCGCATCGAGTTGTTCTTGGGTAATTTTTGATTTTACTAATTGTTTTTTGAGACTGTTTTCAATCGCATTCTTGGTTGCGTCAGCTGTCTCTTGACTGCGAGATCGAATCACGACGTCGATTCCTGATTTGGCGATTACTTCGGCAATACCCGAGCCCATGATGCCCGAGCCAATTACCCCAACAAGTTTCACCCGTGCGACTGTAGTAGCGCCCGATTAGTTTGCCAAACCGTGGCTTGAAGAACACCCTGCATTAACTCGGCACAGATAACCTCGGGCAAGTGAACAGTCAACATGTAAATGGTCTAGTCGGTGACCCAAAAAGATTGATCGGTCTAGAGGCAGTCCATAATTTTCGAGACTTAGGGGGCTATCCAACAGTCACTGGTCAAGTTACGAAGTGGCGAACTCTGTTTCGCGCTGATGGCCTTTACAGGCTTACTCCACAAGATGCACAAACTGTCATTGACCTCGGCGTGCAAACCGTCATTGACTTACGAACTCAAAAAGAAGTGCAAAATCGTGGAACATTTCCCATAAAACAATTTCCTGTCAATTTTCATCACTTGCCGATTATTGATGCGACTTGGAATGACGGCGATACACCCGAGATTGAAGACGTTGTCGAGTTTTTGGTTTGGGCATATCGCGAAATGCTCGACCGCGCTTCAGATAAATTTGCCGATGCAATCAAATTGATCGCCGCCCAAGATGTATTGCCTGCAGTTTTTCATTGTGCTGCTGGCAAAGATCGCACTGGAGTGCTCGCCGCATTTATCTTGTCGATTCTTGGCGTGCCCGACGAAATTATCAGCGCTGATTACGGTAAAACCGTTGAGGGTATGCAACGCCTAATCGAGTGGGCCAAAGTTAAACAACCTGAATTAGCGGACGCATACGCCAACATGCCGGCTCGTTTTGCCGCTTCAGACCCGCGCGCAATGACAATTGTTCTTGATGGCTTGAATACGAAACATGGATCTGTGCAGAACTTTTTGCGAGAAATCGGTGTTGACGAAAAAACTTTCGCCACGCTTCGCGCAGATTTGCTTGATTAACGAAAATTAACTCTCGGTTATTTTTACCGTGATTATTCGAATTTCTTCTGTTGGTGGCACACCGTTTGTTACTGGGTCGCTGTTGCCCGCCTTATCTAGCGCGGGCAATGTTGTGTCAAGACCTGTTGTCACTTGACCAAACAGCGAGTAGCTCGGTGGAAGTGTCATGCCTTGCTCACCAGAAATTATGAAGAATTGGCTGCCATTTGTGTTTGGCCCCGAGTTGGCCATCGCCAGTGAGCCAAGTTTGTATTCGCCCGCTGCTGGCAATTCGTCGGAGATTGCATAACCAGGGCCACCGGTGCCCGTTGCAGTCGGGTCACCACACTGAACAACAAAAGTTGGTATTGCACGATGACAAACGGTGTTGTCAAAATATTTTGATCGTGCCAAGTTAACGAAATTATTAACCGTACCTGGCGCCTTTGTTGGGTCGAGCACCACGGTCAGATCGCCTTTGTTGGTTGTGATTAGTGCTGTATATGACTTCGTTGGGTCGATGCAAAGTTTTGGCGCGGCGGCGAATTCTCGAACTTGATCTCCTGAGCCATCAGTTGGTGCACACTCGCCTTCACCAAATTCAAAAGGTCCTGCCGGTGCAGGCGCGACAGTTGTTTCAGCAACCGAAGTTTCGGTTGTTTCAGGCGCAGTCGCACTTTCGCCCTCGGGCCACAAGCTGATGACGGCAACAATTGCGACAACAACGCCAACGAGCAGTGCGATTCGAGTGCTGCGGCGAACCAATTTCTGTCGTTGAATTTGCTTTTCAAGTTCGCTTTGGCGAGCTCGACGATTCTCTTTTTGACGATTGCGTTTATCTGTGCCCATGAGGTGAAAATGCTACAGGTCGGCAACACGAGTAGAGGTAGCGTTGAAGCCCGTGGCGTTGATCGTTCAAAAATATGGAGGCACATCAGTTGCCGACCCTGAGCGGATGCGCAATGTCGCGCGCCACATTGCAGCGACAAAAGCTCAGGACAACCAGCTGGTAATTGTTGTTTCGGCAATGGGCAAAGCCACCGACAATCTGTTGGACCTCGCTCGTCAAGTGTCTTCGGCGCCAACCGGTCGTGAAATGGATATGTTGCTGACAACCGGTGAACGCATCAGCATGTCGCTGCTTTGCATGGCGCTTCAAGATCTAGGCGTTGATGCGATGAGTTTTACAGGCAGTCAAGTAGGCATCATCACGGACACGGTGCACGGTCGAGCAAAAATTTTAGAAATTAAGGGCGATCGAGTTCGCGAAGCACTCAGCGAAGGCAAAGTTGCGGTCGTCGCCGGTTTTCAAGGGGTTAGTACCGCAAAAGAAATCACGACACTTGGTCGCGGCGGTAGTGACACCACTGCTGTTGCACTTGCTGCCGCACTGAAAGCCGACGTATGTGAAATTTATACAGATGTAACGGGTGTCTTTACTGCTGATCCACGCATTGTGCCTCAGGCTCGCAAACTAAAGCACCTTGAATTCGACGAGATGCTCGAGATGGCAGGTGCCGGCAGCAAAGTGCTGGCATTGCGTAGCGTCGAGTTCGCGCGCAACCACAATGTGCCGATTCATGTGCGCTCAAGTTTTACCTGGGAGCAAGGAACATGGGTCACAGGTGAAGTACGAAAAGGAGAACAAAACATGGAAGAACCAATAATCTCGGGCGTGGTTCACGACGCCAGTGACGCAAAGATCACAGTGCTCGGCGTGCCTGACCAGCCTGGTGTTTCAGCCGCATTGTTCGAACCACTAGCAAGCGCAAACGTAAACGTCGACATGATCGTGCAAAACACTTCGACAGCAGGTACAACTGACATTTCGTTTACTTTGCCGAAAACAGACGTCGCCAACGCACAACCAATCGTCGAAAGAATCGCCAAGCAAGTAGGCGCAACAGGTGTAACTCAAGACACGAATATTGCAAAGATTTCACTAGTTGGTGCTGGCATGAAGTCAAGCCCTGGCATCGCCGCGAAAATGTTTCGCGTTTTGGCTGACAATAACGTCAACATCGAAATGATTTCGACGAGCACGATTCGAATCTCAGTTGTTGTGGCTGCGCCAATGCTTGAAAAAGCTATTCGGTCTTTGCACACGGCATTTGATCTAGACAGTGGCGAGGACTATTCAGCGCCTCTACCAGTGCGAAAATAGCAACTAAATTGTTCTCAATATGAAGTCTCGTCGCGCTATGAGTTTGCGCGCACATCACCTGCCATGGAACTCCGCTGGCAACCTCGCCGACAATGACTTGACTGCAGACGATGTTGTACGTGAAACCGGATGGGTCTTTAACAACGAAACTGGTGACGAACTAACACTTAAGGCATTCGTTGAAACTGGCGACAAAGAAGTGCAGCGTTACATTCGGTTATTACAACTCGAGTCATTTCAATTCGGAAACTCGACACTGTTAGAAATCGGCAGTGGCATCGGCCGTATGACATCAAGCTTCACAAATCGGTGCAACGCGGTTATCGCTGCCGATGTCGACTCGGCGTTTCTCGAGCGCTGTCGGCAAACTGTCGCAAGATTTGGCCGAATTGATCGACTGAGCACATTGCATGTTGCAAACGGCAAAACTCTTGGTCGCGCCGACAAATCTGTCGATATGACGTTTTCTTACATAACTTTGCAACACTGCCAGCCACAAGACGCTCTCAACTTGGTCAGTGAAGCAATTCGTGTGACCCGTAGCGGGGGCTTAATCGTGCTCAATTTTCGCACATGGGTTGCCAGCGACGTTGTGCTCGTTCCTCTTGGCATTGCTGTGCGCCGATTATGGAAAATGCCTGTTTTGGGTCGACGTCTTGCGCGATGGCGGTGGTCAACTCGATTGGGATGGCAAGCCAACAGACTAAAACCAGACACGGTCTTACAAGACTTTGAGTCGCAACTGCGTGAGATCAAAATATTCCATTCGGTGAAGCGCAAATTGGCAGTTGCTGCATCGCGAAAGAACAGTGTGCAGACCATACCGACAAACAGAATTAATCCAAGCCACTGGTGGTTGGTCGCTCAAGTATCCTAAACGCGTGACAAAAAAACTATCTCTCGGCATTGTCGGCGCAACCGGCATGGTCGGCAGTGTGATGCGCACTCTGTTGATCGAACGAAACTTTCCTGCGACATCGGTTCGGTTTTTCGCATCTGCAAAATCAGCCGGTTCAATAATCGAATGGAACGGCCAAAAAATTAAGGTTGAAGATGCCTCAACAGCCGACACAAGCGATCTGGACATCGCAATTTTCTCGGCTGGCGCTACAACTTCTCGGGCGATTGCTGAGAAATACGCAAAGCAAGGCACAATCGTCATTGACAACTCGTCGGCATGGCGAATGAACCCAGATGTTCCTCTAATCGTTTCTGAGGTCAACCCCGAAGATATTGCGAACGCCAAACTCGGCATCATCGCAAATCCGAATTGCACAACAATGGCGGCAATGCCAGTGCTCAAGCCACTGCACGACGCCGCATCACTGGTGCGAATGGTCGCAAGCACATATCAAGCCGTCAGCGGTATGGGTGTTTCTGGTGTAGATGAATTGCATGAACAGATAAAGACAGGTGCGTCGAATGCAAACGAACTCACCTACAACGGTGAAGCAATTGCATTCAAACCTGCGGTCAAGTTTCCACGCACGATTTCTTACAACGTCATACCGTTTGCGGGCAGTTTGGTAGATGACGGCATGCTTGAAACCGACGAAGAGAAAAAACTTCGCAACGAATCAAGAAAAATTCTGCATATTCCTGATTTGCGAGTCTCAGGCACATGCGTGCGAGTGCCGGTGTTTACCGGTCACTCGCTTTCGCTAACTCTTGAATTCGAAAAAGACATAACGGTTGAACAAGCCCACAAAATTTTGTCAAATGCAGTTGGCGTTAGCGTCGTTGATGTGCCGACACCGCTGATCGCAGCGGGTAAAGATCCGAGCTTTGTCGGACGAATTCGTCAAGATCACTCGATTGTCGGAAACAAAGGTTTAATTCTGTTCGTTTCAAACGACAATTTGCGCAAAGGTGCGGCGCTTAACGCTCTACAAATTGCCGAAGTTATTGTTGCGAATCGGAAGTAACTTTTAAACTTCGACAGGCACACCTTCGTGCCAGTTTTTGCCCGCGACAATTGCATCTGCTGCGCGGCGAAGACGCAAAGAGTCAAGTGGCTTGATTAGCCAGCCTTGCGCGCCGCTTCGCTTGGCCAAGTGAACATCGGCGATGCGATCAAGCAACATCAAAACTGGCACCATTGGCGACCTGCCATCACTGTGGTCAAGGCGCAAATCCATTGTCACTGCCATTGCGCCCATTGAGCCACATTGCAAATCTAAAACTGCAAGATCGGGTGTGCGTTGCTTTATGGCACGCGACACATCACGACCGTCTCGACAAACAACAAACGAAGTATCGGATGTGCCGAGTGCTGCGTGCACCTCGTCGAGCACCCACTGAGCATCTGTTGCCAACAAAATATGCACGCGCAAATGTTAGCGTAAACGCCATCGCACGAACATCTGGAGACAAGGACAAGCTTGCAAAAATCAATGACTAGTTTGCGAAAAGTGTTGTCATTTACGATGCTCGTTTCGGCTCTTGCGATCACGTTTGGCGCGTCACAGGTGGCAAATGCCGAAGGTGGCACCAACGATCTGGCGCCAGTAGATGTAGTTGAAGTAAACGGTTTGATTGACGAGATCGTGGTGCGCGATATCGAACAAGCAATTGAACGAGCAGAAGCATCAACCTCGCAGGCCGTGATTTTGCAAGTGAATTCATTGGGTGGCGTTGTTTCAAAAACGCGAATGGAAGCTCTATTCAACAAAATTATTGACTCGAAAATACCGATTGCAGTTTGGGTTGGACCGACAACCGCACGCGCCTATGGCAGCGCTGCACAGTTGTTGGCAGTTGCCGATGTCTCGGCAATGGCTGACGGCACTCGCATTGGCAAAACCGGAAAACTCTTGACAACAAACGCTGGTGAAGTGAGTTTTGGTGACGCGTCGGCAACATTGCGTGCAACGACTGTCAACTCGAAAGAGGCCAAGAGACTTGGCGCACTAAAACTGACAACCGACGATGAGGGCGTGCCCGTCTTGCGCAACATGCTTTTGGCGATGAACGGACTCTCGATTAAAGGACGAGTTCTGCAAACTGTTGTTGAGGTCAAGTCTGATTCGGGCGATGAGTTGATCCGCGAGGCCGCAACAACCAGATTTTTTAAACTTGGTTTAATCGAACGGCTACTTCACACGGCAGCCAGTCCGCCAGTCACTTTTTTGCTGGTGGTAATCGGCTTGGCTCTGCTGATCTTTGAATTTTTCACCGCCGGCATCGGCATCGCTGGTGTTGTTGGTGCAGTTTGTGTCGTTCTCGGTAGCCACGGGTTGGCAACTTTGCCGCTTCGCGGTGCAAGCCTTGCTGTGATTATTGTGTCGATGCTTTTGATGTCGATCGATGTTCAAGTTGGTATTCCCAGATTTTTCACTGGTGCAGGTCTGATTTTGCTAGCGCTTGGCAGTTTGACATTGTTCAGAAGTAGCGACGGTGGTGAAATTCGTTTGTCGTGGCTGACGTTTATCAGCGGAATGATCGCAATCTCGCTGGCGTTTGTAGTTGGTATGCCCTCGATGGTGCGCACTCGCTTTGCCACGCCGACAATTGGTCGCGAGTGGATGATCGGCAGCACCGGTCGGGCCGTAGGCACGATTAATCCGTTAGGCATTGTTCAAATTCACGATGCGCAGTGGCGAGCCCGCACAAATCGTTCGACGCCAATTCAAGATGGTCAAGAATTGCGTGTTGCAGCAATCGATGGTGTCACGCTTGAAGTTGAGCCGCTTGAAGGTGCCGCGCGCGACTACCGCGAAATGCGTAAACCAAAGGGCGAATAAATCTCAGACTTGAGACGGCTCGCCGTTGAGCCTTGCTCCGCCAACACGTAAGTCACCGTTTCGTTTTGTGATTGCTCGGCGGTCTAGTGCTTCAAGTAACGGCACAGCATGCTTGCGAGTGATGCCGAGGTTCTCACGAAATTGCGAAACCGTGAAACCATTCGGGTGCTGTTGCAATATTTTCTGAACGTTTAAACGAGCAGTTTCGAGTGCGCTGATGTGAAAGACAACGCCATCAATGTCGACGAAAAGACCCCTTTGAACAATCTGTCGGACAATGTTTCGGTCAAGCGTCTTTGTGTCGGGAGGCGTGACACCAGATTTGGCGAACAAACCAACATATGGATGCTCGGTGATTGACGAAGCGCCTTTGATCCGCGCACGTCCCATCTCGATTACGACGTCGGGCAAAGTCACAAGAACTGCCTGTTCGTGAGGTTTGAGTCGCGAAATTTCTAAACCATCAGATGTCTTGGCCAATTTAAGTGCCAATTCTTTTCGTGTTGTATCTAAAAGTTTCGCCGTTGTTAGCCAGTCACCAACCATTGGTTGGCAAACCTCGCCAGTCAAAAGTTCAAGTTCTTTTGCAGTAACCCACTGACGTTCGCTGATTACTCGGTCAACTGAACGGTCGGGCTTTGCCTTCGATGCTCGCAATGTTGGAGCGATGTCGAGAACTTCTCCGCCACCAATCGTTTCTTGCCGACCTGACTCGCGCAAGATGTAGCGATCGCCCGGCAAAATCGAGATCGGAGTTTGCAAAGCGATGCGGACAAAGCCGTTTTCATTTGCCTGCAACTCGCGGGTGCCGATCAAACGAATTTTGGCCGCGAATTCGCCTGAGCCTATATAGACCGAATAACTTCCACGTCGAGTAACGCGATGTTGCAACGAAGGCACGATAGTTAGCGACGCATCAAACATCGCGCTCGGCAACCATTGATCTTCGATAATCAAAGTGTCGCCGCGAAAAATTTCGGCATGATTGACACCAACGAGATTCAGCGCACATCGATGACCTGGCGCAAGTTGAGTTGTCGACTTTTCGTGTTGTTGAATCTCGCGCACTCGAACACGCTGCCGTGTGCGCACGATAGTCAGTTCAGTGTCTGATTCGAGCGAGCCATCGATCAAAGTGCCTGTCACTACAGTGCCGGCACCGCGCGATGAAAACGAACGGTCAACCCACAGTCGAGGACGATTTCTATTGCGTGTTTGATTCGTCCGCTTTGACTCAACGATCAAGACATCAAGCGCGTTTCTGATTTCGTCAAGACCTTTTGATGAGACAACCGAAACAGAAACAATCGGTGCGTCACTCAAAAAAGATCCACGCAACTTTGTGCGAATCTCATTACGGCGATCGATTTCAACTTTGGCGTCGACTAAGTCGACTTTGGTTAAGGCAATGACCCCGTGCTGCAAACCAAGTAGTTTAAGAATCTGGAAGTGCTCTTCGGTTTGAGGCATCCAACCCTCTTTGGCGTCGACAACCAAGATGCAGCCATCAATTGCACCGACCCCTGCGAGCATGTTGCGCAAAAAGCGAATATGGCCAGGCACGTCGATGAAACTTGCCGTTTCGCCAGACGGCAACTGCGTGTGAGCAAAACCCAAGTCGATAGTCATGCCGCGACGCTTCTCTTCTGCCCACCGATCTGGGTCGGTGCCAGTTAAAGCAAGAACCAGCGACGACTTGCCGTGGTCAACATGGCCTGCGGTCGCTATGACTGTCATGAAAACTTAGTTTGCAAGTCGCTGTAAAGCACGAACAACTATCTCGTCATCATCTGGCTGAATCGTGCGCAGATCGAGAAAAGTTTTGTTGTCTTTGACGCGAGCGATAATCGGCGTATCGTTCATCCGCAATTTTGTTAAATGATCGCCATTAATAACTATGCCGAACGAGTCAATAGTTGCACCAGGTGCTGACCCTGCACCAGGGATTGAGTCGAGCGCGCAAACCTCACCAGTTTTTGCAGCCTCGACGATTTTTACGGCTCGCGATTGCAAATCAGCAGTAGCAATCGTCGCCATTTTCCAAAATGCGATTTCTTTTGTTGCCGTGCGACCGAGATATGCCATCGCCAAACTTTGCATTGCAAGCATCGTTGTCGAGCCTGGTCGCAACGCCCGAGCAAGTGGGTGCTGCGCGCAAGCCTCGATGAGATCTGCCCGACCTGCAATCACACCGCACTGCGGACCGCCGAACAGTTTGTCGCCACTAAACATCACCAATGCGGCACCGTCATTGATTGTTTGCCGTGCAGCGGGCTCGTTGCTCAACCAACTTGGTGCACGAGACTCGAGCCACGGACAAGTGTTGTCGATCAAGCCTGAACCAATATCTACCGCCACAGGCACCGGCAAAGTGGCGAGTTCGCGAACCGGTGTGTCTTCAACAAAACCCGAAACTCGATAATTTGATGGGTGCACTTTGAGAACTAAAGCAATGTCGTTGCCGCGTCTATCGATTGCTTTTTTATAGTCACGCAATCTCGTGCGATTTGTAGTACCAACATCGACTAATCGTGCACCTGATTGTTCGGTAACTTCGGGAATTCGAAAATTGCCACCGATTTCGACGCTCTCGCCACGTGAGACTGCGACATCGCGCGAATTGGCTAGTGCTGCTACAACTAGCAAAACTGCAGC
>JAUREG010000059.1:0-4199 GCA_030827545.1 Acidimicrobiales bacterium
ACCAAAGACAAAAGATAATTCAGCCATAAATGCGTTTATCGCAATGACTAAGTCTTCAGTTGGCCGCAAGATTCTTGCCGAGAACGGGTTCATTCTTCCATGAAGCGAAGCCTGTCGGCCCCAAGTGGATTGTGGTTGATTGCTTTGCCTGCTGTTGCGATCGTAATAGTGCCTGTGCTTGCTGTTTTTTGGCGAACTGATTGGTCAAGCTTTTTGACGTCGATCTCAAACGAGACATCGCGCACAGCTCTCGAATTGTCATTACGCACTTCGCTTGTGGCAACAGTTTTAGCTTTAATTTTTGGCACACCGTTGGCATGGTTGCTTGCAAATCGTGACTTTAAATTCAAGTCTCTGATGCGGGCATTTTGCGTTCTGCCAATGGTTTTGCCCCCGGTTGTGGGTGGGGTGGCGTTGCTATATGCATTCGGTCGCCGAGGTTTAGTCGGCGCGAGGCTCGACGAATGGTTCGGCATACAACTGGCGTTCACTGAAACCGCCGCGATAATGGCGCAGTTTTTCGTGGCGGCACCATTTTTTATCTTGGTGATGGAGGCAGCATTCGACCAAGTTGATCGTCGAATTGTGGGTACTGCGCGAACCTTTGGTGCGGGTCCGTGGCGAACATTTGCAACTGTGACATTGGGTTTGGTTCGACCGTCGTTGCTGGCAGCACTTGTTTTAACTTGGGCAAGAGCGCTCGGCGAATTTGGTGCAACGATCGCTTTTGCAGGCAATACGGCAGGGCGAACGCAAACCGTGCCGCTGGCTGTCTATAGCCAACTCGAATCTGGTGGTGACGATGCGTTGGCGCTATCGACATTGATGATGATTGTTTCGTTGGGTGTACTTATTGCATTGCGCGGCAGATGGGTTTCTGCGTTACGTCGGGGTGGACAATGAGCCTTGAAATCAATTGTCAGTTACGACGTGACAAGTTCAATCTTGAAGTTCAGCTAACAGTCGCACCGGGCGCTGTGCTGGCAATCACCGGCGAAAATGGCTCAGGAAAAACTTCGACACTCGACATGATCGCCGGCCTTCTTGCATGTACGACTGGCAAGATCTCGCTAAACGGCAAAGTTTTTGATGATTCGACAACGAATCGATTCATGCAACCCGAGAAGCGTGGTGTATCAACTGTGTTTCAAGGTGGTGGTTTGTTCTCGCACATGACAATTGAAAAAAATCTGATTTTTGGCCGCGGCGCTGCATTTAGAAACACGCCGAGGTTCGACTCGGCAGTTGAACAATTTAATTTGACTGGGCTCTTGTCGCGCAAGCCGTCAACCTTGAGCGGTGGTCAGCGACAGCGTGTGGCACTTGCTCGTGCCTTTCTTGCACCTTCAGAAATTTTGTTGCTTGATGAGCCGACGACGTCGCTTGACGCAACTTCGCGTGACGAGGTGCGAAGCGCGATGAAGACTTTCTTTGAGACCTATAACGGAGTGGTTGTTTTGGTTTCGCACGATGACGCCGAAATTGCAGAACTCGCCACAAATGTTGCGCGGATCACAATTTTGCGTGGTGAAAACACGGCAGCTGTATTGCGCAACTAAGGCTCTGCGAATGAAGGCTTGCTATGCCTGCAACATACAATGAATAAATGAGCGAAACCCCAAAAGTGCTGGCAAGTTTTGCAATCATTGACGGCGTTGCATTAATCAAACTTGACGATGGCAAGGCCAACGCTTTGTCGCTGCCGATGCAACAAGCTTTCAACTCGGCACTCGACCAGGCAGAGCAGGCAAAATTGCCAGTGGTGATAACTGGTCGTTCGGGCATTTTGTCGGCTGGTTTCGATCTGAAGACGCTTGCTGCTGGCGGTCAACCAGCAGTCGACATGCTCAACGGCGGCATCGAAATCGCGTTGCGCTTGCTCAGTTTTGAAACACCTGTAGTGATTGCCTGTGGTGGTCATGCGATCGCAATGGGTGTGTTTTTGTTGCAATGTGGCGACTATCGAATTGGTGTTGCTGGCAACTTCAAATATTCGGCCAACGAAGTTGCTATCGGCATGACGATGCCATGGTCGACGATCGAAATATTGCGCCAGCGATTGACGCCCGCGGCTCTTTCGCGCGCAGTTCTTCTAGCCGAGACTTTTACGCCGACAAATGGTGTTGAAACTGGATTAGTTGATCGCGTCGTAGCGACAGAAGCAGAACTTTTGCCCGTGGCAATCGAATTTGCAAAACTCAGTGCATCGTTGAACGCCGCTGCACACGCAGCGAGCAAGCAACGCTTGCGAAGTGAAGTGGTTAGTGCGATTCGCACCGGGCTCGCCAAAGATTATGAGGGCTGGAAGAAACTTTTTCTCGCCAGTTAATTAGTCAATTAGTTTTTCGCCCGGCATTTTGGGCAAAGAATCTTTGGTGATTTATTTGAACAGTCTCGACAGAGCAAAAATAGACACCGGCAATCTAAATTGGCGCAGTCAAAAAACTGACTTGTGCTCGATGCGCAGTAGTCGCATTTGCCGAGAACCTTGGGGTGGTCGCTGAAATCGACTTTCAATCGTTTATCGAAAACATAAAGCGAACCTTCCCAAAGTGAGTCGTCGCCGAACTCTTCGCCGTAGCGCACGATGCCACCGTCGATTTGATAAACCTCTTTGAAACCTCGATTCTTCATCAACAGTGAGAGAACCTCGCATCGAATACCACCTGTGCAATAGGTGACAATCGGCTTTTCTTTGAGGTGGTCGTATTTACCGCTTTCAAGTTCGCCAACAAAGTCGGGTGTTGTTGCCACATCAGTAACGACAGCATTCTTAAATTTGCCGATGCGCGCCTCGTGCGCGCTGCGACCATCAAAGAAAACAACTTCGTCTCCTCGTTCGGCAACGAGACTGTCGACTTCGGCTGGTTTGAGATGAACACCGCCGCCAACAATGCCATTTTCGTCGACAATGATTTCGTCTGGTTTGCCGAATGTCACGATCTCGTCTCGAACTCGAATTTCAAGGCGTGGAAATTCATCGCCGTTTCCCTCTGACCACTTGAAGTCGATACTTTTAAATGGAGCGAACTCTTTTGTGGCGCGAACATATTTCTTTACGTTCGTCATCAGTCCGCCGACGGTGCCATTGATGCCGTGTTTTGAAATGATTATGCGACCGTTGAGACTGAAGCGCTCACACAATGCGCGTTGCCAGAGTCGAATTGCCTCGGGGTCGGCAATCGGGGCGAACTTGTAAAAGAGCAATATTTTTGACGGTTCTATGGTTGCAATTTTATGAGGGAATTTACGTATAACTATCGGCGTAGCCTGATTAGCCATGGAAATCATGCAGTCGCAGAAACTGGCCAATGTCTTGTACGACATTCGTGGCCCCGTGCTTGATGAAGCAAAGCGACTCGAAGCGCAAGGTCATCGCATCATTAAATTAAATATCGGCAACCCTCAGCCGTTTGGTTTTGAAACTCCGCCAGAAATTTTGGTTGAGGTGGTTCGCAATCTGCCAACATCGCAGGGTTATTCAGATTCGCAGGGCATCTTGTCAGCGCGAACTGCAGTGGTGCAAAATTACCAATCACGAGGCATCGACGTAACAGATGTTGATGATGTTTGGCTTGGCAACGGAGTAAGCGAGTTAATTCAAATTGCGCTGAATGCATTGCTTGACGAGGGCGACGAAGTTTTGATTCCAGCACCCGATTATCCATTGTGGACAGCGGCGACAAGTCTCTCGGGCGGTACACCGGTGCATTATTTATGTGACGAATCAAACGGTTGGATGCCAATGATCGAAGACATTCGGGCCAAAATCACTGATCGCACAAAAGCCATCGTCGTAATCAACCCGAATAACCCGACTGGCGCTGTTTATAGCACTGAAATTTTGCGCGAGATTGCTGATCTTGCCGCTGAACGTGGATTAATCGTGATGGCAGACGAAATTTACGACAAGATTCTTTACGACGACGCAGTGCATACGACATTTGCAGCGATTGCGCCTGATGTTTTCACCCTGACATTTAATGGTTTATCCAAGGCGTATCGCCTTGCTGGCTTTAGAGCCGCTTGGATGTTGATGACTGGGCCACGTAAACACGCGACAAGTTATATCGAAGGCATCACGATGCTGACCAACATGAGGTTGTGTGCAAATGTGCCAGCACAACATGCGATTCAAACCGCATTGGGTGGTCGTCAAAGTATTCGTGACTTGGTTTTGCCTGGCGGTCGATTGCTTG
>JAUREG010000060.1:0-4132 GCA_030827545.1 Acidimicrobiales bacterium
GAGTTTGTGTTTATTGATTTGAGCGCGATGGCAAGAACCGGGACTATCGCAAATAATGTGGCGATTGAAATAATTGTTGCGGCTATCACTTTTTGCTTGCATGTTTGTAGAGACTTTTGCCGTGAGATCGTTGGTCTAGTTGATTGCTCGAATTTTTTGCTGCTTGCTTTTGTTGTTACGACAAAGAGCAAAGCAATGATCACTAATTGCAGTGCGCTGAGCAACATTGCGCCAGACACATCGCCAAGTTGCATGGCACGAAAATAGATTTCTGTTTCAAGAGTTGATCGCGATGGCCCACCAAGAACCCGGACTACGCCGTATGAAGTGAAGCAAAGCGTGAACACAATCAGCGCCGCATTGGTAATTGCTTTGCTGAGAAGAGGCAACGTGAGAGTTCTGAACAATTTGAGAGGTGAAGCACCGAGAGTTCGCGCAGCATCATCAAGATGCGGATGAATCTGTAGCCAGCGTGCACTAATTAGGCGTGAGGCAAAGCCGAAGTTGAAATAAACATGGGCCAAAATTAGGGCAAATGCTGTGCGATGAAAGTTGTTTGGCAGTATCTGTAGAAATGCGACACCGACCACGATGCTCGGCAAAATAAACGGCATGCTGATCAGGCTTGTTGTCAAGCGCTGAGCCTTAAATTTAAAATTTGCCGTGACGAATGCGAGTGGTAGGGCAACAGTCAAAGCGAGTGCGGTACTCACGAGAGACTGCCAAGTTGTAAACCAGACGACATTGCGGATTGCTTCTGTGCGAAGAAGGTTAAGCGACTCGAATTGCAATGATGATACAAAAATGTTCAAAACTGGCGCGACGACAAAGGCAAAAATGAAAAAAATTGGAGCTATTGCCAGCCAATTAACGGCTCGACTGCGGTGATAGATAGTCGTCACGAAGATTAACGAAGAACGATGTTGGTGAACTCGTCAAGCCAGAAAAGAAGGTTGCGTGAAATGAGGTCTGGATCAAGTTGTAGTGGCGACTCTGGTCGTAGCGAGTATTTGACAAAGTCGTCTGGCAGCTTGGCTTTGGTGTTTGCCGGGTAGACAAAAAGTGTGAGCGGTAGATCTTCTTGAAATTTGATATCACTTAGGTAGTCGATTAGCAGTTGTGCTTCGCGTTCGTGTTTTGTGCCGCGAAGGATGCCCGCAAACTCAACTTGCCTGAAACATGTCAATGCAGCGACAGCAGTTGGCGCCGTTGCTGGACGAGGGTTCGCGAAAATCATTTCGGCGGGTGGGCTTGATCCGTAACTTACGACAATTGGTCGATCGCCCTTGCCAGATGATCCAGAGAATTCTGTGTAGTAGGCGGTTGTCCAATCGCTAACGATGAGTGCACCGTTTTGCTTGAGCGATTTCCAATACTCATCCCATCCGTCTTGACTGAATTCAGCAATTGTTGCGAGCATGAATGCCAAACCTGGTGACGAACTAACTGGGCTCGGTACGACTAGCAAGTTTGCGTAGTTTGACGACGTTAGAGCGCGCAACGTAAGAGGTGGTGCGAGATTGCGTTGCTTAAACCAGTTGACGTCGTAGTTGATGCATACGTCACCAGTATCGACTGGTGTTGCTTCGTTGTTCGGCACGAGTTTGCGTGCTGATTCGTCGAGGTCGGCGAGATTTTTTGTTGCATATGGTGTGAAGATATTTTTTGATATTGCTCGTGAAAGAAGTGTGTTGTCGACGCCCCACAAAACATCGGCTTCGGGGTTGCCCGATGTGAGGCCGGCTTTAGTTACGAGTTCGCCGGCATCGCCGCCAAGACTGACCTCAACATTGATGCCAGTCTGTGCGGTGAATTCATCAAAAATATTTGGCGACGGAGTGAATGAGTCGTAGGCGAGAAGTGTGAGTGTGACTTTTTCATAGGTGTTTGATTCGGTTTTCGAATCGTCGGTTGGTGTTTGGGTTGAGGCATCATCAGCATCAGATGACTGGTTATTGCTGCACGCGCCTGCAGTTAGTGATGCGGCGAAAATCAGCGCGAGAAGTTTTGTAGTTCTCTTGGGTTTTGTGGTGCTCATTTTGTGCCCTTTGGTTGATGAATAACGAGCAGTTGACCGAGTTCAACTGAGACTGAAACTTGTTCTTTGGTCGCGATGTTGCTTACACCCCGTGTCTCAAAATTATTTAGTGATTCGTTGGTGAGTTGCCATTGCAGACCAGTGGTTGAGATTTTTTCTGACTTGTTGCTAAAACTTTGCAACCCAATTGTGTCGCCGACTTGTGTTGTGATTTCACGAGTTGTTGGGCCTTGCAATGCGAAGAGTCGGTTGTTGTGCCAGAGTGCCTCAACTTTGCAGTCGCGCAATTTCGGGTTAAACATTGCGGCAACAAAACCAAATTGATGATCGAGTCTGCCACCGCCAGCAGTGACGATGATGATGTGTTGTGAGTTTTTGTCAACGGCAAGTAACAGCGCTGACTCGAGATCGGTGAAATCTTTGTCCGTGCTGTGGCGAATGGCTTGGGTGTTCGCGGATGTGGCGCGGGCGAGCGCAGATGCATCCACTGAGTCGAAATCGCCGATTACAAAGTCGACGTGCATTTCGAGTTTTTGCGCCGTGTGTAGACCAGAGTCAGCGGCGATGACAAGATCGACATTTTGAATTGCGCGCACATTGTTGAGCGTGGCGTCACTTGGGGTGAGACCGCCGCTAAAAATTAGAGATGTGTTGGGCATAATCGCTTCCTCCGCTGGCATTACCCAGATCAGGTGTGCGGGTCGGTGGTGGCGGCCACCCTCTCAGCCCACCGAACCAGTGGACTCCCCGTGCGTGTGTGATCACTATAACAACTCGCGTGTCGCAAGAGTGCGGTGGTGGCAAGTTGCACGCTGCGAGCGCAGGTAGCCTGCTTATTCAATGAGTCAAGCCAGCCCCCTTGCAGGTTCGTCGCCTGTTGTTAGTTCTTCGCCTGCGTCTGGCGACACGATAATTACGATCACTCCTGTTGCGCATGCAAAGTTGATTGAGTTGCGTGATGCCGAATCTGAACGTGAGCGTCTTGGGTTGCGTCTTGAAATTTTGTCCGGGCCAGGTGAAGATTTTCGCTACGACTTGGTATTTGATGAGTTTGTGAAGGCAGCTTTCACAGATGAAGTTCGCACGATCAATGGATTGAAGATAATTATCGGGGCCAAAGATTTAGATCTTTTGCGTGGCGCCGAGCTCGACCATGACGATGCGAAAGGTTTATTGATTCGCAATCCCAACAAGCCGTTGAAGGCGAGTTTTGAAGGGCTCGTTGCCGATGATGAGATTTCAGCGCAAATTGAGGCGATTGTGTTCAACGATGTCAATCCGGCGTTGTCGGCGCACGGTGGTTTTGTGACGTTTGCTGGGCACGACAAAGAAGGCACCGCGTATTTCACGATGGGCGGCGGTTGTCACGGTTGTTCGATGTCGCGCCAGACGATGCTTGAGGGTGTGCAGACGATGTTGGTCGAGCAGGTGCCGGCGATTACGCGAGTGCGCGATATTACGGATCATTCGACTGGCGCGAATCCGTATTATTCGTAGTTAGCGATGAAGGCTTTCCTGCAGTTTTTGCAGCGGGCGTTTAAGTATTTTCGAAACACCAAGCGCGTTTGGCGTCGGCCGCCGCGTGCGAGTTTGCTGATTATTGATCGTGGCACTGCGAGCCCGCTTGATGAGATGTTTGCGCATCACAATCCGCACATCATGGAAATTCGTGGCGAGAGCGTCAACATGTTTGCGCTGTTACGTGCCTTGCCGAAAATTCATCTCGGCGCTGTGGCATATCTCGAGGCTTACATCGATTTCGTTAAGCCGAAGTTGATTCTCTCGCGCACCGACAACAATCACACTCTGTGGCAACTCAAACGCCGCCCAAATGTCACCTACAAAGTCGCCCTCATTCAAAACGGCTGGCGCTTAACAGTTGACTTTGAAATTCCTGCACTTCTAAGTTCAACAAGTTCGTGTGGTGATTGGGAGATTGACAGGCTTTTTGCATTTGGTTCAGCCTGGGCCTCTCAGATACCAGGGCACGTTCGATTCAAAGCTGAGATCAATGGAAGTAGCAAGGCAAATGAATTTTCATTTTCGAGAAAAAGTGAAAGAAATGGTGTCGGCTTTATTTCGAGTTATCGACCG
>JAUREG010000061.1:0-4097 GCA_030827545.1 Acidimicrobiales bacterium
TGTCGCAAGCTAGATCATTTGTAGTTTCAAGTGAATTGAGTCGAACAAAGAGTCGCTTAGTTTTGGTGATTGTGGAAAGGCAGTCAACAAACTGTGAGTTCAAATAATCGAAGTTACAGATTGGGCCACCAGGTATCCACGCAACAGTTGTACCCAAAACCTTCTTTGTCAGAACTTGTGCCTGGCATTGCTCGGGTCCTTGATAAATCAGTCGGTAGGTTTGCCAACCAAAGTCGGCCCTGTGCTTTGCCCAATTGGTGGCCTGATAAATCGTGAAGTCGTCGAGTTTGATCAACTTTTGATCCCATTCAAGGTCGGTGCCAATCCACTCAGACCATTCAAAACGAGAAGTCTTTTGCGTAGTCACAAGAAATTTAGCAACCAAATTTGTTTGTAGTGATCTGGGGCAGTTGGCAAGACTTCGAATGGCAGGTCGGGCCAACTCATCAGAGTCACCCGATACTTTCTGGCTAGATTGCTCAACTCTGATTGCGAATCGGGAGTTGCAAAAACAGGAAATCCGTAAGGACATGTGCCGTCTTTGAGTGATTCAAACACGGGCTTGATGCCAAGTCGAATGATTTCTGGATAAATAGTGTTGTAAAGGTTGCGACGTCGGGAAATTTCAGCAGCTTCGTTTATTCTCAAAAATTTTCTGACACTCGAGCGACTCGGGTTCGGAACTCCAGGAATTATTCGTTCGACGGTCGCATCGATAGAAGGGACAACCGAACCGGTCACAACTCGTCGGACACTTTTTAAGCCAGACTGAACCCAATTGAGCAACGGAAAATTAGTGAACCTTTGGATTGCGGCAAAAAAACTCAAAATTATGTTTCGGGCATTCTTTGGTCTGAAAACATAGTCAAGTTGGGCAGAAACTTGTGTTTCAGCCAGTGAAGTCCTCAGAATCGCACCATCAGGGGTTCGAATAGTCTTTCGAAAACATGTGATACCAAAGTCGGTTCTCTGACCCAACAAATTGCCGGTTTCGTCTCGACTCAGTAGACCGTGGGCATTGTCTTCGACGATCACCGCCCCGCAACTTCGAGCGTATTTTTCGAATGCTTCTAAATTTTGAGGAAAACCAAAATAATTCACTGCAATGATTGCTTTTGATTTTGTTTCAGGATCAAGAAATTTTGGCTGCAAATTTGCGTCAACATCATAAAAAATTGGTTTGGCCCCACGTTCGTGGACCGATGCGAGAACATCGCGGCAAATATAACTCGGCAGCATTACAAGATCGCCTGTGCCGACACCGATGAGACTCAAAGCTTCGCGTATCGCAAAGCGTCCCAGACTGAAGTAACGAATTGTCATGATTCGGTACTTTTAAAGAGTGTGCGTTTTGCCAAAATAATCAAACCAGGGTATGACCTAATAAAAATTGGCGAGAGGCGTATTGCCGTAAAAAATAGAACCAAGGCCCGACGTGGTTGGTTTGAGAGTTGACGAGCAGCACCGTAATTGGCGATTGCAAATCGATGGCGAATTTTCAACTTGGTAAAAATAGTTTTTGGTTGCAGTGCAAAGTGTTTTTGTAGAACAGTCTTCTCGCTTGCGAGATTTCGTAGTACAGCACTACTGGCGCTGTTTTTGAGACGATGAAATTCGCCCAATATTTGTGGCACAAATACAGTTTTTGGTTTCGTCTCAGCGAGACGTAGCCATAAGTCGTAGTCCTCAGCAGTCACAATCTGATCGGATTCGTCGAAACCACTCACCGATCTGAGAAGTTGAGTGGTGATGAAAGTCGCCGAGGTTGAAATGCAATTTCCGCGAAACAAGAGGCTCTGATATTTGGCCCGTTTGGCGGGTCCGTACATGACCTCGCGCCTTGAATTGTCGGTGTTGACCCACAGTTCGCCATGACAAATCAATTGCGCCCCAGTTTCGGCCTGGTCTAAGCAAACCTGCAATTTTTCTGGGTACCAGATGTCATCAGAGTCGAGAAACGCGACATATTTACCCCGTGCCGCTTCAATGCCGCGATTTCGTGAAGCCGCAATTATGCCATTGTTGCGAAAATTGATGAGGCGAATTCGTTCGTCGTTGAAAGATTCAACAATGACAATCGTATTGTCAGTTGAAAAGTTGTTAACAACGATGGCTTCCCAGTCTTTGTAAGTCTGTGCCACTACTGAGTCAAGTGCTCGCTTCAAAAACTCAGCATGGTTGTATGTGGGGATAACCACTGTCACGAGGGGCTGTCCGATCATGTCGTTGGTTTGAACCACTTTTGACATGCCTCGATCAGTCGATCAATTTCAGATTCAAGACTTGTCGTCGGCAAAAAACCAGTGGCTCGTAGTTTGCTTGAGTCATAATAAAATTTTTCAGGCACAGTCTCTGGTTTTGCACCTAAAACCTCGAGATCTGGTTTGTAGCCGAGTTTCTCTTGACATCTAGATGCGACTAGTTCAGCCATATCTAACACTCTGACCTCAAAGTCACTGCTCAAATTAAAAGTTGATTTACTGATGAATTCTTTAGGCATAAATAGGCAGTGTCTGATCGCCTTACAAACATCGGTGAACGGAATAAAGTTGCGAAACTGAAGTCCGTGTGACTTAAGGGTCAATTGCTTTTTCTCGACGGCTTGGCGGCACAAGTCGTTGGCGATAATTTGCCAGATTTTGGCATCGACAGACATTGGTGCGCCGAACCCATTCGCGTTGCGCAAACTAATACCTTCAATTTGCCCATGTTTGTGTGCAGATTCAACCAATGTCTCAGAATCTAGGTGAGTTTGCGAATAGGCGTCAGCCGGATTCGTCGGGGTTGATTCGGTAATTGTGCCACTCAGGTCAGCACCGTAAACCTGAATTGTCGACAGATATACAAATCGAGTTTCTTTTGAGCATTGTTCAATCACTCGGTTGGTGTATTCAGTGTTGACCTGCTGAGCTTTTTCTGGCTCGGCACGTGACTCAAAGTCTGTCATCGCTACAAGATGCACAACATGGGTGATTTCATTCAACATTTCTTGAATTGATTTGCGGTTTTCAAAGTCGACCGCATATGTTTCTGCGCGTGGCGCCCAATGCGGAGCACTTCGTTTTATTCGGGAAGCGAGCCGCAGATTTATTTCAGAGTCTTGCGCGAGGATTGCCGCTAACCGTCCGCCAAGAGTTCCGAAGCCACCTGTCAGAAGGACATTTTTGGTCATCGATGAACAAGTTGCCAGTTATATGGAAAGTATTCATCTTTAGGATCACGCCGGTGAATTTCGATTGGATCATGCGGAATACTCGCACAATTGGCGACTACAGCCATCTGGGTGCCCACACCTTTGAAACCATTCCAAACCTGTTTAGGCACAGTAACTAGCCAGTAGTTTTCTTCACCTAAAAACAGTTCTTGAACCTCGCCTCGAGTTGGGCTTTCGGGCCGGTCATCAAACAACACAAACTTGATTCGCCCAAAAGGAACCGCGTAATTCAACACCATCTTGTCGTGGTAATGCCAAGCTTTTACGGCGTCAGGGAAAACACAAGAAAAATAAATTTCACCGAACTGCTGAAAGTGTGGATCAGTTGATTTCAACATATGCATCACCTTTCCGCGCTCATCGGCAATTTGCAATAGTGGTGTAATTACTACTCCGTCAATCATTTTTTCATCCCCATATATTCATTGATTTGAGATTCTGAAAGTTCTCGAATATGTCTTCCGTCATGTGCTTGGCGATACCAAGAAACTGTGTTAGTCAACGTTTGATCAAAGTTCCACTTTGGAAACCAGTTCATTTGTGAATTTGCTTTCTCGCAATTTAAGTGTAAAAGACCTGCTTCGTGCATTTGGGTTTGAGTTTGGTCGACTTTGATTTCGCCAGCACCCCAAACATCAATTGCTTTTTTGGCGACATCTAAAACGCTGTACTTGTCGGATTCGGCTGGACCAAAATTCCATGCGCCGTTATATTTTGCGGGCGAACTAAGCAAGAAGTCGGCGGTTTGAATATAACCAGAAAGAGGCTCGAGCACGTGCTGCCAAGGTCGCGTTGCATTTGGAAAACGCAAAACTATCGGTTGATTATTTGACAGCGCACGAATGCAGTCGGGGATGATTCGATCTTCGGCCCAATCGCCACC
>JAUREG010000062.1:0-3699 GCA_030827545.1 Acidimicrobiales bacterium
TTCTTGTGGCTGATGCCGTATCTCACTGTGTGGCGAGTGATGAATCGACTGCGTTCAATCGCCGAACACGGTGGCTTGCGCAGCGACGACGATCGTCGCGTAACAACACATTCGGTGCGCCAGCACTTACTCAGTCGTTTTTATTTTGTGCCGTTTAACTTGGGCATGCACATCGCTCATCATCTCGATTCGGGCATTCCGTTTCGGTCGCTGCGGCGATATCACGAGCAACTGCGGCTCGCAGGTGTCGTTACCGACGCATATGAATACCCGAACTATCGAACGCTGTGGCGTGCGCTTCGGTCGGCTTAGTCACTAGTCGCATACAAAAATCAAAGTAGGTTTAGAGAGTGCGCTTTCGCCTCATCTTTGTTCTTCTCGGTCTTGCATGCGTCGGTGCCGGGGTGACGCTCGTCGTTCAGGGTGAGCTTGAAAACCGTGAGCAAGAAGAAGTTTTCGCCACTGCACAAACCAAACTTTATTCATCGTTTGAAGTATTTTCTGAGCCAGAGGCTAAAAAGCCGGTCGCCGAAATTGTAAAAACACCCACAATCAATGCAGCCAACACACCTGCGATCACAGATTTCACGGCACTAAAACTA
Source organism: Acidimicrobiales bacterium (assembly GCA_030827545.1). Lineage (GTDB taxonomy): Bacteria > Actinomycetota > Acidimicrobiia > Acidimicrobiales > Ilumatobacteraceae > BACL27. The sequence goes on from JAUREG010000062.1 coordinate 603, forward strand.
CCTTAAACACACACCAATAAATTCCGCACTTGCTACTTACGGCAATAACACAGATGCGAATTCGCAGTGTGAAATATATGCTTTTATCGCACGGGGATTAGCGCAGCTTGGTAGCGCGCCACGTTCGGGACGTGGAGGCCGGGAGTTCAAATCTCCCATCCCCGACAAAGCCGCACCTCAGGCGCAGCAGTTGCGACGCCGCACCTCAGACCCGGCGGTAAAAACCCATCTTCTCCGAATCACTAAACCGCACGCCCGGCTTTTCATAAAGCGACAACACAGCGACCATGCGCTCTTTGTCGCCGCCGACTGTCGTCACGCGATGGGCCGTGTTATGTCCACGAAAAACGTTCAACGCCCCAGGCGCAACATCGACACTGATCACCTCGGGGTCGTTGCCCGCGATCATTCGACCAACACCGTCATAATTCGGGTCGTCGTCGGTGCGCAACTCGCGACGATATTCAAAAATTCCGCCAGCCTCAGCACGCTGCAACAAAATCGTGATCGTGAACTCTGACCGATCGAAGTGCCAATTAAGCGCCTCGCCAGGGCGATAACTCAAAACATTGACCCGCGCCAACTCGTCATCCATCAAATGCAATTCGGGCAAGCCCATCGTCGCGGCAACAAACTCGCGAAAGTGCGGCCACTCATAAACCGTCGTCACAGGCGTATCAACCAATTGATCGCCGCACAAAGTGTGATTGATCGTCATAATCTTTTTGAGCGCGGGGTGGTCGTCGGCGAGCCCATCAACTTTGTCGAGAAAATAAATGTTGTGTTCGCGACGAATCTCAACTGACTCGTTGGCCATCCGCGGCAAAATCGTCGCCGTCGACTCACGCAGGGCATCGGCGGTCAAGAACCCCGGCAATTCGAACATTCCCTTCGCGTCAAGATCGTTTCGGCATTGGGCAACGAGCGCATTCCATTTGTCCGACCCAGGCGCATCAAGCGGATATTTCGCCAAATCGATTTGGTCACCAATCGTCGCCATCGCTAGATATTAGGCACCGCCCGCATACGTATATATAGGTGTAAATAGGGATACACCTGCGCCCGCCCCAACCCCCACCCGCGCCCGGGCCCAGCGCCTGACAACTAGTGCGATAATTGAGTTATGGCTCGACGAAACGCCAAAATTGGTTTAATCAGTTTCGTTTTGGTCACTGTGCTGGTGCCGGTAATCAGTCCTGTTAACGCGGCAACGGTCGGTGGTAAATGTGCCAAAGTTGGCGCGATTGCAAAGACAAAAAACTTTAATTTTGTTTGCGTAAAGTTGGGCAAAAAACTCGTTTGGCAACGAGCGACAACTGCCAATAATGCGACCAAAAATACGACGACGACAGTCGCCACTGAAAAATACTTCGCACCAACAACTTCGAGCGCAAGTACCGACGACTGCAAGTTGATCGAAAATAGTGTCGAGCGCAACAGATACAACACGATTTTCTCTGCCTTCCCAGCGATCGGCGGCAATTTCGAACCTACTGGCACATTCAAAGTCGCACTCGTGCCAATCGACTGGGCCGATCTGCCAGGTGAGCCAAACCCACTCGCACGAGCAACCGACCAAATGAAAATCTTTACCGAATGGTTCGACACGGTCTCTGAGGGCAAAGTCAAATTCGTCTGGTCGGCATACGACAAATACGTGCGCATCCCTGGCTCAGCGCAAACTTACAAACAATCGCAGTCTGGTGCCGGAGACCCACTGGCGAACGCCGCGATTGCAGCCGCTGATCCATTTGTCGACTTCACGGGTGTTCGCGCGGTCTACTTTTTGCCACCAAAAGATCAAAAAGTTTTCAACGAAAGTTCGCAGGCGTTCAAAGATCTCAACCTCTCAGCGCCGATTCCGACAAACGAGGGGCCGATCATGAACTATGCACTCGCGGGCGCATATTTCGACGTCGCCCCACGAAATTATTGGAGCTACTGGGCGCACGAAACGGGTCACATGTTCAAACTGCCCGACTTGAAGTACAACTGGAACAACTGGGGGCAAGTCGACTTGCCCGTGCCGATCGGGCCATTCAGCGGTTTCGACATGTTGTCTAATCAAGATGGTCCGTCACGCACGTTGAGCAGTTGGCTGCGATGGATAATCGGCTGGCTGCCCACTGAGTCGCTCTATTGCCAGAATTACGCGAGCCTCGCCAAAACGACGATCATGTTGAACCCGATCGACAATCGCACGGCGGGCATCAAGTCGGCGATGATAAAAATATCGCCGACGAAAATTATCGCCGTCGAGTCGCGACGCCCCGCAAGTTTCGATTGCCCAGACCCGACGAATCGACCTGGCGTTTTGGTCTACATCGTCGATGCAACCATCGGTCATGGTGAGGGCACGCAAACCTTGGTGCCACCAGCGAGTCGCGGGCTGCCGAGTCGCTTCGGCACAAGGTGCGCCACGCCCGGCATTCTCGATGCGATCTTGAATGTTGGCGACTCGGTGAGCACAAATGGTGTCACCGTAAAACTTGTCAAAAGCGATAAATACGACACTGTTGAAATCACTCCCGCGGGTTAGATGATGAAAAAGTTCTCCGCAGTTATCACCAGCGCAATAGCAGTCGTGATGTTGGCCGGTTGCGGGGCAAACGCCGAAGAAAACCCCGGCCTCTACATCGGGCCACCAGATAGCAAAACTCCACCGGCGAATTGTCCGCAAGCAGACTCAGCCGACATGACAGCAATCACTCAAGAACGCGCCGACATGCTGATCGGCTTCACAGAATCTGACGCCGAGTCGTGTGCACTAAGTCTCGGCTGGGCGTTTCGAGTGGGCGAGCGCGATGGCGAAAGTTTCGCTCTCACGGCTGACTATTCACAACAACGCGTGACTGTTTCGGTAACCAACGACTTAGTCACCGCCATCGTCGTCGGCTAGAAATAATTCGTTTCTCAAGTTAGCGTATGGGTGTTATGTCGTCGCCAAATTTTGATCTCTCGTTCGAACGTGTCGTGCCAATTACCGCCGCACAACTTTGGCAAGGGTGGACAGACGCAAAAACTTTGATGAAGTGGTTCACTCCAGCACCATGGCAAACAGTCGACGCCGAAATCGATGCTCGACCAGGCGGCATCT
>JAUREG010000063.1:0-3621 GCA_030827545.1 Acidimicrobiales bacterium
CAAAGTTAAACCAGGTTCGATTGTCTCTGGCATTGCAGCAAGCAAAACTTGCAGGTCGGCTTCAACGCCATCTTTGGTCAGACCAGGGTCTTCGCCGAGCTCATGTGAAACATCAGAGAAGACCTGATGCAATTGAATCGTCAGGGTTTCGCCTTTCGGATTGCGAACGATCATGCGATCTGCGAGTTCTTCGAATGTGTTTGGCGCGTTCATCCAATTGAGCGGTTTGTAGGCGCCACCGTCAGCGTGAATTGCCACGCAACCGTCGGCTTTAATCATGATTAGTCGAGTTGCCTCGGGCAGTGATGCTGCGAGCCGACCTTCATAGGTGACACTGCAAGACGCGATAACGACACGCATAGCGAAAATTTATTTTTTGTAGCCGAGTGCGGCGAGAACAGGCTCGGCGAGTTCGGGTCGACAGATGATCAAGTCAGGAAGCCACGTGTCTTCGTCGTTATATATAAGGGGTGAACCGTCAACGCGACTTGTGTGCAAACCAGCGGCGCGCGCGACTGCGACTGGTGCCGCAGAGTCCCATTGGTGTTGGCCACCAGTGTGAAGATAAATGTCGCATTCGCCGAGCACAACAGACATTGCTTTGGCGCCAGCAGAACCTAGTCGCATTGCATCGCAGTTCAGGGCTTCGGCAACGATAACTGCTTCGCGTGGTGTTCGCGTGCGCGAAACAACGAGACGTGGCGGACCATCGTGTTTTATTGGTGGTGCTGGCGGTGGGTTTGTGCTCAGTGTCATTTCGATTGCAGGCAAACTGACTGCTGCGGCAACGAGCGAGCCGTGATTATTGTCGCGTTGCCATAACGCAACGTGAACTGCCCAATCGTTGCGATCTGCTTCGCTGAATTCTTGTGTGCCATCAAGCGGGTCAATGATCCAAACTCGTTCGGCATTCAGTCGTTTCGAAGTGTCGAGTGCTTCTTCGCTGAGTACTGCGTCATCAGGACGAAACTCGCGCAGCTGCGACATCAAAAATTCTTGTGCCATTGCATCGCCTGCGTCTTTTAAATCCCAACCCCATACGCCTTGCTCGACAAGCAATGCGCGTAGCTCGACGAGTCTTTTGCCAGTTTCGGTTGCTAGGTATGTAGCGAATTCGTGGTCATTGAGATTGTTCAAGATCTTCGCCTAGTTGTTTCGACTAGTTGTTTCGCCAAGTTGCGTTGCGAGACGGACAAGTTCGCGAAGTTCTTTTTCGTCAGCGCCAGACTTTGTTAGCGCAGCAATTTTGAGTTCAAGTCGCTCGGCAGCGGCATCATCAAAAACTTCGGGGCGTGTTGTATTCGCACTGATTGTCGCCACCAACAATACGAGTGCAGAAATCGCAGTTGTGCCGCCGATTGTGTTGACGAGCCCGACATTGTTGCCAGCAATCGATGTGATGATCATGCCAGCAATGCCCGCAACAAAAACAATCGAACAGATAATGCGAATGTTTCGCAGAGCGAGTGATGTATTGCGCGACGAAGAATTCATGTCGTTATTTTCGCGAGAGCGGTTTGTATTTAATTCGCTTTGGCTGATCGGCTGAGATGCCGAGCTCTTTCTTGCGCCATGCCTCGTAGTCGGTGAAGTTGCCCTCGAACCAACGAACTTGGCTGTCACCTTCGAAAGCCAAAACATGAGTGGCAATTCGGTCCAAGAACCAGCGGTCGTGACTGATTACGACGACACAACCAGGAAAGCTCTCGAGTGATGTTTCGAGCGCGCGTAGCGTGTCGATGTCGAGATCGTTTGTTGGTTCGTCGAGTAGCAATACGTTGCCCGCATTTTTGAGAAGTTTTGCGAGGTGTACGCGGTTTCGCTCACCGCCAGAAAGATCGCCCACGCGCTTTTGTTGGTCGCTGCCTTTGAAGTTGAAACTTGCGACATAAGCGCGACCGTTGATCTCGCGGTTACCAACTTTCATGACTTCAATACCATCTGTGATTTCTTGGTAGACCGAATTGTCAGGGTTGAGTGTGTCGCGACTTTGGTCGACATAACTGAGAGCAACTGTGTCGCCGACGGTGATTGAACCCGAGTCTGGTTTTTCTTGGCCAGTTATCATTCGGAACAAAGTTGTTTTACCTGCGCCGTTCGCGCCGATAATGCCGACGATGCCTGCTGGTGGCAGGTTGAAAGTGAGATCTTCGATCAGCAATCGATCGCCGTAACCCTTTGACAGATTTTTCACTTGAATAACGACGTCACCAAGTCGTGGACCAGGTGGAATTGCAATTTCAAGTTTGCTGTCGCCGCGCTCTGCTGCTTGCGCTTCGGCGTGCAACTTGTCGTATGCGGCAAGACGAGCCTTGCCTTTTGATTGACGAGCCTTCGGTGCCATACGTACCCATTCGAGTTCGCGTGCCAAAGTGCGCTTGCGAGACTCGTTGGCTTTTTCTTCGCGGCCGAGGCGTTCTTGTTTTTGTTCAAGCCAACTTGAATAGTTGCCCTCAAACGGAATGCCCTTGCCGCGATCGAGCTCGAGAATCCATTTGGCGACATTGTCCAAGAAATATCTGTCGTGAGTGATCGCGACAACCGTGCCTGAATAATCTTGCAAAAATCTTTCGAGCCAGTCAACACTTTCTGCGTCAAGGTGGTTTGTCGGTTCATCAAGTAGCAACAAGTCAGGTCGGCTAAGCAACAATCTGCAAAGCGCAACACGTCGGCGTTCGCCACCTGAAAGTTTCGTGACGTCGCTTTCGTTGGGTGGGCAACGAAGGGCATCCATTGCGATTTCGACGTTTCGCTCAAGGCTCCATGCATCTACTGCATTTATTTTCGACTCGAGTTGCGCTTGTAATGCGCCAACTTTGTCGAAGTCAGCGTCTGGTTCGCCCCACATCGCTGTAACTTTTTCGTATTCTGCGAGAAGATCACGAATCGGCGCAACGCCATCCATCACATTTTCTAAAACATTTTTTGCAGCATCAAGTTTTGGCTCTTGTTCGAGCAAACCGACAGAAAAACCAGGGGTAAGACGCGCCTCGCCAGTGAAACCGTCGTCAACACCAGCCATGATTTTGAGCAGGCTCGACTTGCCGCTGCCGTTAGAACCTAGGACGCCGATCTTGGCGCCAGGGTAGAAGGAAAGAGAAATGTTCTCGAGCACAGTTCGGTCTGGTGGGTAGAACCGGGCAAGTTTGTAACACGTGTAAATAAATTCTGCAGCCATTAGCCGTCTAATCTAGTTGCAATTGAGTTAAACCCTTTTGTCGATGAGGTCGTGCTAAATTAGGCATGAGTTCGATTCAAGATTTTTTAACGACACCGAAAGAGGTCAAAATGCAATTGTTCGATCAAGCGTTCATCGGAGACTTTCTACTCCGTTATTTGCACGTTCTCGTAGGCATCACATGGATAGGTTTGCTGTATTACTTCAATCTCGTGCAGGTGCCGGCTCTTGCCGCTTACGGCGACGAAGGCAAAGCGCGAATGATCACTCTTGACAAAGTCGCACGACGTGCTCTTTGGTGGTTTCGATGGGCGGCAATCGCAACGCTTGGTACGGGTTTATTGATCACTGGCATTGTTGAAAATTATTGGTCGCGCAGTGGTGACGCCCACAAGTACACAATCTCAATTGGTATGACACTCGGAACTTTGATGGCGGCCAAT
>JAUREG010000064.1:0-3139 GCA_030827545.1 Acidimicrobiales bacterium
TGCTCAGTCCTATTCAGACACTGCAAGGGATCCTGCAGTGCAGCAACGAGCCCGTGAATTAAGGGAAGAGTTGGGTAATCCGCAAACGCTAATGCTTGGGATTGATCGCCTCGACTACACCAAAGGCATAGCCGTGCGCATTAAAGCTTTTGCCGAATTGTTGGAGTCAGAACGCCTCGATCCTGCTACCACCGTGCTTGTGCAAGTTGCTGTTCCATCGCGTGAAAACTTGTCGGATTATCTCGCCATCCGTGATGAGGTAGAACTACTTGTCGGACGCGTAAATGGCTCACAAGCGAGAGTGGGCACAAATCCGATTAATTATCTGCGTCGGGTGCTCACTCGAGAAGAACTCGTCGCGCTCTATGTTGCTGCCGATGTAATGCTGGTAACGCCACTTCGTGATGGGATGAACCTCGTCGCAAAAGAATATGTGGCAACCCGTAATGATAACTCGGGTGCACTTGTGCTCAGTGAATTTACTGGTGCTGCAGCGCAGTTAGTTGATGCGTGGCTTGTCAATCCTTTTGATACAGCGGGAGTAGAGGATGCGATTTGTGCAGCTGTGCTTGCCTCTCCTTCTGAAAAATCTGCTCGCATGAGTTCGCTACGCCGCGGAGTTTTCGAAGACAATGTAAACCTGTGGGCATCGCAGTTTCTGGCTGCGCTGCAATCAAGTTCCAGTGTCGAAGAAGCGAAAAGTGAACCTTCAACGAACCCAGCACCGCCACTTAAGGAATTAGCCAGTACACCTCGGCTCCTAATCTGCTGTGATTACGACGGAACACTCTCTCCACTCGTCGATGATCCAAAGAAAGCAGCTCCGCTCGATGGCGCCATCCGAGCATTGCGCAAGTTATCAATGTTGCCATCAACAACCGTTGCCGTTGTCTCTGGTCGAGCACTTCGTGATCTTGCCGAACTTTCACGACTGCCTTCAGAGATTCACCTCGTAGGTAGCCATGGTTCCGAGTTTGATCGCGGACTCGCCTTAGATGCACAACAACTTCATCTTCTTGATCAGGTTATCTCGGCCGTGAAAGATCTAGTCGCCGGTGTGGACGGGGCCCACGTCGAACTCAAACCAAGTAGCGCAGCAGTTCATGTGCGTCTTTGTAGTGAACCTGACCGTGAACGTCTTTTGCGTGAAGTAGTGATGGGGCCAGGACAATTTCCAGGAGTCGTTATTCGCCACGGCAAGAATGTTGTCGAACTAAGTGTGGTTAATTCGCAGAAATCTGATGCTGTGAATGTGCTTCGTCAAAGAGTTGGCGCGACCGCAGTTATATTTATTGGAGACGATGTCACTGATGAATCGGTGTTTGAGATTTTGAACGGGCCAGATGTTGGAGTGAAGGTCGGTGATGGCCCAACGGCAGCGCCATGGCACGTTGATGAACCTCAAGATGTTGTGCACCTGCTTGAAGATTTATATTCACTTCGGGATAGCTGGTTGCTTGGCGGCCATGCTGAGCCGATTGAAGATTTCGTGCTGTTGTCCAATAGACACAGTGTTGCGTTGTTATCACCGACAGGTTCCATTGATTGGCTTTGCGCACCGCACCCAGATTCACCTGCAATTTTCGCAGCGCTCCTCGGTGACGACTCATCTGGGCATTTCAGTGTGCAGCCGGCGAAAAATACAAGCGTTTTAGCGCAAACTTATATCCCGGGAACGCTCACCGCGCGAACAAGGTGGGCTGATCTCAGTGTTGTGGACTACATGCCGATCCCAATTTCTAATGAGGACTCGTACATGCGTTTGATTCGTCGGATTAGAGGCACGGTTCCAGCTCGAATTTCCTTTGCACCTCGGCCTCAATTTGGATCTGTCGCTGTGCGCTTTGAAGTGCAGCAAGACAGACTCACTGTTATCGGCGGCACTGACCCAATCGTTCTACTTGCCCCTGGCGTTGAGTGGGAGATTAATGACGAAGCGGGTCACCAGACTGCAACGGCGATTGTTGATCCGAGCCACGGAGATGTTGTTCTCGAATTGCGATTTGGCGCGCACGAAACTGGAGAGATTCTTGATGAACAGTCCGAAGTCTTACTGCGTGCGGCAACCGAGAAGTCTTGGACTTCATGGCTTGCTGGGCTCAGCCTTCCTGGTATTCGTCCTCGTGCTGAGGTGCGCGCTGCGCTCACTCTTCGAGCGCTTTCACACGCTCCGACGGGCGGGATCTTGGCGGCAGCAACCACAAGTTTGCCTGAACGGTTGGGTGGTATTCGCAATTGGGATTATCGCTATTGCTGGATTAGAGATGCCGCGCTCACTGCTCGTGAGTTGGTAGCTATTGGCTCGATGGAAGAGGGCGATGCATTGGTGAGATGGATCAAGGAAATTGACTCATCCCTTGATGGAGCCGAAAGCATGCGACCGCTCTATCGACTCGATGGCGGGGCTGCGGGGGCAGAAGGTGTCGTTGATTCCCTTCCAGGTTATGCAGGTAGTCGCCCTGTTCGAACTGGGAATGCTGCGCAAGGACAATTGCAGTTAGATGTGTTTGGCGCAGTCTGTCTACTCATCGATGAGCTATCAGCGAGACGTGGCGAAGTTACGGCTGACGAATGGCATCTCACTTGTCGCATGGTCGACGCTGTGCGTCGACGTTGGCGTGAACCAGATCATGGCATCTGGGAGATCCGCGATATTCCGCGACAGCACACCTATTCAAAGATGATGTGCTGGATTGCCGTGCATGAAGGAATCTCTATAGCTGAGCGAATTGGTAAATCCAATTCAGAATGGGTCGACCTGCGTCGCGAAATCGCCAATGACATTTCAACATCTGGGTGGAGTGAAGAGCTGGATTCTTTCGCTGCTGCTTACGACCAACCTGAAGCAGATGCATCAGTGCTTCACGGACTCTTAGAAGGCTATCCGGCATCGATGGAGCAGATAATGGGAACCGTTGCCTTCGTTGAACGCCACCTTCGTGAGCAGAGCGGCGTGTATCGGTATCGATTCGACGATGGCTTGCCTAATGGTGAGGGCGCCATGCATATCTGCGCGACTTGGCTTGCAGGCGCCTATATTCGGATGGGATCGGCAGAAGATGCTCTGCAACTTCTAGATTCGCTCTTGGCTTTGGCTGGTAATACTGGGCTCTTATCAGAGCAAGTGAATCCAATTACT
>JAUREG010000065.1:0-3110 GCA_030827545.1 Acidimicrobiales bacterium
ACATTTGAGCAATAATTCTGCGATATAAATTCAGGAGTTGCTAGAGCCGTGCCGCTAACCGAAACTGTTGCGACGATGATAAATACCAGAGAAATTCTGAGTAGAGAAAGGCACTTTTTGAAACTTTTCAACACACAATCCTGTCGCTATACAGCCAGGCACGGGATTGTGCAAGATTGGTACTTTTAGCGGTACATCAAAGATGTTACTTACCGTTGTAGAAAATTCTATTCCTTTAAATTCAAAAACTTCGCGATGAGGGATAACTCTTTCCCAAGTGTGACATTAATTGCTGCACGCTTAATTCTTTTTTCAGTGTGCACGCTTTGAACGAGCAGCTTTGAGTTGGCGCGATCGGCTTTTAAGTCAACACGACCGACCATTTCGCCATTTACCATAAACGGTAAAACGTAGTAGCCAAATTTTCTCTTTGCCTGTGGCGTGTAAATCTCAATGCGATAATGAAAGTTGAACAACCGCTCATTGCGCGGGCGGCACCAAACAAGTGAGTCAAACGGCGATAACAATGCTGTGGCAAATAATCGTTTCGGTAACTGCGCATTTCGATGAACATACGCCTTGTCTTGCCAACCATCGACCGAGACTTCGCGCAACACGCCCTGCTCAACCAATTGGCTAACCAACGGCTTAACGATTGCCGGCTTTTGACGGTAATAATCAGCCAAATCACGCATTGTCGCTACACCTTGAGCACGCATTGCACGCACCAGCAATTCTTTGCGTGCTTCAGTTTCACTCGGGGTTGGCATTTGCAAAATCTTTCTTGGTAACACTCGCTCTGGAATGTCGTAGACGCGCGCAAAGTCACTGCCGCGACCACACGACATCAACTCACCAGTCAAAAACAAATATTCGAGTGCAGTTTTCGCTTCGTCCCAGTCCCACCAGGACGATTTTTTAGTGGTGCGGGTAGATAGTTCTCGCGCAGAGGTTGATCCATTAACTTCGACATGTTTCAATATTCGCTTGACGAACGCTTTATTCTCGGCGTAAAAACTTGTCAAGCCCCAGTGTTTCAACTTGCCCGAACGCGCGGCGTGCATCTTGAAACGAAACATAGGGTGCAATTCGACAGGCAAATGTGCTGCTTCGTGACCCCAATATTCAAAAATTTTGCCCTGCGAAGTTGCTTTAGGGATCGCATTGCGATCGTGGTCGCCGAGCCTCGAAAACAGTGGCAATTCTTGACTGCGCACGAGCACATTGACCGAGTCAATTTGAATAACACCAAGTTTTTTGATGAGCGCAACCGCGTCGGCAGTTGTTGATTTAGTTTTCGTGCGCGGCGAATCGAAACCTTGTGCAGCTAGTGCAAGTGCGCGGGCGTCTTTTATCGAAAGTGAGTCGAGTCGCGGCGACGGCACTATTTCACTTTGCGATTTTTATCTAGTCAGCGACTGTGATCGTCACAGACTTAATGACTACATCTTCAACAGGTCGATCGCCCGGACGTGTGGCAACATTTTGCATCGCTTCGACGACATCGAGACCTTTGACAACTTGACCGAACAGCGAATAGAGCGGTGGCAGACCAACACCACTCGGGCCACTGACGATAAAAAATTGTGAACCGTTTGTGTTTGGTCCGGCATTTGCCATCGCCACGCTGCCGATTTGGTATTTGCCGGGTTTTGGCAACTCGTCACCAAACTTGTAGCCAGGGCCACCGCGACCACTGCCTTCTGGGTCGCCACCTTGACACATGAAGCCTTTGATGATGCGGTGAAAAATAACGCCGTCGTAATAATGGTGTGCCGCGAGATAAACAAAATTATTTACGGTGAGCGGCGCGGCTGCTGCGTCAAGGGCAATGACCATCGTGCCCAAAGTTGTTTCGAGAGTCGCGCTATAACGCTTGGCCGGGTCGATACCCATTGGAGGCATGTTGCCGAACTTTTTAACGACCGGCGCTGAACCGTCAAGGGCTGGAAACTTTGATGATTGTTCGTTTGACATAGCCATGAACCCTACACTCGTGTCATGCCAGAAACGACAGCCGACAATGCAGACAACAAGATGGTCGAGGCAATTGAGCGCGATCTAAACGATGTCGATGTCGCGATGGATCGTCTTGAGAAAGGCACTTACTTCAGCGATGAAGTAACCGGCGCGCCACTTCGGCCAGAGTTTCTCGCGGCGAACCCACTCGCCCGCCGCAACCCAAACTAGAACATCGGGTAATTGTCGTCAGAGACGTTGCCGCTATGGCCGTCGCCGCGCTGATCATTTTGCGAGCCACGTTTGAACAGACGACTGAAAAAACTTATTAACGACGAAAAGAATTTCACAGCGATAAGTCTCGCACAAGCAACTTGGCAACTACTAAGTGGCCAGCGTCAGCGAGATGTACGCGGTCTACAAAAAGCCATTCTGGTTTCTGTAGCTCAGAAGCCGTATTGAGGTCGACAAACTTCATACCCGTTCTGGCGCATATGGCTTGAAGATCTTGCGTATATTGCTGCTTGCGCTCTGCGAGTTCGCTTAGCACGCGCGAAAAACCTTCGGCTTCTTGATCTAACAGTTTGAAAAGTTCTGTTTCTTGGGTGCTCAACGACTTTTGAATCCATGGCGCGAATGGTTGCAACACAAACGAGGCAGAAGTCGAATTGTGCTGAGCCAACATTTGAAAATATTCGCAATCTCGCTCAAAAACTGTGAGCATCGCGTCATAAGACGCCGTTTTTGAGTGGCTCGGGTTCGATGCGTCTTGAGAATGCTGTTTTTTGCCGAAACCAAAACGCTCGCGCAAACCCGCAATCAACTGTCGAGCGAGCGCACGATTGCCAACTGCCGCACTTCGCATTTGTGACTCAAACAAACCTTGATGAAAAAACGCACCAAACATTTTCGAAAAACTGCCACTCATTAGCGACCGCGTCAAATTATTAGCACCAGACATCACGACAATCGGGCCTTCGATTTTCTTGGTGTTTGAAAGATGCACCAGAATCGCTTCTTGTGTCGAGTTAAACGCACGACCGCCAAAATTAAGCCAGTTGTACTTCGTCGCGACATTCAACAAACTTGGAATCGTCATTGCATCGCTGGTCGCGCCGATACCAAACACACTGCTACCGCCGACCAACAAT
>JAUREG010000066.1:0-2984 GCA_030827545.1 Acidimicrobiales bacterium
GGACAGCGCGAACCACCAATGTTCTCGTTGTACCAAATCCATGCTTCGGGATTAATTGGCTCACCCACGGTGCCAATCAGACGCAACGATGTCAGATCATGTTTCTTTGGTTCTTGTGCACCCCACTTCATGTAAGTGCGAATTGCGGTCGGAGCGGTATAAAAAATTGTTGCTTTATACTTTTCGATTATTTGCCAGATTCGGTCGTTCGCCGGAAAGTTAGGCACCCCTTCATACATAATCTGGGTCGCGCAATTCGCAAGTGGCCCATAAACGATGTAGCTGTGGCCAGTAACCCAACCAACATCAGCTGTACACCAAAAAATATCTGTCTCTGGCTTGTGATCAAACGCATACTTGAAAGTCGTCGTCACATGCGTCAAATAACCAGCCGTCGTGTGCATGATGCCTTTGGGTTTGCCGGTTGTGCCAGATGTATAGAGCAAAAACAGCAAATGTTCTGCTTCCATTGGTTCGGCAACGCAAATCGCATCTGCCTTAGCCATCGCTTCGTGATACCAGACATCACGTCCCGGAGTCATCGCAACTTCATTGTTGCCGCGCTTCACGACAACGACGTGTTCAATCGTCTTGGTCGACTTCAATGCTTCATCGGCTTGTGACTTCAGCGGAAAAACTTCTCCTCGACGCCAACCACCATCAGCGGTTATCAAGAGTTTCGCCTCAGCATCGTTGATTCGGTCAGAAAGAGATTGCGATGAGAAACCGCCAAAAACGACACTATGGGCCGCACCAATTCGTGCACACGCCAACATTGCAACTGCTGCTTCTGGAATCATCGGCAAGTAAATGTTTACGCGATCACCTTTTTTGATCCCAAGATTTTTTAGGACATTGGCAAACCTTTGCACCTCATCTAGAAGTTGCGCATAAGTAATAACGCGTGCGTCACCAGGTTCGCCTTCCCAATAAAACGCAACTTTGTCGCCGCGACCAGCAAGCACATGACGATCAAGACAGTTATAAGAAACATTCAACGTGCCGTCGCTGAACCACTCGGCATACGGCAAGTCCCACTCAAGTGTCTTGGTAAACGGTTGAGCCCAAGAGACAAGTTCGCGCGCATGACGCGCCCAATAAGCCTCTAGATCACGTTCACCCTCGAGATACAAACTCTGATCTGAAACGATTGCATTGGCTTTGAATTCGGCTGAAGGAGGAAACTTTCTTTGCTCGTATGACAACGCATCAATCGCATGAACCTCGTTATTCATTCGTCCCTCGATTCAGAACCGTATGTTTGAATGCCTATCGGCGAGAATAGTAAACCGCGATGAAAAACTCACATTCTGCAGGCACTGATAAACCGGCCAACGGCACAATAGAAACTCGAGATGATACGAACCTGCAATTCGGTTGGTTCGAATGGCTATTAGCCCTAGGAATGGCACTTACTTGGGGTTCTTCGTTTCTATTAATTGACATCATCATCCGTGATGCTCCGGCAACTTTCGTGCCATTCGGACGATCGTTTTTTGGCATGGTCGCTCTATTTTTCGTGCCTGGCTCACGGCAGAAAATTGATCGTCGCCATCAACCTCGACTCTTAATTTTGGGGTTGATTTGGATGGCACTGCCGTTCTTATTATTTCCTCTCGCAGAACAAACAGTTGCTAGCAGCATCGCTGGGATGATGAATGGCGCACTGCCAGTTGTTGTTGCGATCATCACCGCGATATGGGTACGCAAAGCGCCTTCACCCCAACGTATCTTTGCTGTGGTAGTTGGCTTTATTGGAATTTTTCTGATTGCGGCACCTTCAATTCGTGATGGAGGTTCTGCCGACGTGAAAGGCATTGTCTATTTAACTTTGGCGCTGTTGTGTTATGCAGTTGGTCTAAACATTGCTCGACCGCTGCAAGCGATTTATTCACCAGCCACCCTGATGCTTCGCGTTGTCGCACTTTCAACTTTGCTGTCGGCGCCGCTCGGAATAGTCGCCATGCGCTCGACTACTTTTTCTTTAGGGATGATCGGTGCGACAGTTTTTCTTGGTGCACTTGGCTCGGGATTCGCATTTTTACTTTTTGGCACACTATTAAAACGAACAGGCCCAGTGCGGTCAATGATTCCGACTTACTTCACACCGATTGTCGGCACTTTTCTTGGAGTTCTATTTAACGACGAAAACATCCTGATGCTTTCGATTGTCGGAATGCTGATCGTAATATTTGGCGCTTGGCTAACGAGCCGACCAGAAAAAGCGATCACACAATAAAATTATTTGTGAAGCAATTTGTCGCGCAGGTGCCCTGACCAGACCGACAAGTTGCCCACGAACTAGGTCTATCGAAGAAACAGCATCGCTGTTTTCTCGCCGAATCTTTTTGGCAAGTGATCTAACTGATTCGAATTGAGATTTCTTTAGGCTCGATGTCCACGAAGTTTTACTAATCCGAAAAGCCGAGAGGCGACGCGGAATAAACAAAACCGATCCAATCTCTAAGAGACCGACCCACATATTCAAGTCGATTACATAGTCACCGTGGAATTTGCCCGCTTTCTCAAAAGCCGATTTGCGAAAAGTGACAGCCATCGGTTCACCGATTGGATTGCCGCCACTACGCACTACTTTGCGAAGCATCTGAGTTTTTGAGAGCTTCTTTTGTTCAGAATTGGCGATTCTTCGGCCCTTTATAAATCGATCTTTCGGAGTCACAAAGTCGCGCAGACTAAAGCAAAAAGCAACGTCCTGATTTGCCGATAAAGACATTGCTTCAAATTCTGTCTGCAGACAATGCGTGTAAAGTAAGTCGTCTTGACAAACTAATTTAACAAGGTCTGCTCGGGCGTTGGCGACTGAGTTATTCCAGTTGGCCTCAGCACCGACTTTTGATAGCGAGTCAATACGTACGATGCGTGGATCATTGAATGATCGGACTATTTCGAGAGTTTTGTCATTTGATCCGTCATCAGAAACAATGATTTCAAAGTTGGAAAAAGTCTGATCGAGAACGCTTTGA
>JAUREG010000067.1:0-2933 GCA_030827545.1 Acidimicrobiales bacterium
TGCGCGTCGAATAGAAGTCTTAAAGTTTTAGCGAAATTTGTTTTCGCCTAGTCTCATCTCGTGGCAACCGCATATGAACTTGCGCTTGAAAAGGTAAAAAATGGAACAAAGCCTGAGGTAGTTGCCGCTGAACTAGTTGATTCGATGACGCTTGAAGAAAAAGTTCATTGTCTCGACGGGGCAGTGCCGTTTTGGATAGGCATCAAAGACATAACAACTGGCGGCTATCACAGTCGTCCGTTTGGAGCGGCCAAAGTTGAACGACTCGGCATTCCGGGTTTTCATTTTTCAGACGGCCCGCGAGGTGTTGTTGTGGGCGAGGCGACTGCGTTTCCGGTGTCGATGGCTCGCGGCGCAACTTTTGACCCCGAACTAGAAACGCGGGTCGGCGATGCCATCGGCAAAGAACTTCGCACGATCGGCGCAGACCTTTACGGCGGTATTTGCGTCAACTTGTTGCGTCATCCCGCATGGGGACGAGCACAAGAAACTTATGGCGAAGACCCGCATCATGTTGGTGAAATGGGCGCCGGCCTAACTCGTGGTGCGCAACGCCATGTGATGGCAACTCTTAAACACTTTGCGCTCAACTCAATGGAAAACGCGCGTTTTGGTGTCGATGTGACGGTCGACGAACGTACATTGCACGAGGTTTATCTACCTCACTTCAAACGCATCGTTGACGAAGGCGTTGCTTGTGTAATGACTGCATACAACTCAGTCAATGGTCATTGGTGCAGCCAAAGCGAAGAACTGCTTGCCGAAATTTTGCGTGGCGAATGGGGGTTCACAGGTTTTGTAATTTCAGACTGGATCTTTGGCGTTCGAGATGGCGTGAAGTCTTTGCAAGCAGGTCTTGATGTTGAGATGCCATATCGCATGATTCGAAATGCGCCGATAGTCGCCGCACTCGCAGAAGGTTTGATCACTGAAAAACTTGTCGCTAGTGCGGTAACTCGCACAATTGCCACGATGTTGAAGTTCAATATCGGCAAATTATCGGTGCGCGATCGCTCAGTTGTGTTGTGTAAAGAACACTTGATACTCAGTCAAGAAGTCGCCGAGAAGTCAATGGTTCTTTTAAAAAATGAAAGTGTCGGCGGCGCAACACTTTTGCCTTTAGAACTGAAGCCTGGCTCGAAAATTGCGATGTTTGGTCGTCTTGCGGCCGCACGCAATATCGGTGACGGTGGCAGCAGTGATGTAATGGCACCAAATGTTGTCACGCCGTTAATTGGTGTCGGCGAGCATTTTTCGAATTGGGAAGTTACTTATGAGCCAGGTGCAAACCTCGAAGAGCAAGCGCGACTAGCTAAGCAGTCAGATGTTGCAATTGTGGTTGTCGGCTACACAAAAGAAGAAGAAGGCGAATTCATTGGTGACTCCGAAGACACGGTTGACATGGTCAAACAAATTCCGCGACAAGATGACCCAGTGTTAGCCAGTGAATATGAAAAATACATGCGCGAAAATCACCATTACGCGCCAGATGAATTGCGTATCAAATCTCGCAATGGCACTTTCTCGATTGGCGGCGATCGAGAGTCAATTCGGTTACTTGATGCTGATGTGCAAATGATTCGCGCTGTTGCCAAAGTGCAACCGCGAACAATTGTCGTGATCGTGGCTGGTAGTGCCGTCGTTATGTCAGAGTGGATCAACGAAGTGCCGGCAGTTGTCATGGGTTGGTATAGCGGCATCAGCGGTGGTCGGGCACTTGCAAACATTTTGTCGGGCGCAGTAAACCCATCAGGGCGTTTGCCGTTTGTAATACCGCACGACGAATCGCATTTGCCATTTTTTGATCGCAATGCCAAAAAAATTACATACGACTATTGGCATGGTCAATGGAAACTCGATCGGGATGGTAATGAGGCGATGTTTCCGTTTGGTTTTGGGTGCAGTTACACGCAATTTTTAGTTTCATCGCCGACAATTGAGACAAATGAAGTAGTCAAATTTCGATGCGAAGTTAGCAACACTGGTTCACGAGATGGCGCAACCGTGGTGCAGGTTTATGTAGGTCGTAATGATTCGCTTCTCGAGCGCCCGAAGCGAAGACTGGTCGCGTTTAAACGCGTTGAGCTTCGTGCCGGCGAAACAAAGCATGTTGAGTGCACGGCGTCACTGCAGAGTTTGGCAACTCGCGATACAAAAACTCACAGTTGGTTCATCGAAGACGGATTATGGAACTTTGAAATCGCTCAATTTTCAGGCGACCCCAAGGCGCTGCCTATTGAACTTTCGATTAGTAAGCGAATCGATTTATAAATTTTTAATCGAGTATTGCGTACCCTGCTTCTTGTACTGCAGTCTTGAGTGCGCCACGGTCAAGGTCAAAGTCGCTTGAAACTTTTGCCGATGCATTTTCGAGCGAAACATCTACTGACTTGACGCCAGAGACTTCAGAGATGGCTTCTTTCACATGACGAACACAGTTCTGACAAGTCATGCCCGATATCTTTACATCAATGTTGACCATGACTAGAAACCTAGCGGCTCTTTGCGCTTTAGTTTTTGCTGGCTGCTCGAATGGTTTGGCTGCGAAAGACAGCGATTCGTGGAATAAGGCCGATCAAAAGTTCGTGCAAGAGATGATTCCGCACCATGAGCAGGCGGCTGTGATGTCTGAGATGGTTAGCAATGTTGAAGTTTCGGGTGAAACAGCCGCATTGGCAACTGAAATTATTAGGGCTCAGGCAAGCGAAATTAAACTGATGAAAGGCTTCTTAAGCGAATGGGGTGTCGAGTTCGACCCAGATTCAGATCCGCATGCCGGCCACATGATGAGCTCAGACGAAAGCCACGGAATGATGACCGACGAAGAACTCGCCGAACTTGAAAACTCAATGGGCTCAAATTTTGAGAAAATGTAGCTGACAATGATGCTTGCTCACCACAAAGGCGCAATCAAAATGGCCGAGACCGTTATC
>JAUREG010000068.1:0-2893 GCA_030827545.1 Acidimicrobiales bacterium
GACGTGTATACGTCGCGATAAGCCCGATACTCAAACTAATTACGGGCATAATCATGTGTTTGAGGTGCTCCCAATAGCCCTCAGCAATTGGTACGTAACCGAGTGTCGGAAGCCACGCAAACTTAACGCCAACAAAAATAATTAGCAGTAGTGCAATCGCAAAATTCGGCACCGACGAAAGCGCAAACAACGAATTGCTAATCACCTTGTCAGCTCGGCGTCCTGCACGATATGCCGAGAGAACACCAAGCGGTATCGCAATCGCGAGCGACAAAACCTGGGTATAAATCATCAACAGAAGTGAACGCGGCATAGCGTTTTTCAAGTGATCTGAAACCTCTTCGGTGCCACCCGAAAAGTAGATTTTGCCAAAATCGCCCTGCACAAAATTGCCGAGCCATTGCAAGTAATAGCCAATCGGCCCCTTGTCAAAGCCGAGTTCAGCACGCAAAATATCGCGTTCGCCTTCGCTTGCAGCAGGCAACAAAATAGTCGCCAGATCGACCGGTATTAGACGAAGAAGCAATGAAACGCCGAAAGTGACGAGAAGCAGAACGATTAGCAACTGCGCAATTCGTTGTAACCAAAAACTAATCTTCGACACCGTTTCCCCTCGTTTATTCAATGTTTCTGGTTATCGCTCAGAGCAGGCTAGACGAGAACTCATCGAGTCGGCAAGTAAACAAAAGGGCGGTAGCGCTTGCGCGCTACCGCCCTTTTGAATTAACTACGAATTACTTAGTTGACCAAACACCTGTCCAGTCAATACCGAAGTTTGTTACCAAGCGGCGAGGTCCACCCGCTGCAAGACCCAACTGTCCAACACCACCGAGCTTGTTGTAAGTCAGTGTGTATTGCAATAACGAGATGTTCGTTACATGAGCTTCTTTTTGCAACTGTTCGGTTGCCTGTGCATACAGCTTCTTCGCCTTCGCCTTGTTGGGTTCAGCGCGTGCTGCAAACAACAAGTTCTCGCTCACTTCATCTTTGAAAGATGAAATATTCAAGATGCCGTAGAAAATTGTCAAGCCAGCAAGAGCTGGTGACAATCTTGAAGTTGTACGCAAGAAGTGCGTTGGGTTGCCACCTGATGTGTCACTCACAACAAACGGAAGAATGAACGAGGTTCCAGTTCCTTCCATCAACAGCAATGGCAACATCTGATACTGCATCGGGAATGCTTTCTGAATTGCTTCAGCAGTTGTTTGTGACAACAAGTTGACCTTGAAGCCGGCTTTTTCTGCCATTTCTTTCAGCAACTGCGCGTTTGCAGTCGAGTCTGCCGACGCACTGACATATGGAAGGCTGAATTCTGGAGCTTTGCCTTTTTCTTTTACATAGGCGGCCACAAATTCTTTTGCCTTCTTAAGGTCATATCCCGCATAACCCTTTTTGTTGTACATGATGTTGTTCGGTCCGACAATTGAATCTGGCACTCTGCCGAGACCCTTCTGACGAACTTTCAACCACTTTGCACGATCAAGCGAATGCGAGAACGCAAGTCGAGCGTTCTTGCTGTCGAAAGGCGCAACCTTATGGTTCAACCAAATTGTTGGGTAGTAATCAAGTGGTGAACTGATCGTTGTCAGTTTCTTGTCTTTTTGAAGCGCAAGAATTTGCTTGGCTTCTGAAGCCGAAGAGAACATTGTTGCTGCAAGTGAACCACTCTTCACACCGCTGACGCGTGGTTGCGCATCAGGGATAAATGTGAAGGTGATGCCGTCGAGGTATGGCAAAGCGCCACCCTTGGCGTCTTTGCGCCAATAGTTTTCATTCTTCGCAACTACGAGCTCTGTCAACTTGTGCGAAACATATTTAAATGCGCCTGTACCAATTGGCACTGTCGAACAATTTGGCCCGGTGATCTGAGCAATTGATCGAACAAAGTTACGACCTGATGCATAAAGCGACTCTGGATAGGTGGCGTCTGCGTTATAAAGCTTTACGGTTACTGACATTGCACCAGTCTGAATTACGTCAGCGATATTCGCCGAGAAACCTGCGCCCGTGCCTGACGATGGCGACTTTGGTGTTCTGCCGATCAAACCGTTGACGTAAAGTGCGCCACGCGATGCCTGTATATTCAAGAGAAGCGCAGTGCCGTCAACTGGTGTGCCGTCATGGAATTTGATTCCGTCACGCACAACCAAGTTCCAAGTCTTGTAGTCAGCGCTGCTCTGAAATGACTTGAGAACGTAAGGCACGATCTTGCCGTCGGCGCGTTGCTCTACCCAAGTTTCATAAATTGTTCGACCACCCATCAATGCCGAGTTAGCCAAGTTGTCTGCCATACAAAAACCCGGGAACGAGTCGAAGACACCGACGGTTATTTTTCCGCCGCGCTTCGGTGTTTTGGCACCAGAGGCACCGCTTGTTGTTACCTGGCTGAGAGAAGCAACAAGTGCAATTGCCATTACAGCAGCGACCTTGCGACGACCTCCTGTGAATAACTTCTTCATTTTTTATTTCCCCTTTCGGAAATAGGCATTGGGCCTTGTTGCCACGCTACCTTCCCCGCTCCAATGTGTCAAAGGTAACTATTTGAGAAAATCTGGTGGTCATGACACCAATTTGGCTTTGACCAAATTGGCTATTTTCGCGCCATCGGCCCCCGCACCGGCCTGCCCACGCACGGTCTTAACTACTGCGCCCATCGCTTTTGGGCCAGTCAGGCCCTGATTTGCCGCCTCGGCAATTGCCGATTCAATGATCTTTTCGAGATCTGAATCGCTCATCTGGGCTGGCAAATAGCGCTCAAGAATCGCCAACTCTGCCCGTTCTGAGGCTTCTGCATCTTGGCGACCGGCTTCCTTATATATGTCTGCAGATTCGGCACGCTTCTTTGCCTCAGCAATAACCACAACTAAAACTTGATCATTCGTTAGTTCAATCG
>JAUREG010000006.1:0-64908 GCA_030827545.1 Acidimicrobiales bacterium
GCAACTCTTCTAGTGCCGCAGTCTCTTCAGCAGGCGTGTTCGCCAAAATCATTCGACGCACGACCGGCAAACGATCAGGCGCCAAGAACATGTGCTCAGTGCGGCACAAACCAATGCCCTCTGCGCCATATTCGCGCGCCTTCGAAGCATCTTCGGCTGTGTCGGCATTCGCGCGCACAGCAAGCTTGCCTTTGCGAATCTCGTCGGCCCATTTCAAAATAGTTTGAAACTCTTTTGTCGGCTCGGCCGCAGTCAGTTGCATTGCGCCCAACATAACTTCACCGGTTGTACCGTCGAGTGAAATCACATCGCCTTCACGAACAACTACGTCACCAGCGCGAAACATCTTGCCGTCAATCTGCACAGCATCCGCACCAACAACTGCAGGTGTTCCCCAACCACGTGCAACAACTGCTGCGTGGCTCACAAGTCCACCGCGCGAAGTCAAAATACCTTTCGCAACCATCATGCCGTGCACGTCTTCTGGGCTGGTCTCGCTGCGCACCAAAATAACTGCCTCACCACTCTTGGCGGCGGCCTCAGCATCATCTGCAGTGAAATAAACTTTGCCCACCGCAGCGCCTGGCGATGCCGCCAAACCCTTGGCAACAGCCTTTGTCTTATTAATAAATTGCGGATGCAAAACCTGATCTAAATGTTCTGCATTCACTCGCATCAGCGCTTCTTTTTTGCTGATCTTCCATGACTGCTTGCCTTTTCCCGTTCCGGCGGTCATATCAACAGCCATCTTCAGCGCTGCGGCACCAGTGCGCTTGCCCACGCGAGTCTGCAACATCCACAACTTGCCTTGATCGATTGTGAACTCGGTGTCGCACATGTCGTGATAGTGACGCTCTAGTCGATCAAAGATCGCCAACAACTCTTTGTGCACACTCGGAAACTGGCGCTTCAGTGCATCAAGATCTTCAGTATTACGAATGCCTGCCACAACATCTTCGCCCTGCGCATTGATTAAATAGTCGCCATAAGGTTTGTTTTCGCCAGTTGCCGCATTGCGCGTGAAACCAACGCCCGTACCAGAGTTGTTGTCACGATTACCGAACACCATCGCTTGCACGTTGACTGCAGTGCCGAGGTCGTGGCTAATCTTTTCGCGCACGCGATAAGCAATCGCTCGGGCGCCATTCCATGAACGAAACACCGCTTCAACAGCACCGCGCAACTGCTTAACGGGCTCTTGCGGAAACTCTTTACCTGTTTCGGCCTTAACTACTGACTTAAACGTCTCACAAAGTGCTTTCAACGAACTTGCTGACAATGCTGCATCGCTCGTTACGCCAGCAGATTTTTTAGCGTCTTCAAACGGATGCTCAAATTTCGCACCGTCAATGCCCAAAACAATTCGCCC
This sequence comes from Acidimicrobiales bacterium, assembly GCA_030827545.1. Classification (GTDB taxonomy): domain Bacteria; phylum Actinomycetota; class Acidimicrobiia; order Acidimicrobiales; family Ilumatobacteraceae; genus BACL27. The sequence goes on from JAUREG010000006.1 coordinate 1,370, forward strand.
GTACATCGCAATGAATCGGCGATAACTGTCGTATGCAAATCGATCGTCATTGGTCGACTTGGCCAAACCCTGAACGCTGCGATCGTTAAGGCCCAAATTCAGAACCGTGTCCATCATGCCCGGCATCGAGAACTTCGCGCCCGATCGCACCGACACCAACAACGGGTTCATCGGGTCGCCAAGCTTGGCCCCCATTTTCTTTTCAAGTTGCGCAACATGTGTCGCCAACTCTTTGTCGAGAGTTTTCGGCCAGCCGCCCTTCATATAGGCGCGACACGCATCTGTTGTCACCGTAAAACCGTGTGGCACTGGCAACTTCAGCACGCTCATCATTTCGGCGAGGTTCGCACCCTTTCCGCCGAGCAAATCTTTCATGCTCATTGGTGCGCGACGGTGTTTGTGATCGAATGCGAAGATAAAAGGCATACTGCAGTTTACGCGCCAATCTCGATTGAACGGCTGTCTGCCGACCGTTTGATCAAAGCCAATGCAAATTCTTGGCAAACACTCGTATACATACCAATCTCTTCGCCGTTGAGCACAACTGGTGCACCGGCACTTGCGCCTGCTTCAGCACGAATCAAACGCAATTGTCGCGGGGCGGTCGCACCACGTGAGTCCATTCGCTCAACCAACTCTTGCCCCGGATAGCAACCTTTCGTAAAACTCACCGCGCAGTCGGTCAATCCAGTTTCTGCGGGCATCGAGTTCGTCGTCATATCAACACCCATCGTCGGCCACTTCGCCATCACGCGCGCCAGTTCTAATTCTTCTGTCGAGCCAAGACGCAAATCGCCTGCGACAAATTCGCTTGCCACAAAATCAACTGCGCAGTCGTTCTCTCGCCACGCTGACAATGCAGAACTTCGCGCCAAATATTCAGCATAATTATTTGCGGATAAACCTCTCACCGCCACGAACCTTTGCGCACCACTTGAGATCTCACATTTGATGCGAATCTTGAACCGAGACAACCGAGTCGCCGAGACTTCACCAAAACCTGCATCGCAATCTAAAACAAAATCGTCATCAGATTTGCAATGCACACGCACCAACGAAGTGATTTTGCCCGTCGGCTCAAGCAGCAGGCTGTATTGCGACTTGCCAACTTTTAACGACGCAACATCGTTCGCCAATTGCGAATGCAAAAACTTTCGCGCGTCGATGCCTCGCACATTCAGCACATCGCGATCGTGTTCGACGTAAAAACCGGTCATTTTTTACGAGCCTTCGTCATTCGCCGCGCCGCCGGAATCGCCGCAATTAGAGCCGCCGCTTTGTTTCGGCACTCAAGACTCTCTTCGCTCGCCACGCTGTCAGCGACAATGCCCGCACCCGCCTGCAGCGTCGCGCCATGATCACCGACAAACATCGTGCGAATCGCAATCGCCGTATCGAGGTTGCCTGAAAAATCAACATAGCCAACAACGCCCGCATAAGGCCCACGTTTTGTTGGTTCGAGCGCGTCAATAATTTGCATCGCTCGCACCTTCGGCGCACCACTAACAGTGCCCGCGGGCAAAGTCGCACGCAATACATCAACTGGCCCGAGACCAGAACGCAAAGTTCCGGAGACCTGCGAAGTCAAATGCATCACATGGCTATATCGCTCTAGGGTCATGAATTCATCAACATTCATCGTGCCAAATTCAGCGACACGACCAACATCATTGCGCGCCAAGTCAACGAGCATCACATGCTCAGCACGTTCTTTGGGATTCTCTTTCAATTCGCCCGCCAACTTACGATCTTGCTCGTCATCTACTCCGCGTTTGCGAGTGCCAGCAATCGGTCTACTCACAACGCGACCGTTGCGCAACTGCACCATCGGTTCAGGAGACGAGCCCACGATCGTCACATCATCATGTTTCACGTAATACATGTACGGGCTCGGATTAATCTGTCGCAACACTCGATACACATCGAACGCATCAGCCTCAAGTTGCACATCAAAACGCTGCGACAAGACAACCTGAAAAATATCCCCCGCACGAATGTGGTCTTTTGCAACTTCAACAGCACGCTCATACATGCCACCTGGCATCGACGATTCAACTTTCAGCGTGTCGTCACGCAGCGGCGGCTCAACCGGCGTGTGCTCAACGGGTCGCGACAAATCTTCGACACCTTTATATACGCGGATAATCGCTGCGTCATACGCCGCGTCTCGCGCCGCAGCATCAAGGCCCGCCACTGGCACGCTTTCAATCATGTAACAACGCTGACGCCAGTGATCAAAGGCTGCAAGCGAACCGATCATGCTCATCACCGCATCTGGCATATTGCGGTCTTCATGCGGCACATTCGGCAAGTTCTCGATTTCGCGCACAACGTCGTAGCCAAGAAAACCCATCAAGCCACCCTGCAATGGCGGCAAGTCTGGGTGCAATGGCGCGCGATAAGTCGCAAGCAACGACTCAATGGCGGCCAAGATTCCTTTGTCGCGTGGCATCGTGCTTGGCACCGTGCCAGTTGTTGTTATCTTTCCGTCGCGCAATACCAGCGTCGCCACCGGGTCACGCCCAACAAACGAAAATCTGCTCCACCGCTCACCATGCTCAACTGACTCGAGCAAAAAACCTGGCGCATCGCCAACAAGTTTGATGTATGCCGAAACCGGCGTTTCAACATCGGCCAAAACTTCAGCCCACACAGGTATCACTGTGTTGTCGTTGGCCAATGCATGAAACTCTTGCCGAGTCGGCGAAATTTTCATTGAAACTATTTTGCAGTCACAGCGACAGCACAACTGTCGACGAAGTTCTCCAAAATTCGCAATCCTTCAGTTGCCGACTTTTCAGGATGAAACTGCGTCGCAAAAACATTACGCACGCGAAGCGCCGCCAGCAATTCACTTCCATAACTGCACGTTGCTGCGACAACAGACTGGTCTTTGGCAACTGCCGACAATGAGTGCACGAAATACATCCACGGATTCTCGCTCAGACCAGCGAATAATTCATCCTGATTTTTAATGATCAGTCGATTCCATTGCATTTGGGGGCGCTGCACGCCTTCAGGTAGCCACTTAATCTCGCCGGCAACTACACCAAGACCATCAACCCCGGGGCTCTCTTCACTGCTGTCAAACAACATCTGCATGCCAACACAAATTCCGAGGAACGGTCGACCCGAATCAATCGCATCATGCACGCTGTCTTCTAGATCGGCTTCACGAAGGGCCGTCATACATGCACCGAAATTTCCAACGCCTGGCAGAACAACTGCTTGGGCGTCAGCAATTAACTTTTTATCGTTTGTCAATTGCGCATCGGCGCCAACAAACTGCAAACCTTTTTGCGCTGAGCGCAAGTTTCCGATGCCATAGTCGAGCACCGCAATCAACGGTTTAGTTTTATCTTTGCTCGCCGTGTTTAATGATGACACTCGTCTATTCTGCCTGAAATTTTGTGTGCTCAGCGACTTCGCAGGTATTGATTGCGCGGCGCTCAACGTTCTCGCGCCGAGCTAGCCCACGACGCTCAGCGACTTCGCGCTGCGCGTTGCAACAACCTCACCGCGTTAATCAAGCCACGCTCGGCTTCGTAGATCGCCATCAGCAAACCATCATCGTTCTCCGGCTTCTTTGGGTCATAAGTCGCGAGTCGTTGCGATTCGGCCAACGCAACTATTCGCTCTCGGCATCGCTCAACATTTTCTGCCAACGCAGCCAACTCAGCCAGCGCACTTGCTCGATTCGGTGACTCGCTCACTTCTTTCTCGCTTTCGTTTTCTTTGCTGGCTTCTTCGCTCTCGCGCTCGCCCGTTTCTTTGCCGGCTTCTTCGTCGGCAACATCGAACTCGGGCAGAGCGACTCAAGCAAACACTCTTCGCATCGCGGTGTTCGCGCGTCGCAAACTCGACGACCGTGCAAAATCAATCGCAAACTAAATTCGCCCCACTCTGGCGGCGGCAACATCGCATTAAGTTCATATTCAACTTTCACTGGGTCTTCTAGTTTTGTGAGCCCGAGTCGTCGCGACAATCGACCAACATGGGTATCGACTGGCAAACCCGGCAAACCAAATACAACGCTGCGCAAAACATTGGCTGTCTTACGACCCACGCCCGGCAACGTCACTAGATCTTCAATCTCGCGCGGCACTTCTCCGCCAAATCGTGACATCACCTGACTCGCCATGCCAATCAAATTTTTTGCCTTCGTCTGATAGAAACCAGTCGAACGCACCAACTGCTCAACATGCGCCACGTCAGCAACGGCCAGTTTTTCGGGTGTTGGATACGCGTCAAAAAGCGCTGGCGTCACCATATTCACGCGAGCGTCAGTGCATTGAGCCGAAAGAATCGTCGCGGCCAACAACTGAAACGCCGACTCATGGGTCAACTCGCAAATCGCCACAGGATACTCACGCTTCAACAATCGCAATACGTCGGTCGCGCGCTTTGCAACTTCAATTTTCTTTGCACTCATCAAGACGCAACACTACACAGCACTGCATCTCGACCTAGATAGATAGCCTGAAGACATGGTCGAGTTTGAAATCAAGCGAAACATGACCCCGCAAAACATTGCCGAAATCACGCAACTGCTTGATGCTGTCGAAAAAGCCGACAACCGAAAACCACTCAACGACCATTTATGGATCGACTTGCGCCAAGGCGGTCGTCCCGGTTTCGCAGGCTTAACTGCTCGCCACCATCGCACGGGCCAACCAATCGCATACTGCCAAATCTCTAGAGGCAACGAATCGTGGGCTATCGACTTAGTCGTCGATCCTCAACATCGAAATCAAACACTTGACCTCGGCAACGCACTTTTTTCAGAAGCCTCAAAAATTATTTCAGGTGAAGGCGGAGGTCAAGTTCATTGGTGGGTATGTGGTGCAACATCAGAACACATTGACCTCGCCAAACAAATCGACTTGCACAGCGGTCGCACATTGCTGCAGATGCGGGTTCAACTTCCTCTTTCACAACAAACGATCATGGCAACCAAGCAAGTCGAGACACAAAGTTTTCGGGTTGGCATCGACGAAGATGCTTGGCTCAACGTCAACAATCGTGCGTTCAGCAGTCACCCTGAACAAGGCAGTTGGACAAAACAACTGTTGCAGTCGCGACAATCCGAAAAATGGTTCGACCCGAGCGGCTTCTTACTTTATTTTTTGAGCGACATCAGCAAACCAACGCTCGCCGCATTCTGTTGGACAAAAATCGACCGCGATCTTGACCCAAAAATCGGCGAGATTTATGTCATCGCCGTTGACCCACAATTTCATGGCCAAGGTCTTGGTCGATCGCTTACTGTCGCGGGTCTCAACTATCTAGCAAACGCAGGCGCAACAACCGGCATGCTGTTCGTCGACAAAGACAACACAGCCGCAATCGCAACATACGAAAAACTCGGCTTCACCGTCCACCATCAAGAACAGGCATTTATCGGTGAGATCGCTTCTACCGCGAAACAAACCTGACAGATACCCCAACCCATACACTTAACCCCATGACAGACACACTTTTACCGCGCTGGTCGGTTGCCGACGTTCACGAGTCATTTACAGCTCGATCATTCACTGACGCCATGGAGCGCACTGGCGCCAATGTGGCCCGACTCGAGGCTCAATTTGAAGAGCACAACATCCGTGCCGGCACACCACACAAGCCTTCATCACAAGAAGGCGAAATCGCCAACCAAATAATCAATTCGATGAACGAGACGATCAAAGAATCCGAAATTCTTGGCTCTTATGTTTACGCAACTGTCAGCACGAACACACGCGAAGAGACCGCTCAAGGCTTGCTCAGCGAACTCGAAGTCATTGACTCTCGCCTTTCGCCACTGCTCGCTCGCCTCGCCGACTGGGTCGCCACACTTGGCGCCGATGACCTTGCCAAAGTGAGCGAAGTTGCCCGCGAACATCTTGGGCCACTTCAACGATTGCAAGCACGAGCAGAACACCAAATGAGCGAAGTTGAAGAAGGTTTCTACGCTGAGCTTTCAACCACTGGCTCTTCGGCGTGGTCTCGCTTGCAGGGTGACATCACATCACAATTGTCTGTCGAAGTAGATCTTCCCGATGGCAAAAAGACTTTGCCGATCACCGCTGTTCGTGGCATGTCAACCCACTCTGACTTGCGCGTGCGCAAAGCCGCATACGACGCCGAGATGCGTGCATGGCCAACAGTTGCCACTCCATGTGCTGCTGCGATGAACTCAATCAAAGGCGAAGCAAATGCGATCAATCGCCGCCGACATTGGGCATCGCCACTCGACGCGTCGCTTTACGCCAACAGTGTCAGCCGCAAAACATTCGACGCAATGCAAAGTGCAGTCTCAGCATCGCTACCTGACTTTCGCCGCTGGATGAACGTTCGCGCAAAACTTCACGGCGATAAAAATGGACTGTCTTGGTGGAATCTATTCGCGCCACTCAACGTTGCCCCAAGTCAAATCTCGTGGGACCAAGGCGTTCAACTTGTGCGTGGCGCATTTGCCGCATACAGCGACAACTTGGCCGGGCTCGTCGACCGATCACTGGCTGAAAAATGGATCGACGCCGAGCCGCGTGAAGGCAAAGTCGGCGGTGCATTTTGCATGTCATTCGTCGATGACAGATCACTCGTGCTACTTAACTGGGCTGGCAGCGTCGACTCGGCACAAACAACTGCCCACGAACTCGGTCACGCCTATCACAACACTCAGCTCGCAGATCGCACACCATTGCAAAAGCGTTTGCCGATGGCGCTCGCCGAAACCGCAAGCATCTTCTGCGAAACTCTTGTTGTCGAAGAAGGTCTATCGCGACTTTCGGGTGACGAACGTCTTGCTTTGCTCGACACCGATCTCGGTGGCGCCAACCAAGTCGTTGTTGACATTCACAGTCGTTTCTTGTTCGAGACCGAAGTTTTCGCTCGTCGTCAGCGTCGCACACTTGGCGTCAGCGAACTCAACGAAATGATGCTCAGCGCTCAAGCTTCGGCATATGGCAATGGCATCGATCAATCAACAGCACACCCGCACATGTGGGTGCTCAAGCCTCACTATTACGGCAGCCATTTCTACAACTGGCCTTATACATACGGCTTGTTATTCGGGCTTGGTCTCTATGCCCAATACAGTCGCGACCCAGAACGCTTTCGAAGTGGCTACGACACGGTGCTTTCGCGCGCCGGCATGGACACCGCCGAAGAACTTGGCCAAGCGTTCAACATCGACGTCAGTGACGAAGCATTCTGGACAGCAAGCCTTGATGTTCTTCGTGCTCGCATGGTCGACTACGAGGCGCTTGCCCAAAAGCATCTCAAATAAAGTGAGCGCACAGACACAGTTAGTTAAGTCGCGATACGACGCCAGTCGCGAAGATATCGCATCGATTCTCGGCGACGCTCCGAAGTATCGACTCGACCAAATTTGGCAAGGTCTATATACAGAATTTCAAGCACCACTTGAAATTACAACGATCTCGAAAGACCTACGATCAAAACTTGACGCGGCACTTCCGAGCAGTCTTGAACTTGTCACTGCACGCGACAGCGATCGCGGAGGCACGACAAAGTTTCTTTGGCAACTAAAAAACGGCGGTTACAAAATCGAGTCGGTATTAATGCACTATCAAGATCGCGCCACAGTCTGCGTCAGCACTCAAGCAGGTTGCGCCATGGCCTGTGGTTTTTGCGCAACGGGTCAAGCCGGCTTCAATCGTCAGCTAACTGCGGGCGAAATCGTCGAACAAGTCGTGCACGCCGCACGAACGAGTGCCGCACGAAATCAGCGTCTTGCAAATGTCGTCTTCATGGGCATGGGCGAACCATTGGCAAACGAAGAAGCAGTGTGGCAATCAGTAACACGAATTCATGAGGCCATCGGCATCTCAGCAAGACACTTAACTATTTCAACTGTCGGCATCATTCCTGGCATTAACACTCTCGCTGATCGACCATTGCCTGTGAACTTGGCGGTTTCACTTCACGCTGCGCGCAACGACTTGCGCAACTCACTCGTGCCGATCAACAAGCGATACCCGATCGAAGATCTGATGCAAGCGTGCAGAAAATATCTGCAGAAGAAAAACCGTCGTGTTACTTTTGAATGGGCTCTAATTAAGGATGTTAACGACACGCCGCGAGACGCCCGCGAACTGGCAAAACTTTGCAAAAGTTTGAAACCGAGCGCACACGTCAACTTGATTCCACTTAATCCGACACCTGGTTATCTAACAAAAGGCAGTGCGCCCGACGAAGTGCGTGAATTCGCAGATCAATTAATTGACCTTGGTGTGAATGCGACTGTGCGACGCAACCGTGGCACCGACATCGACGCCGCCTGCGGTCAACTTGCCGCGGGTCAGCCTGTAGCGATTACTTCGCGCTCAATTGTTGGATAAGTTTTTCGCGACCAGTTGCTATCTGATCGCTGAGTGCACGTTCTAACATGCCGCCAGTAAACAAATTGCCCGAGTAGTGCAAGTTTGTTTCGAGTTTCGCCCCAGTCGCAGTCTGGCTGACAGTCGCGCGCAAAATCCATTCTGAATGTCGTCGCGAGTCTTGTTCGCGACGCTCAAATACAACCAGTTTTGGATGCTCACATAGAGTTCGAGTCATTCGCAGTCGCTTAGATCTTGCAAGAACACCAAGTTTTGCCCGCAATTCAACAAGCCAAGTTGCATCAGTTTCAATGCTGTCACCGACCAACTCAACTTTGTGCACGAACTCAAGCCACGACGAATAATTCGCCAAGTCGGCGACATAATCAAAAAGTTTCTCAACAGAAACTGGCACCTCAACCGAGGCAATTAAATCCATCTAAGTGTTAATACTCTGGGTGTTGCTGATCGTGATCATGATCGTCGTCACGACCCTCGTCAGATGCGTCAAAAGCGCCAAAGGCTCGCGACAACAGTCGGCCACGCGCCCGCAGTCGGCCATCTAGGTCACCTGTTCGATCAAACTGCGGCGTCCACGGCATTGCTTGGGTTTCTTGCGGATCAATAGTCTCGTTTTCGGTCACGTCCTCGATTTCGCCGACCGAAACTTCTGAAACTTCGTCAGGGCGCGCCGACGCAGTTTCACGAACGGGCTCTGGCTCACGAATGGGTTCTGGCTCGCGGGCGGGTGCAGCGACCACACGTGTTGCAAACTCAAACAAATCTTGAATGACTGCGCCAGCCTTACCTTTTTCGCGCTTTTGTTTTTTAACAGAAGACGATCGCGATGAAGTTCGCACAGACTGACTCGCTGGGGCACTAAACAACCGCTGCTTTTTAGTTCGATTGTCAATAATCTGCCAGTCACGTGGCACAACCAGCGAGTCGGCGTGCCGGCGACACAAAATATTTACCCGCGATGAATCTCTAGGTATCGGTGCATCAATATTGACGAGCAAGTTGGCTGTGTCAATTACATATGCGACTTCGCCCCGTTCGCGACATGATGGTCGCTCACACTTCCTACTCATACTTCATGAGCCTGTGAATGTCGCCGCAATCTTGCTCGCTGAGTCACCTCCGCGACGCAAGAGAACCGCGAGAAACCACAACGCACCAAGCGTGACCATGAATAGCAACACTGCTCCAACACCCCAGAACGGCTTAATTGTGCTTCGCGTCGCGCCTAACAAGGCGACTGGAAATGTTGTCGAGCCGGCTTCGCTTAGCAATGTAGAAATCACCGCGTTATCGAGACAAAGAGCGAACGACAGCAAACCACCAGCGACCATCGCCGACGCAATCAACGGCAGAGTGATCTGACGAAATGCTCGGGCAGGAGGCGCACCAAGATCGCCTGCTGCTTCTTCAAGCGATTCGTCGAGACCAGCAAGTCGCGCCCGCACAATCAACGTGACGACTGCACTCGCGTAAAGCGATTGACCAACCCAAAGTTTGTTGATGCCACCGTTGAACGGGCCCCAACCCGAAGAAAATATCGTTCCGATCAATGGCACATCTTTGATTCGCGGAAACCAAGTCACGAGCGCAATTGCATCCATGATTTCTGGAGTGACCAGAATTAGAAAAACCGTTGCCATAAAAGCCTTCGTCCAGCCGCCAGGTCGGCGCGCCAACGCAACACCTGACATGCCACCAATAATTACGGCGATTATCGTCGCACCAAACGCCGCAATAAAAGAGTTTCGAATTGCATCACCGATGCCCGCGAAATCAAAAATCGTTCTGAACCAGTTCGTGATTACACCATTTATTATCAAAGCCAAAACGAATGCACCAGTTGCAATCCAAGTCTTCACCGAATTTGCTACGTATGTCTTATTTTTGAAATACGTCTTTGCAATGAGTCCGATCGCAATTAAAACAGCGAACCGAACCAAAACAGCAAACGACTCGGCTCCATCGAACAACTCACCCCACCACTTAAGACTTGTGCTACCAGACCAAATTGTGAACGAACTGCCTGCATTAAATGAATGCAAAATAACCAGCAAGATCGGCACAAACAGAAATATCAAAACGAGCACAGTCCAGATGGCTAGCACCTTGCTCAAAACTTGGCGCTTAACACGAGTCTGTATCTTTTCACTTCGTACCTGACTTGCTGCACGCTCGTGAATCTTGCGGCGCACTTTCTGAATCAGTGGTGATGCCAGCCGAGCAAGTCGTGGCAAAATCCAAAAGATCGCTGCCCCAACTATCAGTGTCATCAACACAGCTCCGATCATCAAGATCGCCATCGCAGAACCGAGTGGCCAGTTTTGCGCACCACTAAATTGCGATGCAATCATCGAGCCAATCATGTTGCCCTTTGCGCCGCCAAGAACTGTCGCCGTCACATAGTCGCCACACATCGGAATAAACGTCAGCAACACACCAGCGATGATTCCTGGTCCAGCGAGTGGCAAAGTCACGCCAAAAAATGTTGCGATGCGCCCCGCGCCAAGATCTTTGCTTGCTTCACGCATGCGCACATCAATGCGATCGAGCGCGACGAACAACGGCAAAATCATGAAGCCGAGATAGTTGTAAACGATTGCAATCTGTACAGCAGTGGCAGTTTCAAGAATTTGAATGCCATTGCTTCCGATGTAACCCATGTCAACGAGCCACTTTGAAAGCGTCCCATTCGGTGCAAGCGGAATTCGCCATGCGACTGTACGAATCAGAAAACTTGTAAAACTTGGCACGACAACTGCAGCGAGAATTATCGCCTTCCATTTTTCAGCAACTTTGAATGCCGCAAAATAGGCAACCGGTAAGCCAATCACAACGCACATGATCGTGGCAACAACGCTGATTCGCAGCGTTGCCCTGAAAACTTTGAAGAATGTCTCGTCGAAGACTGACGAGTAACTATTTGACGAAAGGTTGCTTAAGTCAACCGGCAATAACTTCGTCGTGTCTTTGGTGCCAAACGAATAAAGAACGATGAACGCGATCGGCGCCGCAAAAAAAACCAGATACCAAATGATCGCCGGAATGGCGAGCAGATACTTTGGTGCTCTTGTCTTGCTTCTAAATTTTGCGGCGACCGATACGGTCACTAAAGATCAGCCTCCGGCCTTTGCCTTTGACTTGTTGAGGATGTCGATCAAACGATCAAGCGCTGGCGTGATCACTTGGGTTCGCATGGTTGCAACCTGATCATCACCAAAGAAAATCATGTCGCCACGAGTGAGGTCAGGTGCGACCTCTGAAATCAAAGTCGACATGTTCTTCATACCAGTGTGATAACCGTGGTACGACAAGTCTTTGATCGAGATCTCAGGAATCAAGTCCCAGTTGATCCAAGCATTTGCAGCTTCGGCATTCGGTGCCCCCGCTGCGATGCAATAGTTGTCCATCCACAACTCAGTTTCTGGTGAACCCAAAACCCACTTCCAATCGTCTGGATTACCGCCAGCTTCTTCGATTCGAACATAGGCCTGACGAGCATCGCCGTTCCACGCCATTGCGATTGCATAAGCGCCTTCGGCAATTTTCGTTGATGGGTAGCTGTCGAACGCCTTGATGTGCTGAGCAAATTCTTCAACTAAGAACTTTTCGCAAGCATCAAGATCTTCGACCTTTTCGGTGTTCCAGTCAATGCCGTTAGCCCAGAACCAAGCGCCACAGTAGTTCGGTGCCGCATCGATAACCGCGCAGTTACCGCTCGCCTCACCCATGCACACGTCAAGGAAGTCTTGCCAGTTGGTCATCTCTTTGGAAATTTTTGTTGTGTCATACAAGTAACCAACTGTGCCCCAGTTCTTGCAAACTGAATACTCATTCGTTGGGTCCCATGCCTGCGCCAAATAATTTGGGTCAACGTTGACCATGTTCGGAATCAACGACTTGTCAAGTTTTTGAATCAAACCTTTTTCGATCATCTGCGGAATATAAGGACCAGTTGGCACAACAATGTCGAAACCGCTGGCACCGCCGCTAGTAGCAAGCTTCGTGATCAAGTCTTCATTGCTTGCGTAGTAGTCGACTTTCATCGTCACGTTAAGTGTCGATGCGGCAAGTGCGCCCACCAACTCGGGGTCGTTGTAGTCACCCCAGGTGTACATCGCCAATGTTCCACTTGACTGATTAACTACTCGACTCCAGTCGCCTGACGCCAAATTCTCGCCACCGGCTTCGCCGCCTTCGGCCGAATCGCCGTCTGAAGAACCACAAGCCGCAGCAACTAGTGCAAAGCCTGCGAGCGCAGTGCCGCCTTGCAAAAATGCGCGGCGCGAAAGTTTTTCACGAAAACCTTCGGGTGCCAACATCTTCAATTGCTTCTTTTCGTTACTCATTGCTCTCCCCTTTTATTGTTGTGTTAATTGAATAGTAGTCACGTCTTTAAGTATGAGGCGTACCTGCAAGCACTAGATCTGCCTGTCGCGCCGAGAACAGATACACGTCGTCAGCCGACCAGGCGCACCAGACAGAATCTCCGACAGCAAACCGCGACGGGTCTGTGCGACTCACCTGAACCAACAAGTCCCGAGACCCTGCGGTTACAACATATTGTAGCACGTCACCAAAGTGCGAGACACCGGCAACTTTGGCACCCACGAAATTGGCGTCAGAGCTTGGCTTTGTCGCCGAGAGGTTGATCGTTTCAGGTCGCACTGCGGCGAGTGCATCTTGGCCGGCGGGCACAGTTTCTTCTGGCCGCGTTGCGACAAAAACTGTTCCGTCATTGGCCTTTGCGCCATTAGAAGTTGCGACTCCACGCCAAAAGTTGTTTCGCCCAACAAACCCCGCGACAAACGCCGACGCTGGTCGCTCATAAACAGTTTCAGGGTCGCCAAGTTGTTCGACATGGCCGTTAAGCATGATCGCAATTCGGTCTGACATCGACATCGCCTCTTCTTGATCGTGCGTAACAAAAACAAACGTGATACCCAATCGACTCTGCAAGAGTTTCAATTCGATCTGCATCTCTTCGCGCAATTTTCGGTCAAGCGCACCAAGTGGCTCGTCAAGCAACAAAATGCTCGGGCGATTCACCAGAGCACGTGCCACCGCAACACGTTGTTGTTGCCCACCAGACAATTGACGTGGCTTTCGATTGGCCATCTTTGACATCTGCACCATGTCAAGTGCCTCAATTACTTTGCTGCCGATCTCACTTTTCGAAACACCCTTTTGCCGCAAACCATATGCAACGTTTTCGGCAACACTCATATGCGGAAATAATGCATAGTGCTGAAACACCGTATTCACATCGCGCTTGTATGGCGGCACACCTTGCACATACTCACCACTGATTCGCACAAAACCTTCATCAGGCTGCTCAAAACCAGCCAGCATTCGCAACGTTGTTGTTTTGCCACAACCACTTGGCCCAAGCAGCGACAAAAATTCGCCTGACTTAATCTCAAGATTTAATGAATCGACCGCAACGACATCGCCGTAACGTTTCGTGACGTTGACAAGTTCTACCGAACCGCGTTCACTTCCCACTAATTAAGCCCACTAACTTCGTTCACTTGCTCTAACCCCCACGCGCACAATCAACTTGAAATCAAGCATTGCATATTTCTACTAGATTTGAGCACATGACGACCCCACCAATCAAAACACTGGGTGTGCCCAAAGAGACCAAAACTTCTGAGGGACGAGTTGCCCTGACTCCCGATGGCGTCCGCGAACTCGAGCGGCTAGGGGTCGAAGTATTTGTCGAGACTACGGCGGGTCTCGGCGCCTCAATCGAAGACTGCCAATATGAGGCGGCCGGTGCGACGATCGTGCCAACTGCGGCCGACGCATGGTCGCAACAAATGGTTGTCAAAGTCAAAGAGCCAACCGCGAAAGAATTCGATTACCTTCGACCCGATCTAACTCTCTTCACTTATCTGCATCTTGCGGCCTACCCGACAGTCGCCGAGGCGCTACTCAAAAATAAGGCGACATCGATCGCATATGAAACTGTTCAAGAATCAGATGGTTCACTTCCGTTGCTTGCGCCAATGAGCGAAATTGCCGGGCGAATCGCCACCCAAGTCGGCGCGTTCTATTTGCAAAGTCCGAACGGCGGTCGTGGCGTTTTAATGGGTGGTGCACCCGGTGTTCATCCGGCAAAAGTTTTGGTGATTGGTGCAGGCAATGTCGGTTGGAACTCAGCGTGGATCGCCGGCGGAATGGAAGCCGAGGTGGCCTTGCTCGACAAGAATCTTGATCGCTTGCGTTTCATTGACCAAATCATTCGCTCGCGAATCACAACTATCGCCTCGAACCGCGGCGCAATTGAGCGCTACATCGCACAAGCCGATCTAGTCATCGGTGCTGTTCTTGTCGCTGGCGCACGCGCGCCAATTGTCGTTACCGAAGACATGGTCAAGACAATGAAACGTGGCTCAGTGATCGTCGACGTCGCCGTCGACCAAGGCGGCTGCATCGAAACAATTCACGAAACAACTCACAAAGAACCCGTTTACGAAAAACATGGCGTTCTGCACTATGCCGTCGGCAATATGCCAGGCGCGGTGCCTCACACGAGCACCTATGCACTCACCAACGCGACTTTGCCCTATCTAATTGATGTCGCCAAACTTGGCACAAAAATTGCGGCGCAACGCGACGAGCGCCTGAAACTTGGCGTCAACACAGTCAATGGCGAGATCACAAATCTTGCGGCAGCAACTGCACTCAACAAAACTGCTGTTGATTGCTTAAAAGTTCTTTAGAACTAGTCGCAGCAACTATCGCGCCAGCCGCAACCCGAACACTTAAAGTGTGCATGCTCTGCATGCAGAGCCGAACCACAATGTGGGCACTCTGAGAAAACTGCGTGACGTGTGCGACACGAGTCGGCGACAACTTGTTGCGCCACTTGCACTTGTTCGAAACTTATTTTGCTATCGGTTTTTGTTGCGTCCACAACTCAATTATTGCACTAGCGTTAAAGCGATTCGCGCATGACTGACACGACTGACTCTTCAACTCCGGTTAGTCGTCGAAATCGCCAGGTCAAGTCAGGCAGTGCTCGCGCCGCATTTCAGTCGCGTGATTTTCGGAGAATTTGGTTTGGCTCATTTGCCTCAAACATTGGTACCTGGATTCAAAACGTTGTTTTGCCTGTCTATATATATGGACGAACTGGCCGCGCCTCCTTCGTCGCAGTTGTGATCTTTGCTCAACTCGGCCCGATTCTGTTGTTGTCAATTCCGGGGGGTGTCATTGCCGATCGAGTGAATCGCAAGAAGTTTCTCGTTTCAATGCAAATTCTCCAACTCTTGTGCTCGCTTTTGCTCGCATTCTTTGCCGCCAACGACGTTGCAATTTGGCTGATCTTTGCCGCCCAACTCGGCGTCGGCATCGGCAATGCATTGCAGATTCCCGGCTGGTCTTCAATGCTCACAACCCTCGTGCCACCAAAAGATCTTCCTGGAGCGATTTCGCTTAATTCAACTGTGATCAACGGCGCGCGAGTGATCGGCCCAATAATCGTCGCTGTACTCGCGCAGTGGAACGTCTCGACGGCACAGTTCTTTTCAATCAACGCTGCCACTTATCTGTTCGTTATTTTTGCTCTGACCAGCGTGAAAATTCCAGAATTCACTCGTGACACAACTGCCGGCTGGCGTAGATTCACGTTTGCGTTCAAAATCGCCCGCGAACGCATCGTCGTCTCGCGAGTGGTCTTGACTCTCGCTTCGTTTTCGCTTCTCTCTTTGCCATATGTCGGCCTGTTTCCTGCAGTGGCCCAACTCAACTTCGGCATCGAGTCTCAAAGTTCAACATATAACTGGCTTTATGCAACTTGGGGATTTGGCGCTTGCCTCGGCGGTCTTAGTGTTTCAACACTTTTTGTCGACGTCGACAATCGCAAACTCATTCGTGTTGGCTTCGCAAGTTTCAGCGTCAGCATGATGGCGTTTGCACTTGCTCCAAATGTCGGTCTTGCGTTCTTTTCTGTTTTCTTCCTCGGTGCTGCTTACTTTTTTACGACAACTTCAATGCAGACAGTCCTTGTTTCAGGTCTCTCTCCCGAAATTCGAGCACGTGTCATGGCTCTTTGGTTCATGGCATTCGGCGGCACAGTGCCAATTGGCAACTTAGTTTTCGGTCCGCTGATCGACCGTTACGGTTCGCAGTGGCTGTTAATTATGGGTTCGCTGTGGGCTGCAGTTTTGTGGTGGTGGTGCGACATTGAACGCATTGAACGCAACCGAAGTGAAGTAGAAACAGTTTTATAAGCCTTCGCAAAGATGTACGAGACCCGTTACTTTCGAGCCCTTAACTAGCGCGGCATCGTCACGACTCAGTTTTGCTAGTTGATCTCTCGCTTGGTCAAAATTCACCGCATCAATGTCGTAGAGGTCGGTGTTCACTGCTACAAACTCGATGCCCAATTCAGTTGCGTACTGTCGAATTGAACGATGTTCACTCGCAGACTCAGCCAACTCGGCCATCAACCCACAAAAAGCAACTTTTCTTTTGGCGTTGAGACTTGCGAGCGTCTCAAGTGCCGCACGCATTGAGGCCGGGTTCGCGTTATACGAATCATCAATCACGGTCGCACCCGACTGCAACTTTCTCATTTGCATTCTCGAATCAGAAATCTTTGCCGCAGAAACTGCCGCCGCCGCCGAGACCATATCAATGCCAAGTGCGCCGGCCACACATAACGCCGCCAAAGCATTTTGCGCCATGTGACGCCCTGCAACTTGCATTTTCAACTCGACTTCTCCCCAAGGCGAAGCGACATTCGCCTTCGCACAACCTCGATCGTCAATTGTGCATTTCACCATTCGAACATCTGCGAGTTCTGAGACTCCAAAGCTCAACACAGTTGCTTCAGTCGCACTATGCATTGCCCAAACGCGTTCATCATCACGATTCAAAATCGCAATGCCCGTATTTGGCAACGCTTCAATCAACTCGCGTTTCGCTATAACGACACCGTCAATCGACCCAACTCTTTCGGTGTGTGCCTTGGCCACAGCAGTGACGATGCCAATTTGTGGATGAGCCACCGCGCACAACTTGGCTATCTCGCCGAATCCACGCATTCCCATTTCGAGCACAAGTGCTTGCGTCTCGTCGGGTGCATTCAGAATGGTCGTCGGCAAACCAAAATCGTTGTTAAACGAACGCTCATTGGCATGAGTTTTAAAAGCGACACTCAGTGCACTAGCAACTAGATCTTTAGTCGATGTTTTACCGACAGAACCAGTCACGCCAACAACTCGCAAACCTAAATTCTGATCAAGTTTTGCTCTACCCCATGCGCCAAGTGTCAACAACGCAGCAACTGTTTCGGTGACTCGAATCGCTGTGCGACCTTGCGGTTCGCGTGAAGTCAAATAAGCGCCAGCTCCGCGCTTGAGTGCATCGGCGATGAAATCGTGACCATCCCGTTGATCAATAATCGGCACGAATAATTGACCAGGCAAAATTGTTCGCGTATCGAATGAGACGCCGGACAAGTGGGCGTTTGAGCCGACTAATTCTCCGGCAACCGCGCGTGCAACATCTGCTGCCATGAAGCGCATACGGCTTTTATCCTAACTGCGAACTTGCGATGCGACTGTTTGGCACTGCGATGCGAGTACCGTAAAGACGAATGATTAGCGAAAATCGCAAGTCAAAAACACGCGTCGTCGTTTTATTTGGTGGTGAATCTGCCGAGCACGATGTCAGTTGCGTGACTGCAGCCCATGTTCTGCGCGCTCTTGATCCACAGAAGTACGAAGTGTCGACTGTTGGCATCACTCGTGAAGGCAGGTGGGTTCAATCAGAGTTGCCGCAATCACAGAGTGTCAAAGCGCTGAGTGCGACAGGGTCTACAACAAGTTCGAACTTGGCTTTTGAAAAGACTTCTGAAAAAGAATCGCTAGTAGTTATTCCGTTGTTGCACGGCCCGATGGGCGAAGACGGCACCGTACAAGGTTTGCTCGAACTCGCGCATGTTGCATATGTCGGTTCAGGCGTTTTGGCCAGCGCAGTCGCAATGGATAAATCAGTCGCCAAACAAATCATGTCGGCAAACGGCATCGCCCAACAAAAGTTCTTAACTGTCAGAGACACCGACGATGCAAATTCAGCAATAGATCGTGCCATCAAAGAATTTGGTTTACCAATGTTCGTCAAACCAGCCAACATGGGCTCATCAATTGGTGTGAGCAAAGTCAAAACTCGACAAGAAGCAGACAAAGCATTAGCTAAAGCATTCGAATATGACGAATGGGTTCTCATCGAAGAAGCCATAACGGGTCGCGAAATCGAGGTTGCAGTTCTCGGCAATGAGTCGCCTCGTGCTTCAGTGCCGGGCGAAATTGTTCCGAGCCACGAGTTCTACGACTATGACGACAAATATGTTGGCGACGGTGCTCAGTTGCTGGTGCCGGCACCACTTTCAGCTGCAGAGATTTCTGAAGTGCAGCAGCTTGCGATCAAGATCTACCGAACTCTTCGCAGCGACGGCATGGCTCGAGTTGACTTCTTTTACGAAGAGGGTAAGCGGGGCTTTTTGTGCAACGAGATCAACACAATCCCTGGTTTTACGCCGATCTCTATGTATCCAAAGCTTTGGCAAGCCTCAGGTGTCAGTTACCCCGAGTTAATCGACGAACTAATTTCGCTCGCACTCGCCCGTCACGCCAAGCGTCGTAACAAAACTTCGCGCTAAATGCGCGTCGCTCACGAACCTGCTGGCGGAATATTTATCTTCATTCCGGCGAATAAAAACACATCCGTGCTCGACCATTGGTTGGCTGCCAATAGCGCCGGCATAGAAACGCAGAACTTCTTGATGATCACAAACAACGAGTCACCCTGAGCAACTTCATAAGTGCCGGCGGGTCGGTTGCCGCAACCAGGTTTGCCGACAGGGTTCGCGGTTGTAGTTTGCTGAACGTTTGTCGACACGACTTGTGCCGACGGCGGAATACGCAACTTGCGTCCCGGATACGGAAACTGCGATGCCGCTACTAGCCCGTTCCAAGCCAAAAGCTCAGTAACTGTGATTCCGAACAAAGTGGAAACTTTGATCGGTGAATCTCCAGCTTGAACGATGTATTCCTGTTCGACACCGATTGCGCCGGGCGGCAACGTGGTTGTCGTATTCGGCAAAGTTGTTTGCACCGGCGGGATCGTTGCAAAGTCGGTCGGCCCAATAGGCACGACAGTTGTTGCGGTGCCTGATACATCTACACCACATGCACTCACCGCAAATGACGAGACGATTATTGCAATGCACGCGAATTGAAATTTACGACTCAGCATCACGTTCTATCGTAAACGATTTTTATTGCGATAGCTGATCACGCCCGTTTTGAGAAACAAATCAATTCAATGGCTTTGCCGAAGCGACAATTGGCGATGGCAAATCGGTATGACCCATTAAATATTTGTCGACTCCGGCCGCTGCTGCCCGCCCTTCAGCAATTGCCCAGACGATCAAACTCTGACCGCGACCCATGTCACCAGCAACAAATACACCACTAACACTCGACATATATGAGTCGTTTCGCGCGATATTGCCACGCTCATCAAACTTGAGCCCGAGGCTCTCAATCCACGACGACTTTTCGGGGCCAACAAAACCGAGTGCCAATAAAACCAAGTCGGCTTTCAGTTCGCGTTGCGAGCCTTCAATCGGCACAAAACTGCCGTTTTCAGATTTGACATCAGTAATTACCAAAGCGCGAACATTGCCATGTTCGTCACCTACAAACTTTTCAGTTGAAACGGCAAACATTCGCTCGCCACCTTCTTCGTGAGCCGAAGATGTTCTGAAAATAAAACTCCACTGAGGCCATGGATTATTGGCTGCACGTGTCGCAGGCGGCTGCGGCAAAATCTCGAGTTGCGTTATTGATGCAGCACCCTGACGTATTGCGGTGCCCAAACAGTCGGCACCAGTGTCGCCACCGCCGATAATCACTACGTGTTTGCCTTTAGCTGAGATATCTGTTTCGGCAAAATCGCCTTGTTGCACTTTGTTCGCAGGTGGCAGATACTCCATCGCTTGATGAATACCGTTGAGTTCACGACCTTGCACATTCAAATCGCGCCAGTTTGTTGCGCCACAAGCAAGAACCACTGCATCGTGTGACGCCAACAAAACATCGATATCAACGTTTTCGCCAACAGTTGCGTTCGTTCGAAAGATTGTTCCCTCAGCAGACATTTGCTTAATGCGTCGTTCGATATTGATTTTTTCCATCTTGAATTCCGGAATTCCATAGCGAAGCAAGCCGCCAATGCGGTCGGCACGCTCAAGAACCAAAACATCGTGACCCACTCGAGTCAACTGTTGCGCTGCAGCCAAACCCGCAGGACCTGAACCAATCACAACCACGCGCTTGCCGGTTTTCTGCGACGGCATCTGCGGCGTCACCCAACCTTCACGCCAGGCGCGATCAATGATTTCTACTTCAACTTGCTTAATCGTCACTGCGTCAGAGTTGATGCCGAGCACACACGCCGACTCGCACGGTGCCGGGCACAGTCGCCCAGTAAATTCTGGAAAATTATTTGTTGCGTGTAAACGCTCGATGGCATCGCGCCAGTTTCCGCGATACACGAGATCATTCCAATCTGGTATCAAGTTTCCGAGCGGACATCCGTTGTTGCAAAACGGAATTCCACAGTCCATGCAGCGACCAGCCTGTCTCGTCAACTCGTCAACAGGAAACGGCTCGTATACCTCTTTCCAATCTTGCACTCGCACGGGTATTCGTCGTCGCTTTGGCGTCTGACGATCCCACTTCAAAAAACCGGTTGGCTCACCCATTTGCACCAACCTTTGCCCTCTTGCTCTGTTCGGCGATCACTCGCGCATAGTCACGCGGCAAAACTTTTCGAATTTTGGCAAATGACGTCTTCCAATCAGACAAAATTTCTTGTGCACGCACAGAGTTGGTTAACGCGGCATGACGACTGATCATTGTCTTCAACCAAGTGACATCCTCTTTTTCAAGAGCAACAATGTCAACCAATTCGGTGTTAACTCTCGAACCAAATTCGCCATCGACGTCGTAGACAAATGAAATGCCACCAGACATTCCGGCTGCAAAGTTTCTGCCAGTAATGCCGAGCACGACAACCCTGCCACCTGTCATATATTCACAACCATGGTCACCGACACCTTCGACAACAGCAGTCACACCAGAATTGCGAACACAAAACCGCTCTCCGACTATGCCCGAGATAAATATCTCACCACTAGTGGCGCCGTAACCAATCACGTTTCCAGCGATCACATTTTCATGTGCGACAAACTTTGCTCGCTGATCGGGATGAAGAATAATCCGGCCACCAGATAGTCCTTTACCCAAGTAATCATTCGAATCGCCTTCAAGCGTCATTTCGATGCCATGCGGCACGAAAGCACCAAAACTCTGACCAGCCGAACCAACAAACTTCAACCTGATCGTCGCCTCAGGCAAACCTTTTGCGCCATATCGCTTTGTCACTTCATAACCGAGCATCGTGCCGACAGTTCGGTTCGTATTGTTGATCTTGTATTCATTGTTAGTTGGCAAGGCATCGTCAAGCGACTTGGCGCAGTCAACAATCAGTTTGTTATCAAGTGCCTCGCTTAGAGCATGGTCTTGCGCTGTTGATTTGTAAGGCGTCTGCTTGTAAGGATTTTGTGGCGCCATCAAAATTGGCGAAATGTCAAGCCCACGGGCCTTCCAATGGTCTACCGCAACTCGCGCATCAAGCATCTCGACTCGACCGACGGCTTCTTGAAGTGTTCGAAAACCGAGTTGCGCCAAATATTCGCGAACCTCGGCAGCAACAAACTCGAAGAAATTCACAACGAATTCAGGCTTGCCTGCAAACTTTTTACGTAACTCAGGGTTTTGAGTCGCAATACCTACCGGACACGTATCTAAATGGCAAACGCGCATCATGATGCAACCGCTCACAACAAGTGGCGCAGTCGCAAAACCAAACTCTTCGGCGCCAAGAAGGGCTGCGATCATTACGTCGCGACCTGTCTTCATCTGACCGTCGGCCTGAACAACGATTCGATCTCGGAGACCATTCAACATCAGTGTTTGCTGCGTCTCAGCCAAACCCAACTCCCAAGGTGCGCCGGCATGTTTAAGAGACGTCAACGGCGACGCACCAGTGCCACCGTCATGACCAGAAATCAGCACAACATCGGCTTTGGCTTTAGCAACGCCAGCGGCGACTGTGCCCACACCAACTTCGGCAACGAGTTTGACGTGTACTCGCGCAACTGGGTTCGAATTTTTAAGATCGTGAATTAACTGTTTGAGATCTTCAATTGAATAAATGTCGTGATGCGGTGGTGGCGAAATCAAACCAACACCAGCCGTTGAGTGTCGAGTCTTAGCAATCCATGGATACACCTTGTGCGCCGGCAATTGACCACCCTCGCCCGGTTTGGCACCTTGTGCCATTTTGATTTGCAAATCATCTGCGTTCACTAAATATTCACTCGTCACACCGAATCGGGCTGACGCAACTTGTTTAATTGCTGATCGCTTCGAGTCACCGTTAGCCATTGCGATATAGCGCTCCGAGTCTTCTCCGCCCTCGCCTGTATTGCTCTTGGCGCCAATGCGGTTCATCGCAATCGCCAAGTTTTCATGTGCTTCGGCCGAAATTGATCCATAACTCATTGCGCCGGTAGAAAATCGCTTAACAATCTCACTGATCGGCTCAACTTCGTCGATCGAGATCGGCTCGCGTGCATCAGAAAACTCGAACAGTCCTCGCAAAGTTGAAAGCACTCGCGACTGATCATCCACTGACTTTGTATATTGCTTAAAAATGTCATAGCGACCCGAGCGAGTTGAATGTTGCAAACGATAAACAGTTTCCGGATTAAACAGATGGTGCTCGCCTTCTCGACGCCACTGATATTCGCCACCGAGTTCAAGCTGTCGATGTCTTCGCTGATCTGGTCGCGATGGATATGCAGTCGCATGACGAGCCGCAACCTCTTGGGCAATTTCATCTAATGAAATTCCGCCCAATCGTGAGACAGTGCCAGTAAAGAATTCGTCGACGAGTTCACGCGACAAACCAATCGCTTCAAAAATCTGTGCCCCCGTATACGACGCAACAGTTGAAACACCCATCTTCGACATGACTTTCAAAACGCCCTTACCCGACGCTTTGATGTAATTTTTGATCGCCTTTTGTGCGTCCATCGCACCTAGACCAAACATTCCGCCCGACTCGCCGCCTGCAGCCGCCACATCAACACTGCTATTCACCATGTCTTCGATCGTCTCGAACGCAAGATACGGATTAATCGCGCCAGCCCCATAACCAATCAGCAGCGCCATGTGATGCACCTCGCGCGCATCGCCCGTTTCGATGATTAAACCAACTTTTGTGCGCTGCTTTTGTCGAATCAAATGGTGATGTACCGCGCTAGTCAACAACAAACTTGGTATTGGCGCGAACGTATCATCACTATTGCGATCTGAAATCACGACGATGCGCGAACCTTCATCAATCGCTTTTGACACGCACTCACGCACCTCATCGATTGCACTTCGCATCGCTTCAGCACCGTCGGCGACTCGGTAAAGCCCGCTTACAACAACAGACTTCAAATGTTCAAAGTTTCCATCGTCGTTGATGTGAATGATCTTGGCTAATTCATCATTGTCGATAATCGGAAATGGCAAAACAAGTTGCTTGCAGTTTTCGGCCGTCGCCTGCAACAAGTTGCCTTCTGGTCCGCAAGTTGAGCCAACTGATGTGACAATCTCTTCGCGAATCGCATCAAGCGGCGGATTCGTAACTTGTGCGAACATTTGCGAAAAGTAGTCGAACAAAAGTCTCGGCCGCTCTGACAAAACAGCAATCGGTGTATCGGTGCCCATAGACCCGATTGGCTCTGAACCTGTCAATGCCGTCGGCGCCATTATCAACTTCAACTCTTCGTGCGTGTAGCCAAACATTTGCTGGCGACGAAGAACGCTCTCGTGACTGAAGACAACATGTTCTCGGTCAGCAAGCTTTTCAAGCTCAACTTGTCCATCGTTTAACCACTTTTCGTAAGGTTCGCTGGCGGCGAGAGATTCTTTGATTTCATCGTCACCAATTATTCGGCCTTGCGAAGTATCAACGAGCAGCATCTTGCCCGGCTGCAAGCGCCCTTTAGCAACGATCTTTGCTGGGTCAATATCAACAACACCAACTTCGCTCGCCATAATCACGCGATCATCATCGGTGACCCAATATCGACTCGGTCGCAAACCGTTGCGATCTAAAACTGCGCCAATCACTGTGCCGTCAGTGAATGCAACACTTGCCGGTCCATCCCATGGCTCGATCAAAGATCCGTGATAGCGGTAAAACGCTCGCTTTGTCTGAGACATCGTTGTCGAGTTCTCCCAAGCTTCGGGAATCATCATCAACATTGCGTGTGGCAAACTTCGGCCCGACAAATGCAAAAGTTCAAGCACTTCGTCGAAACTTGCCGAGTCAGAGCCGCCAATCGTGCAAATCGGAAACGCTTTTTCTAAATCAGGGATCAACTCAGTGGCCAACAGCGACTCTCGCGTCCGCATCCAGTTTCGGTTTCCCTGAACTGTGTTGATCTCACCGTTGTGTGCGATGTATCGATATGGGTGCGCCAATGGCCACGAAGGAAACGTATTCGTTGAGAATCTGCTGTGCACCAGCACCAAGGCCGACTCGATTCGCTCGTCACTCAAGTCGGCGAAAAACATCTGCAACTCTGGCGTGGTCAACATGCCCTTATATATGAATGTTCGTGACGACAACGACGGAAAATAAGTCTTGAGTTCGTCAGACAATTCGTGCTCAATGCGTTTGCGCAAAATAAACAGTCTGCGATCTAGATCGATCAACTTTGCGCCGCTTGGGTCATCCACAAAAAACTGCATGAAAGTTGGCATCACACGCAACGCACTCGCGCCAAGACAACTCGGGTCAACGGGCACGCTTCGCCAGCCGAGTGTGCGCAACTTCTGTTCACTAACGATCAGTTCGATTTGCGCTCGCGCTTTGCTTACGAGTTCTTCGTTTTGTGGCAAAAACGCCAAACCCACGCCGTAACTACCGGCACTCGGCAAAGCGAAATCAGTAACGGCACTAAAAAACTTGTGCGGAATCTGCAACAAAATACCCGCACCATCACCCGTTTGCGTCTCGGCACCTGTCGCGCCGCGGTGTTCCATACTGCAAAGCGCGCCGAGGCCAGTTGAAACAATTTCATGACTCGCCCGACCATGCATATCGACGACAAATGAAACGCCGCAGGCATCATGCTCGAATCGTGGGTCGTAGAGACCTATCGCTTGTGGTGTGTCTTGCAAAATTGTCGCCTCTTAAAGTTTGGTTTCAGCCACCAATTGGCTGACTAAACGAGACGACGCTGGCTCGAGATTTAAAGTCTAGACAGTTGGCGGTCTAAATTTCGCCGGCCTTTTTTCGAAATTCGACATCACGGCTTCGACCTGATTTGGCTTACCGATTAGCGAATAAATGATGCGTCGCTCTTCAGCAAAATGCTCGGCCGCCCCTGCATTCGACAGGCGGTTAATCAACGCCTTCGCGCCACGCACCGCGTCGGGGCTTCGATCGGCGATCTCACGGGCAATCTGCATCGCCGTTTCAAACGGCGTGTCACTCACGCGTGTAACCACACCGAGCGCATGAGCTTCGACGCCCGAGATGATTCGCGCGCTGAAAACCAAATCTTTTGCGACATCGTCGCGCACAAGTCGCGACAACATCAAGGTGCCCGTCATGTCGGGTATCAAACCCCAATGCACCTCACGCATCGCAAACTGCGTTTCGCCGTGCGCAACGCGAATGTCGGCACCGAGTGCCAGTTGCATGCCGCCACCAAGTGCGTGACCTTGCAAAGCTGCAACAACAGGCACTGGCACTTCTTGCCACACCCAACAAATCTGTTGTGCCAAATGCGTGATCGCACCAGGTTGCATTGCGCCTGCGTTCTCGCTCGAACTTGTGCTGGCTTTGCTGCCGTCGCCGTTTTTTCCACTGTCGGCCATCGACTGAAAACTTCCAAAGTCAAGCCCAGCACAAAACGAGTTACCGTTGCCCGACAAAACAACAGCGCGAATCTCGCGATTAGTCACAAGGTCGTGACCCGCTTTTGCAATCGCATCAAACATCGGTGGGTCAAGCGCGTTGCGCTTGTCGGCGCGATCAAGTCGCACGTCGGCAATGCCGTCGCTAATCGTCACCGTGACTCTGTCGTTGTAGTTTTTGGCCTCAGTTGCCGACATTTTGACTCCGATCATTCAAAATTTAGTCTCACCAAGTCTCGCATGGCTTCGGGCTCGTGGCACACTTGAAGCCATGAAACTTAACCTGACAAATGATGAACTTCTTTCAACCACTCGCAGTGTGCGCAAGCGTCTTGACTTTGACCGCCCTGTTGAACGTGCAGTCGTCGAAGAATGCCTGAACCTTGCATTGCAGGCGCCAACCGGTAGCAACAGCCAAGGCTGGCACTGGATCGTGGTTGAAGACGCTGCTAAGCGCAAAGCACTCGCCGACATTTATAAAGAAAATTTCAAACTCTATGCCAGCCTTCCTGGTCGAAAATACGCCGACGGTGATCAACGCATCGCACAAATGCCAAAAGTCCGCGACTCAGCGATGTTTCTCGCCGACGAGATGCATCGCGCACCAATGTTGATGATCCCATGTATTGAAGGTCGCCTCGAAAATGTCGATGTCGCAACAGGCGCTGGCGGTTGGGGCTCGCTTTTGCCAGCAGTCTGGAGTTTCATGTTGGCTCTGCGCAGCCGCGGCATGGGTTCTGCTTGGACAACAATTCACCTAATTCTTGAGGGCGAGAAAAAAGCCGCAGAGATCCTCGGTATTCCGTACGACAAAATCACGCAAGGTGGTTTGTTTCCGATTGCCTACACAGTCGGCACCGAATTCAAGCCCGCAAAACGACTGCCGCTCGAAAAAGTTCTGCACTGGGACAAGTGGTAATAAACTGTTCTCCCCGACAGAAATGAAACGAGCATGACAACGAAATCAAGTGCTGCCAGTGCGGGCACACCAATCGATCTTGTAAACGGCGTTTATACAAAACTGCCAAAAAATGTTGCGCTCGGTCGCAAGCGCCTTGGTCGACCATTGACTCTCACCGAAAAGATTTTGATCAACCATCTCACGAGGCCCGCAAAACAAGAACTCGAACGTTCAAGAAGTTATGCCGACTTCGCACCAGACCGAGTTGCCATGCAAGACGCAACTGCGCAAATGGCTCTGTTGCAATTCATGACTGCTGGTTTGCCGACAACTGCAGTGCCCTCAACCGTTCACTGCGATCACTTGATCTTGGCAAAATCTGGCGCACGCATCGACATGGGCGTCGCGATCGACACAAATAAAGAGGTCTATGACTTCTTGCGTTCGGTTTCTGCAAAATATGGCATCGGTTTCTGGGGCCCAGGTAGCGGCATCATTCACCAAGTTGTGCTCGAGCACTACGCGTTTCCAGGCGGCATGATGATCGGCACCGACAGTCACACACCAAACGCAGGTGGTCTTGGCATGATTGCAATCGGCGTTGGTGGCGCAGACGCCGTAGACGTGATGACAGGTTTTCCATTTAATGTTCGCTGGCCAAAAGTTATTGGCGTCAAACTGACGGGCCAACTTTCCGGATGGTCAAGCCCCAAAGATGTGATTCTCGAAGTTGCACGAGTTCTCACCGTCGAAGGTGGCACCGGAGCGGTCATTGAATACTTTGGTGAAGGTGCTGACACAATTTCGGCAACCGGCAAAGCAACAATTTGCAACATGGGTGCCGAAATCGGCGCAACTTGTTCGGTGTTCGGCTACGACCAACACATGTCTGAGTACCTCAAAGCCACAGGTCGCAGCGAAATTGCCCTAGCCGCCGACAAAGTCGCTGAGCACTTGCGACCAGATGACGGTGCGCTTTACGACCAAACAATTGAAATCGATCTCTCGACACTAAAGCCATTGATCAACGGTCCGCACACGCCCGACCTCGCCCATCGCGTTGGTGCAGGCGTTGCCAAGGCTGCAGCCGAAAACAAGTGGCCACTCGAAATCTCATCTGCACTCATCGGTAGTTGCACCAACAGCTCGTATGAAGACATCACTCGCGCGGCTTCGGTTGCTCGTTTTGCGGCATCAAAAGGTTTGAAAGCCAAAACTGAATTACTGATCACACCCGGCTCTGAACAGATTCGCGCCACCATCGAACGCGACGGTCTGCTTGCTGATCTCGAAGCAATCGGTGCAACCGTGCTTGCAAACGCATGCGGCCCTTGCATCGGCCAGTGGGAGCGCTCGAAAGACATCACCGACAAAACAAACACGATCGTTAGTTCGTTTAACCGCAACTTTCCAAAACGCAACGACGGCTCGGCAAACACATTGAGTTTTGTCACAAGCCCAGACACAGTCATCGCACTCGCTCTTGCGGGTCGTCTTGATTTCGATCCAATCACTGACACGCTCACCGCACCAGACGGTTCGCAAGTTTCACTTGCTGCACCACTTGGTGAAGTATTGCCAAAAAATGGCTACGACGCTGGTGCTGACACATTCGTCGCCCCGCCTGCCGATGGGTCAGACATCGAAGTCGTTGTTGATCCAAATAGCGATCGATTGCAACTTCTTGAACCATTCGAAAAGTGGGATGGCAACGATTTCATTTTCATGCCAATTCTGATGAAAGCCAAAGGCAAATGCACGACCGATCACATTTCGGCGGCCGGTAAGTGGCTGAAGTTCCGCGGTCATCTTGAAAATATTTCGGGCAATTTGTTTGCGGGCGCAGTCAACGCGTTCACAGGCGCGGTCGGCGAAGGTCTTGACCGATCTGATTATCAAGTTCGCCCGTATCCAGAGATCGCCAAGAACTACAAAAAGATGCAACTGCAATGGTGTGCTATCGGCGATCAAAACTACGGTGAGGGTTCGTCGCGCGAACACGCCGCAATGGAGCCTCGCTACCGCGGCGCCTGCGTAATTTTCGCTCGATCATTCGCACGCATCCACGAGACGAATCTCAAAAAGCAAGGCATCGTGCCGCTAACTTTTGTCAACCCTGACGACTACGACAAGATCGACGAAAAAGACACGATCAGTGTTCGTGGCATGCCACCAGAACCAGACAAACCTGTGCGATGCATAATTCACAAAAAAGGTGAAATCGAAATTGAATTCTTCGCCAACCACACTTTCTCGCCCGAGCAAGTGAAATGGTTTAAAGCTGGCAGCGCACTCAACGTCGTTCGCGAAAAAGTCAAACGCTCCAAGAAATAATCCCCTGAAATGGGAAAGGCCCCGCTCTTTGGCGGGGCCTCTCAACCTGTAACTAAAGCACTTGGGGGAAGCGCTCTAGCCGTTCTAGATAAGCCTTGGGGGAGGTCTTATCTGTGATGTTTCTAATTATGCCCCATCGACCACCCATATCTCAAGGCGAACGGCACGATAGCCCCTATCATTTTTAGAGATATGGAACTCCGCCAGTTAGAAGTACTGATCTCAATAGCCGACCACGGATCGTTCTCTGGCGCCGCCCGGGCGTTATCCACGGTGCAAAGCAACGTCTCGGCCCATATTTCGCGCCTCGAAAAAGAGCTCACTACATCTCTTGTCGATCGCTCATCAGGTCGCCTCACCGAAGACGGCGAATTAGTCGTCGAACGCGCCCGCCGTGTGCTCAATCAGATTCAAGACATCGCCGCCGATGTGCACTCGAAAGATTCAGAGGTCGAGGGCGAAACACTTTTGGGTTGCATCGGCACGACAGGTCGTTGGCTGATGCCAAAGTTTCTGCCACAACTCGCGTCGCAGTTTCCGAAAATTCGAGTCACCATCGCCGAAGGCAGCACGCTCAATTTGATTCCACGCCTTTTGAATGGATCACTCGATGCGGCGATTCTGCACCTTCCAATTGAAGACGACAATTTGCTTTCAACGCCGCTCTTCGCCGAAGACTTAGTGCTGCTTGTGCACGCAAATCACGAATGGTCAAAGCTGCAAAAAATTACAATCAAAGAACTCTCTTCACGACCGTTGTTGTTGCCGCCAAAAAACAACTCGTTGCGAAAAATTCTTGATCGTGCGGCTGGTGCACAACGACTCGTGCTAACTCCACAAGCCGAAATCGACGGCGTCCGTCTTTTAACTTCGCTGGCGTTCGAAGGATTCGGCGCTGCAGTTGTGCCGGCCACCGCCGCACCAGGCTGGATAAAGGGCGAATTCAAACGCGTCGAAATACCTGAACTGCCACGGCGAGTTGTTGGTCTCGTTCAGCGTGCTCGCCCACTGCCAAGTAAGTCGACAACTGCGATTACAACTCTCATTCGCGAAGTTGTAACTAAATATGGCGACAAACAGCCTGGCATTCACATCGGTAAAGAAGCATTCCCGCTGAATCGCAAGCCCTAACTAGTCTTGAAGCCGTGACGGTTCATCTTCAACGCGCAGTCAAAGGTGCTGCCGCCGCCGAAGTTCGCTGGCTCGAAAATATCTCGCGTCGAGTCGTCTGGGTTGATGTCGACGAAACCGTTCGACGTGGCGCACTCAGCGCTGAAGCCTCCGGAGTAATTGCCCACGCCGCCGACACTGCTCGCGAAAAAGGCTTGCCACTAATCATGACCCTCGGCAGTTCGGGCGCCGACATTGTTGAAGGTGTCGCCGCACTTCACGGTTGGGGTCTCGCAGCTAAAGCAATCGCAAAATGCTCTGGCTATGTACCGATTTTCACGGTGGTCACTGGCCCCGCAGTTTCTGGGCCCGCGCTATTAATTGGCCTCAGCGACATCGTGATCATGACCAGTGAGGCATATGCATTCGTTACCGGCCCGACAATGGTTGCCGAGTTCACAGGTGTCGTTATTAGCAATGACGAACTCGGCGGATCAGACATCCACGCAAAACAAAGTGGTGTCGCACACCTTGTCGTCGCTGATCGCGAAACTGCATTTGCCGAAGTCGAACATGTCCTCTCATTTTTGCCCGACAACGTAAACGAGATTGCCGCGGCCGTCGCAACTTCAGACTCGGTCGATCGACTAACGCCTGAGGCAGGCGCTTTGATTCCAGAAAATCCAACTGGCGCTTACGACGTGAAGTCAGTAATTCGGTCAATTGCCGACGACGGCTACTTGCTTGAATTACGTGAGCGCTGGGCACCGAACATTGTCACCGGCTTAATCACGATCGGCGCGCAAAGTGTTGGCGTGGTTGCTAATCAGCCAATGAATTTGGCTGGCACGCTCGATATTCCCGCTTCACAAAAAGCTGCACGCTTCGTTGCGTTTTGCGATGCGTTTAATATTCCGATTTTGACGCTCGTCGACACGCCTGGCTTTTACCCAGGCAAAGATCTCGAATGGCGCGGCATGATTCGCCATGGCGCTCAACTTGTTTTTGCATATGGCCGCGCAACTGTGCCGCGCGTTTGTGTGATCTTGCGTAAAAGTTATGGCGGCGCTTACATCGTCATGGACTCAAAAGAAATGGGCAACGATATTTGCCTCGCGTGGCCAACTGCCGAACTCGCAGTAATGGGTGCCGGCCAAGCGGCCGCGATCTTGCAGCGCCGAGCAACACCCGAAGAACGTCAAGAATTTGAACGCGATTATGTCGAGCGTTTATTGAACCCATACATTGCTGCCGAGCGTGGCTATGTCGACAGCGTCATCGACCCCGCCGAAAGTCGCCGAGAGATCGCCGCTGCACTCACGATGCTGAGCGATAAGCGTGAAAAGTTACAGCATCGTAAACACGACAACACACCGCTATAACAGTCTCAAAAACTGGTCGTGCGACTAGATTGAATGCGGGACTGGAAGCTCCCACAACATAAAAAGGACACCACAATGGCTGAAACAATCACCATTATTGATGACCGGACTGGTAAAAAAGTTACTGTTCCGATTCGAGATGGAGTTTTCCCGTCGACCGCACTGCGCGAACTTGACCCAGACTTGCGAGTTTACGACCCAGCATTTTTATCAACTGCGGCGTGTGCCTCATCGATAACTTACATCGACGGCGAAAAAGGAATCTTGCGTTATCGCGGCTACCCGATCGAACAACTCGCAGAGAAGTCCAATTATCTCGAAGTTGCTTACTTGTTGCTGAATGGCGATCTTCCAAACGCTGAACAACTCAAGAAATGGACATACGACGTAACTCATCACACGATGATTCACGAGAACATGCGCAAGCGATTTGTCGACGGCTTCCACTATGACGCTCACCCGATGGGCATGTTCATCTCGGCAATCGCTGCCCTCGGCACTTTTTATCCCGAGTCAAAGGAAATTTTCGCTCCAGGCGCACTCGATAAACAGGTTCTGCGTCTAATTGCCAAAGTTCCAACAATTGCAGCGATGTGTTATCGCTTCAGCATGGGTTTGCCGTTCGTTTCACCGAACAACTCGATGAGCTATTCAGAAAACTTTTTGAACATGATGTTCAAACTTGGCGACGATCACACTGTTGACCCACGGCTCACAAAAGCAATGGATCTTCTGTTCATCTTGCACGCCGACCACGAACAAAACTGTGGCACAACTGCGATGCGCGTCGTTGCGTCATCGCACGCCGACCCATTCAGCGCGATGTCTGCAGCATCGTCTGCGCTCTACGGCCCGCTTCATGGCGGGGCAAACGAAGCGGCGATCAACATGTTGCACGAAATTGGCAGCATTGACAACGTCGAATCTTTCATCAAGTCAGTAAAGGCTGGTAACGGACGCTTACAAGGTTTCGGTCACCGCGTCTATAAGAACTACGACCCTCGCGCGGCGATTATTAAGAAAGCTGCCTATGACGTATTCGATGTAACTGGCACGAACCCGATGCTTGATATCGCACTGAAACTTGAAGAAGTTGCTCTCAGCGACGACTACTTCATCTCACGCAAGCTTTATCCAAACGTTGACTTTTACTCTGGCTTGATTTATCAAGCGCTCGGTTTCCCGATCGATATGTTCACGGTTTTGTTTGCAATTCCGCGCACTGTCGGTTGGCTAAGCCACTACAACGAATTACTTAAAGATGACGCGCAAAAGATCAGTCGCCCGCGTCAGTGGTACACAGGCGTCGATCAACGCGACTATGTCGCAATCAACAAACGTCAATAACAATTTTGCCGGTATTGGCGTTGCTCTCCATTAGTTGGTGAGCTTCGACGATTTGATCTAAGCCAAATCGACGGTCAATTACTGGTCGCAATTTGCCGACTGCAAATAGCGGCATCATTTCGGCGATAAATCGTTGTGTGACGGCGATCTTTTCGTCGGCAGGTCGCGGGCGCAACACCGTACCCATCAACCGCGCGCGCTTGGGCATCAGGGCACCGATATTGAACGCAGTCGACCCACCGCCCATTAATCCGACTTGCACGATCGTGCCTTTTAACGCAAGAGCCGAAACGTTGCGGTTCAAATACTCTCCGCCAATCACATCAAGAACTGCATTCACCCCTTTGCCCTTTGTGGCTTGCATAGCGACCTCAACAAAATCTGCAGTCTTATAGTCGAGCGCCAAGTCGGCACCGAGCGCCAAGCATGCGTCACGCTTGCCAGCCGAACACGTGACAACAACATATGCGCCGATCGCCTTACAAATCTGAATCGCGGCCGTACCAACACCCGATGCGCCAGCATGAACGAGCGCCCATTGCCCTGCTTGTAGGTTCGCTTGACAAACGAGTGCGTCCCACGCGGTGATAAAAACTTCAGGTATCGCTGCCGAATTAGCCAAACCAATATTTTGTGGCACGGCGATTGCCTGCATTGCAGGCACAACTAAATATTCGGCGTATGCGCCACCACTGACTATGCCCATGACTTCGTCGCCTTCTTTCCAGGTCGTTACCAAGTCACCACATGATTCGACCGTGCCCGAAAACTCGAGACCAGGAATATCGTGCGAACCCGGAAACGGATCTGGATACAAACCGCGTCGCTGCATCAAGTCGGCGCGATTCAATGACGTCGCCCGCACCTTGACCAAAATCTCGTCGTGTTTTGGCGTTGGCTTTTCTACTTCTTTAATGCTGAGCACATCGGGGTCACCATATTTGGTGATTACAACTGCACGCATCAACTATTTCGCCATCTTTTCAATTAGACGACGATCGACTGCTGCCAAAAACTGCTGAGTAGTCAGCCATGGTTGGTTCTTCGACACGAGAGCCGCCAAGTCTTTGGTCATCTCGCCACCCTCGACAGTCTCAACACACACGGTTTCAAGTTTCTCGGCGAATTCGATAACAGCAGGCGTATTGTCAAGTTTGCCGCGATGAATTAAACCGCGCGTCCAAGCAAAAATCGACGCAATCGAGTTCGTCGAAGTCTCCAAACCCTTTTGATGGTCGCGATAGTGACGCGTCACCGTGCCGTGAGCCGCTTCAGACTCGAGCACTCGACCATCTGGAGTTGTCAAAACCGATGTCATTAAACCCAATGAACCAAAACCTTGGGCCACAATGTCAGACTGCACATCGCCGTCATAATTTTTGCAAGCCCATACATAACCGCCTTCCCAGCGCATCATGCAGGCGACCATGTCGTCGATGAGTCGATGTTCGTAAGTCAACTTGCGCTTCTCAAACTCATTCTTAAACTCTGTGTCAAATATTTCTTGAAAAATGTCCTTGAAGCGACCGTCGTAGGCCTTCAAAATCGTATTTTTAGTGCTCAAGAACACCGGATAGTTGCGTTGCAGGCCGTAATTAAAAGAGGCGCGCGCAAAACTTCGAATCGATTCATCAAAGTTATACATACCCATCACAACGCCCGAACCTTTAAAGTCGGCAACTTTCATCTCGACTGGCTTACTTCCGTCTTGCGGCACATACGTCATCGTCACTGTGCCTGCACTTGGCACTTTGAAGTCGGTCGCTTTGTATTGATCACCGTGAGCATGACGACCAATGACGATTGGCTTGTTCCAGTGCGGAACTAATTTTGGAATGTTCTTGCAGATGATCGGCTCGCGAAACACAACGCCATCCAAAATGTTGCGAATCGTGCCGTTTGGCGACTTCCACATTTGCTTCAAGTTAAATTCTTTAACTCGTGCTTCGTCAGGGGTTATCGTCGCACACTTCACGCCTACGCCGTGTTTCAAGATCGCATTTGCTGCATCAATTGTCACTTGGTCGCCTGTTGCATCACGATTTTCGATGCCCAAGTCGTAATAGTCAATGTTGATATCGAGGTACGGCAAGATCAACCGATCTTTAATGAACTTCCAGATGATCCGCGTCATTTCGTCGCCGTCAATATCGACAACCGGATTTACAACTTTGATCTTGCTAGCCATCTGACTCCGCCATTTTCGTTATTTGCTAATTCTTATTCGTTTATAAGTTACTTGTAGCGTACAACCTGATGGATTTCGCATGGACATCCGAACAAGTCGCATTGCGCGAAAAAGCTCGCACGGTTGCCAAAGATGCGGTTAACAAATACGGTCGATTCAACGACACTTGGATGAACGGATACTCGCGAGACTTCTCCCGCGAACTTGCCAAACATAAATGGATTGGCATGACATGGCCCGTCGAATATGGCGGTGGCGGCCGACCACCAATTGAACGATTAATTGTCGGCGAAGAAATGATCAGCGCGGGCGCACCAATCGCCGCGTCTTGGTTCGCTGATCGACAAATGGGCCCAGCGCTAATTAGTTACGGCACTAAAGCCCAACAAGATGCATTTTTACCGCAAATGTTGTCTGGCGAAACAACTTGGTGCATTGGCATGAGCGAACCAAATTCGGGTAGCGACCTCGCATCTTTGAAAACTTTCGCCGCTCGTGACGGTGACGAGTTCGTGATCAACGGCCAAAAAATCTGGACAAGCTTCGGCGAACTCGCCGACTACTGCTATCTCATCTGTCGAACCAGCAGTGACGGCTCACCGCACGAAGGCATCAGCGAAATCATCGTGCCGATGAACACGCCTGGCATTGAAGTTCGCACCATCAAAGACATGACTACAAATAGCCATTTCTGCGAAGTTTTCTACACCGATGTTCGCGTACCGGCATCAAATCTCGTCGGTGCGCTTGGTGGCGCATTCAAACAAACGATGCGACAACTCGAACACGAGCGTGGCGGCATTGATCGACTCGTTTCAAATCATGCTCTTTACAAAATGGCTCTCGAGCGCGCCGACCGAAAAGATCCGCTCGTGCGCCAAGAGATTGCGGCGCTTGAAACTGGCTACCGCATCGGGCGCATCTTGGTGATTCGCGAGGTTCTACGTCAAGCGCCGGGCGGTTTTTCGGCAGCGACTAAGTGCTTTTGCACCGAGCACGAGTGGCGCGTTGCGCAGTTTGTCAACAAAGTTTTCGGAGCCCACGCCCTCTTGTGGGACGACATAACCCAAGGTCTCGCCTACGCATCTGCCTACACAATCATGGGCGGAACCTCGAACGTGATGCGCAACATTCTTGGCGAACGCACCCTTGGCCTCCCCCGCGAACCGAAATAACTCATTTCGATACTCGAGCCAAATCTCAAATCGTTTATTCTCGTCATATGGCTACGCATCCACTTGAGTTGTCGGCGCGAGTAATTGAGTCGGGCGTTGTTGACGAGCCATTAAATCGTGTCACCAATGAAATTACTGAACTCGCCGAAAATTTAGCGATCGTCGAAAGTTTCAGCCACAGCGCAATAATCGACACGGGCGACGGTCTGATGTGTTTCGATGCATCGGGTGCAGGCAGTGGCAAAGACGTCGTCAAATCAATTCGCTCGTGGCGCAAAGACAGAATCTCGAATTTGATTTACACCCACGGCCATGCCGATCACATTGGTGGCAGTTTCGCCTTTGCAGCCGACGCAACCGAACATAACTTTCAAAAGCCTCACGTAATTGGTCACGAAAATGTCAGCACCCGCATCGATCGTTACGAACAGACAAGCGATTGGAACATTCGCATTAACCAGCGCCAGTTCGGTGGCATCCGCAGTGACATGGGCTTAAACATCGGCGAAAATCTGCAGCGGTTTTTGCCCCGTTCGACGATGCGCCCTGATCAAACTTTTCGCGACACTCATACTTTCACTGCAGGATCAATCAAAGTCGAGTTACATCACGCCCGCGGTGAAACAGACGACCACTTATGGGCGTGGTTGCCCGACAAAAAGTGGCTGTTCGCCGGCGACTTCGTAATCTGGAACTACCCCAACGCTGGCAACCCGCAAAAAGTGCAGCGTTACGCGTTCGAATGGGCACAAGCACTGCGGCGAATGATCGCTCAAGGCCCTGAATTACTCGTGCCAGCGCACGGATTGCCGATCGAGGGCAAAAAACGAATCGCAACAGTTCTCGACGACATCGCATCGTCGCTTGAAAGTCTCGTCACTCAGGTAATCGACATGATGAACGCGGGCGAAACTCTCGATGCGATCGTTCACACAGTGAAAGTTCCGCAACAAATTTTGGACAAACCGTATATGCGTCCGCTTTACGACGAGCCCGAATTCGTTGTTCGAAATATCTGGCGACTTTACGGTGGCTGGTGGGATGGCGCCCCGTCTCGACTCAAACCAGCACCCGACAGTCAAGTGGCAACCGAACTGGCAAATCTTTCTGGCGGCGCAGAAAACTTAATGAATCGCGCACTCGAATTAATGGAGAGTGGTGACATCCGCATGGCATGTCACCTTGCCGATTTTGCAGGTTGGGCCGCACCTGAAGACCCACAAATTCATGCCAACCGCGCGACAATTTACGAACGACGTCGCAAGAGCGAACTCTCATTGATGAGCAAGGGCATCTTCAAAGGTGCCGCCCGCGAATCGCAAGCTATCGCCGACAAAAAATAGCATCCGCGAAAGAGCGAACTCACGAAACAAATTGTGGGCGCGACGGGGCTTGAACCCGGGACCTCCACCATGTCGAGGTGGCGCTCTACCAACTGAGCTACACGCCCTTATTAGACGCTAAGCATAGCGTGCTGGTTTGTCACTCAAAAGGTTGAAGTGCGACAATAGAAGTCGCAC
This sequence comes from Acidimicrobiales bacterium, assembly GCA_030827545.1. GTDB lineage: Bacteria > Actinomycetota > Acidimicrobiia > Acidimicrobiales > Ilumatobacteraceae > BACL27. The sequence continues at coordinate 39,737 of JAUREG010000006.1, forward strand.
AAACGAAACAGGGGTTGTATGTCGAAATTAACTCTCAAAGATCTTTTCGCCGCAAAAGGCAAACGACATTTGACACAAGTTTTTGTGCGCACCCCACGCGAGGCCGCGGCATGCGAAGAAGCAGGCATTGACATGCTCGTCGCTGCCGAACTTCACGACGGTCAATCAAGTGACTATGTCGGCATTCGCAAAGCAGCACCAAATACATTTCTCACAATTGGTTTGGCAGTCAATACATACTCAGGGCACACCGAAGTTATGCGCAATGCATACCGATTGATGGGCGTAGGTGCCGACACGCTTTATTGCGGATACGGCATACCAACGATCAAGGCACTCGCCGACGAGTACATCCCCGTAGTCGGCCACGTCGGTCTTGTGCCCTATCGAAATTCGTGGTTCGGCGGCATGAAAGCAGTCGGCAAAACAAGCGCCGAAGCTTTGCGTGTTTACGAACTCACAAAACAATATGAAGACGCCGGCGCTGTTGGCGTCGAAATGGAAGTCGTGCCAGCAGAAGTCGCCACAGAAATTTCAAAGCGCACGAAAATGCTGATCATCGGCATGGGCGCTGGCATCAACTGCGATGTGCAATATCTCTTCGCCACCGACATTCTCGGCGACAACGAGGGTCACGTACCGCGGCACTCAAAGGTCTACCGCGACTTCAAGACCGAATATCACCGACTGCACCGCGAATCAGTTGCGGCATTCAAAGAATTTCGCAGTGACGTGCTCACAGGTGCCTACCCTGCTGACCACAACAACGTGACAATCGATAAAAAAGAGTTCGACGCGTTTCTTAAAGCAATTAAATAGCGTCAATTAGTCGCAGCGCGACTTCGTTGGCAAGCAAACGTCCGGCCCGAGTCAAAACGATTCGATCATCTTGGCGATCAAGCAACTCGCTCATTTCGTCAAGATCAACCTCGCTAAACGAACCAAGTGGTACACCCTCACGGGTTCGCACCAACAACTGCAACATCTCGCGCTTGCTCGTTTGGGCATCAAGCGTCTCGCTCGACGACTCTGGTGACTCGCCAGCATTAACTAACTCGATATATCTATCTGGTGTGCGAACATTCCACCAACGTCGGCCGTTCAAATGTGCATGGGCCGCACTGCCAAAACCCTCGTAATTGCCTTGTTGCCAATAAAGCGAATTGTGTTTGCATTCATGACCGGGCTTGGCCCAATTTGAAATCTCATAATTTTGCAAGCCGTGTGCCGACAATGCGTCGTCGCACAACAAATATTTATCTGCTTGATCATCGTCATCTGGGTGACGGTCAGGTTGCGTTGCCAGAGCCGTGTTTGCTTCAACTGTCAGGCCGTACGCAGAAACATGCGGAGGATCAAGAGCGACTACATCATGTAGTGTCCGCGACCAGTCATCAAGGGTTTCACCTGCAGCACCGTAAATTATGTCGAGATTAAACGTCTCAAACCCTGCTTGGCGCACGCAAGATACCGAGCGTTGCACATTTTCTGGGTTATGCGTTCGGCCGAGCGACTTTAAAACGTGATCGACAGTCGACTGCACACCGATGCTGATGCGATTTACCCCGCCCGCACGATATGTCTGCATCATCTCAAGAGTGATGTCGTCGGGGTTGCACTCAACCGTCACCTCGCAGCCAACTGCAAGCGGAATCTCCGCCAGCACGCTCATCAACTCTGCGGCAGGCACAAGAGTCGGTGTGCCACCGCCAATAAACACGCTCGTTGCGCGAGGCATCGAACTTGACACGCTGCGCCTAATGTGCGTGCGGAGAGCGGCCAAATAATCTGTCGTCAGTTGGTGTCGGTCGGTGAACGTTGCAAAAGCGCAATAGTCGCACTTTTTTGCGCAAAATGGAATATGAATGTAGACACCAAATCCAGGGTGCATGATATTTAACTCTGTGTTGTCGGCGGCACAAACAACAAATCAAGTTCAGCAAGTTTGGCGCCAACTTCATCGACGGCAATGTCAAGCATCACAGCAATAGCCCGCGTGTCGTGTGCACGCACGGTTATAACTTTGCCGTTGAAATCTTGTCGCTGCACTTGAATCATCCTCAAGAAACGCTCAAGCATCTTGAATTCAATGCCTTCGCGCGTCGAGAGTTTTGCCACGTCAATTCGAAGTTTCGTTGGGGCCGAAGCACCCGGCTGATTGTCTTCAACTCGCAATGGGTCGCGCGGCAAAAGTTGATCGATCGTCACACCATAAAACTTGGCCAGGCGTTCGAGGCGTGGCACTGAAATTGCTCGCTCACCGCGTTCGTAAGCGCCAAGCACTGACGCTTTGAATTCTTCGTTCGACTTAATCTCGACCTCGCTAAGAGACAACTTCTTTTGTGAGCGAATCGATCTCAGGCGCTCACCCACCATCCGTGAAAACGGAGACTGCTCAAGCATCTCGTCGTCAGATGGGCTCATTGTCGGTTCAACTTCCTTTATTTCGGTAACTCGACATTAGAACAGCTGCACTAATCGCCGCAGTTTCTGCTCGCAAAATTGTGTCACCAAGCGAAACGACACCTTTGCCAGCAGAGATTTCTTCTTGTGTGAAACCACCTTCAGGCCCAATTGCAATCGTTCGATGCGACTCGTTCAAAACTTCGCCAGTCGGGTCGGCGATAAATGCATCGCTCAACTGAGTCAGCGCCACGACATCGCTAACTTTTGGCAACCAAACCCGTCGTGATTGCATTGCCGCCTCACGAGCAATTATTCGCAGTTTCTCCAAATTTTTATTTGCTCGACCTGCATCCCATCGCACGACACTGCGAGTCGTTGGTGCCAAAACAATGATCTCATCGATACCAATCTCGGTTAGTTTCTGCACTGTCCACTCAGGTCGATCACCTTTGACAATAGAAAATGCGACTTTCAACTGCCACTTGGGTGCTGGCTCTATGGCGACCTCGCTCGTCACCTCAATTTTTGCATCACCATCAACAGAGCACGTTCGCCATCGACCGCCACCATCTGAGATCGTCACAACATCTCGCGACTTGACCCGCAGAACACGCAATAAGTGATGCGCGTCCACGTCGCCCAAAACTGGCGCGTCAATTGAATCTACAAAAACATGTGCCGCTGAGTTACGCAGCGTCGAGATCACGAAAATGCCGACTTAATCTTTGATTTCAATGAAGTGTCGCTGGCAGCGACTTGCTCGCCACGCTCTTTGGCCAACTGCAACAACAGATCACGCTCTTTTGACGAAAGTTTTTTCGGCACCACAACTTCAATTCGAGCGCGCAGATCGCCGCGAGTTCGACCTCGGTTACGTCCGCCTTGGTTCAAGTACGGCACGCCACGACCTTTGAGCACATACTCATGACCGTGCTGCACGCCCGGCGCAACTACCAATGTCTCATCGCCATCAAGAGTCGCCAGCACTAGATCAACGCCAAGTGCAGCCTGAGCAATCGAAACCTGCACGTTCGTCACTAAATCATTTTCTTCACGTTGATACATCTCGTGAGGCGCAACCTCAATGTGCACATACAGATCACCGGCTGCACCACCACGCGGACCTACACCGCCGCGACCACTTACCCGCATCGTTTGACCGGCCGCAATACCGGCAGGAATATCAATCTCGTGAGTCTGATCTTTGGTCACCCGCCCTTCGCCACGACATTTATTGCACGGTGATGCAATAACTTCACCCATGCCGCGACAGCGGCCACAAGGCGTCGTCGTCACCATTTGTCCAAGAATGCTTTGACGCATTCGTCGCACTTGACCCGTGCCATTGCACTCAGCGCATGATGTGGCCTTTGTACCCGCAGCCGCACCCGACCCGTCACAATCTTCACAACTCACAGCAGACCTAATCGACACCGAAGTTCGACAGCCAAAGACGGCATCGACAAAGTCAATTTCGATTTGCGTTTCTAGATCGGGGCCGCGCTGTGGTCCAGATTGTTGTCGTCCACCTCCGCCAAACGGCGAATCACCACCAAAAAATGCGTCAAAGATGCTGCCGAAACCGCCTGCGCCACCAAACGGATCTCCGCCGCCACGACCGCCACCAGAAATTCCGGCTTCACCAAATTGGTCATATCGTGCACGAGTCTCTTCGTCAGACAAAACTTCATATGCACGACTTACAAGTTTGAATTTTTCTTCCGCTTCGGCATTATTCGGGTTCGCATCAGGGTGCAACTCACGCGCCAACTTGCGATATGCGCGCTTTAATTCTTCTTGACTCGCCCCACGCGACACGCCAAGCAGCTGATAAAAATCTTGCGCCATTCGAATTAATTTTCGGTCAAACGACGACCAAGTCGGTCGCTAACCAAATCTACGGTCGCCAATGCTTGCGGATAATTCATGCGCGTCGGCCCAAGCACACCAACAGTGCCCACTGTTTCACCATCGGCGCGAACCGGCGCCAAGACAACTGAACATGCTGAAAGAGGCTCGACACCGTGCTCAGCACCAATCGCCACCGAGACGCCACGGTTCAACATGTCGCGAACAAGCGTGACGACAACGTATTGCTGCTCAAGAGTATGCAAAACATTGCGCACGATTTCTACTGCGTCGAATGCCTCAGCCATCTGCGCTACGCCACCGACGTAAAAGTTCTCGTCATTTCGCACGCGGTCGAGGGCCGACAAAACTTTCTCACACAAAGCAGCAACACCCGCAACGCCTGTTTGTTCTTTGCTCGCCTTTCGATTTGCTTCGCGATGCTCAGCAATATCGCGCAACGGCTTTGTAATCATCAAATTCTGCAGATCTGCATTCGCTTTCAAAATCTCATCATCTGTGACTTCGCTCGTTATTTCGATCTGAGCATTTTCGACTGCACCGTTCGACAACACGACAACCACCGTGATGTGATGACTCGAAAGTCGAACTAACTGAACCGAGCGCACCACAGCAACTTCGGCAGTCGGCCCAATTACAACTGAGGCATAGTTTGTCAACTGCGCCAACAACATTGATGTTCGCTGAAGTGTTTCTTCGAGACGAAAGTGCGCAGTTTCAAAAAAACTTCCGACTTTTGCCTGTTCGATTGAGCCAAGCGAACCATTCGGCACCAAGTTGTCAACAAAGAATCGATAACCCTTGTCGGTTGGTATGCGTCCAGCCGAAGTATGCGGATGCATCAAATAGCCTTCGCGCTCTAAGGCCGCCATATCGTTGCGAACCGTCGCCGACGAGACCGCTAAATCACGATTATTGGCAATGTGCGCAGAACCCACCGGTTGCGCGGTGGCGATGTATTCCTCTACGACAGCCCTGAGGATTGCAGTCTTACGATCGTCAAGCATTTGCTACTTATCAGGCTACCTAGCGTCAGACTACCGAGCGATTGATTTCCCCGCTGATCTTGTAGCGACTTAGAGCCTCGTCACGCTCCTGTGAATGGTCGACCATGGGTTCTGGGTATTGCGCAAACAATCCGCCTTCGGGTTGCAACCAAGGTGAGTGCACAAACTTTTTCGGCACGTCGCGCAACTCAGGTATCCATTCGCGAACGTAATTTCCGTTGGGATCAAATTTCTCACCTTGCAACACGGGGTTGAACACGCGAAAGTACGGCGCCGCATCGGTGCCAGTTCCGGCGGTCCATTGCCAGCCGTGATTGTTTGATGCAATATCGCCATCAACTAGATGCTTCATGAAGAACTTCGCACCCCACTGCCACGGTAAGTGCAAATCTTTAACCAAAAAACTGGCGGCAATCATTCGCACGCGATTATGCATCCAGCCTGTTGCCAACATCTGTCGCATACCGGCATCAACTATCGGATAACCCGTTTTGCCAGCACACCAAATTTCGAAGCGCTGCTTGGCTTTCGCATCCGTGTCGACTTGCAGGCTGTCCATTTTCGGTTGAAGATTCTTCCAAGTTGTCTGCGGTTGGTGAAACAACACATCGGCATAAAACTCACGCCAACAAAGTTCACTTCGATAATGATCATGATTCGGGTTGGGCTCAAGTTCTGCTAACAACTGTCGCGGGTGCACCACGCCAAATCGCAAGTAAACCGACATCTGACTGCAGCCGTCACGATCAGGATTATTTCTCTCCTCTTTATATTTATCAAGCGCAGTCTCGGCGAAATACTCCCAACGTTTCCACGCTGCTTCTTCGCCCGCTTCAGCAATCTTTGCGGTCAAAATCGGGTCGTCAGGTATCGCTTCGCTTTTGATCGTAGGTGCGCCATTCCATTTCACATTCGGCTTTTTGACTGGCGCCGACCAGCCGTGCGCCAACCAAACTTTTGAAAACGGAGTGAACACTGAATACGGCGTTGAGTCGGCTTTTCGCACCGTGCCTGGGTCGACTGCATAAGCCGAACCGACATGATTCAACTTCGCGCCGACTTTTTCAAGTGATCGAGCAACTTCGACATCACGCTTTTGCCCGTATGGTGCAAAATCTTTCGCAGCAAAAACCTCGGTTGCACCAATTTCTTTGGCAACCTTTGACACGATTTCAACTGGGTCACCGACACGCACCACGAGCGCACCACCCGTTGCGCGATTTAAATCACGCAGCGAACGAAATAAAAATGCCAATCTCGGCGCACCCGACCGTTGCAAAAACATCGGGTCTAAAACGAATAACGGAGTAACCGCCCCAGCTTTGCTCGCCGCAACCAATGCCGGGTTGTCCTCGAGACGCAGATCGCGCCGAAACCACATCACCGAATTAGAAGAACTATTTGACATCTGAACTACGCCCAATCATCTCCAGGCAACAACTGCCACTGCCGCACAAACTAGAGCAACAACCCCACCGTATGCCAGTGACCACTCAGGCGAAATTGAGTCTGCGATCAAACCCGTTATCGGCCCACCGATTGGTGTGCTTCCCAAAAATGCAACCGCGGTCAACGCCAACATTCTTCCGCGCATATCGGGCGGTGATTCTTGTTGACTAATCGCGTTACCCGAGGCAATCATCGCGGCGCCACCAATGCCGAGAGGCACGCCCCACAAAAATGCCAGCCACAAGTTCGAAGCAAACGCCATGCCGATGCTTGCTAAACCAAGCAACGCAATATTGCCGACGAACCAGCGCATCGAAACTGTTTTTAATCGCGCAGTGAGTAGAGCGCCAGTCAAATTGCCAATGCCAATTACCGACATCACCCAGCCAAACGCACGGTCATCGCCCCAACTCAGGTCTGCCAATTTCGGCAACGCAACACCAAAGTTGAAAGAAAATGTGCTCACCGCAACATAAACCAAAAACATCGTCATCAAGCGTCGATTGCCGGCGACATATTTAAACACTTCACGCACAGGCGAACCACCGGCAGGTCGCATAATCGCCGGATACATCTCGCTTTTTCGCAAACCAGTCAGACCGTAAATCATCGCTGCATATGAAATACCGTTCAGAATAAACAGCCAACCAGTGCCAAGCGGTCCGACAAGCGCAGTCGCAATTGCCGCACCGAAAATTCGCGAACCTGTCATCACTGCCGTATTAAGCGACATCGCATTCGGTAAATCAACAGTCGGCACAAGTTCAGTAACTAAACCTCGTCGTGCAGGGTTGTCGAATGCGCCGATAATGCCCAGTAATAACGACAGCGCATAGACCATCGGCACACTGATAACGCCCGAAAGATCGAGAACACCGAGCAACAGCGCCTGACCGGCCAAACATGCTTGTGAGATGATCGCAATTCGTCGCCGATTGTGCCGATCAGCCAATGCTCCACACCAAGTGCCGAATAACAACATCGGCAAAAACTGAAACGCTACGTTGTAGCCAAGATCGGCTGCATTTCCCGTCAATCGATAAATCAGCAACGACGAGGCAGTTAGCTGTAACCAACTACCGATGTTCGAAAGAAGCAACCCTGCAAAAAACAAGCGTGCATTGAAATATTTCAGCGAGCGAAAAACGCTTGCGTGTTTCTCAGCCACGATCGTCAGTTATCGAGTTTCAGAGCCGAGATAAACACGTCTCCGGGTATCTCAACGCGACCGATTGACTTCATTTTCTTCTTGCCCTCTTTTTGCTTCTCAAGCAACTTACGCTTCCGTGAAATATCGCCGCCGTAACACTTGGCCAACACGTCTTTGCGCTTTGCTTTCACAGTTTCGCGAGCGATGAACTTGCCGCCGATTGCAGCCTGAATTGGCACATCAAACATCTGACGCGGAATCAACTCTTTTAGTTTTTCGCACATCCGCTTGCCATAGTCGTACGCTTTTTCGCGGTGCACGATTGTGCTGAATGCGTCTGCGGCGATGCCGTTCAAAAACAAGTCGACTTTCACCAAGTCAGATTCGCGGTAACCGTGAAGTTCGTAATCGAGACTTGCGTAGCCCTGCGATCGACTCTTCATTTGGTCAAAAAAGTCAACTACTACTTCTGCCAGTGGCATCAAGTAGTGCATCTCAACGCGCTCGGGTGAAAGATATTCGAGTTTGCCGAGTTCGCCACGACGAGTTTGGCAGAGATCCATCAAAGTGCCGGTGTAATCCTTTGGCGTAATGATGTCGACTTTGAAATACGGCTCTTCAATCGACTTGATGTAAACAGTTGGCGGTAATTCGCTTGGGTTGTCGCAAATTTCTCGACTGCCATCGGTCTTTGTCACCTGATATTGCACCGATGGCGCGGTCGCAATCAACGCCAGGTTGAATTCGCGCTCAAGTCGCTCTTTGACGATCTCCATGTGCAACAAACCCAAGAAACCGCATCTAAAACCAAAACCGAGTGCGCCCGACGACTCGGGTAAGTAACTAATCGACGCGTCATTAAGTTTCAACTTCTGCAAACTTTCACGCAAAGTTTCGAAATCATCTGCATCAATCGGAAACAGCCCGCAAAACACCATCGGCTTCGGGTCGCTATAGCCGTCAAGTGGCTTTTCAGCAGGTCGTGATTCGTGAGTTACGGTTTCACCACTTCGCGCCTCGCCCACGTCTTTGATGCCTGCAATCAAATAACCCACTTCGCCGGGCCCGAGTTCGTCGACTGGCGACGGCACTGGTCGTCGCACGCCCACTTCAAGTGCTTCGTGCACGGCATTAGTTTGCATAAATCGCAACTTCTCGTTGCTGCGCATTCGACCGTTCATCACTCGCACAGACGAAACAACACCGCGATATTGGTCGTATTGACTATCGAAAATCAAAGCTTGCAGGGGCGCATCGGCATCACCAGTAGGTGCCGGAATTTTCTCGATGATTGCATCAAGCAACTCAGGCACACCATCGCCAGTCTTAGCCGAGATGCGCAAAATATCTTCGGCACGAATGCCGAGAACTTTTTCGATCTCCATTGCGTATCTATCTGGGTCAGCAGCGGGCAAATCAATTTTGTTCAGGGCAGCAACAATTTCTAAATTGTTTTCAAGCGCCAAATAACAGTTCGCCAATGTTTGCGCCTCGATGCCTTGTGCAGCATCAACAACCAAAACAACACCTTCGCAGGCCGCCAAAGAACGACTCACTTCATAACCAAAGTCGACGTGCCCTGGTGTGTCGATTAGATGCAGCGTGTGGTCCTTCCACGACACGCGAACGTTTTGCGCTTTGATCGTGATGCCTCGTTCACGCTCGAGGTCCATGCTGTCTAAAAATTGGGCGCGCATTTCACGCGCATCGACCGCTTTGGTCATCTCTAAAATGCGGTCTGAAAGTGTTGATTTACCGTGGTCAATGTGCGCAATGATCGAAAAATTTCGTATTCGAGATAGTTCCATTACGCCGTTTCTCCGAGATTTCGACCATCACACTGACGCCCTAAAAGCATGTGTGAGACGATGCCAAATTCTACACGGCTTATGTTTGGCAAGGCCTGACCCGCTGTTAGCCTTGGGGCGTGGCAAATATCAAATCGCAAAAAAAGCGCATCATCACAAACGCAAAAGCAACTGCTCGCAACAAAGCCGTACGCAGCGAACTTCGCTCACGAGTAAAGAGCGCTCTTGAGACAGCAGGCACACCAGAAAATCAAGAAGCCCTTCGCCTTGCCGTTAAGCGTCTCGACAAAGCCGCCGCCAAGCGCACGATTCACCCAAAACAAGCTGCTCGCCGCAAGAGCCGCTTGATGCGCAAACTTAACGCCGCTTCGGCGAAGTAGGTCTAGCCGAGTTACTCGGTCTATTCGTTCTGGTTGACGCCCCCATTCGGCACAACCGAGCAACCAAGATTTCCATCGTTAGTTCTTCGCCGAGGTCTTTGCCCCCGCGCAAATCAATGTCGGCTCGAGCAAGCAAAGCAATTGCCTGACTAATGCCAGCGCTACCAATTCGACGATATTGACTGAGATATTTCTTGCCCTGAAATTCGCTTTTGCCGCCGATCAAAGTTAAGACATCATTCGCACTATGCAACTCTGGGCCATCAAGTCGCATCAACTTCGAAAAATGCGTATGCAATAGCGCCATCACTTGCAGCGGATGATATTCACCACTTCGTGTCATGCGATGCAACATGTCAATGGCTTTTGCCGAATCGCCAGCATCTATTGCATCGGTTAAGTCCCATGGCTTGACGCTGCCCGCATAGCCCAAAAATGCCGCAACATCATCACTCGAGAGTTTGCGCGACGTGCCATATGTCGACACCAAAACATCAATCAACCCAGGCAACCGAGCCTGATCTTCACCCAGCCAGTCAATTATTTGATTCAACGCCATTGGCTCAAGAGTCAAACCCGCCTCACCAAACCTCTCTAAAAACCAAGTCACTAACTCTTGTCGTTTTGCCGGTGGTGTTGTCGCCATCACCGTCGCACCTGCTCGTTTCAACGCGTCTGAAACAGACTTCGCCAACTTGCCAGATGCACTCAGCACCAAGTGCGTGCTGTCGACAGGGTGCTCGAGATACTCGACCAAACTCGAAAGTTCGGCAACTGTTGCTTCTGAAATTTCTCGAATTACAACAACTCGTTCTTCACCAAAAAGCGACATAGTTTCGGCCGACGAGATTGCACGACGAATTGCGTCTTCGCGTTCTTGCCCACTCGCCGCTCCTGCATCATGGGTTTCTAAAATCGTGCTGCGGTTTTCATCTGTCGACATCGATTTGATCAGTTCGCGAGTAATGTCACTCACTTTGTCTGAAACCAATCGCGGATCAGAACCGGTAATCAGATGAATCGTCACGCCTACACGCTAGAACTTCGGTGTCGCAGAGCAATTATCCCCACAAAAACTCCGAGCCAAAGGGCGAGATTTACCATGCCTTCAAATCGAAGGCGTGCGAAAATTTCAGCAACCCACCAGACCCAGCGCACGCCAACTCGAATCGGCAACATCATCTGTTCGCCAATTTCGCTGAGTCCAAAGTTGCTAAAAAGCGCCGATAAAAGCGACATCGGTAAACCCACCAACATCACCAAGCCAGCAATCGGCACAGCCAAGACATTGGCAACAATGCCGGTCGCCGACGGCACACCAAAAATAAAAATCACAACTGGCATCACACCAAGTTGCGCTGCAACGGTTGCCCCGATGAGTTGTGCCAACCACTGCGGTCGTCTCACGATTTTGGCCAATGGTGCAGCGCCAATACATAAACCACAGGTCGCACCGACTGACATGAAAAACCCAACTGACCAAGCCAATAGCGGGTCAACAACGACTGCTAACAAAACTGTCAGAGCAATCAATCGCATAGTTCTAGTTGGTCGTCCAAATGCGACAGAAAGAAACGCAAGACCAGCCATCGTTGCCGCACGCACGACTGAAGGTTCTACGCGTGTGATCAAAACGAACCAGACGAGAACCCCGAGTGTTGCAAATATTCGCAGTCGATTTTTTAGGCGCGATAGCAACGGTGAAAGCGCGGCCAAAACGAACGAAACATTTTGACCTGAAACAGCAACCAAATGTGCAAGCCCTGAATTACGAAAAGCGTCGATCATTGACTTTGATTGCCGCGTGTCGTCACCAATCACCAGACCGGTGAACAACGATTGATCATCAAATTCAAACGAATCTGAACCAAGTTTTACAAGATCTCGCACACGCTGAACACTGCGCAAAATTGGCGGCGCGACAAGACGCGTTTCACCAACCAATTCAAGGCGAAATTTGCCCTTGATATGTTGTGCGACCCATCTTGATTCAGTTCCTTGTTCAAACGGCTCGCGCAGACCACGCACATAGACCCGCTCGCCCACTTTGGCGCCAGCCATTCGCCACGCGGGTCGACCATATGCGTACGCAACAAAACGATCGCGTCCGATTTCGAGTGTGGTGCGAGTTGCCACACCAATGTTTTGCGGGTCGCTCATCACCGTTGCATACCCCTCATATTCACCGAGTCGCACATTGGCAAAATCATTGAGTGCACGTTGCGAATTAATTGCACCAAATGCAAAAATCAAGATCAAAAATGAAGCCAGCGATCGTGAAATCAACGACCGATGCAGCGCAACAACGCAACTAATTGCAACTGCGATCAATATTGCAATACAAACCGTTTTGCTCGCACGTGTAACACACAGATACACGGCAACACCGAACACAATCAGCCAATCAGACCGCCGCACATCGTACGATGTAGTCATGGCTGGCAAGTCGCGACGCGTAGTACCCGATGGCATCGTCGCTCATCGCAATGCAGTGCGCCAACGTGGCGGGCTAATCGCAGTTGCGCTGTCTCTTGGTGTGCTCGTCGTCGGTCTCGTCTTGCTTGCGCTACCCGGCTCATTAACTGGCCTGCTCGGTTTTGTTCTCACTTTCATCGCGCTGCCGACCATGCCGCTGTTTGGCATACCGGCCTCGGGCGGCTTCACTCTCTACACGTTGAGTTTTATCTCGAGCATGTTGGTGTGGTGGATTATCGGTCACTATGCAAGCCTTCGCGCAATTCGTGAAATTATCGCTAGTTGGCCAGAGTGGCGTCGAGAATTTCGACCGCTGGCGATTGGTCTCGTGCTTGGTTCGCTGATTTCGCTCGCGCTCGCCGCTTTGATTCTCGGCGCGCTTTAGTTAACCCGCGCACGCGGCAAGATCTCGCTCAACTTCGCAGGCCCGATGCCCCGCACCTTCAACAAATCTTCAACTTTCAAGAACGCACCATTTTTTTCGCGATACGCAACTATTGCTTTTGCCGTTGCTGGCCCCACACCAGGCAACTGTTCAAGTTCAACGACCGACGCCAAATTGATGTTGATCAATTGAGGCACTGCGCTGCTAGTCGCACCGCCGACGCCAGTTGCACCACCCGTCGCGCCGCCAGTCGCACCACCGACACCATTTAAACCGCCTGCCGCATCCCCACCGCCACCGAGTTGCGGTCGATTTGTAATCGTGTGTGGCTTTTCTCCGCGTTTGGGTACATAAATTTGTTCACCCTCGTTTAAAACAGTCGCCAAATTTATTACGTCAAGATTCGCCGCACTGGTTGCGCCACCCGCTGCAACTATGCCGTCATTGATTCGTGAACCATATTTAAGTCGATATACACCGGGGTTCTTCACAGACCCAGCAACATGCACTGTAATTATCTGTGGTGTCGCGTTGACTATCGGCGCACTGGTGATAATTGTTGCGCTTGTCGCAACTGTTGTGCTCGCAAAACTCAAACTCGCTTCGGGTGGTGGCGGTGGTGTTTGAACCAGCCACCAGCCAGCTACGCCAACAAATGCGACACTCAGCACGCTGCCAATCATTCGTGAGGCACCAAACCACTTAAGGCGGTCAAGGTTCAGAAAATTTTTCATCGCCCCATGTGGGCGCAGACCTCACTAAGAGGCAGAAATTAAAACAGCCGTGCTGTCAGTCTCTTGCGATGGTCGGCAGAGTTTAAAACAGTCGCGCGGTCAGTTTTTTGCGATAGTCGGCAGTGCGCGGGTCGTTTGGCCCCATTTTCGCAAGCAACTCAAGAAACTCGCTCTTGGCATCTTCGTCAGTCTTGACACGCACCAATAAATCAGTCAACTGTTTGTCATAGTCATCTTGCGGCACAAACGCAGCGCGCGCCGCAGCAATCGAAGTTCGCACGCGTTCAGTTTCGGGCACTTTCTTCAATAACTCGAGTGCAGCCGAGCAATCTTTTCGCGCAGTCAACAAATCGGCAAGAGCGACAACAACACTTTCGTTAGTTGGCTCAGCCTCAAGTGCTTGGCGCAAACTTGCTTCATCACCTTTTGCCAATAGCGCTTTCACATCAACAACAACTTGCTCTGGCAACAAGTTTTTTATGAACTGTTCAACAACATGTTCTGACTGCGCACCAACAAAACCATCGACGATCTTGCCGTCTTTCATCGCATAAACAGCCGGAATTGACTGCACCTGAAACGCTTGGGCCACCTGCGGACAAGTATCCACATCGACTTTTGCCAAAACCACTTTGCCTTTGGTCGCTGCCGTCAACTTTTCAAGAATCGGCCCCAATGTCTTGCACGGACCACACCACTGCGCCCACAAGTCGATGATCACTGGCGTCACCATTGACTTCTCGATCACTTCCTTTTGAAAGGTTGCATCTGTTACATCAATAGCCATGACTCCACAATACTGCGCAAATTAACGACGCTCGCAAGTGGCGATGACCAATACAAATTAAGTAGGTTGCTTAGTGATGAGCGACACAGTTAGCAGTGGCATCAATTCTGAAAAAGTCTCAACTTGGCTCGAGACGAATGTCGCCGGCGCAACTGCGCCATTTAAGTTCGAATTCATCGCTGGCGGCCACTCAAATCTCACGTTTTCGGTGCGTGATGCGAAACAAAATCATTACGTTCTTCGTCGCCCGCCACTCAGCCACGGCCTCGCCAGCGCTCACGACATGGGCCGCGAACATCGAATGATCTCGGCGCTACAAAACTCTGGCGTGCCAGTGCCACGCACTCGCGGTCTTTGCACCGATGTCGAAATTAACGGCGCACCTTTTTATGTAATGGATTTCGTCGACGGCCACATCGTGCGCGATGTGCCCATCGCCGAGACCGTGCTAACAGAACAGACCCGCGCCCGGGCTAGCGAATCGCTTGTCGACACATTGGCAAAGATTCACGCTGTCGATGTCAACAAAGTCGGCTTGCAAGACTTCAGTCGACACGAGGGTTATATCGCTCGGCAACTTAAGCGTTGGTACGGCCAATGGAATGCACAAAAGACGCGCGAACTTTCAGTTGTTGATCGCGTGCATGAAGAACTCTCGAAAAGAATTCCCGAACAGGGGCCGGCAACAATTGTGCACGGCGACTATCGACTCGACAACTGCATCGTCAGTTCGAGTGGCGAAATTCAAGCAGTGCTCGATTGGGAGATCTGCACACTCGGTGATCCGCTTGCAGATCTCGGCCTGCTCACTGTTTATTGGACGGGCCCTAACGACGAAGCATCACCGTGGATGTCGCAATACACAACCGTCAAAGGCTTTTTGAATCGCAACGACCTGATCGCTCGCTATGCAAAAACAACAGGTCGTGATGTGACAAATATCGAGTTCTATCGAGCGTTCGCATATTGGAAACTCGCCTGCATCGTCGAAGGCGTTTACGCGCGTTATCTCGGTGGTGCACTCGGCGAAAAGAACGCCGCCGACCTCGAACCGTTCAAGTTGCAAACCGAGGCGGCCGCCAACAGTGCCGAGCAAGCGCTTTCGCGTCTAAACTGATTTCACGCGATGAATAAGCCATACAAAATTATTGGCACTCTGCCGCAGATCAAAGACCCCCTCTTGGTCGTGATGATGACCGGCTGGATTGACACGAGTTCTGCCGCTGCCGCTGCCGTCGAACTTGTCGCCAAAGAAACAAACGCCATTAAGGTCATCGACTTCGATATCGACACATTCGTTGACTTTCGTGCTCGCCGCCCAACTATGGAATTACGCGAAGGTGTCAATACAAAACTCGTCTGGTCTACACCAGAGATTGCGCTCGGTCGCGACATCAACAACAAAGATATTTTGTTGCTCACTGGTCCAGAACCAGACACTCACTGGAATTTGTTCGCCGAAACAATCGCCGACATCAGCGTGCAATTTGGTGTGCGACGAATGATCGGCATCGGTGCATACCCGTTTGCAACACCACATACTCGTGCTGTTTATATTTCTTGCACGTCGCCTGACAAAGATTTGGTTTCGAGTTTGCCTTACTTGAAGAGTTCAGTCGACGTACCTGCGGGCATGGCAGCAGCAATCGAGCATTCGCTTCACGGTCGCAAAATTCAAGCGCTCAGTTTGTGGGCTCGAGTGCCTCACTATGTTGCTTCAATGCCATACCCTGCTGCTTCGGCTGCTTTGCTCGCTGCACTTTGTGACACTGGCGGCATTTCGCTCGACGTTTCGTCGATGCGCGAACAAGCCAAGACTCAACGCGAGCGACTCGATCAACTAATTGCCGGCAACAACGAGCACTCGCAAATGTTGACGCAACTTGAACAGGCATTCGATGAACAAATCGCCAACGGCACAACTGAAATTAATTTCGGCGCGCCAATACCGAGTGGCGACGAAATCGCCGCCGAGTTCGAAAAGTACCTGCGCGACCGCTAATCGTTTGCGCGGGCTAACTGTTCGCGCGGGCTATTTATTTGTCCGGGCTAAGCCGTGCAACCAAGACTGCACGTTTGCACCCAACGCATCAACGTCGTAGCCACCTTCTTGCAACACAACTGTCGGCAAGCCCAACGCACCAACTAGTGCGCCGCATCGGTCGTAGCCAGGTGTCGTCAACGCCAAATCACTGATCGGGTCAGTAATAAAAGTGTCAAGACCAAGTGACACGATGATCATTGACGGACCAAACTTTTTGATGCTCTCGCAAGCACGTTCGAGAGCCTTCATATACGAATCGTCATCTGTGCGCGCCGCAAGCGGAACATTGAGCGTCGAGCCTCGGCCCTTGCCCGAACCAACTTCGTCTTCGTAACCCGTGAAGTACGGATACGCACGCGCTGGGTCGCCATGTAGCGACACAAATTGAACATCGTCACGCTCGTAGAAAATTTGCTGGGTGCCGTTGCCATGGTGATAATCGACGTCGAGCACCGTTACCTTGGTGCCAGTTGTGCTCGCAACATGATGGGCTGCGATCGCCGCATTGTTGAAAAAGCAATATCCGCCATACAAGTCGGTGGTTGCGTGATGGCCCGGTGGTCGGCACAAGCCATAACTATTTTTCGCACCGTCTAAAACAATTTTCGTCGCGCTCATCGCCACATCAACCGCACCACGAGCCGCCTCGTAAGTGCCCATCGTTAGCGGAGTCGTAGTTTCAAAGCACCACCATCCCAATTTGCCGTTTACTGACTCTGGCTCAACCCGGTCGCCCATGTTCTGGCGCAGGTTTGACTTAAAAAACATGTCTGGCACAACTTCGCGAGATTCTTTGACATCACGCTGATAATCGGCCCATGCGGTCGACAAAAATTTCAACAAGCCCGGGTTATGAATTTTGGTGATTGGTTCAGTACCCCACTCAGTTGGCGAAGCGAAATCGAATGCTTTATCGGCAGCCAAAGTCTCGCGAATCTTTTCGGCACGACCTGTGTGCTCGAACGGCGAGTGCGCAGAAGATCTCTCAATTTCAACTTCGGGGTTATGCAACAAGTGCGCTGGCGAATATACGACTTTCACAAAAACCCCGTTTCTCTTCGAACTATCTCAGCAATTTCTAACTGAAATCTAGTGGCGAGCGCAGTGATCGTTTCAATTCGGCGACCCCTGACGTTGTCGCGATTGTTTCAACAGCATCCCAAAGTTTCAATGCCTCATCACCGCGTGGCGACTTTGAAATCACTGGGCCAAAGAAACTGCCCTCATTGGGCTGACCCGGCTTGAAAGTCAAAATCGGTGTGCCGACATCTTTACCTGTTCGCGAAAGTGCAAGGGCGGTTTCATATCGAATGACCGCAGTATGGGTCTCGTCATTTAGCGAATCGGCCCACACCGTTGGCAGCGAATGGCGTCGCAACATATCACTCAAAAATTTATGTGGGTCGGTATCAAAACCTTCACGGATTTTCTCAACATGCACAGTCGTACCCATCGCTGTGTAGAACTTTGCCACAGCGTCGTTGCCCGCGTCTGCACGCGCGGCACTCGCAACGCGCAGTGCCTGCAATCCAAATGTGTGAATCATCTTGTGGTAGTCATCACCAGGCTTATAGCCCTTGTCGGTGTTGACCATTGACAGCGAAATGAACTTCCATGCAACGTCATAGTTTCGCAAAGTGCTTACTTCGGTCACCCAACGCGAAGTCACCCATGCCCACGGGCAACCTGGATCAAAGAAAAAATCTAAATCTGCCACATAGACAGATTAGGCGCTTCAGACGCGCTCAACCTCTTTAAGGTCGTAAGTTTCGATTACGTCGCCCGGCTTCAAATCTTGGAAGTCAGTGAGGCTGATGCCGCACTCAAAACCTTCGCGAACTTCTTTGACGTCGTCTTTGAAGCGGCGCAGAGTGTTGATGTTGCCCTTCCAAATGATTGTGCCGTCGCGCAAGAATCGCACTCGCGAACCACGGGTGATTACACCAGAAACAACCGAACAACCTGCAACTGCACCAACTTTTGGCGCCTTGAAGATTTCGCGCACTTCGGCTTCGCCAGTGACAACTTCGACAAATTCTGGGGCGAGCATACCCTTCATCGCCTTCTCGATATCTTCGAGCAACTTGTAAATAATTTCGTAGGTGCGAATTTCGACGCCTTCTTTTTCGGCGAGTTCACGAATTTTGCGATCTGGTCGCACATTGAAGCCGATCAAAGTTGCATTTGTCGCTGCGGCCAAAGAAATGTCGTTTTCAGTGATCGTGCCAACACCTCGGTGCACGAATGCTGCACGCACGTCATCGCGCTCGAGTTTGCGCAAACTCTCGGTGACTGCTTCAAGCGAACCGTGCACGTCAGCCTTGACGATTACGTTCAAAGTTGCAACTTCGCCCGCCTGAATCTGAGTGAAAATATCTTCGAGTTTCACACCGCGCTGAACTCGTGCGTCACCGCGCTGATTCATCGCCCTGAAACGCTGCTCACGAGCACCAGCAACTGTTCGAGCGGTGCGCTCATCTGGCGCTGATCTGAATTCTTCACCCGCACCAGGCACAGCCGACAAACCTAAAACTTGTACTGGTGCCGACGGCCCAACTTCTTTGACTTGCTCGCCACGGTCGTTAATCAATGCGCGTACTTTGCCCCACGCCGCACCAGCAACGATTGGGTCGCCGACTTTAAGCGTGCCCTTGTCAACCAAAATTGTGGCCACTGGTCCACGACCGACATCAAGTTGCGCTTCAAGCACAACGCCTTTAGCGCGACCCGTTGGGTTTGCTTTGAGTTCTTCAAGTTCAGCGACAACATTTAATTGATCAAGCAAATCGTCGATGCCAAGGCCGCTTTGTGCCGACATCTCAACAACAATCGTGTCGCCACCCCACGCTTCTGGTGTCAACTGCTGTTCAGCCAAACCAGCCAACACGCGTTGCACGTCGGCGTTTTGTTTATCGATCTTGTTCAGCGCGACCACAATTGGCACACCAGCAACACGAGCATGGTTAATCGCTTCAATTGTCTGTGGCATCACACCGTCATCAGCCGCAACAACAAGAACAACGATGTCAGTTACACCTGCACCACGCGCACGCATCTTGGTGAATGCTGCGTGACCTGGTGTGTCGATGAATGTGATTTTCTTTCCGTCTTTTTCAATTTGATACGCACCGATGTGCTGAGTAATACCGCCAGCCTCACCAGCAACAACATTTGCATTTCGAATTTTGTCGAGAAGCGTCGTCTTACCGTGGTCAACGTGACCCATGATCGTGATGATCGGTGGTCGTGTTGCTTGCAACTCTGGCGTGTCGTCGTCTGAGTCATCAAACATTGCCTGCAACTCGAGCTCTTCTTGTTGACCTGGGTCAACAAGCAAAATCTCTGCACCAATTTCAAGCGCGAATAATTCCATTTGTTCGTCGACAAGTGTCATCGTCGCAGTCACCATTTCGCCGTGCTCAAGCAAGAAGCGAACAACGTCAGCAGGTGTGCGATTTAATTTCGGTGCAAACTCTTGTGACGAGCAACCGCGTTCGATTACAACAATGCCCTCTGGCGGCGGTGTCGCACTCGGTGTATAACTTGTCGGCGCTTGTGGTAACTGCTCGTCAAATTCGCGACGACGCTCACCACGAGTTTTTTTGCGAGGGCCACGGCGCTGACCGCCACCTGGTCCACGACCGGCACCTGGACGACCACCCGGACCCGACGGACTGCTGCGACCAAGCGCTGTACCACGACCGCCTGTCGGCGCACCCGGACGCCCCGCACCTGGACCACGACCCGGCGCACCACGATCTGGAGAAGTACGACCACCCGAACCAGCAGGACCACGACCAAGTTGCGACGCCGGAATTCGTCCCGTGCGTGCATTCGTTGAAGTTGTGCCAGTGCGTTGCGGCCCACGATTAAACGGCGGACGCGTCACGCCACCTTCTGGTCTTCGCGCAACCGGCGGCGGCGGAATTGGTCGCGATGAACCCGGCGGTGGCGGAATTGGTCGCGAGCCCGGTGTACCAGGTCGCGCACCCGGAGTTGTCGGCTGTGTCGGTCGCGTCGGTTGTTGGGTCGGCGCACTTGCCGCTGGCGCTTGCGGTTGGGCCACTGGTCGAACTGGTTGTGGTTGCAAAGGTTGAATCGGTCGAGCAGGCGCCGGTCGCACTGCTGGTGCAGCATTCGTAACAATGCCAGGCCTATTTGGCTGAGCGGATGAAACTACGCGACCCGCACCACCATCACCCTCGCGCGGCGCCATGTCATCGCCTTGCAAACCTGAAGTCGCTGCCGTCGTCGAAGTTTCAACCGAGTCAGTTGCAACGGCAACTGTTTCTGCGTCGTCATCTGCGCCAACTTTTTTCGCGGCGGCTTTCTTTGCGCCAGCAACTTTCTTGGCACCTGCAACTTTTTTCGCGCCGGCAACTTTCTTGGCACCTGCAACTTTTTTCGCCGCCGCTTTTTTAACTGGCTTGTCCGAAACTTCTTCTGGCTGCGCATCGCGAATAAGACCTTCACGCTCGGCACGAGCACGAATGCGATCTGCTTGTGCGTCGATAACTGTCGACGATGGACCCTTTACGCCAATGCCAAGTTTTCCGCTGAGGTCAATGACCTCGGCGTTGGTCATTCCGAGTTCTTTAGCGATCTCGTGAACGCGTTTGGCTTTTGGCAAAGTGTTTAGCCTCTCGAATCTTCTGCAGCGCCACCTGATTGAGCAGCAACTTGTTCTTGACTAAGAATCGAACCGTCAGCCGCATGCCATTCCATTGCACCGGTTTCGATGTTCGTCTTCCACTCGCCTTCGGCATACATCGTTTCAGTTGTTGCAGCTTCTGCAGGTCGACGCACAACTGCGTTGCCTTCAGCAGCAGCTTCTGACTCGCTCTTAATGTCGATGCGCACACCTGTTAGACGAGCAGCAAGAGTTGCATTCACGCCCATCTTGCCAATTGCCAACGACAACTGAAAGTCAGGCACGATTACATCGGCTTGAGTTTCGTCTGGGCTCAGTCGAACTTCGCTGACCTTGGCTGGCGACATCGCTTTGGCGATGAAGTCACGCTTGTCTTCGCTGAACGGAATGATGTCAACTTTTTCGCCGCGCAATTCGTTTACAACCATGCGCACTCGACCACCACGAGCACCTACGCAGGCGCCAACAGGGTCAATCGCTTTATCGTTCGACCAAACTGCGATCTTTGTTCGTTGACCCGGTTCGCGAGCGCACGACTTGATTTCGACGATGCGATCGGCAATCTCCGGCACTTCCATTTCGAACAAACGCATGATCAAACCAGGGTGAGTTCGGCTGACAACAATCTGCGGGCCCTTCGGTGTGCGACGCACTTCAACGATGTATGCCTTCAAGCGAGCATTCGGCTCGCGGGTTTCGCCGAGCACTTGCTCTGCTTGTGGCAACAACGCCTCAACGCGACCCAAATCAAGCAGCGTGTATCGAGTATCTGTCTTTTGAACAGTGCCCGAAACAATGTCGCCTTCGCGGTTGGCATATTCTTCGAACTTGCGCTCGCGCTCAACTTCACGAATTCTCTGGCTCATCACCTGACGGAAGGTCACAGCGGCAATTCGGCCCAATTCGTCTTTCTTCGGCGTGTCATCACGCTCGTTGATCCAGTTGCCGTCGTCATCAACGTCATATGCAGTGAAAGTGATGTCCATGTTGTCTGGGTTGATACCCACGATCACTTCATCGGCTGCACCCTGACGCTTTTTGTAAGCAGTCGCCAACGCCTCGACAAGCACCTGCAACAGTGCGTCAATCGAAATACCTCGGTCTGCTGCGAGCATGCGCAGCGCTTCTGACATGTCCATGTTGCTCATGATGCTTTCGCCTCCGTTGTGTTTTCAAACTTGTCTTTCGAATTCTTTTTCTTTGAGTGACGTGCATCTTCTTTTGATGTCGTCGCTAATTCAAAAACTGTTTTCGCGCGATCGATTTCAATATGTTTGATCGCAACTTCGACGCCGTCTTCTTTGCGCACGACGATTTGTTTGTCGTCAGCACTCGCAAGCACACCGTGCACTCGGCGCTCACCTGTCACATCATGTGGTGCTGTCAATCGCACGCTTACAACTTTGTTGATTTCGCGCTCAAAGTGTCGCGGCAATCGCAAGTTGCGCTCAAGACCCGGACTAGTCACTTCAAGTGTGTATCGACCAGGCACGGGCTCGGTGTGGTCGAACTCGCGTGAAACCAAACGGGTCAACAATCCGATCTTTTCGAGATCGACGCCAGCAGGCTTGCCGTTTTCGCCGATCAAACCTGGCTTTGTATCAACGACAATACGCACTGTGCCGCTGACAAATTCGAGGTCATAAAGGTCAAGGCCGAGATCGCTAACGATTGGCGTGACAATTTCGCTGATGCGCGTAAGCACTGCACTCTGCGTCGTAGTCTGCGTCATTAGTTATCTCTCCTTTCTTGCAATAATCAATACAAAATCGCTATCAAATAGCCGTTTTGGCGAACCAAAACGACACCCGATAGAGAACAAAAGGCGTGGGCCTAAACCCACGCCTTCGGTTCGTAGAACTTTAAAGGTCATCTCAAGTATAGGGGTTTTAGTAAAGTTTTCGTGAGGCGCTATCCCGTGCGCAAGAGAGGTGAGCCCTGTGATTTTGCGTATGTCAACTATGTTTTTGCGGACATTACGCGATGATCCTGTCGACGCCGAAGTGCCAAGTCATCGCCTCTTAGTTCGCGCCGGATACATTCGTCGCGCAGCACCAGGCGGTTACACATGGTTGCCTCTTGGTTTGCGAACGTTGAATCGCGTCGAGACGATTATCCGCGAAGAAATGGATGCAATCGGCGCCCAAGAAGTGCACTTTCCGGCGATGTTGCCTCGCGAGCCTTATGAGACAACAGGTCGATGGACAGATTACGGCCCGAATTTGTTTCGCTTACAAGATCGTCGCGGCGTCGATTATTTGCTCGGCCCGACACACGAAGAGATGTTCACGCTTCTCGTCAAAGATCTCTACAGCAGTTACAAAGATTTACCACTCTGGCTTTATCAAATTCAAACAAAGTTTCGTGACGAGGCTCGCCCACGTGCAGGTTTGTTGCGCGGTCGCGAATTCTTGATGAAAGATTCTTACAGTTTCGACATTGATCAAGATGGTTTGCAACGCAGTTACGACGCACATCGCGCTGCATACTTGCGAACTTTCGATCGACTTGGTTTGCCATACGCAGTCGTCTCGGCGATGTCGGGTGCGATGGGTGGCTCAGCATCTGAAGAGTTTTTGTTTCCGTGCGAGTCGGGTGAAGACACTTTCGTCAGTTGCACGAAGTGCGATTATGCGGCCAACACCGAAGCAGTTCGCGTCGGCGAACCTGCAAAGATCGACTTCGCCGGTTTTGCGGCTGCAGTCGTGCACGACACACCTGCGACACCAACAATTGCGACTCTTGTCGATTTGTTCAACTCTCGCGCCGATCTAAAACGCGGCGACCGTGCGTGGCACGCAGGCGACACACTCAAAAATGTTGTCGTAAATTTGCACCACCCTGACGGCCGCATCGAGCCGCTCGCCGTTGGCGTGCCTGGTGATCGCGACGTCGACCTCAAGCGTCTCGAAGCACAAGTCGCACCGGCTGAAATCGTTGACTTCACCGAAGAAGACTTTGCCAAAAACAAAAATCTCGTCAAGGGTTACATCGGGCCGACGGCACTCGGCGAAAAAAATGCGAGTGGCATTCGATATTTGCTCGATCGCAGCATTGCCATCGGCAGCGCGTGGATAACCGGCGCCAATGCGCCGGGTAGACACGTTGCCGGTCTCGTTTACGGCCGAGATTTTTCATGTGACGGCATTGTCGACGCTGCCGATGTGCGCGACGGCGACCCTTGCCCGAAGTGCAGCGCGAAACTTCACATTCGCCGCGGCATCGAAATCGGTCACGTCTTTCAACTCGGTCGCAAATACGCCGAAGCACTCGGGCTCACAGTGCTCGACCAAAATGGCAAGACTCAAGTCGTCACGATGGGTTCATATGGCATCGGTGTCTCGCGGGCTGTTGCCGCAATCGCCGAAGCAAATCACGATGAACTCGGCATCAAGTGGCCGACTGCTGTTTCACCAGCCGATGTTCACATCGTTATTGCCGGCAAACCAGGCGATGAAACTGCAGGCGCTGGCGAAAAACTTGCCGAAGAACTCAGCGCCAAACAAATGACTGTCATTCTTGACGATCGCAAAGGTGTTTCTCCTGGTGTGCGATTCAAAGACGCCGAACTCATCGGCACACCGCGCATCATCATCGCTGGTCGTGGCGTCGCAACTGGTGTTGTCGAAGTTCGCAATCGTCGCGCCGGCACTGCAAGCGAGATCGCACTCGCCGATGCTGCCGAGTTCGTCGCCAAAATGCCCGCAACCTAAGAGACTCAACGACAAATGCCAACACGACTCTCGCCCGCACTCAAAAATTATGACTGGGGCGACATCATCGCTCTTCCAGATTTCACGGGTCAACCACGAGATGCAAAACCGTGGGCAGAACTTTGGTTCGGCACACATCCCGACGGTCAAGCAACAGTGCAAACAGGCAACGGCACTAGTCGCCTCTCAGAAATAGTCGGCGAACTTTCGTTTTTGGTCAAACTCATCGCGGTTGCCAAACCACTTTCGATTCAAACTCACCCAACAATTGCTCAGGCTCAGGCAGGTTTTGCTCGCGAACACAATCTTGGCAT
>JAUREG010000069.1:0-2864 GCA_030827545.1 Acidimicrobiales bacterium
TTTCATTTTCTGAACTTGAGCCACTCGAGGTAAATGAGTAACTTGATGTTGCTTTGCCCGCAGAAATTTGCTGCCTTGGTAAGTTTTGTTGCTTCAGAACTCGGTTTGTGCGCCTTGTTGATTGGCGACCTAAGAACTTTTCAAGTCTGTTGATTGATTCTTGCGGCTGAAGAACCGTGTTTTCGAAAGGCAAGACAAGCAAGGGCTTTTGTGCCGCATTGATCGAATCAATGGCATTAGTCATTTCACTTTGCATGCGGGCAATTGAAAGCAATGCACGGTCGGTTACTGATGAGTTCACAAATTCGTCCGCCCACTGTGCTGCGAACCATGGAACTTTCACACCGTTCACTTCAAAAGAAAGTGTGAATTCACGTGAGCGCTCAAAAGTTGCTGTGTAGTCCCGTACATTATTGAATAAGTGAACAGGGTGACGAACTACTTCTATTAATTTTAAGCGCGAGCCGAATGACTCGTAAAGCAGGTCTGAGACTGCGATCAACTCGTGAGAGGCAATCAACAATGCCAAGTTCTCTTTGCTTATCTTTTCTGCGACATTATCGCCGCCAGGGTGAAACAAACGCTTTAAATAGGTGAGGCTTCCCGGGTTATTGCGCAACCCTGAGTCATCTGCCCATCTAAGGTTCACCTCTCGTCCGATCAAGTTGTTGTATTGCGACAAGTCTGCGTAAATTTTCAAAAATGCGGTAGCAGCATCACTGTTCATTTTTCCAGCTGAGTGAGCGATGCAAACATATTCATAAACGTGCTCAACTTTTTTCTTTTCAACACCAGTCATTGAGCCAATTAACGATGTGACAACTGATTTTCCGCCTCCCCAAAATCCGTCCACGACGATGATGTCGTTAGTGAATGAATTGAAGTGTTTTAGATCTAAGTTCATGTACTGGTATCTGCCGCAGACTTAAAATTTCGAGTTGAAATGCCGTTAGCCAAGCAAAATGAACGAATCTGATCAAACGAATAGCGGTTGTAGTGAAGTGAGTCAGCAATCGCTACTCCTGTTGGCTCAGCAGTTTTGACTAGTTGGCTCAGATGATCAAGAGAGCCAAAACCCCCGCTAGCAATAACCGGTACATCTACTCGTTTTGTAATTTCGGCGACTAACTCACAGTCAAAACCTTTTCGGGTGCCTTCCTGATCGACAGAAGTGACGAAAATTTCACCAGCACCAAGATTCGCTCCCGTCTCTGCCCACTGTCCGACATCTAGACCTGTGCGCTCGCGACCGTTGTCTGTGTAGGCCTCCCACTTTTTGTCTCCAGTTTTTTTTGCTTCAATCGACAAAACAATGGTTGATGAACCCCAAACATCGCTTAACTGACTAATCAACTTTGGTTCTTTTATCGCCGCAGTATTAATCGCAACCTTGTCAGCACCAGCGCGAAGCAGAGTTCGAGCATCTTCGACCGAGCGAATGCCACCACCAACGGTGATCGGCACAAAAACATGTTCGGTTGCGCGCGAAACGACGTCGACCAAATTATTGCGACCGTAAAGGCTTGCAACAGTATCCATATAAATGATCTCGTCAGCACCATCGTGGTAGTACTTTGCCGCATGAATCTGAGGGTCACCGACAACTCGCAGACCCTCAAGGTGAACGCCTTTGATTAGGTTTGCGCCTTTGATGTCGAGTCGGGCGATTAGTCGAAGCGCAGTCTCAACTGCCTGCGGCTTTACTTGACTTGGTGACGCAGAGACCATTGACCATCATTGTACGACCACAAATGAGGCGAACGAAATGAGTCAGCCAAGTTGTTGAAATACGCCATGTCTATCGTTGGCTGTTCAAACATTTTCGAAGCCTTTGGAAACTCTTTTTCAGGGATACTCAGATAAGCAAAAATTTCTTCTGCAAAACGTGTGGGGAATTCGCCGTCAAAGCGTTGCACGAGCGCAACACCTTCTTCACGGTTAATGTCCCCTGAGCGAATCTCTTGAGCGGCATCATATGTCGCTCGACCAATGCCGTATTTAATGTAAGTCGTGTAGTAGTGGAAGTCATCAATTCGATCATCAATCGAGTTGTACTTGCTGTACGTACCAGGAGTTCGCTCGGGTGATGCCTCAAAACCACCGTGCTCGACTGCGTAGTAGTAGCAACTTTGTGGGTGCCACTTGGTGTAATAACCCAAGTAGTGCACTTCAATTCCGAGTTTTTGAAGACCATCTGGATTTGCAGGAAGATATGGGTCGAGGTCAACTTCTTCAAGACCGAAGTCGGTGGTCAAGTCTTTAATTGATGTGCCACCCAGGTGAATTGAAGACTTTTCAGGTGCCGAAAAGTATTTCCATTGGCGAATTGCCGAATCTGCATCGCCCATCGGGTTTCCATACTCAGCTTCGTTCTCCCCGTAAAAAACGAGTGGTATTTGATGCAGAACAGCCATCTTTGGTGCAAGTGATTTTTGACCAAGAATGAACGCTTGAAACGGATGAAAAAGATTTTCGACTGCCAATCGAGTTAACAGACGATGCACTCGTCCGTTTGGTGTGCATAGATAGTTATCAAAGCCGGCATGTATCCAGCGTTGAAAGTTTCGCCAACCCCATTCGGTGTAAACGTGTGGCGCCCACGTAACAGTGAGCGGATGCATGCCGTACTTATATTTCAACATGTGTGCTGCAACGAAACTATCTTTGCCGCCCGAACCCGGTACTAAACAATCGTATGAACCGTCGGTGCTGCGATGTTTGTCGCACAGCGCTCGTAACTCTTCTTCTCGTGCTTGCCAGTCAATTGATGCTTTTTTCTCAGTCACTCGGCAAGCGTCGCAAATATCGGTTTCGTCTAAGTGAATTGCCTGTTTGACCGAAGCGGCTGTGTGTTGAAATTCAAT
>JAUREG010000070.1:0-2829 GCA_030827545.1 Acidimicrobiales bacterium
AGGAGCCGAAATTTGTCGCGGTGCTGAATCGATGTTTGAGATTTCAGTCAGTTCAGAAGAAGTTACTCCCGCGTCTTTGAACTTACGCAAAGTTGCCAACATGCGACCTTCAATGGAGCCGACCATTTTGTTGTATGCAGTTATCGCTGTCTCGAGACCACGCCCAGTTTTCTCGACACTTTCGAGCACTGTGTCTACTCGTTCATATAGTTCACGTCCGAGAGCCGCGATTTTTTCTGCGTGCTCGGCGATTTGAAATGCCTGCCAACCTTTGGCAACTGCCAGTAGTAACGCCAACAAATTAACTGGTGAGGCGATCAAAACTCGGCTGCGCATCGCGACCTCTAGCAAACTGCTATCTGAACGCAAGGCATCAGCCAAAAATGACTCACCTGGAATGAACATAATCACATATTCGGGCGAGCGATCGAATTGCTCCCAATATTTTTTATCGGCCAAAACTTTGGCGTGACCAGCGAGCGCCTTCGCATGCTCACTTAATAGTTGCTGACGCAATGTCGGGTCAGAAGTTTCTTGAGCTTTGAGGTACGAGTCGAGTGGGGTTTTCGAGTCGATCACGACGCAACCGTCGTTAGGCAATTTGATAACTGCGTCTGGTCTCTGAGTTCGGTCGTTGCCAGTCACGGTCGTCTGTTCGAAGAAATCGCAATACGGCAACATGCCAGCAAGCTCAATCACATTCCGCAACTGTTGTTCACCCCATGCACCACGAGCACTCGTTGATTTGAGTGCTGATTGAAGGGCAGAAGTCGTCTGGTTTAGCGTGTCGATTTGTTTGCTAATTGTCTCTGTCACACCAACTGTGTTTGTATAGTTCGACTGTAGGGAAGTAACCGCATTTCGTAATTCGTTCATTTGTGTTGCAACTGGGTCAAGCAGACTTTTTGTTTCTGTCGCCAAGGTTTGCGTGCGCGCCTGATAAGTACGATCAATTTGCGAGTTGACGTTTTCAAGCGCTTGTTGTGTCGCTTTGCCAACTTGAGCATCGACAGCATTTTTGACCGCATCAATTAGCGCAGTCTGGTCAAAATTTTGTGGGGCTACAGAAATATTGCCGCCACCATTTTGACGAAACAACAACACACCGAGGCTGACAATGACTACAACCAATAAACCGACGATTATCTCCATCACCACAGTGTGGCACGAGGGTGTCGCTAGATTGACCACATGACATCATCAAAAATTGTGGATAGCCCAGTTGGCTGGGTGCAAGATCACATTCGCGCATATGTTGAAACCAACGGCCAAGAGGGTCATATTTGGCGCGGCGTACCTACGTTGTTGTTGACTACAACGGGCCGAAAGTCGGGCGAACTTCGTCGCACTGCCCTTATTTATGGTCGAGATTCTGATGATTACGTAATTGTTGCGTCTAAAGGTGGAGCGCCGAGCAATCCGCTTTGGTACGAAAATCTGGTCGCACAACCAAAGGTGACCATTCAAGTCGGGGCCGACGTTTTTGACTGCGTGGCTTCAACTTACGAAGAAAGTGGCGTCGCAGGCGAGCACCGTCAAAAAGTTTGGGATTCGCTAGTTGCGATCTGGCCAGGGTTCGCGGAATATCAAACCAAAACTGCTCGGCGTATCCCGCTTGTTCGTCTAAAAAGGATCAGTTAACTCTTTTGCCCGCATTTAGTAATGCGGCGACTATTACAAGTGGCGTATAAGCAATTAGTACACCGAAAATCGGGATTATCTTTGACTCGGTGACTAGCCAAGCGATAGGTAGCAAGAAAAATATATTTATTGCGCCAACTCCTAGAGATACCGGCAAATGGCGGTTTAGTTTTTTACTGAGATGCTGATACGCATGTGTTCGGTGCGCAACGTAAACATGTTCACGCAACAGAAGTCTTCGAAACAAAGTGACCGTCGCATCTGTGACAAAAACTCCAAGAAGAATAATCATTGCCCAGGCAACTAACGGTTCATCTTTAGCGACAATTAGTGAAATCACAGCAGTTATGAAACCGATGAAACCGCTACCGACATCACCGAGAAATATTTTTGCGGGGGGAAGATTGAAGAATAAAAAGCCCCAGATTGACGCTGTTATTACTACAAAAACTTTCCAAAGGTCACTTTCAGTGCTAGCGAGCAACAACATCGCAACACCAGCCGATGTTGTGACAGTTTGAACACCGGTGATTAAGTCGATGCCATCCATGAAGTTAAACAAGTTGAGCATCCAAACCAGATAGACGACTGCAGTGATGTCGCCTGCGAGACCAAAATCGATTGTTTCGTTCGCAAGCGGCAATTCTGGCAATCCACCTACAAGCCAGACTGCAAGTAGTGCACAAGCAAAATGTCCGACGAGCCGCCATTTTGCCGAAGTTAAGTGCCCGCGATCATCTAGTAAGCCGATAATTGCAACTATTAATCCTGGTAGGGCAATTGCTAAAAAGACATCATCTGAAATCGATTTATCAACTAAGAGTGCAACCAAGCCGAGAAGAAACGCGACGACAACTGCCAGACCTGCGCCGCGTGGTGTTGGTGACGTGTGAGAACTTCGTTCGTTAGGTATATCTAAACGGTTAGTTTTTAGCGCTGACTTTTGAATTAACAGAGTCAACACAAAGCCAACAAATACTACGCCTACAGAAATGGCGATCACTGTGTGCTGCTTTTAAACGCAGCGACTGTCATCGCTATCTCATCTTGCAAACTAAAAGGCGCGTGCCAGCCAAGCTTTTGCTTCGTTTGAGAGATGTCGAGTTGGAATGATCCGCAAAGTCCGTCGTATGCGCGAGGCTTGCCGATAATTTGGCTGCCCAACTTCAACACCGGCAGCGGCACTTT
>JAUREG010000071.1:0-2676 GCA_030827545.1 Acidimicrobiales bacterium
CGCCGAGCACAACTTGTACAAAAACAGAAACTTGAGCGATGCCCGTAAACCACCACAACGCACGACTACGAAGCGCAATGTTTTTGTGCGCTACCAACGCCCACAACCCTGCCAAACCGTTGCCGATAATCATGATCCACGACCAAGAGGTGTGCACCTCGAGCAAACTTGCCCCAAACAAACTATTCATTTGCCCCTAATCTAACGGATCAGCGTGTCGGCTTCGTGGCCAGTCTGCGCGATGCGCAAGTTGCCAGCCGAATCACGATCAAGCAATGTGATGCTGCAATTGTCAAGACTGCGAATCACAAGTCGATCGTCGCTTAATAAAGAACCGATGACGGCATTGATCGCGACGAAGTGCGAACAAACCACTGCGTTGGTTTTAAGAGACTGCACAAACTTCACGACCAAATCTCGAAACTCGGCATATTCGCCACCCAATTCAGCCCAAGTGCCTTGCATTGCCACTCGCAACCAGTCGACGCGGCCCGACATCTCAACACCACTCGGTGACGGAATTTCTGCAACCTCGGCACAAACTCGCACTGGAATCGTACGTAAATCTGCAAACGGCTTGGCTGTTTGCTGGCATCGCAACAGCGGGCTTGAAATTATTTGCACCGGCTGCCCAGCAAAAATCAGGTCAAGTTTCTTTGCTGCTTCACCGGCCTGCTTTCTACCGAGATCGTCTAGGCCTGGGTCAAGCGCAGTGTCCCATCCCGCCGAGGCACGACCGTGGCGGACGAGTGCAATCTGCAAATTATTCAAACAGCCAGCGGTCACGCGCTGGCCCACTTTCGCCGACTTTGATGAAATACTCAGTTCCAAATGCAAGTTTGAAAATGTCATCACTCATATTCAAAAAGAAAGATGTGTCAGTAATTTGGCTTCGATGACAAGCAATAGCCAATTTTTTTTGGTCGCAATATTCTTCAACGTTCACTCGATGCGAAATCACGCTCTCGGGTTCACCCATCGGGTTTCCATCGTCTGCAGGCGCGTCGGGATCAAAATCACCAATGCCGGCTGTCTCGCTTACGATTTCAGGATTCTTCATCGCCATGTCGCGCATTCGCCGAAAAGCATCTCGATTAGTTGTCATCTGAAAAATGCTTGGCGTACCAGCGATTTCAGCTGCACGCATACCAACTTTATAAACGGCGATGTGATCTGGATGTCCGTAGTTTCCGTGCCAGTCGTAAATAGTCACAGCGTCGGCATTCTCTTCTTTCAAAATTTTTGCCAAATTTTGCGCCGCAACTTCAACATCCGCATTTATGAAAGCACCAGGGTCGCTATTCTGCGACCACCCTGTCATCCCTGAATCTTTGTAGCCGAGCATCTCGAGTCGGGCTATACCCAAAACTTTTGCTGATGCTGCAACTTCTTTTGCTCGTCGATCAACAAGCGTCTCGCCCGGTTCTAAATCTTGCGGCACTTCACCATGCGCGCCATCTGTCGCAACAACAAGCACAACTCGATGACCTTCGGCGCTTGCTCGTGCAATGGTGCCACCTGTTGCCAAGCACTCATCGTCAGGGTGAGCGTGAAAACAAACGAGCGTCGACATATTTTTTATTTACCGCCGGTGCTTTGCTTGACGACACCACGCGTAATCAAATTGTCAACGTTTTCAACACCCCACGATTGCAAAACTTCGCGCGTATTTTCGCCGGCTGCTACCGGCCCATGCGAAACAGTGGCATTCGTGCGTGAAAATCTCGGTGCGGGCGCTGGCTGAACCACACCATCAACTTCGATAAAAGTTTGTCGCGCGACATTATGCGGATGTTTCGCCGCTTCGCTCATCGTCAACACCGGCGCAAAACAAACATCAGTGCCTTCCATAATTTGACACCATTGCGCCTGCGACTTGGTCGCAAAAACGTCAGTCAAACGTTGCTTCAACTTCGGCCAAATCGTGCGATCTTGTTGACTCGCAAATTCAGCATCGCTTGCCAACCCAGTTAGTTGCAACAACTGCGCGTAAAACTGCGGCTCGATCGACCCAATTGAAACAAACTTGCCGTCACTGCACTTGTAGACATCATAAAAGTGCGCGCCGGTGTCAAGCATGTTGGTGCCACGCGCATTTTCGTCATGAAGTCCAATGTTTTTAAAGCCCCAAAACATCGACATCAAAATCGCTGAACCGTCAACCATCGAGGCATCAACAACCTGACCCGAACCACTTCGTTGCGCTTCAAGCAACGCGCAAACAACACCATACGCAAGCAACATTCCACCACCACCAAAGTCACCGACCATGTTTAATGGCGGCACGGGTGCCTCGCCCGCACGCCCAAAATGCGCCAACGCACCAGCAAGCGCGATGTAATTAATGTCGTGCCCAGCAGAGTTTGCATACGGTCCGTCTTGCCCCCAACCAGTCATTCGCCCAAACACAAGTTTTTTGTTTCGCGCGAGACAAACATCTGGCCCGACACCAAGTCGTTCCATCACGCCTGGTCTAAAGCCTTCAATCAGCGCATCTGCTCGGTCAACAAGTTGGAGCAACGCTTCAACGCCGTCGGCATGTTTCAAGTCAATCGCAACATTTTTTCTTCCGCGCTGCATTACATCCCAATTCGAACTTGCTGAATCGCGCACCGCCTGCACCCGCTCAACGCGCACAACTTCGGCACCCATATCGCTAAGCATCATCGCCGCAAA
>JAUREG010000072.1:0-2661 GCA_030827545.1 Acidimicrobiales bacterium
ACAAAAATAATTGACTACGCCAATAGCAAAGATAAAAGCGAGTTTTTAGATGTTTATTTACCTGCGCATGCGAAGTGTGTTGTCTCGACGATGTCTGGGCCAGACGCCGTCGCACTAGTCGGTCGAGTTCCAGTCCTTTATGTCGACATCGCTCAATACTCCCTTTGCTTTGCCGGTACGCGTTTAGTTACTTGGGTGCCTGCACGATTGATAAGTCAAAAATCGGGTCGCGCAATGTCGCTATCAGAAACTTTTGAGTCTGGCGCAGGCAGATTTTTGGGATCATCGGCGTTTGAGCAAGCCGGAATCAAAATAGAACAGAGTTCACCAGAACAGATTCGTGACTATTGTCTTGATTTCTATCAGTCTCTGACTAATCAGAAACTAGATTACGGACCGATACAGAATCTTTACCGAGAGAAGTTCCACACATTTCTCTCAAAAAATTCGGTTGCAAAACTTGCGCCGTTTAACTCGAGCCTCTCGCCGTTGTTTCTAGAAAAGTACGGCACCGAATTCTTGGCTTAGGTCGAAAGAAGCCTCTGCATAACGGCGATATCAAGCCACTTGCCAAATTTTCGCGCTACTTGTTTTTCGATACCAACAAGCTCGAAACCGCATGACTCGTGCAAGCCGCGTGATGCAGTGCTTTGTGCTTCAATACGGGCGATTATCGAATGGAAACCTGAAATAGTTGCCGTTTCAATCAAGTGCAAGAGCAGCTGTTTGCCGATGCCGCGTCTGGCGACATCTCGGCGAACATAGACAGAATTTTCAACTGTCGATCGGTATCCACTTCGATCTTTGTATTCACTTAGCGCACCAAAGCCGAGAACTTTTCCGCCTTCGTCAACGGCAACGATCGCACAGAATGCTCCGCTTCGTGCAGCGATCCATTCGCGTTGCATTTCAAGAGTTCGCGGCACAAGGTCCATTGTTGAAGTTTCATTTTCGACTTCATGGTTGTAAATCGAACGAACTGCCTCAGCATCATCGCTGGTTGCTTCGCGTATCAACAAGTTTGACATCAATAAAACCCTATCTTTTGGGGGCTTATCAGTTCCCGCTATATTGAAAGCGAAATCTGTGAGGGTGAATCCGAGCAGTTGTTCGCCCTCTTAGCTCATTCGGTAGAGCACTTCCATGGTAAGGAAGAGGTGGTGGGTTCGATTCCCACAGAGGGCTCCGTAATACAAGGCGACGTAGCTCAGTTGGTTAGAGCATCCGGCTCATAATCGGAAGGTCATCGGTTCGATTCCGATCGTCGCTACCATGCGAATCCATCGTGCAAAGTAGAATTAAAAATTAGATGTCTGACGCTTCAGAAGAAAAAGTTTCGATGATCGAAACTGTAAAAATTGTCTGGAGACTGTTCACCAGCTCTGATCGCATTGCCTTCATCAGAATCGTCTTCATGGTGATCATCGGTATGTTTCTTGAGACGGTCAGCCTTGGCATAGTCGTGCCAATAATTGGCATCTTGACACAAGACAATTATCAAGAAAAATATCCATGGATAGTTGACTTGTTTGGCTCGCTTAGCCGTGAAGAACTGATTTCTGCCGTGATGGTGGCAATGGTCTTTATTTACATCGTTCGAAGTTTGTTCTTGTTCTGGAGTCTTTGGATTCAAAAGGGATTTTCTGCCTCTGTTTCGGGTCGTCTTTCGCAGAGCCTTTTTTCTATTTATTTGCGACAGCCATATATGTTTCATTTGCAACGCAATTCGTCAACTCTTATGCGCAATGCAAAAAATGCAACTTCTGTCGTGACTTGCGGAGTTGATCCGTTTTTAGTGTTGCTTACTGATGGTTTAGTTGCGATCGCGATGTTCAGTTTGTTGATTTATGTTGAGCCAATTGGCACCCTGGCAGTTTTAATTGTGTTTGGCGTTTCAACTCTTTTGTTTCAACGCTTAACCCGTCGTCGCATTGATAATTGGGGTTATCGAGTTGACTATCACGAAACAAAAATACTTCAGCATTTGCAAGAGGGTTTTGGTGGCGCAAAAGATGTAAAGATCTTGGGACGCGAAAATGAATTTCTATCGCAACACGAAAAACATCTGGGCGAAAGTATCCGGATCAACCGAATTTACAATGTGATTTTGACTCTCCCGAGGTCGTTTATGGAGATCATCACCATCGTCGGGTTATGTCTTCTGGTCGTAAGTATGGTTGTGCGTGATCGTCCACTTGCTGACATTGTGCCGATTCTCGGACTATTTGCAGCTGCCGCATTTCGCGTTATGCCGTCGATTAACCGACTGTTGATGGCAACCCAGACGTTGATTTTTAATCGATCGATAATTGCCTCTGTTTATCGAGACTTTCTACTTGACACTCCAGAAATCAATAATTCGTCACATTTAGAACCTTTCACCAAACAACTTGAATTGAAAGATGTGAGTTTCAAATATCCGACGGCAGCAACTCCGTCATTGCAAAATGTTTCCCTTGTTGTGAACCGCGGTGAGGCTGTTGGCTTTGTGGGGCCGAGTGGCGCCGGCAAGAGCACGCTTGTTGATGTGATTCTCGGTTTGTTCGCACCGACATCAGGTGTTGTAAGTGTTGACGGAAGTGACGTTCATCAGAATCTTAGAAATTGGCAGAATCAAATCGGTTACGTTCCGCAAGCGATTTATTTGACTGACGACACGTT
>JAUREG010000073.1:0-2571 GCA_030827545.1 Acidimicrobiales bacterium
CTGCGTCAGTCGATTATCCCAAAACGCCAAGTCGTACGGCTTCCACTTCCAGCGCACCGTGAACTCGGGTCGCGCAACATGCGACGTCAAAAAATTTAGAACCTCGGCGCCTTTTTTGGGTTCGAGTTCAATTATCCGCGTCGTAAAAGAATGGTTCACATAAATGCCGCGCTTGCCACTAACCGGGTGTGTTCGCACAACAGGGTGCACCTTCGGCGGATTCTTCTCGCGCGCCGCAGCGAGTTGCGCTCGCGCCTCGGGCGTAGCGCCGTAGCGATCGTCTGTAAAAGCCGCAGCGATGTCGTGCTCAGCGGTCAAATTTTCGATCAGTGATTTATATTCGTCATCGAGCGCGTCATATGCGGCAATGCAACTCGTCCACATGGTGTCACCACCAGTCGGCGGCAACACACGCGCCGACAACAGCGCCCCCATCGGCGGCTCTTCAATAAAAGGCACATCGGTATGCCACGTGTCGCTGTCGGGTGGATTCTTCATGTTCGTGTCAAGCACGATGATCTCTTCGACTTCTGGGTCATGCGGATAAACCGGGTGCACGTGCAACGCCCCGAAATTCGCCGCAACGTCGCGATGTTGTCGCGGGGTCACTGGTTGATTTTCGAAAAACAACACATGGTGCTCAACAAGCAAAGCCAGAATCTCAGAACACTGTTCAGCAGACAACGGTTTGCAGAGGTCAACGCCTGATACAACTGCACCGATTGCGGGCGTCAATTGCTTGGCTTGCATACCTCAAAACTAGTCGCACTAGCCTGTCTGATGTTCAGCAAAACGCGCGGACCACCAAATAGCAAAGGCAAAATCATGCAAAAGTACGACAAGATTTACATCAACGGCAAATGGGTCGCGCCTCAGGGCACCGACAAAGCAATCGAAGTTTTCGACTCAACTAACGAAGAAGTCATGGCGTCAATTCCGTCGTGCAATGCCAAAGATGTCGACGCCGCAGCGCAAGCCGCACGCGCCGCATTTATCGGTTGGGCCGCACTCGACGTGCAAGAGCGCGCTAAATATATGAATCGCATCGGCGACGGCATCGCCGCCCGCATGGACGAACTCGCAACTGCAATTTCACGCGAGACCGGCATGACGAAGTTTCTCAGCCAGATGATTCAAGTTGGTTTGCCAATCAACTCGTTCAAGCAAGCTGCGATCGTCGCCGAAAAATTCGAATACCAACACGAACTCGGCAATTCACTTGTCGTGCGCGAACCAATCGGCGTCGTCGGTTGCATCACCCCGTGGAACTACCCGTTGCACCAAATCGTCGCCAAAGTTGCATTCGCGATGGCGGCAGGTTGCACGATCGTTCTCAAGCCAAGCGAGATCGCACCGATCGATGCGTTCATCCTCGCTGAGATCATCGACGAAATCGGTTTGCCTGCGGGCGTGTTTAACCTCGTCTCGGGCACCGGCCCTGTTGTTGGCGAAGCAATGGCCGCGCACAAAGAAATCGACATGATTTCGTTCACTGGTTCGACTCGTGCGGGTCGTCGCGTCACACAAGTTGCTGCCGACACTGTCAAAAAAGTTCACCTCGAACTTGGCGGCAAGTCAGCAAACATTATTTGCGAAGACCTCGACGCCGAAACTTTCGCCAAGGCTGTCAAGCGTGGCGTTGGTGACGCATTCTTGAATAGCGGACAAACCTGCCTCGCAATGACACGAATGCTCGTGCCAAAGTCACGTCTCGCCGAAGCTGAAACTCTGGCTGCCGAAGCAGCAAGTGCAATGAAAGTTGGCGATCCGTTCGAGCAGACAACTGCGCTCGGGCCACTAGCTTCAGCCGCGCAACGTGATCGCGTCAATGGTTACATTCAAAAAGGCATCGACGAAGGCGCGAAGTTGCTCGTCGGTGGTGTTGGTGTGCCTGAAGGTTGCGGCAAGGGCTACTACGTCAAGCCGACAGTGTTCTCGAACGTGAAAAATTCGATGACGATCGCCCAAGAAGAAATCTTTGGTCCAGTGTTGAGCATCATCGCTTACGAAAACGAAGACGACGCGGTCAATATCGCTAACGACACCGTTTACGGTTTGTCGGGTGGCGTTTGGGCGTCAACCAAAGAAAAAGGCATTGCAATTGCTCGCCGAATTCGCACTGGTCAAATCGCAGTCAACGGTGGCGCGTTCAACGTCAACGCCCCACTCGGTGGCTACAAGCAATCGGGTGTTGGTCGCGAATACAGCGAATATGGTTTCGACGAATTCCTCGAGATCAAGAGCATGCAACTCTAAAAATTATTTGCGGCGCGAGTCGCGCGCGGCGGGCATCCAGTTTTCGCCTGCCGTGGCATCGATTCGCGCCAAGAACTTGTGGCCGACAGGCTCAATTAGTTCAACAAATTTAAGCGTCAGATCTTCGCCAAGGTGACGCCACGCCCTTTCGCACAACTCGTTTGTCTTGTCTTCGATCTGTTCGCGAAACGCAAGGCCAGCCGCGTTGATGCGACCATCAGAAACAAACCCGCGCGCGTCGAGTGCCGCCCACGCCTGCTCAAGTTGCGCGTCGTCAGCACCACGACTACGCGGAATCCAATCACCCGGGTAACC
>JAUREG010000074.1:0-2449 GCA_030827545.1 Acidimicrobiales bacterium
ACTCTCTGGTGCCGAATCAAAAAACGACTTGCGAGCAACGACAACTTCTTTGAACTCTTTCAGCACTTGTGCGCCGGTCAAATGTCGTCGTGAATCAACTTCATGCTCATTCATCTCGCCGATCGGGTTCTTTACGTGTGAGAGATCAGTGGCTTTGTGCTGCGTACCACCGAGACCACCGAGAGCTTTTTCTGTGCCGATGATGTGCGACAAATTGTCTTGCACCGACCAACCTGGACACGCAGTCGCAGTTTTCCATTCTGTTTCGGTCAAAGTTTCGCAAAGTTCGTGCATCGACTGCCATGTCTCAAAAAGACAACTAAGTGTCAATTTATAGTCAAGGTCGTTCATGGTGCTGGTGTCTGCACAGTGCGCCATTCGCGCGCTCGAAGATATGAGTCAAAAGTTTCGGCGATATTTGCCAAGTCGCGCGACGTCTTTGGTGTCTTAATTTCATACAGACCATTTATCTCGCTGTAGTCATTCATGAGTCGCCATAGTTTCATTGCCTCCTCGCCGCGCGGTGGCGGCACAACAACCGGACCAAAAACACTTCGACCGTTTTCGAACACGATTAGTGGTACGCCGAATGCAGCAAATTTATTGACCGACTCTTCGTGGTCGCGACGCACATCATCATGTGTGGTTTTGTCAGCCAGTGCTTCGTCCCAAGTGTTTTCGGGTGCGGCAATGCTGGCGAGAAGTTCGCGGGCGGTTGCCTCCTCGTAGGGCCGCAATCCATCTTCATGCAACGCTTTGGCCGCTGCAAGATACCAATCGTCACAAAGATCAACGTCAATTCGTCGCAGCCATGCTGCAATTCGCAACGGTGTCCAGCCGTAGGCAATTTCACGCTCCCAAGGGTGCTTCTTGCCTTCTTCTCGATTTATCTCTTCGAGACTAAAAAACTTCCAATTGATTTCAAGGTCGATCTGCGAGCGAACTTCGCGAATCCAGATCGAAGTTTGATATGCCCACGGGCACATGATGTCAAAGAAGAAATCAATCTTGCGCGGCTTGCTGTTTGAACTCGCCATTAAGTTCAGGTTAGCCACCAAGCCGATGTCGAAAACGAGCCGAGGCTAGATTTGAATCATGCAAAGACCCACTCGATTCGCCCATACGAGATATTTGGGTGACAAGCGAACTCAACTCGTTTACGACGTCGACTCACTCGACGAAGCCAAATATGCAGCGTTGATTGATGAGATCTGCAATACCGATGTCGGCATCTGTTTCGCGCCCGACACATTGCCTGAGGCTCGCAATCGCGGATACACATTGGCGACCGAAGGCAAGACTCGTCGCCATCGCAAGCCTCACGCTTAAAACCGACCGAGTGCCACAACAGTGAACGGGTCGTTTCTTTCAAGTGGCATTTCGTTAGCGCGTTATCTCGCCAAGCCGTCAGGCAAAAACGGTGCGATACCAGGCATGTTGTTGTGTCACGGTTTTCCAGTTGCGATGAATGATGCACGACATTCGGCGAGCACGTTTCCAGAATTGATTGATCGTGTCGCCAACGAGTTGGGTTGGGCAGCGATGACTTTTACGTTTCGTGGTTGCGGTGGCAGCGAAGGTGATTTTTCGATGCAAGGCTGGATCGACGATCTTCGCGCTGCAATCGA
This sequence comes from Acidimicrobiales bacterium, assembly GCA_030827545.1. GTDB lineage: Bacteria > Actinomycetota > Acidimicrobiia > Acidimicrobiales > Ilumatobacteraceae > BACL27. The sequence continues at coordinate 1,629 of JAUREG010000074.1, forward strand.
TCATCTCGTTGAACAAACAACACCAAGTGGTGTCTGGTTGGTCGGCACAAACACTGGCGCATCGTTGGCTCTGTGTGCAGCGGCCGACGATCCACGGATCAACGGTTGCGCATTGCTCGGCCCCCGCGCCGACTTTGACGACTGGGCTGCACAGCCGCGACGTTTCTTAGAACACGTTCGCGAGGTTGGTGCAATTCACAAACCAAAGTTTCCCGAATCGTTCGACGAGTGGTCGCGCGAGTTGCGCCGATTCAGGCCCACCGACGCAGCGCGAAGGTTTGCACCTCGGCCGTTGTTGTTATTGCACGGCGACGACGACGAGGCCGTGCCGACTGCTGACTCGCGAGTTCTCGCCGAAGCACACGGCTCAGCAGAACTTCAAGTTATTGCAGGTGCTGGTCACCGCTTGCGTCATGATCCGCGAGCAATTGCAATGTTGTTGGGTTGGCTAGATCGCCAACGCTCCAACATGCCGAACTAAAAACTTATTTGCGATACCCGTTCGGGTGAGTACTGTGCCATGCGTATGCAGATTCGACAATTTGCTGCAGCGATTTTGTCGCGTGCCAATTTAATGTCTTATTCGCAAGTGTCGCATCGGCATAAACGCTGACGGGGTCGCCTGGGCGTCGCGCCGAAACTGTGTAGGGCACTTTGCGTTTTGCAATTTGCTCGGTGAGGTCAATCAGTTGCATCACTGACGTGCCATTGCCAGTGCCGATGTTGCAAGCCATTGTTTTGCCGCCAGATTCGAGATACTCAAGTGCTTTCAAGTGGGCAGTCGCCAGATCTTCGACATGTATATAGTCACGAATACAAGT
>JAUREG010000075.1:0-2379 GCA_030827545.1 Acidimicrobiales bacterium
CGAAAACTCGAACAACCTGAGGCCAAATGAATGCAACAGATGAGGCCGTCGCAAAGAAGCCGACAATCGTGGTTAATGACACTTTTTCACACTAGTCCAGCGAATTAGCACCAAATCGTCTATTGGTAGCGTTCATGACGTGATCACGACTTACGGCTTTTCGATTGCGACGCCGAATAAAGATTTGCGACAAGCCGCAATTGATGCAGTTTTTCGTTGGCTTGACGATGTTCATCCACATGAGAAGCGCACCAATACAACACCAGTAAATATTCGCCACAGCGCTAACGACCCAATATTTCGTGTAGATGTTCTTGAGCAAGATCCAAGACAGGCAGCAGCGCGTGGCACAACAGCAACTCTGATCGTGTCGAAGAGCGAACTCTATTTTGATTTGCGTCGCACGCTGCGACCAACCAAAGCAGCACTTTTGCCTAGAAGAACAATCGATCGCCCAGAGCCACGCCTAAGCCAACTAGTTATCGAAGTCGTCGATCTATTCAAAACTCGCGACGCAGGTCAAATAATCAGCCCGAAAATTATCATCGCCAACGATCAACTGACTGGTCAGTCTCTTGCTGCTTTTGCCGAAGCTCCAGGTCGACGACTGCCAATTGTTATTGAGACAGTTGTTGGCAAACCCCGTGCGGTTACTAACTCGGATACTGCAATACAGCTTGCGGGTATCGCGCATCTTGCTCATATCGCCTCGCATGCAGCAGAAGAAGCTTTCAATAACTTGCATGGCGCGCGAATCATCTCGTCGAGCTGGATCACAGTTGTGTGGCCTCGTGGGGCCGAAGTAGAAAACTTTCATCAACAAGATGACGACGAACTTGTCAAACAACTGATTGCGGCATCAATCGGCTCACTTGCCACGCTCGTTTTGGCACCACCAAAAAAGCGATTGCAAGACCAAGTCAAAAAGACAGCATCAACTACAAATACTGACCAATCAGCAACGACATCAACCTCACAGGTCGAAGAATTACGCCGAGCGAACCGCGAACTTTTGGAAGAAAATGCCGGGCTTCTCGAAAACGCAACTCTTACAGACATGCTCAGTGCACAAAAAGCCGAAGAGCGCGACCGAGCCTACGATCAACTTGCAACCTTTCTTTTGATGGACGAAGACAAGAGTTACCTTGACAAAGTTGCAGATGCTGTCGCTTACGCTCAGAAAAATCTCACCAACCTCGTGTTTCATAATCGAGCGGTTGAGTCGGCGAACAATTCACACCTTATGAACGGACGTCGTGTGTATTCAAACTTGGTTGAGCTAAACAACCTGGCGGCGCGTTTGCAACGTGGCGACTTTGCGCCAAATGTTTTTAACATCTACTGCAATCAACAACTCAGCAACTTCGCTGCGTCAATTAGCGATGAAGCAGAAAACCGTTATGCACAGGACTATGCGATCGAATGGAAGGATATGAATATTCTGGCAAAACCCCATATTCGCTGTGGCGATGCGCGAATTCACTTTTATCACGACACGACAACAAACGAAATTGTCATCGCCTATGTTGGTCGTCACTTACGCGATAAATCAACTAACTAGTCGAAACTTATTTTCGGCTGGTTGTGCGTTGCCAAATTGTTTGCGCAACTCTAGAACCAAGAAATGGTCGCGCCAAACTATAAATGGCACCTGGCACGACGACGCTCTTGTTCTTGCGCAAACCGCGTAGCGCAGCCTCGACGACATCGTCAGGATTAACCCAGAGCCACTTCGGCACTCGCTCGCGCAAATGCGTAAGCCCAGCCTGCTGATGCAAATCAGTTCGCACATAACCTGGGCAAACGACGCAAACCTGCACTCCTGATTTGCGAACCTCCATATTCAAGCTTCGACCGTAAGAGGTCACATAACTCTTTGCTGCGGCGTAAAGCGCTGACTTTGGCATCGGTGTAAACGCAGCGATGCTTGAGACAATTACGACTTTACCCATCTTGCGCTGCATCATCTTGGGCACTATTGCCTCGCAAACTTCAACGACACCGGTTGCCAATAATGTATTTAGTTTTGTAATTTCGTCTCCCGATGTCGAGCCAACTCGTGCAGCCCGAGTGATGCCCGCGTTTAACACTAAAAAATCGACACTGCTCGCTTCATCAATGACACTTTGCACACCAACACTCGTGCTTAGATCAGCAACGACAACTTTCGTCTGTGCGCCAAAAACTTGAAGTTCGCTGGCTAGTGACTCAAGAAGTTCGCGACGACGTGCCACTGCGATTATGTCGTATCCACTTTTTGCCAAGAATCTGGCAAACTCGCGACCAATGCCCGAAGAAGCACCCGTAATTAAAGCAAGTTTCCGATTCGACACACTTTGAGCATTACATGAAAACTGCCTAGGGTAAAGCCATGACCTC
>JAUREG010000076.1:0-1995 GCA_030827545.1 Acidimicrobiales bacterium
GTTAATTGGCTGCGTCGCACGGACTGCAAGCGTGCTGAGATATTTTTCGACAGCAAGTTTTGTTTCGGCATAAACACTTTCGGGCACAGTTGGCATTGCTTCAGTCACAGGCACTGACTTTGGCGTGCCGTAAACAGCAGCCGAACTTGAAAACACAAACTTGTCGACTTTGTTGTCAGCAAGCACTGCCAAAAGTTTTTCGGTTGAAGCAACGTTGTTGCTCCAATACATCTCGGGCTTTGCCATCGATTCACCAACAGCTTTGTATGCCGCGAAATGCACAACACTTGTGACGCTGTGTTCTTTGCAAATTTTGCCAACAAGTTCTTGGTCGGCAATATCACCAACAACAAGTTCGGCGTCAACAACAGCCTCGCGGTTGCCACGTTCGAGCGTGTCGAGAACAACTACTTTGCGATTTGCGCTGCGCAAAGCCCGCACTGTGTGTGCGCCGATATAGCCAGCGCCACCAGTTACAAGAACTGTCACTTCTTGACTCGGCTCTTTTTTCGCACCAATGGTCGATCTTGTTTATCTGTATCGCGAGCACGCTGCATCTGTTTGAATCCACGCACTTTCAACAGAGTCGCTGCCGAGTAAATGTCAGCAACACTTCGCGGCCTGGCATCAGAAAATACACCTGCGTATTTCTTCCAGTCTTTTGGTCGAACACCAAATCGTTTGCCGAGAAGAGCAATAAAGATTTCAGCCTTCTCTTGGCCGTATCCGGGCAGTTTGCGCAGGCGTGCCATCAGTTCTTTCGCGTCTTCGACATCGCGCCAAACATTTTCACCTTTGCCGTCGTAATCTTCGGCAAGCGCCACACAAAGACCGTGAATTCGCGTCGCCATCGATCGAGGAAATCTGTGAATCGCAGGTTTCTCAGAACACACCGCCACAAATTTGTCGACGTCCATTGCCGCAATTCGCTTGGCGTTTAAGTGTCCAAGTCGTTTGCGAATCGTGAATGGCCCGGTGAACGCCCACTCCATTGGCACTTGTTGGTCGAGCAACATGCCAATCATCAGGGCAGTGCCATCGCGATTCAACAGCGCATCGGCGCTTTCGATACCAGTTATGTACAAAGTTCGCGTCATTGGTGCAGGGCAAATGCCATCTCGGGGTCAATCCCGTGTCGCTTTATTGCTTCGCCCACAACATCAGATTTTATTTCGCCAGTCTTAGCCAACTCGTGCAACACCGCAACCACGATGTGGGGTGCGTCAATCTCGAAGTGGCGTCGCAACGCAGAGCGAGTGTCGCTGCGCCCCATACCGTCAGTGCCAAGCGGGGTAAACGATCGACTCGGCACAAATCGTGCAACTTGCTCGGGCACGATGCGCATAAAGTCGCTGACTGCCACAATCGGTCCGGCGCCACCGTCGAGCAATTCAGTTACGAGCGGATTTCGTGCTTGCTTCTCTGGATGCAGGCGATTCCAGCGTTCGACTTCGAGTGCTTGTTCACGCAGCAACTTATATGAAGTCGCTGACCAAAGTTCGCAAGCGACGTCGTACTTCTCAAGCAATTCAGCCGCCGCAGCACTGGCCGCCGAATGCGCTGAACCCGAAAACAAAATTGACGCGCGATACTTTGCGCTCGGAGCTTGCTTCCATAAATACAGACCCTGCATAATTTGCTCAGTGATGCGCTTGTTTGACTCTGTTGACTCGGGCATTACAGGCATCGGGTAGTTCTCGTTGTAGAGAGTCAAGTAATAGAACACATCATTAAGTGCGTCGCCATACATTTCTTTGATTCCTTCACGCACGATCGTCGCAACTTCGTAGGCAAACGCCGGGTCATATGCGCGACATGCAGGCACGGTGCTTGCTAAAACAAGCGAGTGTCCGTCTTGGTGCTGCAGACCTTCACCGTGAAGTGTCGTGCGTCCGGCAGTTGCGCCAAGTAAAAAACCTTTTGCGCGAGCGTCAGCGGCTTGCCAAATCAGGTCTCCAACGCGCTGAAAACCGAACATTGAATAGAAGGTGTAGA
>JAUREG010000078.1:0-708 GCA_030827545.1 Acidimicrobiales bacterium
ACAATAACATTCTAGGAGAAAAACTTATGGCACATTTCGCAAAACTTGACGGCAACAACAAAGTATTAGAAGTACTTGTCGTAGCCAACAACGCAATCGACCCAACAAACGAAGAAGAATCAGGCGTAGCGTTCCTGACACAAACCTTCGGACATACGATGTGGAAACAAACTTCGTACACGAACTCTATGCGTAAACAGTACGCAGGCGCAGGGTACGACTACGACCCGATTGCCGATGTGTTCGTAGCACCACAACCGTATCCTTCGTGGACACTTGACGAGAACCACGATTGGCAACCGCCAACACCTATGCCGAATGACGGCGAAGAATACTCGTGGAACGAAGAAGAACTAGAGTGGGTCGCAATCTAACAAGGTGGCTTATACCGCTACCAGCAATCCTGTTCTCGTTCTTCCCACAAACAGCGAACGCAGAAAACCTACCAATCTGCCCACCCGAAAACCTAGTTGTATCCGAGAACGACACAAACATTCTTTTAGATTGGGATGCGCCTTCTTGCGGACTAAATCAACCTGAGCGTTACGCAATCTTTTTCACTACAGGCAATAGAGGTGGGTGGGGTGTTGCGACAGGTAATGTCGGTGGACCAAACTCGCTAAACACTTATTACACATTCTCGAAATCTTTTTTTGGCAGTTCCTTCTTTAATGTTGAGTCTGGTTCAACTTGGAGATTCCGTGTCAG
>JAUREG010000007.1:0-64395 GCA_030827545.1 Acidimicrobiales bacterium
GACCCGAGCCCGGGCGTCTTTAGTTCTGCACAAAGGTGCCGATCACAAAGTTGACGCAGTTCACCTACGCAAACTTTAGAGAACAAAAAATTTAACGGTGAAGTGAATTGAGATAGTTGTAGACGGTGATGCGCGAGACTCCCATTGAGTCGGCGACATCTTCAACAGCGCGGCGCAAAGTGAACGCACCGCGTTCATCGAGCAAACGAATAGCACGCTGTTTAGCCGTGCGTGACAAATCTGGAAGTTTTGCGCCAAGTTCGCGTTCGACCGAATCGATCATCCGCTCAAGTGCGCCATGAAGCGCCGGTAGACGAACGCCGACAACAACTTCACCGTCAACTTCGATCGGCACATCACTTGGTTTAACTGCGTCAACTTCGACAAAAGTTGCGCCGATGGCAGTTATCAATGGTTCGATGGCTTTGATTATCGAATCTTGGCGAGTGGCTTTCATGAGTCGAATCGCGAAACAGAAACATTTACAAACGTTGCGCCATTGCCATAAGCCACACGCAACAGATCAGCGACAACAACAGGCAAAGTTTCGGCATCGACACTAAAGAGCGAGCCAAACGGACCAAAATCAACTGCTATGCCATGCGCTTCGACTGCCGCAACCGCAGCAGTGACATGCGGACCTGGGTCGCCCTCGACGAACGGTTCGATTGTGAATTCAACAGTCAACATACGTCTGTCAATCTACACAAGCGATTTGCGGGCAGTCAGGTCGACTTGCGTTTATTCAAGCACCGCCCCCGAGCGTACGCTTGGCTCATGGCAAAAACGGGATCAAACAAACCAGTTTCAGCGGCGCAAGAAAAACACGGCACAGCCGTCGGATTAAAAGATCAGGTCGGCGGGCTGATGAATACGACTGTTGCATTGCGACGTGAATTGCACAAGTGGCCTGAAATTGGCAACACACTGCCAAAAACTCGCGAACAAGTTTTAACTGCCCTTGAAGGTCTGCCACTTGACATCAAGTTGCACGAAACAACAAGTGGTATTGCAGCGATGCTGACCGGCGATAAGCCAGGACCAACTGTGATGCTTCGCGGCGACATGGACGCACTTCCAATGCCCGAAGACACTGGTCTTGACTTTGCATCACGAACCGATGGCTGCATGCACGCATGTGGTCACGACACTCACACTTCAATGCTGGTCAGTGCAGCGAAATTGCTCAGCGATCGTCGCAGCGAGATACCAGGTCGCGTGTTGTTTATGTTTCAGCCAGGTGAAGAGGGTTACCATGGCGCAAAATTCATGCTTGAAGAAGGTTTGCTCGACGTTTCAAAAAACAAAGACGGTAGCGAGTCGCCAATCACTGCGGCATACGCCCTGCACATAACTACGTCGATGCCCGCGGGCACGATTGGCACTCGCAGTGGTCCGCTGATGGCATCAAGCGATGTGCTGTCGATCAAGATCACAGGCAAAGGCGGTCACGCTTCAGAACCGTTCAGAACTCTTGACCCGATACCAGTGGCATGCGAAATTGTTCAGTCTCTGCAAATGATGATCACTCGTCGGATCGAAACTTTTGACCCTGCAGTTGTGACGATCACCAAACTTGTGGCAGGCACGACAACAAATGTGATTCCTGAATCTGCACTAATCGAAGGGACAATTCGTGCGGTGAGCGAAAAGACTCGCAATAAAGTTCACGATTCGATTCGCCGCGTTGCCGAAGGCATCGCCGCCGCGTATGAAATGCAAGCCACTGTAGAAATCAGAATCGGCTACCCGGTAACCGTGAATGACGCACCAAGCAGCGACTTTGCACTTGAAGTTGCTGAATCGATTCTTGGCGAAGGCAAAGCAGTGCGTATGCCTGCACCAATAATGGGCGCCGAAGATTTCAGTTATGTCCTGAACAAAATTCCAGGCGCGATGGTTTTTATTGGTGGCACACCAGAAGGCACAAACCCTGCGACAGCCGCACCGAACCATTCGAACCGCGTGATGTTTGAAGAGTCAGCAATGGCTCATGGCGTGGCTCTTTACGCGGGGTTGGCGTTGCGCACACTCGGCGTCACGCTGAACTAACTGATGCGCCCACTTGAAGGGGTTCGAGTTCTTGACTTCACTCGGGTGCTATCGGGTCCGCATGCAACACGAATGCTGTGCGACCTTGGCGCCGACGTAATCAAAGTTGAACAGCCAACTGGTGATTTGACCAGGTTTTCGAGCCCGAGAGTAAATTCAAATTCGACCTATTTCATTCAGCAAAATGTCGGTAAACGAAACATTTCACTTGACTTAACTAAGCCCGAAGCAGTCGACCTGATCACTCGTTTAGTTGAAAAGTGCGACGTTTTAATTGAAAACTTTCGACCTGGCGTATTGCAGCGACTAGGTCTTGGTCAAGAAACTTTGCGTGCCAAAAATTCGCGGCTCGTCTACGCATCAATCACCGGCTACGGCAACACCGGCCCTTGGGTTAACCGTCGAGCTTTTGCGCCCGTGATTAACGCCGAGATGGGCATGACAAAACGTCAAGGCGATGCGCGCGGTGGCGACTATGCCAATGATCCGTTTAGTCACGCCGATGTCTACACGGCAATCGAGTGTGCCAGTGCAATTTTGGCCGCACTGTTTCAACGCGAGCGAACTGGCGAAGGTCAATACATTGATTTGTCGATGGCACAAACTTTGCTCTATGTCAACGAACATGCCCACGACGACTTGTGGGATCAACCTGTCTCGCCCGACGCGATTCGCTCGTTTCGTCCTGAGGATTACGCCGTTTTGACAACACGCGACGGCATAACTTCTGTTGTCAGCGGCCACCCCGCAGAACGCGGCACGTTTGATTTTTTTGTCGCCGCAATGCAACAACCGCAACTTCTTGAAGATCCACGCTTCAAAACAGTTTCGTTACGCATCGCCAACCTTGATGTGTTGATGCAACTAATCAAAGACTGGGCATCGACAATTGAATCAGTTCATGAACTTGAACAACGCCTTGCTGAACACAAGTTAGCAATGGGCCAATTGCGATCAGTTGCCGAAGTTTCCAAAACTGATTGGGCAAAACAACGCAATGCATTTATCGAAGTCGATGATCGCGGTGACTCGACGGTGAAATTGCCAAACTCACCGTGGCGATTTTCTGGCTCTGACACTTCAACGCGGGGCACGGTTAAATATCGCGGTGAAGACAATGTAGAAGTTTTCAGCGAGTTGCTCGGACTATCGCCGAATGAGATCGAAGAACTGCATCAGCGCGAAATTCTCGTGCAGCGTCTCGCGAACAATAAGTAAAACTGTTTAACGTCCCGAGTGGCCAAAGCCACCACCGCGATCATCGCCGTCAAGTTCGTCGACAACCTGCCAAGTTGTCGCCACGACTTCTTGAATAATCAACTGGGCGATGCGATCGCCGCGCTTAACTTGATAATCATTAACCGGGTCGGTGTTGATCATGATCACTTGCAACTCACCGCGGTAGCCGCTGTCGATAATGCCTGGCGTATTGACAAGTGAGATGCCGTGCTTTAATGCGAGTCCACTACGCGGCACGACTTGTCCGAAAAAACCAACGGGTATTGCCACAGCAATGCCCGTTGCCACAAGCACTCGCCCGCCGCGTGCAGGCAAGAGCGCGTCGACACGTGCATACAAATCGATGCCGGCATCGCCCGTGTGTGCAGTTGCTGGTAAAGGCAGATCAAGGTCGAGCCGTTTAACGGGCACATTTGTTGGCTTGCGCGATGAGTTGCCGGCACTTGAATTTGTCACGCCTAAGACGATAGAGCCCGCGCGCATAGATGCCGAGATCGCACCGAAGTGCAGTGTTCGGGCTGAAAACTAATAGATTGCTTGGCGTGCTTGTGTGGATGGATCTTGAGATGACAGGGCTAGACCCCGCGACCGAAGTCATCGTCGAAATCGCCACGTTGATCACCGACGATGAACTGAACATTGTGGCCGAGGGTCCAGATTTGGTTATCAACCAACCAGAAACTGTGCTCAAAGCGATGGACCCATTCGTGGTTGAAATGCACACGACATCGGGTTTGCTGACCGCAATTCGCGAATCAACAGTGAGTCTTGAACAGGCTGGTGCAGCAACGCTCGAATTTATTAAGCAACACATCGCCGAACCGCGCACGATACCGCTGTGCGGTAATTCGATTGGCACTGACCGCAGATTCTTGGCGAAATATTTGCCAGAAATTGAAAACTTTTTGCACTATCGAAGTGTTGATGTTTCAACGATCAAAGAACTAGTAAAACGTTGGTATCCAGGTCTTGAAATCTCGCGGCCAACAAAGAGCGGTACACACCGTGCACTCGATGATGTGCGCGAAAGCATTCGTGAGTTGAAGTTTTACCGCGAGAACGTGTTCAAAGAAATTACTGTCACCCCAAAATAAGTTCAGTAACCGCCGCGACGGTGTCGTCGGCAAGTACATGGCGCAAGACAACTCGACCATCTAATTTTTGGGTGACGATGCGCACTTTGTTGCCTGGGTCAATCGCACCCTGATGTTCGACTGTGGCTAACAATGGCGCGCGTTGACCAGAGTTAGCGCCTAAATATTCTTCGAGAACTTCCCAATATGCGGCGTTGTTCAGGTGACCTACTGCATCCATATCGCTGAACCGAATTGGCCAATCTTGCGATGTTGCGTCGTTGCTATCTAGCGCCGGCAAATTTCTGCCGATTTCAAGTCGCGACGAGATCTTTCGACCACCGGTTGCAGTTTGTAACAACTCAATCAATTCACTCGAAAGCGCAACAGGTTTCATCGTTTTGAAATCAACTCGCACCCATAACGCGGCGCATTCAATTGCAACAGCACCGTTACATCTGATTTGCGTGCGACGCTCTGCCCAATGCGAGCCAAGTGCCCCGCACCAAGTCGTCAGTTCGACTTGATCTAAATATTTTGGAAAACTCGTCACCCACATCTGTGTTCTGCGCACTACCCACGAGTGCGGTTCGTCGTAGCCACCATCGAGCGAATCGTCAGTAGCAACGTCTTGCAGATATCTCGCGACTGCATCTAGACGTAGCCGACCTTTCGGCGTCACGTCACCAAGCCGCACCTTGCGCACGACAGAAAACCTGCGACCCGATTCGGGCAAAGCGCTTGGCACTGGACGCGTTTCATGTTCACGTTTTCGCACCGATTGCACGCTTTGAGCACCGTCATTCGGGCTGGCCGCAGTCATGCTGAAACCCTAGCCAGTATTGGCTCAAATGGCTTTCTAGCGCTGGCCAAAATAAATCGCTTGGAATTGCTCGACAGACATGGTTGCATAGAGGTTTCATGTTCTCCACGATTTTGAATCCATCGGCACTAGCCACTGGCTATGCGCTCAACGTCCGCGTCGTCAATGCGCGCGCGTTCAAATCGTGCGCGGCGAAATTTACCAATTTCGCAACCAAATCAAGCAAATCACGCTGGTTTGGTACAACGAAAAGTTTCGTTGATTATTCAACCAAACCATCGGCCCGACATCTCGAGGGGCTTACGACGTAAATAGATTTCACGTCGGAGAGATCCACGAGACCGTCGGGTGAAAACCCGGCGGTCTTTTTGTTTTTCCGGCGTGAAGCCAATCTGGCTAAATCAAGCAAAAATCACAACAACGAAAGGAAAAGAAATGACAATGTTAGATACACAGATCAAAAACGAGATGGCGAGTGAAAACTTTAAACTCGCAATTGACGACAACCCAGAATTCATTCTGTCTCCGATGCGCTGTAACGACGGCAACGGAACATTGTCATATTTGTTTTTCTCAGAAGAGTTCGTCGACATGGCGCGAGCCAAAGCAATTTGTGCGCGCTGTACGAGCAAGGCTGATTGTTTGGCGGGCGCACTGGCCCGCAGTGAACCATGGGGGGTTTGGGGTGGCGAGTTAATTGAAGAAGGTCGCATTCGCACAACAAAGCGACCCCGCGGTCGTCCAGTCACAAAATCTCAAGCGGTGTTAACAATCACAGAGGTGCCTCTCCCCGAGCACTGGGTTGCTTAACTGCGCCACAAGTACGCGTTCTGGTGGGTATCAAAAGCAGTCGGTAGTCTGCTTTCGTGCCTGCCAGAACGCGTTTCTTTAAACAAGCGCTAATTGTTTTCTTAATTGTTGTTTTAGCATTCGTCACGACTCGAATTTTCAACGACACCGACACACCTAGTTATACGTTGTCAAATTCGATAGATCTTTCGAGCGACGGCATCGCGACAAATACTCTGCTAATTGGTTCTCAATTGCCAGCGATCAAACTAGAAAACGTTGACGGTCAAGAAGTTTCAACTCAAAGCCTGCTGAATAAGCCACTAATTATTAACGTTTGGTATTCGACCTGCGAACCATGCCGTCGTGAATTACCAGCGCTGGCTAACGCCGACATGCAATACCGCGATCTAGTGCGATTCGTTGGGGTCAATATCAAAGACTCTGCGACAGTTGCCAGAGAGTTTGCAGCGCAATACGGCGTTGAGTTCGAATTGCTCCTCGATAAAAATGGGCTTTTCATCTCACAGTTGGGCATTGCGACTGCCCCAGTTACTTTGGCAATTGACCAGCAAGGCGTGATTGTTGGTCAAAAGGCAGGCGAAATCAGTGCAAGCGAACTCGACGAACTCGTGAAAGAGTTGTTGAAATGATTTTTGCTATCGAGGGCAACTTCGCATATTCGTTCGTCTTGGGCGTGTTGGCAGCCGTAAACCCTTGCGGCTTTGTGTTGCTGCCCACATACTTGATCTTTTTTCTCGGCACCCGCGAAGAACCGAACTTAACAACCGGCGCAAGACTGCGACGTGCTTTAGTCGTTAGTTCGGGCATCTCACTTGGATTTCTTGGAATATTTTTCGTGATTGGCATCATCTCTCGACTATTCACCCAATGGATAGAACTGAACGCAAAATATGCGTCACTGGCTATCGGCGTGGTTTTACTTATTGGTGGCGCACGCATGCTCACTGGCTGGACTCCCAAGTTTGCGACACCGCAAATTGGTGGCGCAGAATCTAAAACTTTTCGTGCGACAGTTATTTATGGTGTGGCGTACGCGGTTGCCTCAATTGGCTGCACAATCGGCTTTCTCACGACCGCAGTTTTTGGCTCGATTGCGCTAAACGGTTTTGTCTCGGGGGTCATCAGCATCTTGCTTTACGGATTAGGTATGTCGATGCTGGTAACAGCACTGACTGTGAGCCTGGCATTTGCCAAAACTGGCATTGTCGCGATCATCAAAAATCGCCTGAACATTATTCAACGCCTCGGCGCAATTCTTGTCACTTTGACCGGTGTCTACCTGATTTTTTATTGGTATGCGGCGATCAGCGAAGAACGCACCGCAAGCTTTGTATCGCGAATTGAGCGCTGGCAAACAAGAGTTGCATCATTTCTGCAGCAACAAGGTGCCTTTCGCCTCGCAGTTGTGCTCTCAATCGTGGTTGTAATGGCAATATTTGCAAGTCGGCGAAAGACGAGCGCAACGTCATGATGTTCGCAAAATTGCTCGCACACCCTGAAGTTCAAGAAGTGGTTGAACTGCGTAACAAGTTTGGATTCATGGCGTATCACGGTGGTGGTCTTGAACATTTAACAGATGTCATTGCCCAACACGCTGCACAACGCTCTGGAGCTTCTTATTACGGTGTTCACCAGCCGCGCGGTTTGAAATGGCATGTGCCATCGCACGAAGTTTCTCCGAAGTTTTCTAACTCGTTAAAAAATTTTATTGATCATGTCGATGTCGTAATCACAATTCACGGTTTTGGCCGCGACGGATTTTTCACTTCGTTGCTACTTGGTGGCAGAAACCGTCATCTCGCTGGACACTTATCGACACACCTTAAGCAGGCATTGCCCGAATACGAGATCTGCGACGATCTCGAGACCATCCCTGTTGACTTGCGTGGTCTACACGACAACAACCCCGTTAATCTGCCTCGACTCGGAGGAGTGCAGGTTGAACTGCCACCACGTGTTCGTGGTGTTGGTCGCTTTTGGAAAGATTGGCAAGGCGACGGTCTAACTCCACATACAGAATCGTTGATTGAAGCATTGGTGACAACCGCCAAGAATTGGCCGCTCAACAAATAAATTACTAAGGCGCCAATCGCTGAATTTGCCACTTGTTTGTAGTGGCGTCGAGAGTGTAAACAAAGCGATCATGCAATCGACTAGGGCGCCCTTGCCAAAACTCAATTGCGTTTGGCGTCAAGCACCATCCACCCCAACTTGCAGGTCGCGGTACGTCTTGATTTTCAAACTTTGTGCGAAACTCAGCCATCCGATTTTCGATGATGGTGCGATCAGCAATCGGCTGCGACTGAGGTGAAGCCCACGCACCGATCTGAGATTCGCGCGGCCGTGACGCAAAATACTCGTCACTCTCACTTGCTGAGATGCGCAGTACTGTGCCCCGCACACGCACTTGCCGATGCAGATCAAGCCATGCAAAAACGGCGCTCGCAACTGGATTAACAAGGATTTGCTGACTCTTTGCCGAATCGTAATTGGTGTAAAACACAAAACCCCGTGCGTCCACCGCTCTTGCTAAAACCACACGCGAATCTGGCGCAGAATACTGATCGACCGTGGAAACAGTCATTGCATTCGGCTCGGCAACTCCGGCGCTGGCGGCCTGTTCATACCAAGCGTGCCATTGCACGATCGGGTCTGAATCTAAATCTGCACGATCAAGCCCCGCAGTTTCATATTGCACGCGTCGATCGCGCACGCTCATGGCTTGGCTTGTGAACTCGATGAAATTACTTTTGCGCCCCGCATATAGGGTTGCAAAACTTCAGGTATCGCCACCGAGCCATCGGCCTGACGGCAGTTTTCAAGAATCGCCGCCCAAACACGCGGCACCGCCAAAGCCGACGCATTTAGCGTGTGGGCAATTTCGCTACCTTTGGCACCAGAGTTCTTAAAGCGAATATCTGCGCGACGCGCTTGATAATCGCTGAACCAGCTAATTGAACTGACTTCAAGCCATTGATCACACCCAGGTGCATAAACCTCGATGTCAAAACTGCGATGATGCGACTGACCCAGGTCGCCAGTGCAAATCTCGAGTACTCGATATGGCAAACCAAGCGCTGCAATAGTTGATTCGACTCGATTTGTTAGTTCTATAAGCATCTCGGGCGCCTGTTGGGGCGTGGTGACTGCAAGAATTTCGACTTTGTCAAACTCGTGCGTGCGCAACATACCGCGCGTGTCACGACCTGCTGAGCCTGCCTCGCGACGAAAACAAGATGTGTGAGCCATATATCGCAACGGAAGATCTTCGGCTTTAAGAATCTCGCCAGCATGCAAACTGGTTAATGGCACTTCTGCTGTTGGTATGCACCACAAGTCGTCGCGTTCAATTGAAAACGCATCATCGGCGAATTTCGGCAATTGGCCAGTCGCCGTGAGCGTGCTCGTCAAAACCAAACTAGGCGGACGAATTTCTTCGAACGCATCGGCATTGCGGTCAAGAGCAAGTTGACATAATGCTCGAGCCATCGTTGCGCCAAGTCCGCGCTGCATGGTGAACATTGAGCCACTAATTTTTGTTGCTCGTTCGTTGTCAAGAATGCCAAGCGCTAGACCCGTCTCCCAATGCGGCACTCGTTGATAATCGGCGAATTTTGTTGGCATCTGCAAAGGACCTTTGACAACTTTGTTGTCTTGATCGCTTGCTCCCTCGCTGACCTGCGCATGCGGGATATTCGGCACACGCAACAAAACTTCGCGCAGTGCAGAATTGACCTGTTCAAACTCGCTGGCTAAAACTTTTTCTGATTCGCCTAGTTGACGACTACGTTGCATCAATTTTTCGGCTGCAGCATCGTCTTTTGCGCGTCTTGCCGTCGCGACATCCTTTGAAATGCTGTTGATCTGTGCCCGATTTTCATCACGCTCAACAGTGATATCGCGCAACCTGGCATCAAGTCGCTCGGCATGATCAAGTTCTTCGAGTATCGCTGGCTTGGCCCGACGAGCCATCGCCGCTTTTACGGTGTCAGGCTCTGAACGAAGAAGGCGGACATCAATCACACAGTCAGATTAGCCGTTAGATGTCGGCGAAGTCCTGTGAATTGCGTACTGTAATGGTGATGAATATCTCAACCAAGTCGCACGAAGTCGCAATTAGCGTGCGCAATCTTGTCGTTGACTATAAAAATTTGCGTGCTGTCGACAACATTTCATTCGAAGCCAAGGCGGGCGAAGTAACCGTGGTGATCGGCCCAAACGGTGCAGGCAAAACAAGCACTATGGAGGTTTGCAGCGGGGTGCGCGCTGCCACCAGCGGCGTAGTAAGCGTTCTCGGACTTGACCCAAAGAAAGATCGTGGCAAAGTCAACTCACAAATTGGTGTCATGTTGCAAGATGGCGGCGTCTACCCAAGCGCTCGCGTGCACGAAATTACTCGACACTATTGCAATCTTTACGACAACCGCACAAACGCAGACGAACTTCTCGAATCAGTCGACTTAACTCAACAAAAAAAGACAAATTGGCGCAAACTTTCTGGGGGCGAAAAGCAACGATTATCACTGGCACTTGCTCTCGCAGCCAAGCCACGCATTGCGTTTCTAGATGAGCCAACTTCAGGCGTCGACATCTTCGGTCGTGACTTGATTCGAAATATTGTGCGACAACTCGCAGCCGATGGTTGCGCTGTAATCATGGCGACGCACGAACTTGATGAAGCACAACGAGTAGCCGACCATGTTTTGATGTTTCAATCTGGTCAACTACTTGCCAATGCACCAATGACAGAGTTACAAAACGAGACTGGCCAGAGGCAAACCCTTGAGGACATCTTTCGCAACCTCGCAGAAAAGTCAAAATCGCAAGGTACGCAATGAGAATTTACATTTCGCAATTGCGACAAGAGCTAACCGTGATGATTCGCAACGGTGAGCAATTGCTGCTGCTTGTCGTTATCCCCGTGGCGCTCTTGGTCTTTTTTTCGCAAACAGACTTTTTGCCGACCGGAAATGAAAACAAAATAGATTTCTTGTTGCCAGGAATTTTAAGTTTGGCTGTTATTTCGACAGCAATGGTCAGTCTCGGTATCGCCACCGGATTTGAACGCAGTTACGGAGTTTTGAGACGCCTCGGGACAACTCCGCTTGGGACGCGTCGGCTTGTCGCTGCCAAAATTTCGGCTATCTGCATAATTGAAATCGCTCAACTTGTGATTTTGACTGTTGTTGGTCTGTTATTGGGTTGGAACCCGAGTCGAATCAACTTGCTACAAGTGTTGGTTTTTATAATTCTCGGTACAGCCTGTTTTGCTGGTATCGGGTTGACACTTGCTGGGCGCCTTCGCGCCGAAATGAATCTTGCCGCGCAAAATGGTTTATATCTTGTGTTTCTGTTGCTCGGTGGAATATTCGTCGCAAGCGATGAACTGCCCTCAACACTCTCGAAAGTATCGTCATTTTCTCCGAGTTCGCTGTTTAGTGGCTTGTTGCGTGACTCGTTCAACAACACAGTGGTTCTGGCAGATGCCGTTGCCTTGTCGTGTTGGGCGATTGCCACATGCACTATTGCCGTAGTCAGTTTTAGATGGTCTGACTAGTTCTTGACGTTTGGCTCTTTTATCGGTGCAACGCGACCGAATGCATCTGTCACATCTTGAAACGTTAAAACCTGATTATCAGTCGTCGTGTCTTTTCGATACGACTGAGCATCCAAAAAACCGGCACTAAAACGTTTGAAAAACAAGAACACAACTATTGACCACAAGAAAACTGCACCACCAGTCTTCATAATTGCTCCAGCGATTTGTTGATCTGTGGTCACCGAGAGACCCCAAACACGCACAGCAATGTCGTAATGCTTATAGACAGCACCTTCGGCAAAAGTCAGCCATGCCGCTGGCACTGTTGGCACAACAGACATCAAAAACAAATAGATCATCTTTCCACCAGGCTTCAATTGCTTTTGTTTGTCTGGACCACAAATTGGAAGCCAAACAAGCAGTGCAGTAAGCACCAACAAAATGTGAAGCGAATAATGCAAGAGACCGTTGTTTACGCTTTGATTAACGAGCGCCGGAATGTGTGTAATCATCACCACAACGTTGAATGCAACCCCAGCAACGACTGGCTTTGCAAGCCAATTGATTACATTGCGAACTTTGCCTAATCCAAAGACTGCGTCGAACATCCACTTTGGAATTGCCAACAGAACTAATGGCGGCATGAAATACGACAGTGCCATGTGTTGAAACATATGCATTGAATACAAATATTCTTCGGCAAGATCGTGAACCGGCCAATCAGAACCAAGCCAGAGCAACAAGATGCCTGCAATAAAGGCATTGCGCTGACGCTTGGTGATAACGGGGCCTGACTTGACCACTACAGGGCCGATCACGCGAACGGCATAGAAATATGACCCAAGGACTACAGCCACCAATAGCCAGACCTCAGGGTGCGCCTGAAATCGCCAAGGACTGACGAGATCGGCACTCGCGACGAACATAATTACGCGGTCAAATAGTTATTGAATGAAGAACTTAAATGTCGCAAGAAAAGCGGCATAAACACCAATTGCCAAAATGAGGCCGGCGTAAAAAAGAAAACTGAAGATCTTGTTGTCAAATTTCAAGTGCATGAAATAGCTAACAACCATCACGAATTTAATTACCATCATTATCAACAGCGCCGGCAAAAAGAGAACGCCGAAGTCAACGTAATACGTTGAAACCTCTAAGGCAGTAATCGCGGCCAAAATTATTGCAATGCGAATATAGCCAGCGTCACTCATGCCATGTTCTTGTTTTGTTTCTGCAGTGTTTGTAGTCATGATCAAACCGGAATCAAGTAGACGAGCGTGAAAATGATGATCCAGACGATGTCAACGAAGTGCCAGTAGAGGCCGATCATTTCGACTACTTCGGCTTTTTTACCCGGAACCGAACTTCGCTTCAAGATGCCGACCAGTGACATCAACATGATGATGCCAACCGTTACGTGCACACCGTGAAAACCAGTCAGTGTGTAAAAACTTGAACCAAACAAACTGGTTGAAAAACCGAGGCCCTCTTTATAAAACGCGGTGAATTCATAAACCTGACCACCAACAAAAGTTGCGCCAAGCAAGGCTGTAACGGTTAGCCACAAATTTGTCTTGCGATCATCGTCTTTGTGCGCGGCACTAACCGCGAGCACCATTGTCAGAGAACTCATCAACAACACGAAACTGCTGACCGATGTGAACGGAATGTCGAAAATCTGTGAAGGTCGTGGACCACCTGAGACGCGACCGCGATAAAGCATGTAGGTCGAAATCAGACCACCGAACAACAAGCATTCTGAGCCAAGAAACGCCCACATGCCGAGTTTGACATTCGAGATGCCAGTGCTGCTGGCGTGACCGTGTGTTGTATCAGTCATGATTTGCCGCCACCTTGTCTAAACCTGTGCCTGGGGAGTTGTTTTCAAAATCAGAATCTGGTGCGGTGCTCGACTCAAGTGCCCAACCATATGCGGCAAACAAGACGACCACGCCTCCGACAACTGAAATCAAGTGCGAATAAATCAAACCAAACGTGATGATTGGCAACCCGAATGCCAACACAATTGGCCAGTACGACGGTGACGGCATGTGAATGTGTTTGTCGGCATTGCGCTCTTGTTCGGCCATGATTTCTTCGGCTGTTTTAACTTGCTTCATCGTGTGAGTTGCTTCATCTTCTTCAAATTTCTGATGGAAGAATTCATCGAGGTGATGCACGGTCGGAATCACGTCAAAGTTGTGTTCTTTTGGTGGGTTTGTCGTCATCCACTCGAGACTTCGAGCATTCCATGGGTCAAGCGGCGCCTTCTTTGGGTTTCGAGCCGTGACCCAAACGTTGATCAAGAACATCAAAATACCGACCGACAAAATAAACGAGCCAATTGATGCGACCAAGTTCCAGAAGGCAAGGTTGAAGAACCCTTCTCCTGCTCGTGCCTCTGTCCATTGGTACATGCGTCGAGGTTGACCTTGAAGACCGAGAATATGCATTGGTCCGAATGTCATATTGAGCCCGAGGACCATCAACCAGAAATTCCACGAGCCAATTTTCTCGTTCAGCATCTTTCCGAAAACTTTTGGCCACCAGTAATAGAAGCCTGAGAAGATGCCCAACACTGCGCCACCGAACAACACATAGTGAAAGTGCGCAACGATGTAGTAAGTATCTGTCTGTTGAGTGTCAGATGGTGCAACCGCGTGTGTTACACCAGACAAACCACCGACGGTGAACAACACGATCAGACCAATTGCAAACTTCATCGCTGTGGTGAACCACAACTTGCCGCCCCACATTGTGAGAGTCCAGTTGATGATTTTTACGCCGGTTGGCACGGCAATCGCCATCGTTGTCAAAGAGAAAACTGCGACAGAAACTGGCCCGAGGCCAGATGCGAACATGTGGTGAGCCCATACACCCCAGCCAACGAACCCGATTGCCGCACCAGAGAACACAACAAACGGATAACCAAAAAGTGGTTTGCGCGAGAACACTGGCAGAACTTCAGAAACAATGCCGAATGACGGCAAGATCAAGATGTAAACCTCGGGATGTCCGAAAATCCAGAACAAGTGTTGCCACAACAACGGGTCGGCGCCGGCAGCCACATCGAAGAATTGGGCACCAAAATTACGCTGAAATGAAAGCAAGAACAGTGCGACGGTGATCACCGGCACGGCAAACAAAAGTAGAAACTGAACGACGGTGATCATCCACGTGAAGATTGGCATCTTCATCAAAGTCATGCCCGGCGCGCGCATATTGAGAACCGTGATGATCAAGTTGATTGCACCGGTCAACGATGCAATACCTGTGATCTGTAGGCCGAGCGCCCAGAAGTCAACGCCATGACTTGGCGAGAACACAGGACCAGAGTTCGGTGCGTACATAAACCAACCACCGTCAGCTGCGCCACCCAAAAACCATGCCAAATTCAAGAAGATGCCACCGAACAAAAATGCCCAGAAACCAAAAGCGTTCAGTCGCGGAAACGCAACGTCACGAGCACCAATTTGAAGTGGGACAAAATAGTTGGCAAAACCTGCCGCCATCGGCATGACGAACAAGAACACCATGGTCGTGGCATGCATGGTGAACATTTGGTTGTAAAGATCTGCGTTAAGAACTTTGCCGTTTGGTGCGGCGAGTTGCAATCTGATCAAAAGAGCTTCAACACCGCCAACAATAAAGAAAAACATTGCGGTGGCGGCATACATGATGCCAAGTTTTTTGTGGTCGACAGTGAACACCCACGAGCGCCAACCAGTGGTTGAAACTGGACGCTTAAGCAAACCGTATGTCGAAGTTGGGGTAACAATTGCTGGCACTGTTGGTGCTGGTCGTTCGATGATGGCCATAGTTGTGCTCTGTTTCTTGGGTTACTTCAGGGTTAAGAGGTAGGCAACAAGTTTGTTGATGTCATCTTCGCTGAGTGCCAAATACGGCATTCCGCGATACTTGCCGTTACTAATCGCGAGATCAGCAGGGTTGGCATACATCGGCTTTACTTCTGGTGCATTGCGCAACCAAGCACGAAGATCTTTTTGGTTCAAACATTCTTCAGTGACGCCGGCCAAATATTTAGCGCCAACTTGATCGCTTGGTGCATTCCAAACTTCGTCTCGGCACTGCTTTGACAACAGATCGAACATCGCACCAGCAAATGTGTTGCGCGACATTAAGTGTGACAGGTTGGGTGCAGCACCTGACCAAACATTTTCATCTGGTGCAGCGATCGCAGGAGTGCCGTCTGCTCGAGTGAGACCGTTGACTTGGTGGCATCGGACGCACTGATTTAAAAACACTTCTTCACCTTGTTTAGCCAAAGTGTCTTTCGCAGGGGCAACATACGGTGCTTGTTGGTTGGCGACCCACTTTGCAAAATCTTCTTTGCTCAGAGCCACGGCTTCCATGCGCATGTTGGCATGTGACAAACCGCAGAACTCGGTGCACTGACCGGCATAAATGCCAGGCTTGTCGGCTTCAAGTCGCAAAGTATGAATTCGACCAGGCACTGCATCGCGTTTGCCATTCAACGCCGGAATCCAATATGAGTGGATAACGTCGCGGCTTGTCTCACGCAACAGAACTTTGGTGCCAACCGGCATGACAAGTTGACCTGATGAAATTATCGGCTGTGTGATGCCAAATTCGTTCTGAACTGGGTAGTCGTACTCCCACCACCATTGTTGTCCGGTGACATTAATAATCATCTCGGTGTCGTCAGTTTTTGCGAGTTTAAAAATTGCACCAAAAGTAAAAACTGAAACGACAGCAAGAATCAAAGCTGGGATGATTGTCAGAGTTATTTCAAGAGCCGGCTTGCCGTGAGTTTGCTCAGGAATTGGTTGACCACGATCGCGATACTTGATCATCGTGTAAATCACCGCAACTGCGACGATTAAGCCAATGATGCCTGCTACGGCAAAAACAGGTTGCTGTAGATCATCAATCAGTTTTGCGTTCGGTCCTTTGGGTTGCCAAGTGTCTTGAGGTGCGTTAGTCGCGCAACTTGCAGCAACAACCGAAATTCCACCGACGGCGATTATCGGTTTTAGAACATTTCGCATCACGCCTCGCACGCTAGCGATTTTGGCGGCAAGCCAATTAGTGCTTTTTCTGCGACTCACGGCACAACCATCTCAATCTTTTTATCTTCGGCCCCAGCGATATATAGGTAATAAACATTTTCAGCACTCGATGGCTTTGAGACATTCAAAGTGAGACTCTGCTCAGCGCCAGGTGCAACCAACTGCGTGCAAGTTTCATCTTTATGTGACTTGTCTTTAGATTCGCTCTTAGCCGCTTTGTCTCCCCCGAGATGTGCCACGAGTCTGAACTCACCTTCAGTTGCATTGCGGAAAATTATGTTGGTCGGATTAGAACGAGCGACCGTGATCGACTTTTGTGGAGTATTGATGCCCTGAACATTGGCAAACAACTCGCCATCTTGATAAACCACAGTTGCCGAGACGGCACTACGCAATGACAAAGTGCCCTCTGCGAGTTTGTCAAAATACTTCGACTCTTCCGGGCCGCATTCAGGGTGAGAGAAATGTCCTTCGGCCGCTGCTTCAACGAGCTCTTCACGCTCGCCAGAAACTGCACTCGCCACACCTCCAGCGACAATGCCAAGCGCACCCAGCACACAAATAGCGGCGCCAACTGACCGTTTCATATTCGGCTTAATCGCAAACAATGAGCCTGCAACTAGAACCAATGCTCCGGCAACGATGAACAAAACTGCACCGGTCGATTTATCGACGGTCAGCATTATTCGCGAGAATGCAAAAATAATGACACCAAGACCAACTGCTGCCAAAACTGGAAACTCAATTGGGTTGAGCAGGCGCTTTCGAGCCGCGGTGTTGTGAGCCAAGTCGGTTGACGCACGTTCGCTCCAGGCTTGCACCATCCACTCGCTGATCGCTGCCAGCAACACAACAATGCCGCCAAAAAAGACAACCGAAGATGTGACCAAGCCCAAGCCAAGAAATACAACACCGATTGCCGAGATCAGTGGCCAAATGCTCTGTGTTACCAATTCAGAAGTCGAAGTGTTCGCATCACGCGTGGTGCCATCGCTAGTGAATGCCGACAATCCGGCCAACAATGCGCCAACTGCGATCAAGAAACTTATTGCCACGCCAACGAGTGCCAGTTTTTCGAAAAGCGCCAAAGACATAATCAACGCGACGATCGAAAGCACCGTCACCCCGAAGAAATATTTAAAGCCAGTCGAAAACATCATCCCTACTTTTGAACGTAAACCACAAACCACAATGCTGCGAAAATTGCAGACACTGCATAGCAATAAAGCGCATGCGCCGAAACTAAATCGCGGTCACCAGCACGACCGGCAATCGACCTAAACAGCGCCAACAATGTGAAACCCATACAGACGACGATGATTACGAGCATTGTCGCCGTGACCGCATAAAACATCGTCATGTAACTTCCGTCGCGCACGCCGATGCCCATTTGCGAATAGACCGCAAGTTGAGCGTTGACCAATGCGATTTCAGTCAGTAGAACAACGCTCAGTGCCAAAGAGGTATGTTTCGAATCATTGCGGCGAGACGAGTAAACAGCCCATTGCGCCATTACGCAAGTAATTACGAACGTCATCATCATTGTGTTCGTCGCAACTTCTGGAATCTTGATGTTCTCGGGCAACCAGTCGCGCAACATCTTGCCACCTTCGGTTGATTCACGAAGTGGAGCATTCGATCTGAAGTCAAGCCAGATCGCAAGCATTGAACCGATCAACATTGCACTTACTGCAGAGAGAAAACCTGAAACTATTAATGCAGGTCGTCGCATGACAACTGATGGTCCGGCGCCTAGAGCAGTTGCTGAAGTATTCATGTCGTTTTAACCGTTCACGCTTTCAAAAAGATCTGCTGATGTAGCACTGCTGATCGTGCCAGAGCGAAAAGATTTTGTTGCGATTGCGAAAAACAACAACACAACTAATGCCATCAGTGCGTGCCCCGCACCAACAAGTGAGTTCCACAACCAAATTGGACCCGAGTAATCAAAGTTGTTAGCGACCAAAGCTGGCTGATCGGCAAAACCGGCAATGAAATATGGCAAAGACGCCAGAACTGTTGCAAGAAAACCAAGCAAACCAAGACCAATGACCGGCGCAGATGGAATTTCGCGACCCCAAATTCGAGGCCCGAAGTAAGCAACAGCGCCAATGCCGCTGAGCACTACGCCGTAACAAACATAAACCAGCACCGCTTCTTCAAAAACTGTGTTTGCCAATTTGAGGTTGGTGATTTTGAAAATCGCACCACCAATCATTCCGGTGAGCACCATGCCGACACCAAGAAATGCAGGAACAAACGCGGCATTAAGTTTTGCTCTTTCGTTTTTAAGAGCCAACAAACTCAACCCAAGCACTATAAAAACACCGAGAATCGACAAATGATTGAAAAAGAGATACGGGATAAGCGATTTGAGAACGTCGCTTGCGCTACCCGAAAAACTGACCGTATGTGATGACTGGGTGACAGCACCGATAACAGCAGTCGACATCAAACCAACGCCAACCAAAAGACCGGCTCGAAGTGGTTGCTTACCGCGCGTCATAGTTGCAACGATCTGAGCAAGCACACCAAGAGTTGGAATCGCAACAATGAATATTTGCGGTGTCGTGAATGCCCAGCCAATCCAAGCGTTTACACCTTCGGTCGCACCAAACGTTGCACGTTCAAAAGCGTGATCAACGGCAACATAAATAATCGCGCCAGCCACGACTGGCAGAGTCAGCAACATTGAAACGCTTGCGACCAAAGCTGACCAAGAAAAAATCGGAGTTTCAATCAGCGTCATACCTGCTCGACGAGAAGCCAAAACTGTGGTGGCAACAGAAGTGCTGATCAGAAGTAATCCTGCGATAACTAAACCAAGTCCGACAAGAAACAGATCAACCATCTCGGCATTGCCGCCACCTGGGCCACCGTTATTTAAATACGACGTGCCAACCAAAATTACGCCGAACAACCAAAGATAAAAACCAAACATCGCCGAACGGGCAAAAGCAAGCGCTCGCGCACCAACTTGCATCGGTACAACAGCAACTGCCAGACCCAACATCATCGGCGCAGCGACCGAAAATATAAGGTCAAAGCGAAGTGCGGAAAACAATTGAACGATGATGTCGGCGTCGACAATTGAACTTGACGGGCTGATTCTTTCAATGCCCAAGATTGCCCCTTCGATTGCCGTGGCGATGGCGAAAATCGCAGAAATCGAAATGAGAAGTCGTCCGATGCGTTTGTGATCGCTGGCTGTTAAATACGCCGCAATTGTGCCGAGGAGAGTCGATCTGGTGGCTATCGACCCCGATGAACTCGTCGCCGAATGGCTTGAATCAATTGCCGTCATAACTCAGATAACGCTAACAGTTTGAGTGTTTAATAGGGAAACTTCTCTATTGCACTAAGTCGCTGAAACTAAGACATCCACCATCAAAGCGCCGAACAGCAAAGTCACATAAGTGATCGAGAACGAAAACACGCGCATCGACCATGCATCTGTCGGACGGCGACTAAGCATCGCCGTGCCGACGACAAAACCAAGGCCTGCCAATGCCGCTGTCACGCCGTAGATCAGACCCAAGTCTGAAACAGGAATCATCACAAACGACACGAGTGTCAAGATGACCGTATATACGACCATTGTGCGAATGGTCTTTTCAATCGACACAACCGAAGGCAGCATCGGCACACTTGCCGCGCGATATTCGTCTGAGTGGCGAATCGCCAGCGCCCAAAAGTGTGGCGGTGTCCACAAAAAGATGATGACGAACAACCAAATCGCCGGCCAACCGACCGCATTTGTGACTGCCGCCCAACCGACAAGTGTTGGCACCGCGCCCGCCGCACCACCGATGACAATGTTTTGTTTGCTCGTGCGCTTTAACCACAACGAGTAAACAAACACATAAAAAGCAGTTGCGCTCAAAGCCAAAACCGCAGAAAGCAAGTTTGCGCCAAACCACAACACCGCAAAGGCAATTATTTCTAACGCGATTGCAAAGACAAGCGCGTTGCGCGGCTTAATCAGACCCGTGACTAGTGGTCGAGTTTGTGTGCGCTTCATCAATTTGTCGATATCGCGATCGATGAACATATTGATTGCGTTTGCGCCACCAGCGGCCAAAGAACCACCCAACAATGTGACCGCAATTAGAGACCATGCCGGCCATTTGCCTGCTGCCAAAACCATCGTTGGCACTGTTGTGATCAACAACAATTCGATGATTCGCGGCTTTGTCAGCGCAATATAACCACCGAGAACCGACTTAGGCGACCGATTCGACTCGTGATTGAACAATCGCGACGGAACCACAGGACGAACGTTGATCGGCACGCGCCAATCGTACGATGAAATTTTCGATTTCGTACGCCACACTATAGATATGAGTGAATTCACCTTCGCCAGTTCTCAACCTGGTCAGGTGCAAGAAATTGATCAATCTGACGAAACGAAGTCTGACCGACCGTGGATCGTGATCGTCTGGAATGACCCGATCAATTTGATGTCGTATGTGACCTACGTATTTCAAAAGCTTTTTGGTTACAGCCTTGAGAAAGCCACTGAGTTAATGCTCGATGTGCACCACAAAGGTCGAGCCGTTGTTTCAAGTGGTTCGCGCGAGCGGGCTGAATTTGATGTCTACAGGTTGCACGAACATGGGTTGTGGGCGACTTTGGAGCACGAGTCGTTGTGAAAAACAATGGTCCGGTTTTTCGCCTCAAAAACGGAAACTACAGAATTGATTTAGCCACCGATCATCGAAAGTTATTGACCCAACTCGTCGAGCAATTGCGCGACTCGCTGGCAACAACAACCGATGATGCAAATTTGCGTCGGCTGTTTCCGACGGCTTACAACAACGACGCGAAAAAAGACGCGGAATACCAAAGACTGATGCGCGACGAACTTCTTGAGTCGCGACTCGCGGCGATCGACGTCACGATAAAAGTGATCGCTCAGAACGATGAAATTAGCGGCGAAGAAATCGACGCATTTGCGAGAAGCATAAATAGTTTGCGCTTGGTGCTGGGTACGACTTTGGATATCGCCGAGTCTGACTATGGTTCACAAAGCGACACGCAACAAAGTGATGACCCTGACAGTGATGAGGCGAGCGAGGCCGACGAGTTCTTGATCCAAAAAGAGCTTTATGAGTACTTGGGATGGCTTCTTGAATGGACTGTGGGCGCTCAAAGTAGTGGACTTTGATTTCTTTTGGATTTACAAGGTTTTTCAGTAGGTTGCGGTGATAGATTTCAATGGTTCTCAACGGATAGTAGGTCCATGCCCCCATCGTCTAGTGGCCTAGGACACCACCCTTTCAAGGTGGCGGCACGGGTTCGAATCCCGTTGGGGGTGCGAAGGTCAGTTTCAGCGCAAGCAGAATCTGGTCCCGTGGTGAAGTTGGAGTTCACGCCGCCCTGTCAAGGCGGAGGTCGCGGGTTCAAGTCCCGTCGGGACCGCTGGGGAGTGTTCTCACTCTTCAAGGTCGGGTAGCTCAGTAGGCAGAGCATGCGCCTGAAAAGCGCAGGGTCACCGGATCGACGCCGGTCCCGACCACAACTTAATTATTCTTAACGTGATGTTTAACCCAAGCGGCGAAAACGCTGACCCAACAAGTCAGTTTTTTCGGCGACGACGAGACATCCAAGGCATCAGAGCAATAGCAGTCTTGCTGGTGCTCGCCTATCACGCAAAAGTTCCGGGGTTTTCTGGCGGATACATCGGGGTCGATGTTTTCTTTGTCGTCTCAGGGTTCTTGATCACCTCTTTGTTGGTGCGCGAGTTCGACACAACAAACAAAATTTCACTGACAAATTTTTACGCACGCCGAGTTCGACGACTTTTGCCTGCTTCGCTCGTTGTAGTAATTGGCACGCTCGTCATTTCGAAAATTTGGCTCGAGCCTCTCAGACTGAACGATCTAACCCAAGACGCACGAGCTGCTGCACTTTTTGCAACGAATATTGTTTTTGCAGTTCGCGAATCTGATTATTTGCAGTCTGCGTTGCCGCCGTCGCCATTGCAGCACTATTGGTCGCTCGGAGTTGAAGAACAGTTCTATATTTTCTTCCCAATCGTCGTGATGGTACTGCTCAAACTTGGCAAGGCCTCAAAATCGTTGTTGATCGCAGGTCTAACCATTATTACGGCAGTCTCGTTCGCCGTTTGCGTTGCGATCACGCCATCGATGCCTGCAATTTCTTTTTACCTTTTGCCGTTTCGAGCGTGGGAGCTCGGTGCTGGCGCACTATTGGCATTGCTCGGCAGCAAAGTCAACCGAGTTAAGTCAGTTAATCGAGAACTTTTTGGTTGGGTTGGGCTTGTCATCATCATCGTGACCGGCTTCATTTATGACAGCAAGACTTTGTTTCCGGGTTATGCGGCCGGATTGCCGGTTGTCGCGACGATATTTTTGATTGTTTCAGGCGATAACTCAAAGTTTGGTCCGAGCAGACTGCTTGAATTGCAGGTCTTTCAGTGGCTAGGCAGCAGGTCATACTCGCTCTATTTATGGCATTGGCCAATTTTGATTGTCGCTCGATCGGCAAACAAAGCCGAACTGACCGCGATTCAAATCGCACTTTGCATGTTGGCGACACTGTTGCTAGCAGAACTTAGTTTTAGATTCGTTGAACAACCAATTCATAAAGTGCCAAAGTTCTTGAAAAATACAAATCGCAGTCTTGCTTTCGGTGCGTTGTTAATCGTGGTCGGTTTTGGCGCTTCATTCATCACTGCCCCAGCAACTGCAGACTCGGTAAAAGTGCCAGACAGCACGACTGGATCATCAGTTCTTGCGTCGACAACGACGATTTTTCAATATTCAGATAGCGAACTAAAAGAACTTATCGATTCTGCACCAAAAATCACAGAGTTACCAGCCGACCTCGACCCACCACTTGCAGTTCTAGACAATGACGAGCCAGAAATTTACAAACTGGGTTGCCACGATCATGAATTCGACATTCCTCCTGTTTGCGAATTCGGCGATCTTGAATCGAAGACCTCAATTGCGCTTATTGGCGATTCGCATGCTGCGCAGTGGTTTGAGCCACTCCGCCGAATTGCCGAACAACGCAGTTGGCGCTTGCAGACTTTCACTCGATCTGGGTGCACGATGCTCGGTGTTGAAAACGGCGTGATTGAGAAATGTCGCATCTGGTTAAAAAATGTTTTAGCTGAGATTCAAAATGGCGAGTTCTCGCTCGTTGTGATCTCTGGATATACGAATCGCGAAGATTTAGTCGATGAGTCTCCCGATGGTTTCACTAACAACATCACTGAGTTGCACGCGGCTCTAACTACCAATTCGCAAAAAATAATTTATATTGCTGACTCGCCTGGACCACTGCTGCATGTGCCGATTTGTCTCTCAGCAAATATTCAGACCGTACAAAATTGCAATTTTGAACGTGTCGAAGCAATTAACGAACAAACCGCTGAAATTCTCAAAGGGGTTTGGAGCAGTGAAACTTCCAGGTTTGTCGATCTCACCGATTGGTTCTGCACTAGCCAGATTTGTCCGGTGGTTATCGGCAACATGGTGGTCTATCGCGATATCTCTCACATTTCATCTGTGTATGCGCTTGCGCTGACTAACGTGCTGATGAATCAGCTCGAAGTTTCTCTAGCGGGTTAGCGCAAACTTGCGCTAACAAATTACTCCTCGACGACGAGCGTGAGAATCCAATCGCCAGTTTTATGGCTTTCAAGATCGAAACTGCCAAGTTGATCAGCGGTAAATTCGATCATCGTTTCTTGACCAGCAGTTGCAATTGCGGATAGTTCGTAGCCATGCAAGTGAAACTCGTCATCGGCATCTGGATTGAGAATTTTGATTTGCACTTTCGAACCAAGCGTTGCTTGATAAGCCACGGCCGACCCAGAAGTCTGACCGATGATCACAGAAATCTCGACTGGTTCGTCTGTTGCGCTCAATAATGTTTCGTCCTCGACTATCGCTGCATCTTCGCCAGCTTCAGAAGACGTATCTGAACTTGAACAGCCGACCGTGCCAAGCAAGAGACACGTGGCAATGATTGATTTGGTGAAAATTGAACGTTTGATCATGAACCAAAAGCGTAGCCAAGATCAGGCGCAGTCAACATTGGCTGATAGGTGATTTTTGCTTCTTTGGCCATTGCTGCACAAGTGCCACCACGGTCAACTATCACCGTGATAAATACTGGCGTTGCGCCAAAAGCTCGAACCACGTCAACTGCTTCAAAAAGTGACGTGCCCCGCGTAACCGTATCTTCGACGATCGCCACACGATCACCTGGTTGCAATGCCCCCGCGATGCGACCAGTGACTCCGTGATCTTTGCCTTCTTTGCGCACACTAAAACTGCGCAACTCTTTGCCCCGCGTTGCTGCAACTGCGGCAATTCCGAACGCCACTGGGTCTGCCCCCATAGTCAACCCACCAATGGCGTCAATATCTGGCGGCAACATGGCGAGTGCGACATCACTAACTAGGAGAATTCCATCACTGCGACACGCGGTCTGCTTCGAATCTAAAAACCAGTTGCTTGTACGTCCTGACTTAAGCGTGAAAGTGCCAGTCTTCAGTGAATGTTGCAAAACATGTTCGCGCAATTTGTGTCGCGCGGTTTCAAGCTGTGGTAAATCAGACATTGTCAAATTTCACGCATCAGCGAAATTGAGTGCATCAAAAACAAGCTGTGAGCGCTTTAAGGCACTGTTGAGATCGAATGCTTCATCTAATTTTTGCGGTGAAAGCTTGATGCGTGAATCACTAGCCAACATTTCTTTAAAATTTGTGCCCGTGCTAATTGCTTTTGTGGCAAGTTCTTGCACAAGTCGGTAAGCCTCGTCGCGTGAGATGCCAGAGGCGACCAGAAGCAACAATACCGACTGCGAAAAAACAACACCGTGCGTTGAATTCAAATTACGCAACATTTGAGCGTTATCAACTTCAAGATTGGTGATCAGTTTGGTTGCTCGACGCAGAACATAATAAGCAAGCAAAGAGGAATCGGGCAGCACGATGCGTTCAGCCGATGAATGTGAAATATCGCGTTCATGCCACAGCGCAACATCTTGTAAGCCAACTTGGAGATTTGCACGCAACACTCGTGACAGGCCGGTGAGTGTTTCAGACGAAATTGGATTTCTCTTGTGCGGCATTGCCGAACTGCCCTTTTGTCCGACGCCGAAACCTTCACGCACTTCGTTGACTTCAGTGCGTTGCAGGTGTCGCAATTCAACGGCGATCGTTTCAATTGTCGTACCAATGCTTGCGCACGCCCACAAATATTCGGCGTGTCGATCGCGCGCAATGACTTGAGTCGCAGGTACAGGCACTAAACCAAGCGCATTGCCAACATATTTTTCAACCTGAGGGTCGATATTCGAATAAGTGCCAACGGCACCCGAGAGCTTGCACACTGAAATTCGTTTTGTCGCAAGACTCAGTCGCTCGCGGTCACGACGCACTTGCAATGCCCACAGTGCGACTTTTGCCCCAAATGTTGTTGGCTCTGCGTGAATGCCGTGTGTTCGACCAATCATCGCGGTTGCCCGATGTTTATTGGCGAGTGTCACAAGCGCCTCATAAAAATCAACAAGTGCTTTGTCAATCAGCGTTGCAGCATCGCGAAGCATCCAGCACCATGCGGTATCTACAACATCAGAACTGGTTAATCCGTGATGAATCCATGCCGCAGCGGGCATACCGATTCGCTGCTGAACAACATCGACGAACGCAGCAACATCGTGATCAGTAACACGCTCGCGTTCGCTGACTTCGGCAACAAAATTGGCGTCCACAACTGGTGCGCGGTCACGACAAATTTGAGCGTGGTCGCGCGGCACTACGCCAAGTTCACTATGAGCCGTGGTTGCCAGCAGTTCGATTTCTAAATAGCGACGAAACTTTGACTCGTCAGAAAAAATTTCTGCAATCTCGGGAAGGCTGTAGCGCTCAATCATCAGCGCACTACACATTCGTTGCGTTCGGGACCGACACCAATAATCGACACCGGCACACCAACGTGTTTCTCGACAAGTTCGATCAATGCTTTTGCCTGTGCCGGCAAATCTGCGTAGTGACGCACCGAACTGACAGATTTTTCCCAGCCTGGTAAGTCAACATATTTTGGTGTGACTTGATCTAAAAGTTGCGCGTCATCTGGATAACCCGATAGCTCTTTGTTATTTAGTTCGTAGCCGATACAAACTCGCACAGTTTCAAAAGTATCCAAAATGTCGAGTTTGGTCAGGGCTATCTCTGTTAACGAATTCAAACGCACGGCATGACGCAACATCACGAGATCTAACCAACCCGGGCGACGCCGACGTCCGGTGACGGTGCCAAATTCACGACCGATCTCAACAATTTTGTCGCCAAGTTCACCCAGCAACTCAGAAGGAAACGGCCCACTACCGACTCGAGTTGTATATGCCTTGGCAATGCCAACAACTCGGGTGATATCGCGCGGACCTAGACCAGTGCCAGCACATGCACCGCCTGAGATCGGGTTGGACGAAGTTACAAACGGGTAAGTGCCGTGATCGATGTCAAGAAAAGTGGCTTGAGCACCTTCAAGCAAAAGATTTTCGTTGTGTTCAAGCGCATCGTGTAAGAAATTAACTGTGTCGCTGACATAAGGCTTCAATCGATCGCCCAAGGCAGCGAAGTTTTCAACGATCTCATCAATTTTGAGTTGTTCGCCGCCGAGAGCTGTGAGAACTTTCTGTTCGGCGGTTGCTCGATCTCGCACGAGTTGTTTGAAGCGTTTTGAATCACGAACATCGCCAACACGGATACCTACGCGACGCGATTTATCCGCGTACGCCGGCCCAATGCCCTTGAGCGTTGTACCTATTTTGTTCTCACCCAAACTTGATTCGCTGATGGCATCATGAGCCTGATGCCACGGGAAAATCAGGTGAGCAAGGCTTGAAACTTTTAGTCTTGAGCAGGTAATGCCACGCGACTCGAGCGTGTCGATTTCTTTGAAAAGAGTCGGCAAATCAACGACTACCCCATTGCCGATTACTGGGGTTACGTGTGAGTAAAAAACTCCGCTTGGAACGAGTTGTAGAGCATATTTTTCAGTGCCAACGACAACGGTATGTCCGGCGTTATGCCCACCCTGATAACGCGCAACAACTTGGTGGCTCTCAGCGAGCAGGTCGATTATTTTTGCCTTGCCTTCGTCGCCCCATTGGGTTCCGACGACGACTGATACAGGCATTAAACGCTCCCATTATTTATAGGTACGTGGCAAAAGTCTAGTCGCTAGAAATCAACGCTCCTCATCAAAAATGCGTGGGTTGCGACCAAAAATCATCGTCGTCTGATTCAAAGGTACGAGACCATATTTTGTGTGCGAGTTTTCAAGTGCGCGCTCAAGTTGTGCTTGTAATTGCGCGACGGTCTTTTGTAACTGGGCAACTTGATTTTCGAGCGCCATCACTTGGCGAATACCTTCAAGGTTCATACCCAACTCAGCAAGTTCAGAGATTCTCAACAATTGTGCAATATCAGCGTTGCTGTATCGCCTTTGTTTGCCACCAGCGGTGCGCGCAGGCTGAACGAGACCGCGACGCTCATAAATACGTAGCGTCTGAGGATGCATTCCGGCGAGTTCTGCCGCGACTGAAATTACATAGACGGCTTGCGTTTCGTATTGCATAGTTACTGCCTTTCTGAATCAAACAAAGAATTAGTGTTTTTCATTTTTTGTCCCTGAAAATAACTGGCTTCGCGGCGACTCATCTGAAGCTTCAGCGAGTTGTTCAATGAGTTTTTGCTGTTTGCTAGTCAGATCTTTTGGCACGACAACTTCAACAGTGACTATTAGGTCTCCGTCTGTGCCCGCAGCGCTGACGCCTTTGCCTTTAACCCGATGTCGTGAGCCAGACTGGGTGCCGGGCTTGAGACGCAATGTGACCGTTGAGCCGTCGAGAGTCGGCACATCGATGTTTGACCCAAGCGCAGCTTCTGTAAAAGTAATCGGAAGTTGCAGTGTCAGATTTTTACCCTCGCGACCAAACAAATGATGTGTTGCAACATTGCATGTAATGAAAAGGTCTCCAGCGGGACCACCACTGCGTCCTGGTTCGCCACGACCCTTAATACGAATTCGTTGTCCGTTATCGACACCGGCCGGAATTCGAACATTGACTTCACGGGGCGACTTTTCAGAATCTGTTGAAAGTCGCAGCGATGTCGTCATGCCGTAAACAGCGTCAGTAAAACTGAGATCAAGATTCGCCTCGAGATCAACACCACGACGTGGATCGACACCGTTGCGCGAACGTCCGCCGCGCCCGCCAAACATCTGACTAATTAGGTCACTGATGTCGGCGCCACCCATATCAAACGGTTGCCCACCGTTGAAACCCTGTTGCCCAGTGCCACCGCCATGCATTCCGAAGGCCGAAGGCCCGGCACGACGAACCTCATCGTATTCTTTGCGGCGTTTTTCATCACCGAGCACGTCATAAGCGGCTGAGATTTCTTTGAATTTATTTTCAGCAGTCGTGTTATTCGGGTTTGTATCAGGGTGATATTTGCGCGCGAGCTTGCGATAAGTCTTTGTAATTTCTTTATCAGTCGCAGTTTTAGA
This sequence comes from Acidimicrobiales bacterium, assembly GCA_030827545.1. Taxonomy (GTDB): domain Bacteria; phylum Actinomycetota; class Acidimicrobiia; order Acidimicrobiales; family Ilumatobacteraceae; genus BACL27. Next base: position 29,151 of record JAUREG010000007.1, read on the forward strand.
AACGCCGAGTACGGCGTAATAATCTTTTTCGAACCACTCACGCTGTGCAGTCATTGCACGACGCCTTTGTTATCCCTTGACCTTCACCATGGCGGCGCGAAGTACGCGACCTTTCCAGAGATAGCCGGTGCGCAAAACTTCGACTACACGAGTCTCGACAGCGGCGCCGTCATTTTGTGCGGCATCATCGGCTGGTTCATGAACAACAGCATCAGCAACACTCGGATCAAAAACCGTGTCGACAAGATTCAAAACCTCGAGACCTTGCTTTTGTAGTGCCGTCAAAAGTGAACTAAAAATTGGCTCAATGCCAGAAACACCGTGACTCATCGCTGCTTCGCATGCATCTAAAGCCGAGAGCAAACTCTCGACAATACGACCTGCGTTGCGGTCTGACTCGTCAACCAACTGAGTCGCCGAACGCTTTCGATAGTTCTCAAACTCTGCCTGCACACGCAGGGCAATGTCTTTGAATTCGTCACGCTCTTTGGTCAATTGTTCGACGAGTGCATCAATGCTCAGCTCTTCGCTCGAAGCCTCTGCCTTCTCGTCAGTCATAACTAATTGCTACTCAGAGTCTTTTTCGTCAACAATTTCAGCATCAACGATGTCTGAATCGTTGGCGCCTGACTGTTGACCAGAAGCAGATGTGCCGGCAGCATTCGCGTCACGCGATGCTGCTTCGTAAAGTTTTTGACTGAAAGCCTGGCTTGCAGTCATCAACTTTTCGGTGGCATTTTTGATCGTGTCGGTGTCGCTGCCATTTAATGCCGAACGCAAATCTGCGAGCGGGCCTTCGACGGCCGACTTGTCTTCAGCGGTCAACTTGTCGCCTTGCTCACGCAACACCTTTTCGGTTTGGTAGACAAGCGAGTCAGCGTTGTTGCGCACTTCGGCTTCTTCACGTCGCTTTTTGTCTTCTTCGGCGTGTGCTTCAGCGTCTTTGACCATCTTGTTAATGTCATCTTTTGAAAGCGATGATTGACCAGTGATCGTCATTGATTGTTCTTTGTTGGTGCCACGATCTTTTGCCGACACATGCACGATGCCGTTGGCGTCGATGTCGAATGTGACTTCAATTTGTGGCACGCCACGCGGTGCTGGTGGCAAGTCAACAAGTTGGAACTTGCCGAGAGTCTTGTTGTAACTCGCCATTTCGCGCTCGCCTTGCAGAACATGAATTTCTACAGATGGCTGCATATCTTCGGCTGTCGAAAACACTTCGGTGCGACGCGTCGGAATCGTCGTGTTGCGCTCGATGAGTTTTGTCATCACGCCACCTTTTGTTTCAATGCCCAACGACAACGGTGTTACGTCAAGCAACAAAACATCTTTGACATCGCCACGCAGAACACCGGCTTGAATCGCGGCACCTGCTGCTACCACTTCGTCAGGGTTAACTGAACGATTTGGCTCTTTACCTGTGAGTGACTGAATCAAGTCAAGCACGGCTGGCATACGAGTTGAACCGCCCACCAAAATGACGTGCTTAATCTGACTCTTTGTGATGCCCGCATCAGTAATTGCTTGTTCGAACGGCTTGCGACAGCGCTCAAGCAAATCGTTGGTCATCTCTTGAAACTTTGATCGAGACAACGAAACATCGAGGTGCAACGGGCCACTCGGTGTTGCCGTGATGAACGGCAAATTAATTTGTGTTTGCTGAACTTGTGAAAGTTCAATTTTGGCTTTTTCTGCAGCTTCTTTTAATCGTTGCAACGCCATGCGATCTGTACCGAGATCGACACCGTGTGCCGACTTAAATTCTTTTACCAGCCAATCGATAACGCGTTGGTCCCAGTCGTCGCCACCAAGGTGGGTGTCACCATGGGTGCTCTTTACTTCGAATACGCCATCGCCAATTTCAAGCACGCTGACGTCAAATGTGCCACCACCAAGGTCGAACACGAGAATTGTCTCGTCTTCGCTGCCTTTGTCGAGCCCGTACGCGAGTGCTGCTGCGGTCGGCTCGTTGATGATCCGCAAAACTTCGAGACCGGCGATCTGCCCTGCTTCTTTTGTTGCAGTGCGTTGCGCGTCATCAAAATATGCAGGCACGGTAATGACTGCTTGAGTCACCGAAGTGCCAAGATAGGCCTCGGCATCTCGCTTGAGTTTCATCAAAGTGCGCGCGCTGATTTCTTGTGGCGTGTATTTCTTGCCGTCAATATCGGTGGATGTCCAATTCGAACCCATGTGTCGCTTGATGCTGCGAAATGTTCGCTCAGTGTTTGTGATCGCTTGACGCTTGGCAACTTCGCCAACGAGAACGTCTCCGCCCTTTGAAAATGCAACTACTGATGGGGTGGTGCGTGAGCCTTCTGAGTTTGGCACAACTACTGGTTCGCCTGCTTCAAGAACGCAAACAACCGAATTGGTTGTACCGAGGTCGATTCCGACTGCTTTTGACATTTTTTCTCCGTTTGGTTTGACTCGATTTAAATGCCTGGCAAAGGGGGTTTTGACAGGCGCAAATTACGATAAGGCGTTTTACGAGTCTTTACAACCTATTAGGCATGAAACTTTAGTCACTATGACTCAAGTTTGGTTTTTACCATACTCCATAAGGGTAATGAGGGCACGGCACCCTCAGTTTGGGTGGCTAAAGCCCCTGCAATCACGGCTGCTCGAAGAGCAACCGACATTGACTCGCCAGTTGCCAGGCGAGCGGCCAACATGCCACAAAATGCATCCCCCGCACCAGTTGTGTCAACCGGCGTGACTTTAAAAGGATCAACCTGCCTTGCGCCAGTTTCGTCAACGACCATCGCGCCCTTTTCGCCCTGAGTGACAATCACCGTCTTGACGCCCAGGCTTCGCAATTTGTTCACGCCTCCCAAGAGTTCAACTTCATGTTCGTTGGGGGTAACGATGTCAATTACGCCAAGCAATGAATTAGAAAGTGTCTGAGCTGGTGCGGGATTCAAGATTCGCGTCGTCGATTTTCCTGCGAGTTCGAACGCACGTTGCACAACTGACAACGGCACTTCAAGTTGACACAACAAAACTTTTGCCGAAGAAATCAGCGACTTGTGTTTTTCAATGTCGTCAATACTGATCGCGTGATTTGCGCCGGGCACAACAATGATCGAATTTTCGCCGTCGTCGCTGACACCAATTAAAGCGCGCCCGGTTGGCGCTGACACTCTTTGCACCGCAGAAACGTCAACGCCGTCTTTAACCAACGCAGCGAGCAATGTTTCGCCCGCGTGATCGCAACCGAGCGCGCCCACGAACGCAGTGCGCGCTCCGGCTCGGGCAGAAGCGATCGCTTGATTAACCCCTTTGCCGCCGCAAGCTTCAAAAAAGTGCGAACCAGAAACTGTCTCTCCTGGTTTTGGTAAACGACTTGTTCTCGCAACCAGATCAAGATTGGCCGAGCCAACGACGACTACATCAAAGCGAGTCGAACTACTTGAACTCATACATCCATTGTTACAGCGATTTTACGCATACGATTTAGTTTGTGAGGCTTCAATGACTGGCTTGCTCGTACTTCTTCGGCACGGTCAAAGCACATGGAACGAACTCAACCTTTTTACTGGTTGGCATGATGTCGCGCTAACGCCAAAAGGGGAGAGCGAAGCAAGACAAGCAGGCGAAACACTCAAACAAGCTGGCATCAAATTTGACGTCGTTTTTACTTCGCTTTTAACGCGAGCAATCGCAACAAATCGACTGACGCTTGAAACTCTGGGCCAATCAGATCTTGAAGTACGGCAAGACTGGCGACTCAATGAACGTCACTACGGGGCATTGCAAGGTCTCGACAAAAAAGCAACGGCGCTTAAATTCGGGGCCGAGCAGACAAACCTGTGGCGCAGAAGTTTTGATGTTGCGCCGCCGCCGGTCGATTCATCAAGCCCAGAACATCCACGTAATGACACGCGATACAGCGATATCTCACCGAACGATCTGCCCAATACTGAATGCCTAAAAGATGTTGTCGCACGTGTCGTGCCGTTTTACCTTCAACACGTCATCGGAGAATTACAGAACAATAGAAACGTTTTGATAACCGCCCACGGCAACTCGTTGCGCGCTTTAGTGATGCATCTTGAAAACTTGAGCCCAGAGCAAATCGCCGAATTCAACATCCCAACTGGGGTACCGCGCAGATATGAGTTCTCGAACCAAATGAAAGTCGTCACGGTTGGCTACCTTGGCGATCAGGTGGCGATCGCCACAGCAATTAAGGCTGTTAGCAACCAGAGCAACGCAGAAGATCACTAGAATTCAAGACATGGCCGAACTAAAAAATTCTTTAAAACACTTGCGTTATTCACCTCTCTTTTCATCTTGCTCGTCAAAAGATCTTGAGCGAATCGCTAAAGCGGGCGATCGAGTCACCATGTCTAAAGGTGAAACGATGATCAAACAGGGTGAGCCCGGCAAAGAGGCATTCATTATTTTGAGTGGCAAGGCGACTGTGAAGCGCGGCGGCAAAAAAGTAGCAACGCTCGGCACAGGCTCGGTCGTGGGCGAACTCTCGCTTCTTGACCACGGCCCGCGCACGGCGACTGTTGTTTGCGACTCTGAATGTCAACTATTGGTTATCGGTCGGGGCAACTTTTTGCGATTAACCGACAAAGTACCTGCACTTACACACAAGTTGCTGGCCTCGCTGTCGTTGCGCATTCGCGATTTGGATCGCGCGTATTTCGGCTAAAAAAACTAGTCTGAGTACCAGTCAATAATCAGGGGTACTCAAAAATTATGACAACTGAAACTGCGGTCAAAAAACGTTTCAAGCCATATCAACTTTCGATTGCCTTCGGTGTAGGCATCGGCACATTCACGATGATTTCTGGCATCGTGCCGCAGTTAACGGGCTGGAAAAGCACCTCACTGATTCACCGCGAAGTTTTTGCTGGCATCCCAACTGCATTGGTCGTTGCTTTCTACACGGTCATACCAATGATGTTGATCTGGGGTTCGCTCCGATTCGCTGATCGAATTCGCAACTGGGAGCGCGGCGCACCAGACCGTCGCAAAACAACACCAAAAAATGTGAAGCGCCGTTTAGCCGACTATCGCGCTGGTGTTTACATGCGCACGTTGTTGCGCGATAGCGCCGCCGGCCTAATGCACTCGATGATCTATTTCGGTTTCTTGGTGCTGCTCGGCGTTACAACCGTGCTTGAGATCGACCACCAAATGCCAGAAGCGCTCAAGTTCTTGCATGGCGATGTTTACCGCGGTTATGCACTTGTTGGCGATGTCGCTGGCGTTGTATTTACTGGCGGTGTCGTTTGGGCAATTCTGCGCCGATATGTACAGCGGCCCTATCGCATTCGCATCAAAACAAAACCAGAACACGCACTGATTCTTGGTGTGTTGTTGGCAATCGGTGTAACAGGCTTTGGCGCAGAAATGTTTCGCATCGCTCAAGGTCAAGCCGCGGGCGTAAACCTCGACCACGAAAAATGGAGTGTTGTTGGTTATCCACTCGCACAACTCGTCAACGGTGCAAGCGCATCAACATTGACAACTTGGCATCAAGGATGGTGGGTCGCCCACGTATTGACTTTCATCGTCTTCTTGGCGATTTTGCCGATCACGATGTTGCGCCACATGTTTACTTCGCCACTCAATATGTATCTCAAAGATCGCGAACGCCCGAAGGGTGCAATGAAAGCAATGCCAAATTTGACAGAGACTTCTCTCGAGTCATTTGGCGTCAATGTGATCGAAGAATTCACATGGAAGCAACTGCTTGATCTTGACGCCTGCACGATGTGCGGTCGCTGCACGAGTGTCTGCCCAGCACACGCAACGGGTAAACCACTCGACCCGCGCGAAATCGTTCTCAAGAGCGGCGAAGTGATGGCCGCCACTGCGAGTCATGCACCTGGTGGCAAGGTTTCTCCACCACTCAGTGCCGACAGCGAGATAAAAGTCAATGCCAACTCGCTTTTTGAACGCATCACAGCCGAAGAAATTTGGTCGTGCACCAGTTGCAAGGCTTGTGATGAGATTTGCCCCGTAAACATTGAGATTCTCGACAAGATTCTCGACATGCGTCGTTATTTGTCGCTAATGGAAAGCAACTTTCCGGCACAACTCGGAAACGCATATCGCTCAATGGAGAACCAGGGCAACCCTTGGGGCATGAGCCAAACAGATCGTGGTGAATGGGCAAAAGATCTAGATGTCGAAATTCTTGACCCAGGTGCGCCGTTCAAGAGCGAATACTTGTACTGGGTTGGTTGCGCTGGCAGTTTCGATGACAAAAATAAAAAAGTAACGCAATCAATGGCCAAGTTGCTTAAGCGAGCTGGCATCGACGTGGCGATCCTTGGTCCAAGCGAAATGTGTACCGGTGACAGCGCGCGTCGCAGTGGCAACGAATATTTATTTCAAATGTTGGCAATGCCGAACGTCGAGATGCTCAACACGATGGGTGTGCGAAAAATAATTACGCAATGTCCGCACTGTTTCAACACGCTTAAAAATGAATACCCGCAGTTGGGCGGCAACTACGAAGTAATTCACCACTCGCAGTTGCTTGAAGACTTGATCGAAGCAGGCACGCTCGATGTCAGCAACGCTTCACTCGAAGAACGCATCACCTATCACGACTCGTGCTACCTCGGTCGACACAACGATGTTTATGTTGCGCCACGAAAAGTAGTCGGCTCAATTAAAGGCATCGAGATTGTCGAGATGCCACGCAACGGCACCAAGGGCATGTGTTGTGGTGCAGGCGGCGCAAGAATGTGGATGGAAGAAGACATCGGCACCAAAGTCAACGATGAGCGTGCGCGCGAAGCGATCGCCACTGGTGCGACTCGCGTTGCAACGGCGTGCCCGTTTTGCTACATCATGCTTGACGACGGCGTCAAAGGCGCAGGCAAAGACGAATCTGAAATCAAAGTTGGTGACATTGCAATTCACTTGCTCGACGCAATCGAAAACGGCGAGCGATCAATTGCGAATCAGAATTCGCCGCTTGCGGCAGCCAATGTTGCGGCCAGCACAACAAGTTTCAGTTAACTATTTGAAATTTTCGAAATAGCGACTCGGGGTCGGGCCGCGCTGGCCTTGATATTTTGAGCCACTTGCACCAGAGCCGTAAGGCTTGTCGGCGGGTGTCGTCATCGTCATGAAACTAACTTGTCCGATCTTCATTGCTGGGTAAATAGTTATTGGTAAGTTTGCGACATTCGATAATTCGAGTGTGATGTGGCCATCGAAGCCGGCATCAATAAAACCAGCAGTCGAGTGAATCAACAAACCAAGTCGACCGAGCGAACTCTTGCCTTCGACCCGGGCAACGAGATCGTTAGCGATTGCGATGCGTTCGAGAGTCGAACCTAAAACAAACTCACCAGGATGCAGCATAAAAACGCCGTTGGGTTCGATCTCAACTAGCTCGGTTAAATCGGTGAGGTCGCGTTTAACGTCGATCGTGCCTGCTGTGTGGTTGCGAAACACACGAAAAAGATTTGAAACCTTGACATCAATCGATGACGGTTGAATGCACGACATATCAAGCGGATCAATGATGATTCGCTTGGCTTCTAAGGCCTCTTTGATGCTTCGATCTGACAAAATCACGACTAAAGAACCTTAGTGAATTTTTTGTTGAACTTAAATTTCGGTCTCAAAACTGTGTTGCTACGCTCAAATACGCAATTGCGGGTGTAGTTCAGTGGTAGAACATCAGCTTCCCAAGCTGAATACGCGGGTCCGATTCCCGTCACCCGCTCAATTTTTTAGAGCAAGCTGACGAGCGCCCAAACCATGGCAATTGCGCCAATCGTTGCCATAACGACACTGCGAAATACCGGTGCCTTGGTCAAGTCGTTTGTATCTCGACGCTGTTTGGGTGGACGAATCAAGGCGGCAATATTGCCGGCGAACATCGCACCACCGAGGGCAATAACCAACCACGCCAAAATATCTTCGCCAAGAAACATAACTAGTTCGAGGTGGGGTCGGACGCGAAATTTTCGAAACGTGTGTATGCCGCCAACCATGCGAGCCGCACCTTGCCGAGTGGGCCAGCACGATGCTTTGACACGTTCAATTCGGCGATGCCGAGTTCAGTTTTGTTGTCAGGGTTGTAGACCTCGTCGCGATACAAGAACATAACGACGTCGGCGTCTTGCTCGAGAGCACCAGACTCACGCAAGTCAGAAAGTGTCGGGCGTTTGTCGTTGCGTGCTTCAAGACCGCGACTCAACTGACTAAGCGCCAAAATTGGTACTTTAAATTCGCGCGCCAAGAGTTTGAGTTTTCGGCTGATCTCACTGACTTCGAGTTGTCGGTTCTCTGGCTTGCCGTCGCCACCCATGAGTTGCAAGTAGTCGATAACAATCAGCGCGACTTCGCCTTGTCGACTAACAATGCGTCGAGTTTTTGCACGTATCGCACCAACCGATGTGCCTGGGCTGTCGTCGATAATCAACGGAATATCGAGGCGACCAACGGCATGGCCAATTTTTGTCCAGTCGTTTGGTGACGGTCGTCCGCTGCGCAAAACTTTTGAGTCAACACCTGCTTCGCTGGCAAGAATACGTTGCACAAGTTCGGCGGTGCCCATTTCGAGTGAGAAAAACAACACTTGCTTGCCTGATGTGCGCGCTACGTGAACGGCCAAACCGAGAGCTAGAGCCGACTTACCCATCGCGGGTCGAGCACCCAAAATATTTAGTGTGCCAGGTTGCAGACCCAGCAAAATTTTGTCGAGATCATCAAGACCAGTCGCAGTGCCGGTGATTAATTCTTTGTTGTTGGCGCGATCTTCGAGTTTTTCCATTGCTTCATTGACCAACAACCCGAGCCGCTGAGAAGCGTCACCAATATTGGTTTCAGAAACATCAAAGATCTTCGACTCAGACTCGTCAATTGCTCGCGCAACATCTTCTGGGCCGCTATAGGCAATCTCGGCAATCTCTGAAGCAACCGAAATCAACTTGCGCAAAGACGCAGTTTCACGCACAATTTTGGCGTACCGCTCGGCGCTTGTGATTGCAGGTGTCGCGTTTTGCAGTGTGAGCAACGCATCAATGCCGCCGATGCCGTCTAATAAATTGTTGCGACGCAATTCGTCGCCAACAGTTATCGGATCAACTGGTTCGCCTGCACTGTTGAGCGCACGAATCGCATCAAAAATATGTTGGTGAGCAGGTTTGTAAAATTCGTCTGAACGAACACCGCGTTCGAATGCGATGCTGACAGCCTCACGCGATAAAAGCATCGCACCCAACAAAGATGCTTCGGCTTCAACACTGTGCGGAGGAATTCGGTTTGTAGATCGCTGAGTTGCCGCTCCACGATCACCACGATCGCCGCGAGGAAATTCAGCAATAGACATGCCTACACAATGCCTTAGATTGCCTGTTGATTGCTACGGGTATAACCCTGTGATTCTTCTGTGGATAACAGGTGGATAACTAAGAACAGCTGTTGAAGATTATTTGGCAACAATTTCTAGTTTGAGAGTGGCTACAACATCGGAGAAAATTTCGGCAGATACCGAATGCTCACCAAGTTGTCGCAATGGTGTCTCAACTTGAATGTTCTTGCGATCAATCGTCACACCAGTTTGGTCAAGAACTGCTTTTGCAATTTCGGCAGCATTGATTGACCCGAACAAACGACCTTCGTTACCAGCCTTTGCTGCGATTTTGATAACAGTCGTCGACAACGATGACGCCACGAGACGAGCCGACTCGCGATCAGCAGCAATCTGCTGTTCGCGCGACTTGCGCATGACCTCGGCCTGAGCAATCGTACCTGCATTGGCAACAATGGCTAAGTCGTTTGGCAACAGAAAGTTGCGGGCGTGACCGGACGAAACATTGACGATGTCGCCACGACGGCCGATGCCCTTGATGTCAGATCGAAGTAGAACTTTCATGATGCTGCTCCGTCAACAATTGCTTCAACATTTGCGTTGTCGGTTAACTCTGCAGAGATGTTGTCGGCAATTTCTACCTGGGTTACATCTCCGGCGACGTCATCACGACGTGGACGACGCGGACCGCGATCGCGACCACGATCGTCAGAGCCGAATTCGCCACGCTCACGTGGTGCGCGAGTTGCTGAAACACGCTTTGTGTACGGCAACAAAGCCATTTCACGAGCGTTCTTAACAGCAGTAGCAATATCTCGCTGTTGCTGCACCGAGTTGCCGTTCATGCGTCGAGCGCGCAGTTTTGAACGGTCTGACATGTAGCGCTGTAGCAAATTGACATCTTTGTAATCAACGAAGCCAACTTTTTCTTGCACCATCATGTTCGGGCGCTTCTTGGGTTTGCGAAGTAGCGCTTTCTTGGCTCTTAACTTGTTGGATTTACTTGTCATGGGAAAGTCCTTCTTTGGTTAATTTGGTTGGTTAATTGATCAGAACGGCTCTTCACCATCAAATGGTGTTGCTTCGGTGCCTGGGTTTGTACCGGTGTTTGCCGGACGATTCGCCGAGCCGCCACCTTGACCATCTTGTTTTGGCGTACGAACAACAGTCGCAGTCGCCCAACGCAAACTTGGTCCAAGCTCATCGGCAATGACGTCAATCGCGGTGCGCTTTTCACCTTCACGTGAGGTGTACTCACGTTGTTCAAGGCGACCAGTCACAACAACGCGAGTGCCCTTAGTAAATGTTGCCGCTGCATTTTCGCCAAGTTGACCCCACGCAGTGATATTGAAATATGAAGTTTGCTCTTGCCATTCGCCGTTCACTTGATAGCGACGGCCAACTGCGATGCCGAACGATGCAACTGCACGTCCTGTTGCTGTAAATCGAATTTCTGGGTCGCGAGTTAAGTTTCCGACAAGTGTGATGCTGTTATCAGCCATTTGATTTTCGTTCCTTTAGTAAATGAATTGCTTATGAATTTGCTGCGACTGAAAGACCGCGACGTGCGGCTTCGTCATCAGGAAGGCGGAGGAGTTTGTGTCGCAACACGTCGTCGGCGATGCGCAAGGCGCGTTCGGCTTCATCAAGTGCACCACCTGGTGCTGTGATGTTGAAAACGGCGTAATAACCATCGTCTTGTTTTTTGATCGGGTAAGCCAAGCGACGCTTGCCCCACCAATCAGGTGTGCCGTGAACGGCGCCACCGGCATTTGTAACTGACTTGGTGATGACGCTCAACCAGTTGTGGGCAGCCGACTCTTCGAGGTTGCCGCTAATGATGACCATTAATTCATATGCACGCATGAACGTGATAACTCCCTTCGGACCCAACTTGTGATTGGGGCCCCCGAAGGGGCAGGTATGTGGATTTGAAAGTGTAACGGCACAACAGCACTGTGCCACGGGGCTGTTGCAGAGTTAAAAGGCGCCTAGATGTCGCGAGTTTTCAACAAATGGTGCCACGAACAACTGCGGCAAACCTCAATCAGATAGCCCGTGAAGTGCTCTGGTCGCCGCGCAAACTGCTCAATTTCGGCTCGGGTCGCAATGAACTTGCCATGACTCGGCAAACGAGGCCCGAACAAATATGTGACAGTCACGAGATGATCTTTCACACAAATGGGACACTTAACACGGGTTGTTCGACCAAAGTTTCGCGCCACGCGCATGAGTTCGGGGTGTGCATCACAAATGCTGTCTTGTGAAATTACTCCACGACGAAAATTTTGAATGACCGCACGGCGAGTCAGCCTGTGGTCAATTTCTCCGAGATGCTGATCGAAATCTTCAATCTCAGTGCTCTGTTTTTTTTGCACTTGTTTACGTGGCATATTCAGAAAACCCTAACAAATCAATTCACTTTTTTTGCAAATCCCACCAAGACTGCAATCGACGACGAATTTCTGCGTCACCGAGAAGTCCTTCTTCGATTCGAATCTCCATAAGAAAATCCAAAGCTTGTCCGACGTGACGACTTGGTTGAATATTCAAAAATTCCATTACTTGTGCGCCGTCCATCTCTGGTCGCATCGCTGCCAGTTCTTCGCGCGCGGTGAGTTCGGCGATGCGTTTCTCAAGTTCATCCATTCGACGTGCAAGTGCCGCCACTTTTTTTTCGTTGCGCGTTGTGCAATCACTTTTTGTCAGCACATTTAGTTCAGCCAAGTGTGCACCTGCGTCACGAACATAGCGACGCACTGCTGCATCTGTCCATCCCATTTGATAGGTGTGAAAGCGAGCGCTGAGGGCGACAAGTTCAGCGACGGTTTCAATATCTTGCACCGAGTAGCGAAGTTTGCGCATGCGCTCGCGGGTCATTCGAGCACCAACTGCTTCATGATGGTAAAAAGTTATGCCCTTACCAGGACGAATCGCTCGAGTTTTTGGTTTACCAACATCGTGGAACAACGCCGCGAGTCTTGTGATTCGAAAATCACAGGGATCTTCACGTTTTACGTTTTCAATAACCGCGAGCGTGTGCGTGAGAACGTCTTTGTGTCGATGAATCGGGTCTTGCTCAAGTTGCATCGCCGCGAGTTCGGGTAAAAAGTGCTTCGATAACCCATTGTCAACCAAGAACCACAGACCAAAAGATGGGCGATCGGTGACAATCAATCGATCGAACTCGTCACGAATTCGTTCAGCACTGACGATCGTGATCCGATCAGACATCGTCTTAACCGCGGCAATCAATTCGGGCACAGCGACCATGCCCAAACCTGAGATAAATCGTGCTGCGCGCATCATGCGCAACGGGTCGTCACTAAAACTGATCTCTGGCGACAACGGCGTGCGTAAAACTTTGCCCATTAAATCAGCCATGCCATTAAAAGGGTCGACTAAGACAGGCGAGTCAGACGTAACTTCGAGCGCCATTGCGTTAATCGTGAAGTCACGTCGCGACAAATCTTCATGGATGTCTTTTGAAAACTGCACATCGGGTTTGCGTGAATCAGGCGAATAAGCCTCGGCGCGATGGGTGGTTATCTCGTAGACACGCTCGCCTTTTTTGGCTCCAATCGTGCCGAATCTTTCACCTTGAACCCATAGCGAATCACACCACCCTGTAAGCAAATCTTTGATCTGGTCGGGCAAGGCATCGGTAGTCAAGTCGAAGTCAAGTGCGGTCACCGGTTTGTCCAACATCAAATCGCGTACGGTGCCGCCAACAACAAATAGTTTGAATCCGGCGTCACGAAACCTGGAAGCAATCGGAGCAATCTCGCTCAAAACTGGCGCGAAGCGCTGGGGCACCACGCTTTAAAGGATACGCACTAGGTCGTGACAAGTGATGCGTTTGCCTAATTAACAACCGCATGAGCATTAGCGTGATTATGTCTTGATTTATCGTTCTAACTCCGAAAAATTCTCGCAAGTGCCTAAGTTGGCGCTGAAGATTGTTCTCGCACTCGGTTTTGCTCTGTCGACTCTGCCAGCCCAAACATCGCAGGCAGCCGTCGAAACAAGCGAACTTACCTTGACCGCACAAAATTTTCATATTTACACATCTGGAAACCTGCGCTTTGTTCTTGGTGTCAACTCTCAGTCGCTAATTGACGAGTTTTTAAACGACGCAACGGCGGTTTTCAGAATTTCGCTTGGCCAGAAAATTACTGAAGGCGAAAAGCAAGTGCGCGCGATCAACACCGCAACCGAAGAATTTGCCGTGACCGACTCAATCGACCTGACATTTCGCGAAATAACTCGCCGAACCGACGGCCAATTCGAGTTGATCGCGCTTTCTACAGATACTTCTTCGGGCACACGACGAATCGAGTTTGACGGTCCAGGTATTTATCCGGTTCGTGTTGAAGTCGTAGTTAACAACGTTTCGCGGGCCGCACTACTGACATTTGTCAACAGATTTAACCCGTCGCGTGAAGTGCGCCCGATGCCCCTCAATGTTGTCGTTGCACTTGATTCACCGATCACACTTCAACCTGATGGATCTCGACTAATTGATCAACCAACCCGCGCAAAAATAGAAAAATTAATCAAACTGCTCAAACTCGATGCAGCACGAATGACAGTGCAAATTTCGCCCGAACTAATCGATGGCTTAAGTCGATCGACAAACCCAGAAGATCAGTCGCTGCTCGTGCAACTTGTTGCAGCTCTGGGATCTGCGCCGATCGTCTCTGGGCCTTATGTGCAATTCGACCCTTCGGCTGCAAGTGCCAACAAACAAACTGATCAATTCGGCGCGCTAATCGAGAGAAGTTCAACAATTTGGCAACAAGTTTTGCCAAACACAAAAATCATTTCGTCGATTTGGTTTGCCCAGCAACCGCTTGATCAAAACGGTCTTGATTTGTTGGCAAAAACTGGTGTGCGATCGATCGTTATGTTGCCTAAGTCGAGTGTTGCTCTTGGCGAGTTTGATAACGCTGCGCGCCCATATCGCCTAGAAAGCAATGATGCTGACATTTCGCTTCATTTGGTCGACAAAAATTACGTAGACCAGCTCAGTACTCCAACCAAAAATGCATTTGCTTCGGCCACGTACCTTGCCGCACAAATCTTGGCGCAACGAAGTCAGATCGAAACCGAAGGTGGCACGCCGGCTTTGCGCAGAGTTGTGTTGGCCTCGCGCGATGGCTCGGTAATCAATGAAGACTTAATTCATGAAGCATTGCTGATTTTAAGTCGAGTGCCGCAACAGGTTGCATTACGCACAATGGCAAATTTGCCCGCGCCACGACTCGACGCTTATAAACCAAACCTGCCAAAAGTTAACAGCGCAAGTTTTGTCGACCGCGAAACAAAAATTGCCGACTTACGCAAAGACATCGAGAAGTTGCGGGGCACGATAAGCCCCGACGCCACGGTTTGGCAAGACTGGGATGAACGACTGCTGGTGATGTCTAGCGACTCGATGACTGATGCTCAGCGTGAAAATTATATTTCAGCAACTCGTGATCAACTTAAAAAGATTCGACAATCGGTGACACTTCAAGATGGCACCACATTCACGCTTGGAAGTCGCGAAAGTACACTGCGACTCGATCTACAAAATTCATCTGACTTTGCAATGACGGTGCAGGTTCGAGTTGTTAGTTCGAAGCTTCGATTTGAAAACGACATTTCAACAATTCAAATACCGGCAAACAGTTCAAACGAACTTGTCGTTGATGTTGTCGCGCTCTCAAATGGATTGTTCCCGGTTGAAGTGAGAATCTTTTCCGCAGACGGATTAAGTCAGTTGGGTAAAAAAATCGAGGTATCGGCAAGAGTGAATGCACTCGCCGGTCTTGGACAAGTTGTAACTGGAGTTGGTTTGCTGTTGTTAGCCACGTGGTGGGTCGCGCATATTCGCCGAAAATATCGCAAAAAAATCAGCAAGAACCATCCTGTACTACGCTCAAAACCATGACCATCCGCATAGTTACCGACTCAGCCTGCGACCTCCCAGAATCGCTGGCAAAAAAACACAACATCACCATCGTCCCCCTCACTTTTAGTATTGGCGACCAAGAATTCACTGACCGAATCAGCCTGACGACATCCGAATTCTGGAAGCGTTGTGCAGAGTCACCAGTTCTACCTCAGACTGCGGCACCTTCGCCCGGCAAATTTGCCGAGGCATTCAAGAAACTCGCTGCCGATGGCGCAACAGGCATCTTGATGATCGGTCTTTCGCGTGAACTTTCGGCCACTATTCAGTCTGCAGAGACTGGAGCAAAAGAATCGGGTGTGAATATTCCGATTCAGTTTGTTGATAGTTGCTCAGCCAGCATGGGCGAAGGCATCAATGTGCTTGTGGCTGCACAGATGCTGATTGATAATCCTCAAATCACCCTTGACGAATTGGCACGTAAAACCAATGAGTGGGCTGGTCGGACACGCGTTTTTGGTGCACTCGACACGCTCGAGAACCTCAAGAAAGGTGGTCGAGTTAGCGGTGCGAAGGCATTTTTTGCATCCGCGTTGGCGATCAAACCAATTATTGAGGTGCGCGAAGGCAAAATTATGGAAGGCGGCAAAGAGCGCACCCGCAGCAAGGCCTTGGCTCTGCTAATTGAAAAGGTTAAATCAGCTGGTCCGATCACTAATTTGGCCGTCTTGCATGCCCAGTGCAGTGACCTCGACATGTTTCTTGAACAACTCAAGAGCGTCTACTCGGGTGAAATCATTGTTGGCGAGGTGGGTTCGGTAATCGGTTCTCACACTGGCGTCGGCACTATGGGCGTAACTTTTCACGTCAAATAAAGCGTCGAACAATTAGCGAGTCGCTGTCGAAATAAATTTCGCACGCTGACATTCCCCATTTCGATGGGCGCGCAGAACTAGCGTCAAAGTTCACAGATGAGCCTTGAACAAGTCCAACCAGTCGATGACCCGAAGCGCCTTTTAGGCGGTCGATACAGACTCGATCGACAAATTGCCCGCGGTGGAATGGCCGAAGTTTGGCTCGGTTTTGACACATTTTTGAACCGACAAGTTGCCGTCAAACTCTTGAAACCACAATTGGTTAGTGACCCTGTTGTCGCCGAGAGATTTCGACGCGAAGCGATTGTTTGCGCTGGTTTAAGTCACCCAAACATTGTCGCGGTGTACGACACCGTCGAAGACGATGGCCGACAAGCGGTGGTCATGCAATATGTTCAAGGAAAATCTCTTCGCGAACTTTTAGATCGTCGCAAACGGCTTGGACCATTGTTGACCATTCATATGGGTGCCGCAATGTCAGCCGCGCTCGATGTTGCCCATCGTGCCGGACTCGTGCATCGTGACGTCAAACCAGGAAATATTTTGTTGACGCCCGACGGTAAATTTTTGCTCGCTGATTTTGGAATCGCCAAAGCACTTGTCGCATCTGGTGAAGACCTGACCCATGACAACATCATGATGGGCACCGCAAAATATCTTTCGCCCGAACAAGTGCGTGGTAAACCACTTGATGGTCGTGCCGATCTTTACGGTTTAGGGCTCGTGTTATATGAGTGTCTTGCGGGTCGAGTGCCATTTTTGGGTGAAACCGACGCCGACACAGCATTGGCTCGACTGCAACGCGAACCAACAGATTTGGCGCATTTGCGGCCATCGCTTGCGCCACAACTTGTGCGCGTAATTCATAAATTATTGGCACGAAATCCTGATCATCGATACGCAACAGGTGAAGAAACTCGTGTTGCGTTGATGCAAGCACTTAGTGCACAAAACGACTTCACTACATCGATGACACCACCAAGTGGGGCGACGCCACCAAAACCGCTCAGGCGAGCAATGACTAGCGACGAGTCGTCAGTTGCTCCAATACCTGGCCAGCCAATTCTTGAAACAGCAATTAACGCAACACCACCGAAAAATTTGAGAGTCGCTCGTGCGCAAGGCGCAGGCGGATGGTTTTTTGCACTTCCGCCAAGCACAAAAATTCTGGGGCTGATTGCTTTGGCAATGAGTGTCGCCGTTCTTGGGGTTGCAACTCGATCTAATTCACCACAACAACTTGAAACAGCAGTCGCTGAGAACGTCGTCGTTGATCAATCACCGGTGACGATTTCACGAATGGTCAGTTTCGACCCAAACGGTGACGACGCACAAGAAAACGAGGCGCAAATTTGGGCTCTTCGTGACAGTAATTCAAAAACTGCATGGACTACCGATTGTTATGCCAACCAATTCTTTGGCACAAAAGAATACGTCGGTGTGTTGATCGAATTATCGCGCGCCTCGACTGGTGTGCTGCAAGTTGGTATGAAAAATGGACCATGGTCACTTGAGATTTACACTGCCAATGGTGCTGCCCCGAGCCGCCTCGAGCAATGGGGCCCTCGCGCTGGCGCCGACTACAACACTCGTCGTGGCATTGCTCAATTCGTTGTGCCAAGTGAAGCTCAATTTGTTTTGCTCGTGCTACGTGAAGTTGGCAAGAGCGTGCAATGCAGTGCAAAAAACCCTTACCAAGGAGTAATTCAAGACATTTCATTTAACGCCGCATAGTCAATAATTTTTTAGCGTTAGTCTGAAAGTGTGATTTCTAATCCTTTCACCGATCCAAGGTGGGCGAAAAAAACAGTCGAAGCAATCGATCGTTGGGTTGACTTCATCAGCGACAAAACAACTCGACCAATCGCCAACTTGGTGAGGCTCGTTGTTTTTGGTGTGATTGCGGTGGTCGCCACGATCACCATCATCGTTCTAGCCCTAATCGGAATTTCACGTGCCCTTAACGAACTGCTTGATATTTGGCTAACTCGTCAAGACGCTGTCTGGATTTCATATTTCATATTGTCGTTTGTTTTCGTGGCTATTGGTGCATGGCTAATGCGCCGGCGCTATCCGAGCAAGCAAAACTAAAACGCGAGGTTAACTAATGCCGTCTACCAACATCCACGAAGTAATCATCATCGGATCGGGCCCCGCCGGTTTAACGGCGGCAATTTACACGGCACGTGCAAACTTGGCGCCACTTGTGATCGAAGGTGAACCGTCAAGTACATCTGATCAGCCCGGCGGCCAACTGATGTTGACCACCGATGTCGAAAATTATCCTGGGTTTCCCGAAGGTGTCATGGGCCCAGAGTTGATGCTTAAGTTTCGCGAGCAAGCTGCACGTTTTAATACAACTTTCATCACTGAGAAAGTTACAAAAGTCGATTTTTCAGCCAGGCCATTCAAGGTTTGGGTACGCGACGAAATGCACCAAGCCAAATCAGTGATCGTCAGCACTGGTGCTCAGTCATTGATGCTGGGTCTCGAAAACGAAAAACGCTTTTATGGCCATGGGCTTTCATCGTGTGCGACTTGTGACGGTTTCTTTTTCAAGGGCCAAGAAATCATCGTCGTTGGCGGTGGCGACTCGGCAATCGAAGAAGCCACTTTTCTAACCAAATTTGCCACGAAAGTTACTTTGGTCGTGCGACGAGACGTCTTACGGGCCTCGAAAATTATGCAACAGCGGGCTATAAATAATCCGAAAATTGAAATCAGATGGAATTCGCAAGTCACCGAACTATTTGGTCAAGAGAAACTCTCTGGCGTCGGACTTATCGACACGGTGACTGGTGAAAAGTCAAAGCTTGACGTGACGGGCCTTTTTGTAGCCATCGGTCATCGTCCGAACACTGATTTATTCAAAGGCATTCTCGATATGGAAGACAGCGGATATTTGAAAACTAAGCCTGGTTCTTCGTATACGAACATCGCCGGAGTTTTTGCTTGCGGTGACGTACAAGACCACACATACCGACAAGCAATTACTGCTGCTGGTTCGGGGTGTATGGCTGCGATCGACTGCGAACGTTGGCTTGAGTCACAGCACTAAATTACTCACAACTAGTAACCTAAAAGGGCTCGCGTGATAACGCGACTTAACGAAAGGTTTTGTAATGGCTGACGGCATCATCACTCTTACTAGTGCGAACTTTGACGAAACAGTTAAATCTGCAACAACACCAATTGTCGTTGACTTTTGGGCCGAGTGGTGCGGGCCATGCAAGGCAATTGCGCCAGTACTTACAGAAATCGCCAAAGAGCAGGCCGGTGTCGTGACTATTGCCAAACTCAACGTCGATGATTACGGTGACATCGCGCAACGATTTGGTGTGATGAGTATTCCGACACTGTTGGTTTTCAACAATGGTGAAATGAAAAAGAAGATGGTTGGCGCAAAAGGTAAAACTCAATTGCTTGCGGAGATCGCAGAATTTATCCCGAAAAAGAATTAGCGCTCGGCGATAGCCACGACGCTGTAGGTGATCTTCAGCGCCGACTCAGTGGTGCTGGTTTGCTTGATTTATCTCGTGTTTCAATCAACGAGTTTTGTGATGAGACACGAATTGCGGTCACCAAATTTCAAGGGCTTCGCTCGCTTCACGTTTCGGGTGTTTGCGACCGCACAACTTGGCTAACTCTTGTTGAGTCTTCATTCGAATTAGGCGATCGACTTTTATACCTAACGTCTCCCCTTTTACGCGGCGACGATGTAGCACAGTTGCAGTTGTTGTTATCGCGAATAGGTTTTGACTGTGGTCGTGTCGATGGTTTTCTTGGCAAAATTACCGCGAAAATAATCACTGAGTTTCAACAGAATTATGGACTGGTGCCAGACGGCATCTGTGGCCCGCAAACTTTGCAGGCAATACGCCGCGCAAGTCGCAACTCTGGTGCTGGCCCAGGTGTGGGCATCGTGCGCGAGCGTCACACATCGGCAAAGTATCCGCAAGATCTTAAAAACTTACGCGTCGTCGTCGGACAATTCACCAAGCTTGATCGACTTACAAATGAACTTGCCGACAGACTGCGTGCCCAACATTCAAATGTTGCCGTGATCAATGATCTTGACCAACATCGACATGCTCAACTTGCCAACGACTTCGCTGCGAATATATACATCGGCATCGAAGCAAGAGATCAACAAGTTTGTGAAATCGCCTACTACCAAACCGAAGGTTTTCACTCGGTTGCGGCGCATGTTTTCGCCACTCTTGCAGCAGAAACGATCGAAAGGTCGGCGCCATGGTTCAAGCCTGTTGTTAGCGGAATGCGGTTGCAGGTTTTACGTGAAACATCAATGCCCGCTGTGGTCTGTGGATTTGGGCCCGTTACACGCATAACCCCGCACAGCGCAGTGCTCGCTGACGACCTCGCAAACGCTTTATCTATATGGGTTAAAACCACATCGGTGAAATTAGATACGAAATAAATGGGATAACCCCATAGTTAGTCCACAGAGTTATCCACAGATTGTGAGAAACCTTAACTGATGGTTTAGCGTCAACTTAATCGTGAGTCTTAGTCTTTGTAACACGATTCGCAAATTTAGACAGCGGGGCCTTCAGTCATCGCTCGATAGATGCGTTCGAGATCGTTCAAGTCAGCAAATTCAATTACAACTTTGCCACGACCATTAGCTGCTGTAACCGAAACATTGGTTGCCAGATGTTCGCTCAATAATTTTTCGAGTTCAACAATTCCTGGTGGCGGAAGAGTAACTGATCGAATTTTATTGTTTGAATTTTTATCACTAGTACCACCAGATTTTTTATCAGACTTAACTGACCGCACATCACGACCCAAACTTTGGCGAACTGCTTCTTCAATATTTCGAACTGTCCAACTTTCTTCAACGCATTGACGTGCGAGTTTTTCTTGAGTTGGTCGATCAGTTAAAGAAAGCAACGCCCTCGCGTGACCGCCTGAAAGTCGACCATCGGCAAGAAGCTGCAAAATTGATGGTGCTAAAGCCAATAACCGCAACGAGTTGGTGATTACCGAACGGCTTTTGCCAACTTTTTCAGCAACTTGTTCGTGCGTCATCGAAAAATCGTCAAGCAATTGCTTGTATGCAGCGGCTTCTTCTAGTGGTGTCAAATCTTGACGATGAAGATTTTCAACGAGCGCTTGTTCAACTGACAACAAGTCATCGGTTTCGCGAACAATCGCCGGAATCAACTTGAGGTTTGCAATCTTTGATGCTCGCCATCGACGCTCGCCTGCAATTATTTCGAAAGCCTTTGATTTTTCTGGTGTTGGGCGCACAAGAATTGGCTGCAGTACACCAATTACGCGAATTGAGTCGGCCAGTTCTTTGAGAGCGTCTTCGTCAAAATGAACACGCGGTTGATTTGGGTTGGGATCGATCGCTTCGATATCAATATTGCGCAAACCAGAGCCATTATTGGATGTGCCACCACCGCTATCGCCGCCCTCACGACCGGGTTTGCGCAAATCGCGACCCGGAATAAGGGCGTCTAATCCTTTACCTAGACCTGTTGGACGGGCCACCGCTGATCTCCTTTGCTATTTCTCGATATGCCTTGGCTGCTGGTGAGGATGGGTCAAAAGAGGTAACTGGCTTACCATGCGAAGGTGCTTCGGCGACTCGCACCGACCGCGGAACAACTGTTTTGCACACTTTGTCGCCAAAATGTTCACGCACTTCACGTACAACGTCGTCAGCCAAGGTCGTGTGTGTATACATAACGCAGGCAATGTTTCGAACTTCAAGCGTTGGGTTCAACACTTGGCTCACACGGTCGACACTGCGCAGCAACTGCCCTAGGCCTTCAAGAGCGAAATATTCACATTGAATTGGAACAAAAACCTCGGTTGCGGCAGTTAAACCGTTGACCGTCAACAGCCCCAAACTTGGTGGGCAGTCGAGAATCACGTAGTCGTACTGGTCTATAACCGTATCAATAGCTTTTTTCAGACGTTGTTCGCGACCCATCTCAGGCACAAGTTCAATATCAGCGCCCGCCAGGTCAAGGTTGGCTGGGGCAACAAAAAGGTTCTTGATCGCGGTTGGCTCAATGCAGTTTTCAAGTTTCTCGCCACGCAATAGCACGTCGTAAATCGTGGCATCAAGATCGCGAGCATTGATGCCGAGGCCAGTTGAGGCGTTGCCTTGAGGGTCGAGATCGACTACTAACACGCGGTAGTCAAGCTCAGCCAAACTTGCGGCCACTGTTATCGCGGTTGTCGTCTTGCCGACACCACCCTTTTGGTTAGCGAAAGCAATGACTCGAGGTAGGGGTGGCAGCGCTTCCATGGATTCAGACTACTTAGTGGGTGTGGCACCAGAACGGATAGGTTGCCCAAAGATGATGTTTCACGTGAAACATCAAATCTTCAATTCGTGGGTTCTTCCGATTGTTTCACGTGAAACATAGCCACGGCACCGTGTCGAATGGGGCCTTCAAGGCCAAGGCTTGAGACATCAGCTGGGTTCCACCGAGATTGAGTAGTTGGAGGTGGTTCGCTGATTATCACGACTCCCCCTGGTTTGACAAGATCTCGCGAAAGCCTAAGTGTCTCAAGCGGGGGTCCGAGTCCCCGACTAATCGCCGCATCAAACTGTTTGAAGAACTTGCTATCTCGAACCAGGTCGCCGATCTCAGAGCACTTGACGCTGACTCGATTGCCGAGGTTGAGCGCCAAAACCGATCTTGTAAGTGAGTCGGTACGACCCGAACGTCGATCTACTAACACGAGTTCTAATTCTGGGCGGTCAAAAGCAACAATCAAGCCGGGCACCCCAGCACCAGAACCTAGATCAATGACTCGTTTGGCCGAACTGGGTATGGCTTTTGCAAACCACAACGCATGGCTGATTATCTGCTCGATTGGTGCGCCAGAAAGCGCACCGATCTTTTGTGCGGCGCTTAAAACTGGTTCAAGAGCGGTGAATTTGGCAGCGTCAAACGACAAGTTGTTTTTAGTCATGTCAGTTTGATCAGACATGACTAAAAACTAGCCAAAACCTCACTCGTCGTCAGATGAGTCGACGTCGTCGATTGCTGAGTCTTCCCTGATTGAAGCCAAAGCAACAACAACACGACGGAACGGGTCACTGCCCTCTGATCGAGTTGAAATGCCTTCGACTTCAGTAAGTGCGTCATGCACAATTTTGCGATCAGATGAGTTCATTGGCTCGAGTGCTCGAGCCTGACCCGACGACTTGACGTCTCCTGCCACTTTCAAAGCAAATCGAGTGAGTGCTTCGCGGCGTTTTTCGCGATATCCGGCAACATCAACTCGAAGCCGTGTTTCGTGGTCACCCAATCGGCGTTGGCTCACAACTCGAGTCAAATCTTGCAATGCGAGCAAAGTTGCGCCCTTTGTGCCCACCAAAAAGCCCAAGTCTTCACCCAAGACATCGATGTCAATGTGCTCGCCTTCAACTTTGGCTGAAACTGATCCGTTGAGTCCGGCAGATTTAACCAAACCCTCTAAAAATGTGGTCGCTACAGCACTCACAGTGGTCGGGTCGACTGGTGGTAGGTCTTCGCGGGGTGCTCGCTCGGCTCGAGGCGCACGATCTGTGCGCGGGGCGCGCTCGCCGCGATCATTTCGATCACCACGACTATTGCGGTCGTTTCGTGAACGACTTGGGCCACGGCTTCCACGGTCACTTCGCGGACCTCGCTCTGCACGCTCTGCGCGCTCGCCTGAATCTTGACGAGAATTTTGGCTTCGCTCGCCCGCTGGCTTGCCCCGACGGTCACGACGATCTGCTTTTGCACGCACCGAGTTAGGTTTGATTCGAGCACGCACACGGGCTTCGCCGCGAGTTCGACCGAACAAACCAGCCTTTGGCTCTTCAATCACTTCAAATTCGGCGTCAGCATCATCTACTCCTAAACGATCAAGTGCGATTGCTTTGGCGTCATCAATTGTTGTTGCAGTTATCTCTACCCATTCCATGATTCAATTTCCTTTCGTTTGTTTACTAAATCTTCAAAACTTTTTAGTTCGGTTTGTTTTTCTTTTTGATTTCGGCGCTGCGATTTTTGCCAGGAGGTTTCGGTCGACGCGAAGAAGTTGGTAACGATTTATTTTTTGGTGGTGTAACTCGCTTGCTGACAAAATTTGTTTCGTTGTTTGTCGATTCACCTTTTTCTTTTTTGTCTTTCTTGTCAGGTTTAGGCAAATCTTTCATCTCGCGCGCAACAGCGCTCGCCGCTTGAGCTTGTCGGCCAAGACTGTCATCTTTTTTGTAGAAACGTTGCGTGATGTATTGCTGTTGAACAATGCGAATAACCGCTTGCATCATGTAATAAACAACCAATGCTGTTGGCAGCCAAATTTGAAACACGGCAAAGGCCACTGGCATGTACTGCATCAATTTGGCTTGATTTGCCGACATTGTTGGGCTAACTGTGCGCGATGCAATCATCCGCTGTTGCACCAAATAAAGACCGGCCAGCAACAACACGAGCAATGCATAAACAAGACCTGAAACAAAGTCGTCTTGCATTGCACGCAGCGGTGTTTTTGCCAAGTCGACACCAAAAGAAAGCATTTCGCTTTTGCCAACCAAAGATTGATAAATATCGGATGACTTGTCGAGATACTTTGGCTCAAATGCGCCACCATCTTTTCGACTTGTCAGGCCGCTAATCGCGCGAAACATAATGATGAACACGGGCATCTGAGCAAGTAGTGGCAAACACGAAGCAAGCGGGTTGACTTTGTGTTCTTGGTAGAGCTTCATCATCGCTTCGTTTAGTTTTTGGCGATCGCCTTTAAATTGTTGTTGCATCTTTTTCATTTCGGGCTGCAACCGTTGCATCTCGAGCATGCCTTTGGTGCTCTTGAGCGTCAGGGGAGTAATCAGCAACATCACAACGACGGCGACCATCGCCAACGCAAATGAATAGTCAGGTACCAGGCCGTAGAAAAACGCGATAACCCAGGCGGCGGCTTCAAACATGTTCGTGAGTCGCTTTCGTTAAACGGGCATGCTCACGGCAGTCGTGAATTTCGGGCACCGGGTCGTAACCACTCGGACCAAATGGTCGGCATCGCCCGAGACGACGCAATGTCAAGAGCCCGCCACGCCAGGCGCCAAAGGTTTCAATGGCTTCTTGGGCATAAACCGAGCAACTTGGGTAAAACCGACATGGCGAAAGGCGATAAGAGAACACTTTTTGATACCAATCGATCAGGCGCAGCAACAGATTTTTCACAAATACCCCTATTTTTAAGCCTTTTTTGCAGCCTTATGAACGCAGCGCTCAAGCAACGAATCGACCTGATTGCCTAATTCAACAAACGACAATTTGGTTGCCCCTGAGGCTGCACCAATCAGATAAAACCCCGGCAAAACCTTATGGGTTCTGGCTTTTAGCAATTCTCGGAGTCGTCGGCGCAACAGATTGCGCTGAACTGCACCGCCAACTTGCCTACCTAAGGCATAGGCAACTGCAGGCTGGGTAAGGGTTTGGTCGATAATCATGCTGCACCACAGGGTTCCGGAGCGAACATATGTTCCCTCTGTTTGGAGTCGCTGAAAGATCTGTCGCGTCTGAATGCGACTGATCAAGCAGAGAGCCGGTAACGGCCCTTAGCCCGACGGGATTTAAGCACGGCCCGGCCGGCTCGAGTGCTCATACGGTTGCGGAACCCGTGTTTGCGGGACCTACGGCGATTATTTGGTTGAAAGGTGCGTTTCACGCACGGCTCCTGACGTCAAAGAAAAATTGGTACTCGTCAGGCTAGGGGCAGAATATGGCCAAGGGCAACGTAGAAAGGGGGATTCCTCAGCATTTCTCTCCCTGTGGAAAACCTGCTACTTTCGCTCTCCCCACAGAAATTTTGGGGATAACACGAAGAATTAAAACCTCACACAAGAAACGACCAAAGAAGTGACAAACGAAATTGTAGAGACCACCCCAGAACACGAGCAACTGTGGAAAGCCACATCGCAAGTATTGCGTGGACAAGTGTCTGAGGCTGTTTGGTTCTCAACTTTTAATGACGCCGTAGCAGTTGCCGATGACAAAATGAGTTTGCGACTGCGAGTGCCGAACACTTTTGTTCGTGATCGAATTTTGACTCGTTACATGTCACTTGTTCGCGGAGCACTCGACGAAATTGGTGCGTCAGGCCGCGAACTTCGAGTCGATGTGCAAACCGCAACCGCATTTGATGTGCTCGAAAGACTTGCCCCTGAAACCCAACAGTCACTTGACGAACCACTGGTATTTGAGCGCGAAAACAAGCAAAAACAACAACAATCTGAGACACAAACGCAACGAACTCGCAACGGCAAAGGTGCCGCGGTTGGTTTGAATCCGCGTTACACCTTCGATGCTTTCGTCAAAGGTGCGTCGAACCAATTTTCGTTGGCTGCTGCGTTGCGAGTTGCTGAAACTCCTGGCCGCTCATACAACCCACTGTTTATTTATGGATCAGCGGGACTCGGAAAAACACACTTGTTGCACGCGATTGGTTATTACGTTCACGAACATTATCCCGATCTAGAAGTTCGATATGTGTCAACAGAAACTTTCTTGAACGAATACGTCGACGGAATTCGCAACAACACGATTGCTGCATTCAAACGCCGCTATCGAGAGGTCGATGTTTTGCTGATCGACGACATTCAGTTCATGGAAGGCAAAGAGGGTCTGCAAGAAGAGTTCTTTCACACTTTCAACTCGCTACACGGGGCCAACAAGCAAATCGTTATTTCGTCAGACCGGGTACCCGATGCCATTCCGACACTTGAAGACAGACTTCGTGGCCGTTTTAGGTGGGGTTTGATCACCGACATTCAGCCGCCAGATATGGAAACCCGATTGGCAATTTTGCGCAACAAAACCGAACGAGACGGTACGACGATTTCAAGTGATGTGCTCGAGTTCATTGCCAGCAATGTCACTTCAAACATTCGTGAACTTGAAGGCGCTTTGATTCGCACGGTGGCTTATGCCAGCCTCAACAAAATTACGGTTGATGTTGAATTAGCCAAGACGTTGCTCACCGATTTGTTGACCAAAAATTCTGTTAAGCCTCGCACTGACGAGCAACTGTTGGCTGAAATCGCCGAGTTTGTTGGTTTCAGTGTTGAAGAAATCAAAGGAAAGAGCCGCCAGCGACCTTTGGTCACAGCTCGACAAACCGCAATGTATGTTGTTCGCGAACTAACTGACTTGAGCTACCCAGCGATTGCGCGACTATTTGGGGGTCGAGATCACACGACTGTAATTCACGCTGTTGAAAAGACGCAGCGTGTAATTAAAGAACGCAAGCAGGTTTACGAGCAGGTAACCGCGTTAATTAAAAAGTTCAAGACCTCATGATCAGCATGTGGATAAACATGTGGAAACCCACGGGGGTTGTTGTTTACAACACAGGTTTATCCACTTATCAACAAACTACGCAGATGCAAGATGTGCTTGGTGGTCAACCTGTCGTCACAGCCACAAACCGTATGTTGTTTGGGTTAAAGGTCGTTAATCCACAATCCACAGGCCTTATTACTGTTATTAGATTTATATACAGATTTGCACATGCAATAACAGATCGTGCACACATCTCTAATAATCGATTAGCGAGGTAAAGCCGTGAAGTTTCGAGTTG
Organism: Acidimicrobiales bacterium; assembly: GCA_030827545.1. Classification (GTDB taxonomy): domain Bacteria; phylum Actinomycetota; class Acidimicrobiia; order Acidimicrobiales; family Ilumatobacteraceae; genus BACL27. The sequence goes on from JAUREG010000007.1 coordinate 56,830, forward strand.
AACGAGAACTACTAACCGAGGCTCTTGGTGCTGCAGCCAGGGTTGCATCTAGTCGCAACAACGCGATGCCAGCGCTTTCTGGTGTGCACATGCAAGTCAAGGGTGACTCATTGGTTTTAACTTGTACCGACAACGACTTAAGTGTGCGATCGACATTGGCTGTTGGTGGTGCGCAAGATGGAGTTGCTGTAGTTAGCGCAAAACTTGTGAGTGACATCGTTCGCGCAATGCCCGAAGAAAAAGTAACTATCGATGCGCAAGGCGAAGAGGTGATTGTCTCGGCTGGCAAATCACAATTCACTGTGCCAACTTTTGCCGCGACAGATTTTCCGAACATTGTTGTGGCCGGCACACAACCAGTGACAATCGGCGCGAAAATTTTTGGTGAAGCGTTGGGTCAAGTTGTTCGAGCGTCCTCAAACGACATGCAACGACTTGCCTTAACTGGCGTTTTGATGGTTGCCGAACCTGACTCGGTTTGTTTAGTTGCCACCGATTCGTATCGCTTGGCGGTGCGCGAATTGCCGGGTGCGACAATGTTGGGCCATGGGGCAGAAATCGTGGTTCCTGGTCGTGCGCTTAGCGAACTTGAGCGATTAATCGGCGGCGCGGAGTCAATGACGATGGCGCTTGGTGAAAATCGCGCCACATTCGAAGTTGGTGGGTCGACCTTGACAACAACACTTTTGAACGTCGAGTTTCCAAAATACAAGCAGCTAATTTCGGCTCACTACCCAAACAAAGTTACGACCGCGCGCGAGCCTCTTCTTGAGGCAGTGCGTCGATCACGAATTTTAGCGCGCGAAACGACACCAGTTCGCCTTGAGATGTTGTCGAACTCGATTCGATTGTCGGTTGTTACTCAAGACATCGGCCAAGTTGTCGACGAACTCGACGCAAAACTCGATGGAAGCGAAATAACGATTGGTTTCAACTCACAATATTTAATGGATGGCATCGACGCTGTTAAAGGTGACGAGATCACAATCGAATCAACCGATCCGGTTAAACCAGCGGTGTTGCGCGGTGTCGGCGACAAAAATTATTTGTATCTCGTGATGCCGCAACGATTAACAAGTTAGTTCGGCGTTGCTTTTTACTAACAGCAGCATCAACTAACTCGACGTGATACTGCAACAAATTCAACTTAGCGACTTTCGCAACTACACGAACGCGCAAATTGATTTTGACTCAGGAGTCAGCGCGATTATCGGCTCAAACGGTCAAGGTAAAACTAATTTGACCGAAGCGTTGGCTTATCTGTCAACGATGAAAAGTTTTCGCGGTGTACCGACCGAAGCGATGATTCGACTTGGCACAACCACTGCGTTTATTCGCGCGCGGGTGCTACATGATGATGGACGTGAAATTCTGATTGAGGCAAGACTGACAACTCAAGGCCGCAATCAGGTGTTGGTAAATGGCACAAAACTGCCTAAAACACGCGATTTGTTAGGCATGGTTCGAACCACGGTTTTTTCACCCGACGATCTCGAACTGGTTAAAGGAGGGCCACATCTGCGGCGCGACTTTTTAGATGACTCACTCGTTGCTTTGGCAAATAAAAACGACGCCTTGCGTCTTGAAGTAGATCGAATCGTGCGACAACGCAATGCCGTGTTGAAACAATCTGGTGGTCGACTAAATGGTGCTGTCGCATCGATGCTTGATTTATGGGATGAAAAACTTTCTAGTACCGGCACTCAACTTGGTGATGCAAGAAACGAATTGGTAACCAAACTCACGCCGTTTATTGTTCACGCATACGAAGAACTCGCTCAACAACCAAGCAACATCGTGATCGACTATTCGCCTGAATGGTTAAAAATTGGTTTGGCGAAATGTCTTGCTGAGTCGCGAAGTGAAGATTTACGACGAATCGTGACAACAGTTGGTCCACACCGTGATGATTTTGAAATTTCAATCAACAATTTGCCGGCACGCACTCATGCTTCGCAAGGAGAGCAGCGAACTATGGCTCTGGCATTGCGCCTCGCCATTCACCGCTTCATTAGCCAAAGTGTTGGTGAGATTCCGATTTTGATTTTGGACGATGTCCTTTCAGAACTTGACCCAGACAGGGCGCGGGCTCTAATTAATCACTTTCCAGTTGGCCAGGTTTTGATCACTACAGCCTCCGATTTACCCGTTGATGCACACATCACCAAGAGGGTTTTGATTAAAGCCGGCACGGTAATCTCAACACCCAAACTTGGCGACAAAAATTAGACCGATGGCATAGATATCCATGATTGACGAAAGCAACTCTGAAGAATTTGACTCAGATTCGACCGCGAGAACCGAGTCGAAACTTAGCGACGAGTTAAATCGACTGCTGCATAGTCTCGGGTCGCCGAATATCGACACAGTGTCGGGGGTTTTTGGGTTGTGGCAAGAACTTGTCGGCGAGCAGGTTGCCACTCATGTCACACCGATCAAACTTGATCGTGGCCGACTGTTGATCGAAGTGGATGACCCGGCTTGGTCAACTCATATGAAGTTTCTCGAACGAGATATTTGCACAAGCCTTAGTCATCACACCGGCACCACAATTAGCGGGATAGATATCCGCGTAAAATCAGGTCGCGCGAACAGTTAGAGAGTAGAATAATTTTGCTTAAATACGAGCGAAAACCAGTATCAAAGTCAACCAAAAGGTGCCCTAAAAATGGCTGCAACTAAAACGAAACCAGCGTCTGGAAAGAGCGGTTCGGCCACTTATGCAGCCAAAGATATTCAGGTTCTCGAGGGTCTTGATCCGGTTCGTAAACGACCGGGTATGTATATCGGTTCGACTGGTTTAAACGGCTTACATCACCTCATCTGGGAAGTTGTCGATAACTCGGTTGACGAGGCAATGGCGGGGTTTTGCACCAAAATCACGATCACTTTGCACGAAGACGGTTCATGCCAGGTGCAAGACAACGGTCGCGGTATTCCGGTTGACCCTTACCCTTCAGGTCCGCACAAAGGCAAGAGTGCACTCGAAGTTGTTCTTACTGTTTTACACGCCGGCGGAAAATTCGGTGGTGACGGTTACAAAGTTTCGGGCGGTTTGCACGGCGTAGGTGTCAGCGTCGTCAACGCGTTGTCAAAAAAATTGGTCGCAGAAATTGATCGTGACGGCACAAGATTCAAACAAGAGTTTGTAGACGGCGGAAAACCAAAATCAAAAATTCAAAAAATTGGTTCGTCTCCATCAAAAACAAACGGAACCTCGATTACTTTTTATCCAGACCCAGAAATCTTTGCATCCGAGGGCGTCGAATTTGTTGCGCGCACAGTTCTCGAGCGTTTGCAAACAATTGCATTTCTAAATCGTGACCTTGAAGTTGTCTTTGAAGACAAACGCGCTGGTAAAAAAGACAAAGTCACTTATCAATACAAAGGTGGCATTGTCGATTTCGTAAAACACCTAAACGTTTCGCGCGAATCATTATTCAACAAAGTGGCTTATTACGAGGCCAGCGAATCAGACCAAACCCTCGAAATCGCTCTGCAATGGAATACCGGCTATTACGAAGGCATTTATGGCTACGCCAACGGCATTTCAACGATTGAAGGCGGCATGCATGTTGAGGGCTTCAAAACAGCCCTTACGTCTGTGCTTAATAAGTACGCGCGTTCGTCAGGCGGCCTTAAAGAAAAAGAGGAAAACCTTCTCGGTGAAGACATTCGCGAAGGCTTGACTGCGATCGTCACGGTAAAACTGCGCGACCCACAATTTGAAGGTCAGACGAAGGCGAAACTCGGTAACGTTTCGATTAGATCGTTTGTCCAAAAAGAAACAAATACGAAACTCGAAGAGTGGATGCTCGAGAATCCGACCGAGGCAAATCGAATTGTTAAAAAAGCTGTCGCTGCTGCTCAAGCACGTATTGCTGCAAAAAATGCACGCAATGCAGTACGACGCAAGACTGCACTTAGTGGTGCTGGTATGCCCGACAAACTTAAAGATTGTCAAAGTGGCAATCCAGCCGAGAGCGAATTGTTCATTGTTGAAGGTGACTCAGCCGGTGGCACTGCGGTTGATGCGCGAGACCCGCGCACTCAGGCGATTTTGCCCATCCGCGGAAAAATTTTAAATGTCGAACGTGCTCGTCTCGACAAGATGTTGAAAAACACCGAAGTGCAAGCACTGATCACAGCAATTGGTGGCGGTGTCGGCAACGACGAGTTTTCTGCTGAAAAAGCCCGCTATCACAAGGTGATTATCTTGGCCGACGCCGATGTTGACGGCAGCCACATTCGTACTTTGCTGTTGACATTCTTCTATCGACAAATGCGACCGATGGTTGAAAGCGGCTTTATCTACATTGCGCAACCGCCTTTGTTTTCGACTGAGGTTGGCAAAGAGAAAACATATCTAAAAGACGAATCAGCAAAAGAAAAGTTTTTGGCAGCTAATCCAAACCACAAAAAAGAGTTTCAACGTCTTAAAGGTCTGGGTGAAATGGACTGGCAAGAACTTCGTGGCACCACAATGGACGCAGTCACCCGAACTTTGTTGCAGGTCAATGTTGAAGAAGCAGCCGAAGCCGAAAACATTATGAGTGTGTTGATGGGCGACGATGTCGAAAGCCGCAAAGCCTTTATCCAAAAAAATGCACGCGATGTGCGCAACCTCGACTTCTAAAGATTCAGCGATTAGGAAACCACGACTATGGCGGCAAAAAAACCAGCTAAGAAGTTAACTAAAAAGACAACGCCTAAAGCGTCGTCGGCGAAAAATACTGGTGCTGCGCAATTGCCACTCGCGCCCAACGAAGGTGTTCAGCCAGTGCAACTTCAAGATGAAATGGAAAGATCATTCATCGATTACGCGATGTCGGTAATCATGTCGCGGGCGTTGCCCGACGTACGTGACGGCTTGAAGCCAGTTCACCGCCGAATCATTTGGGACATGCATCAGCAAGGCTTCCGACCAGACCGACCGTTTGTAAAGTGCGCGCGCGTCACTGGCGACACAATGGCGCGATATCACCCACACGGCGATGGTGCGATTTACGACGCTTTGGTGCGAATGGCTCAGCCGTTTTCGTTGCGTCACCCGTTAATTGATTTCCATGGCAACTACGGTTCTCCGGACTTTGGCCCGGCTGCGAGTCGTTATACCGAGTCACGTTTGCATCCATTGGCAATGCAACTGCTTGCCGATATTGACGAAGACACGGTTGATTTAATTTCGAACTACGACGGCACTTCTGAAGAGCCGTCAGTTCTGCCATCGCGATTTCCAAACTTGTTGGTCAATGGTTCGCAAGGCATCGCTGTCGGTATGGCGACGAGTATTCCGCCACACAATCTCGGCGAAGTTGTTGATGCAACGTTGCACTTAATCGATAACCCCGAGGCTTCGGTTGCTGACTTGATGAAGTTCGTCAAAGGCCCAGACTTTCCGACAGGTGGTTTGATCTTGGGTCGCAGTGGCATCAATGAGGCTTATAAAACTGGTCGGGGCAGCATCAAGATGCGCGCAAAAGTTGCTATCGAAGATGGCGCGCGTGGTCAGATGCGAATCGTTGTCACCGAATTGCCGTATCAGGCGAGCTGTTCAGCGATTGCTGCGCGAATTCAAGAGCTTGTTGATGGTGGAGAACTCGATGGTATTGCCGATGTCAACGACAACTCGTCGGGTGGCGAAACAAATTTGATTATCACACTCAAACGCGACGCCAACTCAAACGTCGTAATGAACAACTTGTTCAAACTCACGACCTTGCAAACAAGTTTCCCAGTAAACATGGTTGCACTTGTCGACGGTGTGCCGCGCACAGTCAACCTTCGTGATGCGTTACAAGGTTACGTGCGTCACCAAATTGACGTAATTACTCGGCGCAGCAACTACCGCCTCAAAAAGGCACAAGATCGTGGCCACATTCTTGAGGGTCGTCTCAAAGCGCTAAATGTTATTGATGCCGTCATCAAAGTGATTCGTGGCAGCGAAGACGGCAACGCCGCAAAAGCAGCCCTGATGGGCAAACAATTTGGTTTTACCGAGCGCCAAGCAATCGACATTCTTGACATGCAGTTGCGCCAACTAACTCGTCTGTCGCGTATTGATCTTGAAACTGAACAAAAAGATGTTCAGGCGCAAATTAAAGAACTAAAAGCAATTTTGAACGATGATAAAAAACTGCGCGCAGTGATTTCGAAAGAACTTTCGGCTGTTCGCGAAACTTTCGCCACCGATCGTGTCTGCAAAATCACCGCCGATGTAGGTGAAATGAGTGTCGAAGACTTGGTCGATAACCGCGAACTTGTGGTTGTAATGACCCAAGCCCAATACATCAAGAGCGTTTCAGCCGATTCGTTCAGATCGCAGGGCCGCGGCGGTCGCGGTGTATCAGGCGCGAAAATGAAAGACGCTGACATCGTGCGCAACGTAATTTTCACCACGTCGCACGCATATCTTCTGTTCTTCTCGAATCGTGGTCGGGTTTATCGATTGAGAGCACTCGAAATCCCCGAGCGTGAGCGCACAGCCAAAGGCATTCCGATTGTCAACTTGTTGCCATTGCAAAACGGTGAAACAATTCAGGCGATCATTGACACACGCGAATTCCCCGGTACGCGTTATTTGTTCTTCGTATCACGACAGGGCCAGGTTAAAAAGACCGCATTCAACGAATACGACTCTTCGCGCCGCGATGGTTTGATCGCTCTCAAACTGCGACCAAAAGACGAACTTGTGCGGGTCATTGAAACCGGTGGCACCGACGACGTGTTCATCGTCAGTCGTGGTGGGCAGACAATTCGTTTCTCCGAAAAACAAGTTCGACCAATGGGCCGCTCGGCCGCGGGTGTGCGTGGCATGCGTTTGCGTGCCGGTGACGAAGTTGTATCAGTCGATGTGGCTAAAGATGATGCGTCAATTTTGCTTGTGACCGAGTCTGGTTATGGCAAGCGCACACAAATCAGCAACTTCACCCGCAAAGGTCGTGGTGGCATGGGCATGATCGGCATCAAGTTGACCGGTAAAAAAGGTCGAGTAGTAGCAGCGTTCATGGTTGGTATCGAAGACGAAATTGTTGCGGTGTCATCGGCAGGCACAACAATTCGTACTCCAGTTAAAGAAATTTCAAGCCAAGGTCGTGCCGCCACAGGTGTGCGTGTCATGAGTCTTGGTGCAGGTCAAGTTGTGGCGTCTGTGGCGCCAATCTTGGCTAGCGACGAAGAATAATTTTTTATTCGTCTAAATATTTCAGAACCCGAAAGTGGTTCAGCGACGTTTTTTGTGCTGATCACCATGGCGTTGATGAGCGCCTCGCTTTATTCGCTCGCACATTTCAGCCTGCGTTTGTTCGATGCACAGCAGAGCCAGTTTGCGGCCGATGCATCGGCTCTGGCTTGTGTTGTCGCACAAGATGATTTAACTCAAGAAATTGCCGAACAGAACTTTGCTCAAATCATTGAAACAAAAAGGCTTGGTGATAAGTGTGTCGTTGTTGTTAAAGCCAATCGCGTTATGCGTCGGGCTGTGGCCGTGTCAGTAGAAGGTTTTGATCTGCCTACACTGCAAAGGTGAGCCAAAAGATGGGGGCAGTGTCGACCAAGCCACGGGTG
>JAUREG010000079.1:0-669 GCA_030827545.1 Acidimicrobiales bacterium
ATGTGTTTGCAGCTTGTCTGCACACATGGTTAAGAGCGTTTCTCGTGCGACATTAGCAGCCCTTCGCTTCAATTGTATTTATTTACGACTGAAGTTACCTTTCATTAAACACCTAGTTTAGTGTAAGTTGGATGGACGATAGACCGACTGGTGTTGTGCGGAACGATGTCTCTTCGGAGGCGTCGGGATGGGCAATCTTACGACGTCGACTCGGATCATCCTACCGATAGAACCTGGTTGATCCTGCCAGTAGTCATATGCTTGTCTCAAAGATTAAGCCATGCATGTCTCAGTATAAGTCTTCACATGGCAAAACTGCGAATGGCTCATTAAAACAGTTATAGTCTATTCGATGGTCGAAAGTTATATGGATAACTGCGGTAATTCTGGAGCTAATACATGCGAATAAACCCGACTTCTCGGAAGGGTCGTATTTATTAGATACAGAACCAATGCTCCTCGGAGCTTTTGGATGATTCATAATAAACGAATGGAGCGCATTGCTTGTGCTGGCGCTCAATCGATCGAGTTTCTGACCTATCAGCTTTCGACGGTAGGGTATTGGCCTACCGTGGCATTGACGGGTAACGGAGAATTAGGGTTCGATTCCGGTGGAGATTTAGTTTATACTATGTTAGGTGGAGAGCGTCAGCACGTTCTACACCTGCG
>JAUREG010000080.1:0-655 GCA_030827545.1 Acidimicrobiales bacterium
TGACCGCGCCAGTCTTACCTTTTTCACGCTTCTGTTTTTTAACAGACGACGATCGCGATGAAGTTCGCACAGACTGACTTGCAGGTGCGCTAAACAACCGCTGCTTTTTCGTTCGATTATCAATAATCTGCCAGTCACGTGGCACAACCAGCGAGTCAGCGTGCCGGCGACACAAAACATTCACCCGCGATGAATCTCTCGGTATTGGCGAATCAACGCTCACTAGCAAGTTGGCCGTGTCAATTACATACGCAACTTCGCCCCGTTCGCGACATGATGGTCGCTCACACTTCCTAGTCATAAAGACAGATTAGGTCAGATCGTTGGTCGTATTCGACGTACCCGCATTTCATCTCGACCGGGTACTTTGAAAGTATTCCGCTTTGCAACTAGCGTGTCACGAGACGCCAAGGGGTGGAATGACCGACGAGAAACGATTAGTCATCGAGCTTGACCACCTTCGCAAGATGTACGGTGATTTTGTAGCAGTTGAAGATGCCAATTTTTCTATTGCAAATGGCGAATTCTTTGCGATCCTCGGTCCAAGCGGTTGCGGAAAAACCACGATGCTAAAAATGATCGCGGGTTTCGAAAAGCCCACCTCGGGTCGCGTGTTGCTTGACGGCGAAGATGTTTCGTCAGTTCCTCCATATCG
>JAUREG010000081.1:0-637 GCA_030827545.1 Acidimicrobiales bacterium
GACGATGGGTTCTGGTCCTACGGTTGCCCGTATTCCTATCGGTACTTCGGGTTATGTGCTAACTTCTGATGGTACGGATGCTGCTTGGGCTGTTCTTCCGCCGAGTGTTGCTGGTGACAGCGACCAGTTGGTTTTAGGTTCACAGGTATTCGCTTAATATAGGAGAGACATGGCAACATTTACTAAACAGATTCTTTCAGGTAGCACAGATGGTAAAGCCGTTAAGGTTGCTGCTACTGCTACTGCTGGTACAACGATTCATACTGGTTCAACAACAACCACGACTCTTGATGAGGTTTGGTTGTATGCGGTTAACAGTTCTACTTCGTCAGTTAAATTGACGATTGAGTGGGGCGAAGCAACAGCACCAGACGGCAACATTGAGGTTACTGTTTTGCCTGAGGCTGGTTTGGTGACTGTAATTCCTGGTTTGCTTATCAAGGGTAATGCGACTGCGTTGGTTGTGAAGGCGTTTGCTGGTACGGCGAATGTTATTTGTATTCACGGGTATGTGAATCAGATTACGGTTTAGTTATGGCTTATACTTCTAGCCAAATAGTTCAAGCAGTTCCGATTCCCAAAGGAATCATTCAGGTTGTTAGCACAACAAAAACTGATACTTTTACCTCTGCAACGA
>JAUREG010000082.1:0-620 GCA_030827545.1 Acidimicrobiales bacterium
GTCCGAGTGGTTACGACCCGGTGCCTGAACTTCACGACTGCCGTGAGCATGCCCGTTTAACGAAAGCGACTCACGAACATGTTTGAAATTTTCTTTGACGCCGCAGCTTCATTAATCGCAATTTTTTATAGCTGGATTCCGAACTTCGCTTTTGCTATCGCAATGGTTGCTGTAGCAGTGATGTTGTTAATTACTCCTCTAACTCTAAAGAGCACCAAGGGCATGCTTGAAATGCAACGGTTGCAGCCCGAAATGAAAAAGATGCAACAACAATTTAAGGGCGATCGTCAAAAACTAAACGAAGCGATGATGAAGCTCTACCAAGAACACAAAGTCAACCCACTTGCTTCGTGTTTGCCGTTGTTGGCTCAAATGCCGGTGTTTATCATCATGTTTCGCGCCATCCGCGGACTTACATTTCGGCTAACTCCTGATGGTTCATTTCAACCTAAACATCTTGATCACACATCGGCTATTTATAGAGCGCTTGTTGGCAAAACTGAGATGCTTTCGTTTGGTGTCGACTTGGCTAAGACGCCATTGCAGGCGATGCAAGACGACTTTGTTTCAGGTCTTATTTATGCATTGCTCGTGTTGTTGTTGGCCGGTCTTTATTTGGT
>JAUREG010000083.1:0-617 GCA_030827545.1 Acidimicrobiales bacterium
AAGTCCACTTACGCGCGGTGCGGGATCATCGTGAACGTCACGCCCTTTGAGCCCGAGTGGGAAGGCTACGTCACGCTCGAAATCTCAAACACCACGCCCCTGCCGGCCAAGATTTACGCCAACGAGGGCCTGGCCCAGGTGCTGTTCTTCCAGAGTGACGAACCGTGTGAACGGTCCTACGCCGACAAGAAGGGCAAGTATCAGAAGCAGGTCGGCGTGACGCTGCCGAAGATCTAGGTTCATGATTCATCGGTTCAGGGTTCAGGGTGCCGTTCTGGGTTCCTGGACCAGAGTTGGTGGTGCCTACGTTGCGATAGGTAAGCGATCCGGACTAGAATACGGTTTCCTTGTCGCGGGGTGGAGCAGTCCGGTAGCTCGTTGGGCTCATAACCCAAAGGTCGCAGGTTCAAATCCTGCCCCCGCAACCAAATTTCTCAACGGGTTACGGCCTTTTGCTGTAACCCGTTTTTCGTTTGGCTGCGTCCGGGTTGCGGACGGCTGGCGGTCGCCCGGACCGGGAGTTTCCCTGCGCCTGACCGGCAATCCGTGGCACCATACGACACCCGTACAGACACGAACCGTCACTTTCTGGAGCACCCACCATGGGCCATCGACCA
>JAUREG010000084.1:0-586 GCA_030827545.1 Acidimicrobiales bacterium
GACCACGCGCCTGGGCGACTTAACAGTCACCAAGCAAAAGGATGGCGAGGACGGCTTCAGCATTGCGTACAGCATGGAAACGATAGGCGTGGACCCAATAGACCCACACGAGACCAGCCTTGCGGTGGTCCTGGCCGACGACAACGATATACCCAGACCCTCAAACCGAAAGCACTCACCAGATGAGCGGGTAGCGATAGAGGCATTCCATCACGCCCTGCTGCAATTCGGGAGACCGGCAACTTCGTCGCTCATGCCTGCCGGAGTGCAAATCGTCGACGAGAAACACTGGCGCTCGGAGTTCTATGCACGGCGTCCTGGCGATGGTCATGAGGACAAAGCGAAGATGGCAAACGCCAACAGGAAGGCATTCGGCAGGGCTCGGTCGCGGCTCATTCAGGACGGTGACATCGGGCATCGTGATGGTCACTACTGGTCTATCAAACACCAAAATGAGATCCATATGCCAGATGACGAGGTTTTCTAGGTGTGTGACAAAGCGGGACAAAGCGGGACAATTACGTCACAGAACCGTGACATGGGATTAAATCATGCGGGACAAAACGGGACACACCCCTATAGGGGT
>JAUREG010000085.1:0-562 GCA_030827545.1 Acidimicrobiales bacterium
GTTGGTAAGCCTCAAGTGGCCTACCGCGAGACGATCCGCAAAATTGTGGAAGACGTTGACGGCAAGTTCGTTCGTCAGTCTGGTGGTAAGGGTCAGTACGGTCACGTGGTCTTCAAAGTCGAACCCAACGAAATGGGTAAGGGCTTTGAGTTCGTGGACGCGATCAAGGGTGGTGTGGTTCCCCGTGAATACATCCCTGCAGTCGAAAAGGGCGTGATCGAAGCGTTGACCACTGGCGTCTTGGCTGGATACCCCGTTGTTGACGTGAAGGTCACGTTGACCTTTGGTTCATACCACGACGTTGACTCAAGCGAAATGGCCTTTAAGATGGCCGCGATCATGGGCTTCAAAGAAGGCTGCCGCAAAGCGAGCCCAGTCATTCTTGAGCCAATGATGGCTGTGGAAGTTGAGACGCCTGAAGAATATGCCGGTAACGTGATGGGCGACTTGTCCTCACGCCGTGGCATGGTGCAAGGCATGGAAGACATGGTCGGCGGTGGCAAGGCCATCCGCGCCGAAGTGCCGTTGTCCGAAATGTTTGGCTACTCAACGTCATTGCGCT
>JAUREG010000086.1:0-547 GCA_030827545.1 Acidimicrobiales bacterium
CGAGGAATTCCTAGTAATGATGGTTCATCAGACCGTCGTGATTACGTCCCTGCCCTTTGTACACACCGCCCGTCGCTCCTACCGATTGAGCAATCCGGTGAATATTTCGGACCGGACCCTGTCGGGGAAACTCGTTCAGGGACTGGAAAGTCAAGTTAACCTTATTGCTTAGAGGAAGGAGAAGTCGTAACAAGGTTTCCGTAGGTGAACCTGCGGAAGGATCAATTATACGAATCTAATTCACAAACCCTCTAAATTATTGTGACGACATCGATTTCCCTCATAGGATCTCGATCAAGTCGAAGGCGACGTTTCGAGATAAGGTTCTGCGGAACTGTAACTGGAACCCGCCAGTGCTCACCTTTGTTTTTATAACCATTTTTGTTTTAAATCTGAGATAAATATCACTTTACAACTTTTAGCGATGGATGTCTCGGCTCAGGTAACGATGAAGGACGCCGCTAAATGCGATAAGCGCTGTGAATGGCAGAATTCCGCGAATCAAGAGAATGTTGAACGCATACTGCACTTTCAGGTTATTCTTGGA
>JAUREG010000087.1:0-532 GCA_030827545.1 Acidimicrobiales bacterium
TAGATGTTTCGGGTTCGGTTGTTTCAGGTTCGTCAACTGTGGTGGCGGGTTCGGTTGTGGTGGGTTCGGGTTGAGTCTCGATGGTGGGAGTAGTTGTCGTTGTTTGAGGCGGTGTATAGGGGGTTTCAGTCGTTGTTGTCGTTGGGGGAACAGTCGTTGAAGTTGTTGTGGTTGTCGTTGTCGTTGTATCTACAGTTGATGTGGTTGTGCTTGTCTGAGTTGGTTCGGTGGTTGTGGTTGTTTCTTGAGGAAGGGTTGTTGTAGATGATGTCGTTGTTGAGGTTGTCGTTGTTGTTTCTGGCAGGGTTGTTGTGGTTGTCGTGGTCGTGGATGTTGTGGTGGTGGTTGACGAAGTAGTAGTTGTAGTGGTGGCAGGGTTGTTTATGACCGCATCAATACTTCCCTTTTCACCGTATAGGCAGTAGCCAATCGGGTCGGGTCTGCCGACACAAGCATCAGAACCTGCTTTAACTTTGAACCTTAAGTTTTCGCCTGTGTAGTTGTATATCCATGACCCGAATGTGTAGGCATG
>JAUREG010000008.1:0-63460 GCA_030827545.1 Acidimicrobiales bacterium
ACTAACTCGAGTGCTTGTTGTTGATGACCAATATCAAGCGCTGCTGTGGGTTCATCAAGCAACAACACTGGTGCTTCTTGCGCCAAAGCGCGTGCAATCACAATTCTTTGACGCTCTCCACCCGACAAAGTGCCGACCATTCGCTTTGCGAACTGAGTCAAATCAAGTCGCATCAAAACTTTCTCAATCACTTGCTTGTCATGTATCGACTCAGAAGCAAAGTGTTTTATGTACGGGTTTCGACCCAACAACACGTACTCATACACCGACATATTTTCTGGCATCAACGGTGTCTGCGGCACAAACGCAATGTGTTTGGCGCGCCACTTTGCAGATGTCGCCGGAATCTCCTTTTGATCAATCGCAACAGAACCTGAATATTTGACCAATCCCGCCGCGGCTCTCAACACTGACGATTTGCCAGCGCCGTTAGGGCCAATCAAACACAACCACTCACCAGAATGCAAGATGTCATTAAAACCGTTGACCGCAATCACGCCGTCGTAGGCAATCGACAAGTCGCAAAATCCGAGCGTGCTCACGCTTGATTCTTTCGCACTCGCAGCAATAACAAAAAGAAAGGTGCACCAAAAAATGCCGTCACCACACCGATCGGTGTTTCGGCAGGGTCAGCCAAGATGCGACTTGGAATATCGGCCAAAACTAAAAAAATCGCACCACATAAAATGCTCATCGGCAACACACGCCGATAACTCGAACCCACAATCAAACGCACCGTGTGCGGCACAATTATTCCAACAAAACCAATCAAACCACTTACTGCGACAGCCGCTGCAGTACCTAATGTTGCTGCCAAAACAACAGTTAGTCGCACCCGACGAATATTCATGCCGAGTGCGGTTGCTTCATCATCACCAACCCGCAATACATCCAACAAGCGACGGTGCATCAACAAAACCCCACAACTAAAAACGACGTATGGCAAGATCAAGCGCACATCTCCCCATGTTGCACTCGACAGCCGGCCCAAAATCCAACTGTAAACCTGGCGCACGACATCGTTGTTGCGTTGCAGCACAAAAGTTTGAACCGCTGTTGTCAGCGAGGTCACTGCAATACCTGCCAAAACTAAAGTTGCACTCGATCGTGCTTTACTAAACGTATTGCCGATCATGTATGTCGCAAAAACGGCAACAAGCCCACCAACAAATGCAGCCAACGGCAGCGGGTCGATCAACCAATTTTCGGTTGCTGAGCGACGCAACGTAAAAACAAGTGTCGCGCCTAGTCCAGCGCCGGCGGCAACACCCAACAAATATGGGTCAACCAACGGGTTACGAAATACGCCTTGATAACTTGCGCCAGCAACCGAGAGCATCGCGCCAACCAGCACAGCCAACACAACTCGTGGCATACGAATCTGCCAGACAATATTCCACTCTTCGGGCGATACACCACTGTTTGCAGATATCAGCGGCAAGCGGTTTGCTAATTCAATTGGCACTCGCCACCATTGCGGCCCAGCCGGACCAATCATTGTTCCGACCAGAACCGCAATAGTGAGTAGAGCGAAACTCACCAAAGATAAATAAGCGACCCGTGTCCCTGCACGCGGCGCAAAATTATCTTTGGCGCGTAACATTGCGGCCTATTTACCTGCTGAAACTAAAGCAAGAGCATCACTGATGCTCTTTACAAGATCGACCACGCGTGGTCCCCATCGTGATGCAATATCGTCGTCGAGTTGCACGATGTTTTTGTTTACGACAGCATCCATTTTTTGCCATCCATCACGCACAGAAACGGTTTCTGGGGTTTGTGCGCAACATTTTGTATCGGCAAGAAAGATCATTGTCGGGTTACTCGACACAATCACTTCGCTCGAAAGTTGCGGATAATCATTGCCTTCTTCTACACCATCCGCAATATTTTCAAGGCCAAACAACTTAAAAATTTGACCGACAAAAGTATTCGATGTCACCGTGTAATAAGTGTTATCGAGTTCGTAAAAATATGTAATCGGCTCACCCATTGCAGTCGCCGACGCAGACGATGCCGCAACCGCAGCATCAATATCTGTTTGCATCTGGCTTGTCAATTGCACGGCAACGTCAAGATGGCCAGTCAAGGCCCCCAGTTGTTCGATCTGTTCGTAAGCCTGTTCGAGACTTGATGCTCCGTTACCGATGTAAACCGGAATATCAAGGGCGTTTAATTGCTCGACAAGGTTGCCCGGGTCGTACGAAATCACAACCAGGTCTGGTTCATAGCCGGCGATCGACTCGACGTTGGGTTCGTACCCCGAAAGTTTCGTGCCGAGCGCTACTGCCTCTGCCGGAAAATTCGAATACTCATCAACTGCTACTACTTGGTCGCCAGCACCGATTGCATAAAGCATTTCAGTGTGTGTTGGCGACAGCGAAACAATTCGCATTGGTTGTGCGTCGAGGGTGATTCCACCAGCGGTTACTGGGTAAGCCACTTCGCTAACCGTTGTTTCAACAACAACAGTTGTCTCGGTCGCAGTGTTCGATTCTGAACATGCGGCAAATAATGCTGCCGCACAAATAAAAAGACCGGCAAAGCCGGCCCGAGATAACAATTTCATTTTCATTTCCTCCTGTCCCTCACGCGGGGACTTTTTAGGTTGGTGCTCGACCGAGGCGACCGGACTAATCAAAGACTTCGCAAAATTGCGACTTCAGTGAATTACCGTTGCGGGACAGTGCCGGACTTTCACCGGACTTCGCTGGGTTTTACACATTGCAACTATTGCTGCAACGCCCCGACCCTATCAGAACTATCTAGCCGTTGACGAAACTCGCCAAGCGATTTATTCCTTCACGCAAATCATCGTCGCCGAGTGCAAACGAAAATCGCGCATAGCGTGCCAACCCAAACGCCTCACCCGGCACGAACGCAACTTTGGCGCGATCCAAAATCACATCAGCCAACTCAAGTGTCGTTGCCGAAGTAACACCGCTCAAACTGCGATTCAATAAACCAGAAAAATCTGGAAAGCAATAAAACGCCCCCTGTGGTGCCATGCAATTAACACCAGCGATTTGATTTAGCATCGAGTGCATCAACGCGCCACGACGCGCAAAACTCTCACGCATCATCGCCACAGCCGACAAGTCACCAGACACTGCAGCCAATGCTGCATACTGCGCCACATTCGAAACATTCGAAGTCGTGTGACTCTGAAAATTAATCGCGGCTTTCATCACATCTGGTGGCCCGATCATCCAGCCGACACGCCAGCCTGTCATCGCATAAGTCTTTGCGACACCGTTGACGATTACGCAGCGATCAGCGATCTCAGGCACCACCGTTGGCATCGACGTAAAAACGTGTTTGCCGTACGTTAGGTGCTCATAAATTTCATCAGTTACGACCCAAATGTCATTTGCCGCAGCCCACTTGCCAATCGCAATTGTCTCTTCGCGTGAATAAACAGCACCGCTCGGGTTGTCTGGTGAAACAAACAGCAAAACTTTAGTCTTCGGCGTCTTGGCTCGTTCTAGTTGTTCGACAGTGACTTTAAATTCAGTTTCTTGCGTCGTATCAATCACGACTGGAACTCCACCTGCGAGCGCAATTGCCTCTGGGTATGTCGTCCAGTACGGTGCCGGGCAAATCACTTCATCACCCGGGTCACAAAGTGCAGCGAACGCAACAAACACCGCATACTTGCCACCGACGGTCACCAAAACTTGCGATGCCGCACATTCAAAACCTGAATCGCGTTTTGTCTTTACTGCAATCGCCTCACGCAACTGGGGCAAACCTGCCGCAGGCGTATACCGATGTGCTTTCGGGTCGCGCGCCGCCCGCACCGCTGCTTCGACAATATATTCGGGTGTCGGAAAGTCGGGTTCGCCCGCACCAAATCCGATTACGTGCTCACCTTTTGCCTGCAGCGCCTTGGCTTTCGAGTCAACAGCCAGCGTCGCCGACTCGGCAATTGCCGCAAGTCGTTTTGAAACTCGAGATTTAGGTAGTGAATTCGCAACCACGGCTGCCATGCTTACACAGTGGAAGTAATTTGTCACGGTCATTTTCAGAACTTGCGATGAATATTGAAGATGTCCTCGAAGCCGACTGGGACGCCGTCCCTAACTTGCGCGACCCCGTACTCGTAATCGCGCTTCGTGGATGGTTTGACGCTGCGGGTGCCGCAACCGCCGCGCTCGAGTGGTGCCTCGACGATCGCGCCGTCACAGTCGTCGCCAGCATTGACCCCGACCCATTTTTCGACTTCACTCACGAGCGCCCTGAGGTCTATTTCGACGAAGACGACGAACGCAAAATTCGTTGGCCCGAAAACGACATCGTCATCGCGCGATTTCCCGAGGGTTCTCGCGATCTAGTCGTTCTTTCTGGTGTTGAGCCGCACACAAACTGGAACATCTTCTCTGAATGCGTCTTGCAAACCGCAAAAAATCTCAACTGCACGGTTGCTGTCACTGTTGGTGCGATCGCCGAGGCGATACCTCACTCACGCACGCCATCTGTGTTTGGCAGCACAACCAACGCAGCGCTCGCCCGTCGACTCAAACTCTCGCGACCCACATATCAAGGTGTCACTGGCATCGTCGGCGTAATGCAAGAGCGCTTCGAACGTGAACAACTCGCGGCAGTTTCACTGCGTGTCGGCGTGCCGCACTATTTGACCAATGCGCAACACCCAAAATCAAGCGCCGCATTATTGCGCCACCTTGAAATCGTTCTCGGTGTGCCGACACGCCACGCCGAATTGTATGAAGAAATTCAGCGGTGGGAAGAACTTCACGACGCTGCGGTCGAAGGCGATGCTCAGGTTTCAGAACACCTCGCGCAACTAGAGGCTGACTTTGACGCCCGCACCCAAATCGAAATTCCAAGTGCCGATGATCTTGGCGCCGAATTCGAAAAATTTCTTCGCGAACAACCTGACGAAGAATAAACCTGGGCTTCAGCCCATTCGCCCACTGATGTATTGCTCAGTGCGCGTGTCACTCGGATTCGCGAAAATTTTTCGGGTCGTGTCGTATTCAACGAGCACACCCGTTGGTCGCGTCGCATTTGCACCAATTTCAGTGTTGAAAAACGCAGTGCGATCGCTCACACGTGCAGCCTGTTGCATATTGTGCGTAACAATCACGATCGGATATTCAGATTTGATTTCTGCCATCAAGTCTTCAATGCGAGCAGTTGCGATCGGGTCGAGCGCTGAACACGGCTCGTCCATCAACAGAACATCTGGGTTCACTGCCAAGGCCCGAGCAATGCACAATCTTTGCTGTTGACCGCCAGACAACGAAAACGCCGACTGCTTCAATCGATCTTTTACTTCTTCCCAGAGTGCTGCACGCTTCAACGAACTTTCTACAAGTTCGTCGGTCTCGGCTTTGGTGGGCTTGCCGTTTACTCGCGGGCCAAAGGCGACATTGTCATAAATTGATTTCGGAAAAGGGTTCGGTTTTTGAAATACCATTCCGATTCGTCGTCGCACTTCGCCAGCGTTCGCTTCGGGCCCGTAAAGATCGATGCCCTTATAAAAAACCTTTCCGCCAACTTTTGCCGTGGGGATCAGATCGTTCATTCGATTGAAGCATCGAATAATCGTTGACTTTCCGCAACCCGATGGGCCGATTAATGCGGTTATCTCGCCTTTGTGAATCGTCAGGTTTACATCGCGAACTGCCAAAAAATCGCCATAGTGAACCTGCAAGTCGACGGACTGCATGATCATCTCGTTCTGTGGCTTGCCAGAGTTGCTCTGCGAATCTGACGACAAGTTCACGCGCACCACGCTATCGCTCTGTCGTGAACCGCCTGTAGTTTTTGAAATTGTTGCATTGCTCATATCTTCTACCATGACTTTCTGCTCTTGTCTCGAATAACTATTGCGATCATGTTCAATGCAATTAGAAGCACCAATAACACGATGATCGCGGCTGCTCCTACTGCCTGAAACTCTTCTTGGGCCTCTTGTGTGTATTTCAAAATCACCAAAGGCAACACCGTGTAGTCAGAATCAAACCCTGCTGGGTTCGAACTCACATAAGCAAGCGCACCAAGAAGAATCAGCGGTGCAGATTCACCGAGTGCGCGTGACACGCCCAAAATACTTCCGGTTGCAATACCAGGTATTGCCGAAGGCACAACTTGTTTAACGATTGTCTGCCAACGAGTTGCTCCGAGTGCATAAGCACCCTCACGCAAACTTGACGGAACCGCCTTTAATGCCTCACGCGCCGAAACAATCATCACCGGCAAAACCATCATTGTCAGAACCGCTGATGCCGTGCCGACAGTAAAGCCCCATCCCAACCAACCTCGCGCTACGAATGCCAAACCAAGAATGCCGAACACGATGCTTGGTACGCCAGCGAGAGTTTGAATGTTGATCGTGATTAATTTGTTAATTCGACTTCCTTGGTCAGCAAATTCTTCTAGATAAATAGCGGTGCCCATAGCAATAAACAAAGAAACCAAGCCTGAAGTTACAACTACCCAGATTGAACCAAATATGGCGGCTTGAATTCCTGCGTCTTCCGGAAACGGCGATGGGAAATTCGTAATTAGCGAAAGATTAAGTCGTGAATAACCTTTCAGCAGCGTTGTGCCAACAAGAGTGACGAGCGTAATTATCGCCAACAATGTAAAAATCCATAGCCCACCAAGAAACAGCTTGTCTAAGTTCTTGCGAGAGCGGCTTGTCGTGTCGTGCAAATCTGTCGCAACTGGTTGAGCAGAAACTACTGAACTCATTCGTAAACCTCACGAAATTTCGAAACAATACGACGGCTAAGCATGTTTAGAAAGAAAGTAATCACGAACAACAGCGAACCAACCGCAAAAATAGTTTGATAACCAGTCGAACCGGTTGGTTGGTCACCAAGACCGGCAAAACCGATGAATGAAGACATCGTTTGCATCGGTTGACCAATATCGAACGAAAAATTCGCGGTGCTACCCGCAGCCAAGAGCACAATTGTCGTCTCGCCGATTGCTCGCGACATCGCGATCACACCAGCAGCGATTATGCCTGATAGTGCCGCCGGAAATATCACTCCGGTGCAGGTCTCTCGTTTGGTTGCACCGAGCGCATACGAGCCTTCGATCAATGCGCGAGGCACCGCTGCCATTGCATCTTCTGCGAGCGTTGTCATCATCGGCAAAATCATTAAGCCAACTGTGATGCCTGCAGACAGCGCGCTATAAAACCCAACATCACTGAAAACCCAAATTTTTGCCGCAATATTTGGGCCAACAAAATTAATTGCAAAGAAACCAAACACCACGGTCGGCACGCCAGCAAGAATTTCAAGTATCGGCTTCAGGTTTCTTCGCACTCTGTCGCTCGCGTACTGATTCAAATAAAAAGCGATTGCGAGACCGCCGGGCACTGCAATAATTACGGCAACCAACATCACCGAAAATGTGCCGATTACAAGCGGCCAGACACCAAAATCTGGTGGCTCATAAAGCGGAAACCAGGCTGTAGTTCCCAAGAACTCGCTGATGCTTACTGCGCGAAAGAATTCGACAGTTGGTCTCACTAGAGCAACAACTACACCAGTAGTTACCAAGACTCCACTCGTCGCAACGATCATCAACAAGACCCGAATTACTCGTTCAGTTCTTTGCTGACGAAGTTTTCGACCCGAAGGTTGAAGTTCGCCAACTGATGTAACCACTGTGTTCATGATCTTCTTTCAGACTATTACGAACTACCAAACAAGAGAAAACCGGTGGGCCTCAGTTGAGGGAATCTGAGACCCACCGGCTGACAATTAATAAGTTATTTACTTTTTCACCTTCGGAATCAACGCAATCTTTTTAACTCCACCTTGAAGTGCCTTGATCTGAGCATTTGTCAAAGGCACGAAGATTGCATCTTCACTTATTTGCGCAAGGTTGTCTACCCAAAACTGAACGAATGCTCCAACGGCTGGTTTCGTAGAAATCGATGCGTTCTTCACGTAGAAGTAAAGCGGTCGAGCCATCGGGTAAGTCACGTTTTGCACAGTGGCGATTGTTGGTTCGACTGGGCCTGCTCCCTTATCAAGCGGCACCAATTTCACTTTGCTTGCATTCTCTTCGGCATATGACAGACCGAAGTAGCCCATCGCACCTTTGTCTGACGACACACCTTTTACAGTCACGTTGTCGTCTTCAGATGTCTGTACGCCTCTCTTGCGAACGCTCTTGGCTTTTCCATTGACGAACTCTGTGAAACTGTCGAAAGTTCCCGAGTCAGTACCTGCACCGAATAGCTTTAGCGGAACATCAGGAAATCCAGGTCGCACATCTTTCCAGTTGGTGATTGTGCTGCCATCTTTCCAAATCGCATTCAACTCTTTCATTGTCAGCGAAGTTGCCCATGTGTTTTTTTTGTTGACAACAACGGCTAGACCGTCGTTAGCAACAATTACTTCGGTGTAGTCAATGCCCGTTGCCTTGCAAGCAGCCGCTTCTTTTGCACTGATTGCTCGAGATGCATTTGAAATGTCAGTCTCGTTTCGGCAAAATTTTTCAAAGCCGCCACCTGTGCCCGAAAAACCAACTGTAACTTTTGCACCCTTGCCTTTTTTTACACTCTTAGTCGAGTTCTCAAAGTATTTTGCTGCTACTGCTGCCAGCGGATAAACAGTGCTCGAACCGTCAATTCGAATTGTCTCGTTTTCTGCGTTCGCCAAAATGTATTGAGATTCTTTTGTGGCCGTCCACTTAAACTTTGCTTTTTTTGCTTTGTCGGTTGCGTGAATCGACGTACCTTTAACGATTTCGCAACGAATAAAAGTCGAACCTACTTTTTCAATCTTGTACAAATCTGACGACTTGCAAGAGTCTCCTACTTTTGCTGCACTAACTGTGCTTGCACATGCAACCGCCACTAAACCGACGGTCAAAGACGCGACCAATATGCGCGCAAATTGTCGCCTAATTTTTTGACTAATCATTACTGAATTTCCTCCTTGGTGAAATGACGGGTTTTCCCGACACCAGAACCTAAGACACGTTTACGAACGAAGTATTGCCTTAGATAAAACTCTGTAACAACTTCAAATGAACTTTAGGTAAACAACTATTTAGCTGCTTTAAAGCCCTCGTCTAAGTCGGCCAAAATATCCTCAATCGTTTCAAGACCCACCGATAGACGAATCAGTCCTGGAAACACGCCAGTTGAAGCCTGCTCTGCCGGCGTCAACTGACTATGAGTCGTTGAAGCCGGGTGAATTACGAGGCTACGAACATCGCCAATGTTGGCAACATGGCTGTGCAGCTTGAGGCCCGCAACAAACTTCTGACCAGCCTCGACGCCACCTTCGATGTTGAAAGCCAACACTGATCCGTAGCCCTTGCCATGACCATACCGCTTGGCACGTTCGTGCCATTTGCTCGTCGGCAGACCTGCATAAAACACTTCTTCAACCTGCGCGTGCTTGGCGAGATATTCGCCAACTTGCTGTGCATTTGCCCAGTGACGATCCATTCGCATAGACAATGTTTCAAGACCCTGCAAGAAGTTGAACGCATTGTCGGGTGTTGTCGCCATGCCCAAGTCACGCAACATCTGCACGCGTGCCTTAATAATGAACGACCCAGCACCCAGCGCTGGCCAATAAGCCAAGCCGTGATAACTCGGGTCAGGTTGTGTGAAGTTTGGAAACTTATCGCCCTTGCCGAAATCAAACGTGCCGCCATCAATAATTGCGCCACCGATGCTCGTGCCGTGTCCGCCAATAAATTTCGTCAACGAGTGCACGACAATGTCTGCGCCCCATTCAATTGGTCGAATCAAATATGGTGTTGGCACTGTGTTGTCGACGATCAACGGCAAACCGTTTTCATGGGCAACTTTTGCGATGCCTTCAATGTCAAGCACGTTGTTGCGTGGGTTCGCCAAAACTTCACCGTAAAACGCTTTTGTGTTTGGCTTGATCGCTGCGCGCCACTGATCAAGATTGTCTGGGTCTTCGACAAAACTTACGTCAATGCCCATTTTTGGCAGTGTGTAGTGAAACAAGTTGTAGGTGCCGCCGTACAAACTTGGTGACGCAACAATGTGCGCGCCAGCCTCAGCGAGTGTCAAAATCGCCAACAACTCTGCTGATTGACCCGAACTAACTGCAAGTGCGCCAGGCAGACCAACTGCAGTTGTGATGCCACCTTCGAGTGACGACAGTCGTGCCTCAAGAACACCCTGAGTCGGGTTCATGATGCGGGTATAGATGTTTCCGATCTCGGCAAGTGCAAACAAATTTTGCGCATGCTGCGCATCGCGAAACACATAACTTGTCGTGCGATAGACCGGCACCGCGCGTGCGCCAGTTGCTGAGTCTGGTTCTTGACCAGCATGAATTTGACGAGTTTCAAAGCCCCAATTTGCGTTTGTCATAGGCTCGGCAAACTATCAGGCTAATCCCGACTAAACAACTCGGGTTTCAAGAATTCTCAATTTTTGCTGACTTAAAAGACTCAGCCGCCTGAAATTTCGGAAACCTTTTTCTTTCCCTTTGAAATCCACGGCATCATCGAGCGCAAGTGAGCCCCAACTTTTTCAATTGGATGATTCTTGCCCGCGTTGCGAAGTTCAGAGAAACGCTTACGTCCCGAGTCGCTTTCGGCAATCCACTCTTCAGCAAATTTGCCCGTCTGAATTTCTTCGAGAATTACTTTCATTCGCTTCTTAGTGTCGGCATCAATAATTCGTGGTCCACGAGTTACATCGCCATATTCAGCAGTGTCTGAAATCGAATAACGCATGCCAGCAATGCCCTCTTCGTACATCAAGTCGACAATCAATTTCACTTCGTGTAAACACTCGAAATATGCCATCTCAGGTGCATAACCAGCTTCAACAAGTGTTTCGAAACCAGCCATCACGAGTGAAGTCACGCCGCCACACAACACAACTTGTTCTCCGAACAAGTCAGTTTCTGTTTCTTCCGGAAATGAAGTTTCGATTACTCCGGCACGAGCGCCACCGATTGCTTCGGCATACGAAAGTGCCAACGCTTTTGCCTTACCTGTCGCATCTTGATGTACGGCAATCAGTGCCGGCACTCCGCCACCTTCAGTGAATGTGCGTCGCACCAAGTGACCTGGGCCCTTTGGCGCAATCATGATTACATCTACACCCTTCGGTGGCGAGATTCGCTCGAAACGAATATTGAAACCGTGTGCAAATGCCAACGCCTTGCCATCAGCGAGGTTCGCCTTAATGTGCTCGTCGTAAATTTTCTTCTGTTCGGTATCTGGCGCAAGAATCATGATCACATCTGCCCACTTGGTGGCTTCGGCAATCGACAAAACTTTCAATCCTGCTGCAGTTGCTTTTGCTGCCGAGGTCGAACCCTCGCGCAAGCCAACGACAACATCAACACCCGACTCTTTGAGATTCAACGCATGCGCGTGACCTTGTGAGCCGTAGCCGATAATCGCAACTTTCTTTGAGCGGATAATCGACGGGTCAGCGTCTTTCTCGTAGTAAACATTTGCAGCCATTAACTTGCCTTTCCCTTGGTTTCTTTCACTGCACGAACACGAGCAGTGCGATCTAGTTTTGGCAACGCCACACGACCCGTGCGTTGAGATTCAATGATTCCATATTGTTTCAGTAATTCTGAAAAGTCGTTGAGTTTTTCAGGGCTTCCGTCCAAACTTACGCTTAGCGCTTCTGGGCCAACCCCAAGAATCTTGCCCTCAAAAATATTGACGAGTTCAACGATTTGACCGCGCTGTTCGGCTGTCGCACGCACGGTGGCAACCATCAATTCGCGTTCAACAGAGTTGCGTGGGTCAAGTTCTGATATTCGCACCACGTCTACAAGTTTGAACAATTGCTTGACCATCTGCTCGAGAGTTGCGCTTTCAAGATCGACGACAATCGTGATGCGACTGTAATCTTCTTGCTCTGTCGGCGCTACGGCAAGCGAGAAAATGTTGTAGCCACGACGCGCAAACAGCGAAGCAACTCGTGCCAAAACGCCAGGTCGGTTCTGCACCAACACCGAAAGAACATGGTGATTCGGCTCGCTACCAAAAGGATTAGATGTTGTCATCGCAACAACTCCCTTCGCTTTTCTTGAGATGGTTGCAACATAATCTCGTCGTTGCTACGACCTGCTGCCACCATCGGAAACACCTGCTCGGTCGGTGCAACTCTGAATTCAACAACGACTGGTCGATCATTGATGCTGTTTGCTTTGTCGATTGCCGACTCAACTTCTTCTGGAGCTTCAACTCGAATACCGACACAGCCCATTGACTCAGCCATCTTCACATAATCAGGAACTGACTCTGAGAAGTGCACTTGGCTGTAACGATTGTCGTAGAACATTTCTTGCCATTGACGCACCATACCCAAGTTCGAGTTATTCAAAATGCCAACCTTGATTGGAATCTGCTCAACTGATGCAGTGATCAACTCTTGGGCTGTCATCTGGAAACAACCGTCGCCGTCAATTGCCCAAACTGTTTTGTCTGGACGACCAACTTTTGCGCCAACTGCTGCAGGCACTGAGAAACCCATCGTGCCGAGACCACCAGAGTTAACCCATGTATATGGTTCGTTGAAGTGCCAAAACTGGCTTGACCACATCTGGTGTTGCCCAACGCCAGACACCAAAATTGTGCCTTCCGGTGAAGCATCGCGAAGTTTTTCAAGACAATATTGTGGCTTGAGCGCAGCACCTGGCTCGCTTGGCTCGTAAGCAAGTGGAAAGTTTTCTTTCCAACCGTTTACGCGACTGCGCCACGCAGAGATATCTGCTTGTTTCGTTCCGCCTGCCATCAAATCTCGCAACGCAACAATCATTTCTTCGATCACCAATCGGCAGTCACCGACGATCGGCACGTCAGGCTTGCGCACCTTGCCTTGTTCAGCAGGGTCAATATCGACGTGAATGATCTTTGCGTCTGGCGCAAAAGTCGAAACTTTGCCGGTTACTCGGTCATCGAATCGTGAGCCGAGAGCAATCAACAAATCAGCACGCTGCATCGCAGTAACTGCGGTTGCTGTGCCGTGCATGCCAGGCATACCCAAACACAACGGATGATTATCAGGAAACGCGCCACGCGCCATCAGCGTCGTAACAACCGGAATGTTCATCAACTCGGCAAGTTCACGCAACGCTTCCGCTGCACGGGCTTTCAACACGCCGCCACCGACATAAAGAATCGGCTGTTTCGATTCGAGAATTAACTTCGCCGCTTCTTTGATCATCCGCGGATGACCCTTGGTCGTGGGCTTGTAACCAGGCAAACTGTCGATCACTTCATCGTCTGAAGGCCAGTGCCAAGTCATCATGTTTTGCAAAACGTCTTTAGGCACATCTATCAACACCGGGCCAGGTCGACCAGTTGTAGCAATGTGAAACGCTTGGCGAATCGCTAGAGGCAGATCATCTGCACTCATTACAAGTTCGTTGTGTTTTGTAATGCTTCGTGTAATGCCAACTGTGTCGCACTCTTGAAATGCATCAGTGCCAATTGCGCTCGTCGGCACCTGCCCAGTAATGGCCACCATCGGTATCGAGTCCATGTATGCATCGCACAACGGAGTAACCAAGTTTGTTGCCGCAGGACCACTAGTTACCATCGCTACACCTGGTCGACCAGTTACGTGTGCATAACCTTCGGCCATGTGACCAGCACCCTGCTCGTGCCGAACAAGAATGTGGCGAATAGTCGACTTAATCAACGGGTCATACGCAGGCAAAATGCAGCCACCTGGCAACCCGAACATCACTTCAACTTTTTCTAGCTCCAGACCTTTGATCAGGGCTTCGGCTCCTGTTAGTTGTTGATTCGATTTCATTTTGGTCTCCTGTTGCTCTTACTTCTTAATTTTTCACTGGTTTAAATTTGGGGAATAAAAAAACCTCCCTGGCGGGAGGTTTTCGGCGCACGCTTTAGAGCGCGCGCCTAGAGAATGACGACGACAGAAACGCTAAGAGTGCCTTTTGAATTAAACATCCCTTCCAGTGTGGCAGTACTGTGTTCTATTCGCAACCCAAAATATGAAGATTCTGCAGACCCCCGACGAGCGATTTAACTCGCTTCCCGACTGGCCTTACGAGCCGAAATACACGCTCGTCGAAGCGACGACTTCAGATTCGGTCAAGCTTCGCATTCATCATGTTGATACTGGTGCAGGCACTTCAGGCGAAACAGTTTTGTGCATGCACGGCGAACCAAGTTGGTCGTATCTTTATCGAAAAATGATTCCGCGGTTTGTTGCGGCTGGTCACCGTGTCATCGCGCCAGACCTAGTTGGTTTTGGCCGAAGCGACAAACCAAGTGAAACTTCTGACTACACATATGAACGACATGTCGATTGGATGACGCAATGGCTCGTTGCAAATGATCTAAACAATCTCACGCTGGTTTGTCAAGACTGGGGCGGGTTAATTGGTTTGCGTCTTGTTGCTGCGATGCCTGAAAGATTTTCTCGAGTCGTCGCTGCAAACACTTTTTTGAATGTCGGTGATCGCCCACCAAGTGATGCATTCATGGCGTGGCGCAAATACAGCCAAGAGACGCCGGTGTTCAATGTCGGAGCAATCATGCAAGGTGGTTGCAAGATAAAGCCACTCACAGATGAAGTGCGGGCCGCATACGACGCACCGTTTCCTGATGAAAGTTATAAGGCTGGTGCTCGAGCGTTTCCGACACTCGTGCCGATCACACCTGATGATCCATCGTCGCAAGCAAATGTTGAAGCATGGAAGTCTTTGCGAAAATTCAATAAACCGTTTCTTACAGCGTTTAGCGACAGCGATCCAGTGACTGCTGGTGGCGAAAAATATTTTCGACGTGAGATACCTGGCTGTGACGGTCAACCACACACGACGATTACCGATGCTGCTCACTTTTTGCAAGAAGACGCTGGCGAAAAATTCGCCGACGTCGTAAATCAATTTATTCGATGATGTTTGTGATCGCTCCGCGATCAGCGCCTTGCGCAAGTTTGGCGAATTTTGCCAAAACTCCGCTCGTATAACGCGGAGGATTTGGTTTCCAACCCTTTTTGCGATTCGCTAACTCGGCTTCAGAAATAAGCAAGTCAAGTTTTAGTGAAGGAACATCAATCAAAATCCTGTCTCCGTCGTTGACAAACGCAATTGGTCCGCCGTTAGTTGCTTCTGGTGCAACATGACCAATACAAAAACCCCAAGTGCCACCGCTAAATCGACCGTCGGTAATCAATGCGCAGTCACTGCCTCGACCTGCACCTTTCATCGCCCCAGTAATCGCCAACATTTCACGCATTCCAGGCCCACCCTTCGGGCCTTCGTAACGAATCACAAGCACGGTGCCAGGTTTGATATCACCCGACAAAATTGCAGCCATTGCACCGTCTTCGCCGTCAAAAACTCGTGCCGGACCTTCAAAGTGCATCTGCTCTGCAGAGAGACCTGCAACTTTTACTACTGCGCCATTTGGTGCGAGCGAGCCGCGCAAAATGTTGATTCCGCCTTCGGCGTGAATTGCATTCGACAACGGATGAATCACTTCGCCATCTGGTGCTGGTGGGTTCAACTCGGCCAAGTTTTCAGCCATCGTTTTTCCTGTCACTGTCATCACATCACCGTGCAACAGACCTGCATCAAGTAAATGTTTCATCACCACAGGCACACCGCCAACTCGATCTATGTCTGTCATGTGATATTTGCCGCCAGGCTTTGTATCTGCAATATGTGGCACTTTTGCTGCGATGCGATTGAAGTCGTCGAGCGACAATGGCACGCCCGCCTCGTTGGCGATGGCCAACAAATGCAACACCGCATTCGTGCTGCCGCCTAATGCGTTGACGATCGCAATCGCATTTTCAAATGCTTTTTTAGTCATGATGTCACGCGGATAAATTCCGAGACGCAACAAGTTGACAACTGCTGCGCCGGCTCGTTGCGCATCGTCGTCACGTCGCGAGTCAACGGCCGGTGGCGACGCACTGCCCGGCAAACTCATGCCGAGTGCCTCGGCAATGCTCGACATCGTG
This sequence comes from Acidimicrobiales bacterium, assembly GCA_030827545.1. Classification (GTDB taxonomy): domain Bacteria; phylum Actinomycetota; class Acidimicrobiia; order Acidimicrobiales; family Ilumatobacteraceae; genus BACL27. Next base: position 15,962 of record JAUREG010000008.1, read on the forward strand.
TTTGCGGTAAACATGCCACCGCATGCTCCTTCGCCTGGGCAAGCTTCACGTTCGATTTCTTCGAGTTCTTGCTGCGACATTTTTCCCGCCGCACAAGCACCGATTGCTTCAAACACAGTGGTGATGTCAATGTTCTTGCCATTGTGTACGCCGGGCAGAGTTGATCCGTTATAAACGAAGACACTTGGCAAATTGAGTCGTGCAGCAGCCATCAACATCGCCGGAATGCTCTTATCGCAACCAGCCAAACCGACGAATCCATCAAAACGCTCAGCGTGCATCACAGTTTCGACGCTGTCGCAAATCACTTCACGACTCACAAGCGAGGCGCGCATACCTTCGTGACCCATGCTTATGCCGTCGCTCACAGTTATCGTGCCAAATTCAAGTGCGACACCACCCGCTTCGCGCACACCAATTTTGGCGCGAGCAGCAAGTCGCTTCAACGAGACATTGCAAGGCGTAACTTCATTCCATGAATTAGCAATGGCGACTTGTGGCTTCACCCAGTCGTCATCACCCAAACCAACTGCACGCAACATCGCACGCGATGCCGCCTTTTGATTGCCGTCAGTTACGTCGCGACTGCGCGGTTTTACATTTACTGGCGTGCCGCTATCGCGAACTGTCATAGATTAAGAGACTAGTTGCTTCTCTGCTTTCGGTCTCTTTAGATAAATCGCAAGAACTGGTAACAAGTATGCGAAATATGTGATCACACGTATTCTCTCGGGGTTTGCGTGCCAGCCGAATAGTCCACGCATGAAATCATAAAAAGTTCCACCGGCAGACCAAATGCCAGTTTCAATTGTCCATGCTGATTCAATCAAATAACCAGTTTCTAGACCAAGCAGTTCTCGAAATTCGTGAACGGTCTTGCCAGCAAGACCAGCGGCAAACATCAGCAACAAAACCGCTGTCACGTTGAAGAACGTCTTGAGATTTACACGATTGCCAGCTTTGAAAATAACTACGCCAATAGCTATCGAAACGACCAAACCAATCAGACCGCCAATAACTACTGAAGAACCAGATGCTGTTTCGGTTTTGGCACTCAACAAAAACAAGGCAGTCTCGAGACCCTCTCGTGCAACAGCAACAAAGGCAATCGTCACAAGAGCTCTCTTCGATGACGTTTCAACTTTCTTGCGCAAATCTGCAGTCATGTTTCGCGCGTTGGCTCGCATCCAGAAAATCATTTGTGTCAACACGAGCATTGCAGCTAGGGCCAATGTGCCCTCAACTGCATATTCAACGTTGCCGTTAAGGCCATCAACGAGAACATAAAAAGCAATGCCGATAACGAGACACGCGATGGTGGCAGCAATCGTGCCGAGCCACACTGATCTTGATTCATCACTGCGATTTGTCTTTGCCAAATATGTAAGCAAAATTGAAATGACAAGGGATGCTTCAAGTCCTTCGCGAAGTGTGATCAGAAAACTTGAACCCATAATTTTGCTCTTTCGACAACGTGATTTGTTAGGCTAGCCTAACATTTATTAGGTTCACCTAACAACTCAGGATTTTCAAGAATGTCGGCTTATTTTGTGCGCTTTGACTGAAGTATCGCCGTCACTGCCTTACCGTCGGCCTTGCCCTTCGATGACTTCATAATTGCGCCAACCAAAGCCCCAAGTGCCTTTTCTTCACCGGCACAATATTTTTGCCAAGCACCAGGTTCTGCAGCAATCGCGGCGTCGACCATTGCTTCGAGTGCTCCAGTGTCGAGCGCTTCGAACCCGCGCTTTGCGGCCATCGCCACAACATCGCCGCCACCTGCCTCAATCAAATCGGTGAGCAAAGTTTTTGCCTGAGTAGAAGTAACTTTTGCGTCTCGCTCAAGAATTGTCAGCGCTGCTAGATCGCGTGCCGGTACTTTTGGTGTCGGCCCTTGTTCAGCAAATGCTTGTTGCACATAAATCACCGAGCGCCGCGGATCGCCGCCGCAACTTACGACTTCACGAACATATTCATCTTGGCCACGCTCAACGACCACAAAAGCAGACTCACCATCTTTGTCGACACCGCAAAGTTCGGCCAATGCATTGCGACGTGCCGCGGGCAAAACTGGCAGCGCAGCACGAACTTGGTCAATCCAAGATTGCTCAGGCACAAGCGGCACCAAATCTGGCTCTAAGAAATATCTGTAGTCATCCGCGTCTTCTTTTGTCCGCAAAGTTTCTGTGCGACCGGTTGCATCGTCCCAGTGCCGAGTTTCTTGACGCACTGTGCCACCACTTTCAATCAGATCAACCTGACGACGTGCTTCATAATCAATAGCGCGACCGACCGAGCGAATCGAGTTCACATTTTTGATTTCACACCGCGTGCCAAATGGAGTGCCAGCTTTATGTACCGAGACGTTGACGTCGCAGCGCATCGAACCCTCTTCCATTTTTGCATCACTTGCACCAACAGCGAGCAAAATTGCCCGTAACTCTGCAACATATTGACGAGCCTGTTCAGAAGTTCGAATATCGGGTCGCGAAACAATTTCAACAAGTGGCACACCGGCACGGTTGTAGTCAAGTAGCGAATAGTCGCTGCCGTGAATTCGACCCGACGAACCACCAAAGTGAGTCGACTTTCCGGTGTCTTCTTCAAGGTGAGCGCGCTCAACACCAATGCGCACATCGCCAGGCAACATCAAAAAGCCATCAACGTTTAACGGATGGTCGTATTGAGTGATTTGATACGCCTTCGGTAGGTCTGGGTAAAAATAATTTTTGCGATGAAAAGTACACGGTTGAACTTTGCAGTTCAAAGCCAAGCCAATTCGCATTGCCAACTCGACAGCATGCTTGTTGAGAACAGGCAGCGCCCCAGGCAAGCCAAGCGTCACCGGGTCAATATTGGTATTTGGCTCATCGCCAAATCGATTCGTGCTCGCACTGAACATTTTTGTCTTTGTGGCCAACTCGACGTGAACTTCAAGTCCGACAACAAGTTGCCAACCATTCGGCAGTGTTGTGTTATCACTCATGAGGCACGCTCGAGTTCGGCGGCAACTTTAAACATCGTCTGCTCACCCATTGTCGTTGCCAATACTTGAATGCCTACAGGCATCGAATCTGTACCGACGCCAAATGGCACACTCATTGCGGGGTGCCCAGCCAAGTTCGTCGGAATCGTGAAAACGTCGCACAGATACATTGCCAACGGATTATCTGTTTTAGAGCCGAACTTAAAAGCGGTCGAAGGCGAAGTCGGCGTCAAGATCGCATCGACATCTTTATATGCACGTGCAAAATCATCCGAAATGAGGCGACGTACTTTTAGTGCCTTTCCGTAATACGCATCAAAGTATCCCGCCGATAGCGCATACGTGCCGAGCATGATGCGACGCTTGACTTCTTCGCCAAAACCAGATTCGCGAGTGGCTGCGTACATTGCGTTCAGATCTGCTGCATCAACTCGATTTCCGTAGCGCACGCCGTCGTAGCGCGCAAGATTGCTGCTGGCTTCGGCCGGCGCAATCAGATAATAAGCAGTCAAACAATATTGCAGCGACGGCAATTTAACATCAACGATTGTTGCGCCAGCATTGCGCATCGCATCAAACGCTGCTTCAAGTCGTGCGAGCACATCTGGTTCACAACCTTCGGGCAAGTCAGTGACGCGACCAATTCGCATGCCCTTTACACCGTGGTCAAGCACCGAAACCAGCGAAGCAGCAGGTTGCGGAATCGAAGTTGAATCCATCGGATCGTGACCCGAAATGACTTCAAGCAAAGTCGCAGCATCGCGTACATCACTTGTAAACGGACCAATCTGATCGAGGCTGCTAGCAAACGCAACTAATCCGTAACGCGAAACCGTGCCATAAGTTGGTTTGACCCCAACCACACCACACAACGCCGCTGGTTGACGAATACTGCCACCAGTGTCGCTGCCCAAAGATGCGGCCGCGAAACCAGCACTAACTGCGGCCGCGCTACCACCACTTGATCCACCCGGCACACGCGAAATATCAAGAGGATTTTTCGTCGGGCCAAATGCAGAATTTTCAGTGCTTGAACCCATCGCAAACTCATCGAGGTTTGTCTTGCCAACAATTACCGCGCCAGCATTGCGCAACTTCGTAACGACGGTGGCGTCATATGGCGGCTTCCAACCTTGCAAAATCTTTGACGAGCAAGTTGTTTCAACACCGCGAGTGCACATGTTGTCTTTAAGTGCAATCGGCACACCTGCCAACGCACCAACTGCTTTGCCTGCCTTCACATCTTCGTCAATTTTTGCGGCGTCTTTACGAGCCTGATCTGCGGTCACCAAATTGAAAGCGTGAATCTCTCCTTCGCGCGCTTTGATTCGCGCAAGATGTTCGTCAACAACAGCGGTTGCAGTGGTCGAGCCACTGGTAACACCAGCAACAATTTCAACGAGCTTCTGCATGACCTAAACGTCAAACCCAATTGTGGGTGGCACACGAAAACGACCACTTTCAGCAGCGGGTGCTTGGTCTAAAACTTCTTGACGATCTAGTGATTTAGCTTCGACATCTTCGCGCATCACGTTTTTCAGTGGATACGGCTGCGTCATCGGCTCAACATCCGAAAGATCTAGCGCATCGATATCACGAAAGTGGTCGAGCATGCCTGCCAACTGCGAAGTCATCTTTTCTGCTTGTTCTGGCGTAAGGCTTAACCGCGCAAGTCGCGAAACTTTGACGACTGTTTCTTTCGAAATTGAATCAGACACGCCTTTAATTCTATGAGGCGACCCGCTCTAGATACTCAAGAGATGAAAAATCGTTCCCGTTTCGAGACGCATTTTGGACAGTTTCAAACCTGTATTCGCAAGTTGCTGGCCCGTGTATTCGCTGACATCGCGCGACGTCACAAAGTTTGAATCAAGCACCGCAACGCGATATCGACATTCACTATCAAGGCCGGGCAATCGCAAAAACTCTGCGTCTTCGCCCTGTTTTGTTTCTGTCAACTGCACCAGAGATACGAGTGCTTCATTGCGGTCTTGTGAGTAAACGCCATGACTTATCTGAGATGCACTTTCACAATCAAATCGCACCGCGTCGCCAGAGTGCAACAAACCCCGAAACTTTTTATGCCAATCAATCGCCTGCTTGATCAACCGCAATTCGCTTTGACTACAAATCGTCAAATCTAATTCGAGCCCCAGGTGTCCGAACACTGCAGAAATTGCTCGAAACTCTAATGAATGCACTCGACTAGTTGTGTGCGCCTTTTCGGCACCGATATGCGCACCCATCACCTCATTCGGTATAAACATCGATGCTCCACGTTGAATTTTTTGTCGTCGATACGGGTCGATGCAATCGCTTGTCCATACACGATCTGTGCGCCGCAAAATTTCGTGATCAATACGACCACCACCAGACGAACAACTTTCAATCTCAATATGTCGATGCTTTTCTCTCAATTGATCAACCAGCTTGTAAAAAGCCAAAGTTTGTTCGCGTGTTCCAGCGGCGCCACTTTTCAGAGTTGCCTGAACATGAGGTCTATTCATATCCCACTTAATAAATGAAATTTCATTTTCGCTAAGCAACTTGTCAAGTTTTGAAAAGACATATTCGTAAGCGGGTGCGTGCACTAAATTCAACACGAGTTGATTTCGTGATCTCACTGGCTCATAATCTGGCGAGACAAGAGCCCAGTCGGGGTGCATTCGAAACAATTCGCTGTCTTCGCTGATCATTTCGGGCTCAACCCAAATGCCAAAGTCCATGCCGAGTTTTCGCACATGCGAAATTAATGGCGCCAAACCATTCGGATAAATCTCGGGCGAAACCCACCAATCACCCAAACTTGTTTTGTCGTTTCGCCGACCTGCGAACCAACCATCATCCAAAACAAATCGCTCGACACCAACACTGGCGGCTATATCAGCGAGATTTTTCAACTTCTCTTCGTCGTGATCAAAATAAACGGCTTCCCATGTATTCAACAAAACTTTGCGAGATGCAGAGTTGCTTTGCTTTGGCAAATTCGCGCGAACATTGCGGTGAAAATTTAATGAAGCAGGCGTCAAACCATTTTGTGAATATGTCGCAAGAACTTCTGGAGTCGAATATGAACCGCCCAGTTCTAAGCAAACTTCGCCTGCCATCAATAATTCGCCGAGTTGAAGGTATTTTCGCGAGTCTGCAAGTACTTCTGCCAGCAAAACATGATTGCCACTCCAAGCCAGATGAGCGCCCCACACCTCGCCATGCCATTCATTTGCATTCGCCTCGACAGCCCAAACCACCGGCGGATGCTCATGTGATGTGCGGCCAGTGCGATTTTCAGAAGTCCAGGCACCGTGTAAAAAACCTTGGCGATGTATCGCAAATTCACGAGCCCAACTGCCGGTCAGTGTCACCAACTCTTTCGCACGACTTGGTATTGGCAACGTAATGCTGAGCGTGTCGAGCAAATAACGACTGTCACCATGGTTTGTAACACTTGCATTGATCGCCAATACACCCGAGTCACGAAGTTCAAATTGACAACGTAGACCCAATTCCGCTACCGAGTCAGTGCTTGTGAAGACAAAACCATAATCTGACATCTCAACTTTTGAATGACTAAATCTCGGAGCAAAAAATCTTCCACCCGGACGATGACCAGCGAGCCCCGGTCGAGCAAAGCATCCATCGCCGTGTTGTGGTACGACTGCAATCGGTGCAGTCACATCGACTCCGCCAGGCTGCTTTGGTAAATAAACTGAATTAAGAATCGAGTCACGATCGATTGTTTCGAGTTCTCGCCCCCAGTGAGCGACCACCGGTACGCCCGCCGAGACGTCGACAACCACACTTATGCCCGGTCGTCGAAGATGAATCAAGTTTTCGGCCATGGGTATCTAACGCACGGTCACTCGATAAGCAAACGCAAATGTCCCTGATTTGATTCGATACTTCTCGAGCACATCTGGGCCACAACTCGCCGTTCCCAAGCCACGATGAGCAACATCAAGATGCACAATCAACTCTTGTCGCGGCTTCAGGTCGCACTGATTTTCGGCGACAAACAAATCGTGTGCTGAGAAATTAGTTGCTGAAAAGTGCATCGATGATGGTTGCAAAATTTCAATCCGCACTATCTTGTTTGACTTTGCGGAAGTGAATTCAACCCACCGCATGTCGGTGCGCAAACCAAACTCTTGTGGCACTAAATACGGCGGCGCATCTGGTTTCGAGGTCCACTCACCCAGTATCGATCCGCTTTTTCGATCGGGATAATTCTCAAATGGACCGCGACCAAACCACTTGATTTTGTCGAAACCATCTTGTAGTGAAAACCGAACTCCTACACGTGGTAAGTCATCGAGAGATTTCGGCACGACAACACGATGAAAGAAGTCGATCTCGCGACCATCGGCACGAACTTCGCGCATCACTTCGTGCTTCACGAGGTCTTCGGCACTCTGACGATCAAGTCCGCGTTCTCGCCAAGTCTGCATCGCTTTGCTTCCGGTGCCCTGCTTTTCGAAGAGTTCTGGCATTAATTTGTATCCGTCATTATCAATAGGTGCTCGCCACAAAAACAATTCGACTGGTGAGACCAACAACTTCTCAAACTCAGAACTTTTATTTTTAGCGCTGTTACGTCGAGCAATTTTTAAAACCGCTTTTGGTTTTCGTTTGAGTTCTATCTGATCCCAAGCCACACAGTGATTTCTTGGCGCAAACCAACTATCTTGCTTTAACCGCCAAAAAATATTTAAGTGCACTTCACTCTTTGATGGCGCGACAACGCGACACGGCAAAGCAAAAAGTTTCGAAGACCGTGCATTTACTCTCCAATTCGGCAGGTTTCCACTAGCAGTCACAACACCGTCAACTAGCAATTCAAAACTTGCAAGATAATTCTCTGTACCGACAAACGATTGTCTGTTCGTCACTAATATTTTGACCTGACTTTTTATTTTCTTGATCTCACTAGTGATTGGTCGATAGACCCACGCAACTTCGTGCATCGCAGGATGCGGCTCGCAATCAGAAGAAACCAGACCATCGGCAACAAAACTGCGGTCATTTGGTTGATCGCCAAAGTCGCCACCAACTGCTAGTCGTGTTTTAGAGTCAGTCAATTTTTGACGTAGGCCATGATCTTTGAACTCCCAGATGAAACCACCTTGCAGGCCGGGCGTATTACTAATGACTTGCCAATAGTCAGCCAGCGATCCATTTGAATTTCCCATCGCGTGGCTGTATTCGCACATGATTAAGGGTCGTGTGCCGAGACCATCATCACCATATTTTTTGATCGCATCAATCGGCACATACATCGGACAAACAATGTCGCTGGCATGCAATCCCCCGTCGACCCAATTTGATTTTGAAATTCGATTTCTATCACCGTGAAAAATCGCCCCTTCATAGTGCAGAGGTCGCGTGCTATCTGTTCGCCTTATCCATCCCGCAAGTGCATCATGATTTGCACCATACCCTGTCTCGTTTCCCAGACTCCAAAGAATTATTGACGGATGATTTCGATCGCGTTGAACCATTCGCGCGCCACGTTCGACGAACGCCGATAAATAACGATCGTCGTCACAGATGCTCGTGTTGAATGCATGACCCTCGATATTTGCCTCATCAACGACATACATTCCGAGTTCGTCGCACAAATCGTAAAAAACGTCGTCGTTTGGGTAGTGCGCACCACGAATCGCCGTAATGTTGTGGCGTCGCATTACTTCTAAATCGCGACGCATATCATCAATCGACATAGTGCTTCCCTTATCGGGGTCGTGGTCATGTCGATTGACACCAAAGATCCAGATCGGTTGGTCGTTTACAAGAAGTTGGCGGTTTTTCACTTCAACGCGACGAAACCCGACTCGTTGTCGAACGGTTTCTATAACTTCGCCCGAGGGCGCGACTAACTGAGTTTCAATTTGATACAAATTTGGCGCTTCAGCTGACCAAGCCGCACAGTTGTTAACAGTCCATTTGAATCTTGTCTTGTGACCAATAAAAAAATATGGCTGGTCGGCAATGTGTGGCACCGTTTCTAAATATGTTTTGCCAATCGCTTTACCACTCGGTGAAAAAAGACTTGCACGCACAATAAAACCTGGCTTGGGTTCGCCGAAAAAACCGACCTCAACATCTACCGTCAAGTTGCCGAGTTTCTTCTTGCTGTCAAAATCTGTCTCGCAAACAATGTCAGCGATACAGACAACTTTTCGCGACTCGACATAGACCCCGCGATGTAAACCAGCCATCCACCACTGATCTTGATCTTCTATATAACTCATCGCGCTATATCGCATAACGACGATCGCCAAAATATTCTCGCCAGTTACGAGAAACTTGCTGATGTCATATTCGCTTGGCAAACGACTGTCGGTGCCATAACCAACGAAGTCGCCGTTTATATAAACAGCGTGAACACTTTCGGCACCGCCAACACAAAGCACCGTTTGCGATTGTTGCCAATCATCGGGCACAACAAAACTACGACGATAGATACCCGTGGCAATTCGATCGGGCAAATCTGGGGGTGAGCCTGCAAACGGCATTTGAATATTCGTGTAATGCGGCAAGTCACCAGTGTCTTGCATCGTCCAATTACCCGGCACAACGATCTTTTTACTCGCCCGCAGTTCGCACAAAACTGCCGAGTCAATTTCGTCTGGGTGTGAAAACAAATCAAACGACCACTCGCCGTCGAGCGACAATCTGTTTTCACGAATAAACGTTGCATGCATTGGCATGCGATTAATTTGATTTATACGCGGGTCGGCCCACGGACGCAACTCACCAATTATTGGCAGCATCACAAAAGTCGCCCATGGCTCAAAAGATACACTGCTTATTCTGTGCGACAAGATCCATGGCTAAACACTTTGGTTCACATTGTTGAGTCGCGACAGAGTCGCCCCAACTTACCGACCGACCAATGCCCATTTTGTATTGGTGGCCTCGAAGCGCCTCAGCCGTACAACATAAAATCTTTCAAAAATCGTTGGCCTGCGATGCCAGACGATCGTTGCGATGTTGTCCTATATACGAGCGAGCACAATTCATCTCTTGCCGAGTTGCCAGTCGACCACGTCAAAGACATCGTCGACTTATGGGCGCTGCGCACATCGTCGCTGATGTCGCGACAAGATGTGCAAAATGTTTTGATTTTTGAAAACCGTGGACGCGAAGTTGGCGCAACAATCGACCACCCTCATTGCCAGATTTATGCATTCGATCATGTTCCGCAGCGAACATCGCAACGACTTTCAAACAAATGGCAACCCGACCCAGATCTAGAGCGCCGATTTATTGAATTCAACGGTTGGGCTGCGTGGGTGATCGCAGCACCGATTTACCCCATCTCTATAGAAATCGCACCGATCACACAAATTGCCAATCTCACTTCGTTGAGCGAACAAGACCGGTTAAGTTTTGCAACAATTTTGAAAAACGTGATGCAAACTATTGATCAATTATTTGACAGCAAAACTCCATACATGATGTGGATCAACCAAGACGCAAAAAACTCTCCCGAGTCATGGCTGCACGTCGAAGTTGTTTCTCCTTGGCGTGAAAAAAATGTCTCTCGCTATATAGCGGCTGCCGAAGTCGCAACAGGCGAATTTTTTAATCCGATCAACCCAGAAGATCTTGCGAAGAGGCTTCGTTCGCTGCACTCTTAGACCGACCATTCGCAATCACAAGATAAATAATGGCGCAAGCAAAAACAAAGATTGATGTCCACTGATTCAATCTCAGACCTGCAATATTTTTTGCCTCATCAATGCGCAATGACTCAACAAAAAATCTGAGAAACGTGTATGAAGCGACGTACATCGCAAATAATCTTCCGTCTCGAAACCGCCAACGCTTATCGGCTTTGATTAGTCCGATACAAATAAGTAAACACCCCAACGATTCATACAAAAAAGTCGGGTGAAAAGTCGTACCAGCCGCAAAACCAGCTGCTTGTGCCTTGCCTGCAGAAATTTGCAAAGCCCAAGGCAAATCAGTCGGCTTACCGAACAACTCTTGATTAAACCAATTTCCCCATCTTCCAATTGATTGCGCGAGTGCAAGTGCTGGAGCAACACAGGTCAAACCAACCGCAATCGGAATATTGCGCTGTTTTGCTGCGATCACACCTGCGACAACACCAACTGCAATTCCTCCCCAGATGCCAAGTCCACCCTCCCAAATCTTCACCACATCAAACCATCGGCCACTAAATCGTTCCCAGTCGGTGATCACGTGATATGCGCGGGCGCCGACGATACCTAAAGGCACGGCGATCATCGCAATCGAACTTGCATCTTCTGGTTTACCTATCTCGCGCTGTGCGAGTCGTTTTTTAAATAGCCAGACCGCGGCAACTACACCGAGTGCAATCATTAATCCGTATGCATTGAAACGCAATGGACCAATCTCAAGAGAACCAGCAGAGGGGCTCGGCAAACTTGCAAACATCAAACTCAGACTAGTTCTCAGGCTGAATTTGCAGGCGGTTGCCTATCTGCACTTATTGCTGGTCTACTTAATATGTGTCTACCGCCAAGCGACAGGTCGATTCGGCGGCGATTAGTGCGCTTGCGCCAGTTGCTGCTTTGATTCCGATTTGGTTGATCGCAATTGCAATTTTTTGGATACCAGTTTGGATTTTCACTGACGTTTCGTATCCGCTGTTTGCTTTCGCTGCGCTCGCTCTCGGCATTGTGCTGTTTTCAAAGTCGATACAACGAATCTTTCTTGCGCGCCTGTTAAATGCACGCAAGCCATCTCCACAAGAAGCCGCAACTCTTCACAAATCTTGGCGAAGAGTCGCTCAAGCTAATCACGCCAGCACAGAAAGTTTCGTTCTTGCAGTTGTCGATAGCCAAGACATCAACGCATTCGCATCAGGCGGACACCTCGTGGTTGTTTCGTCTTATGCAATCAATCAACTCGATGAAGACGAACTCGCTGGAATTCTTGCTCACGAACTCAGTCATCACCTCGGCTCACACACCATCGCGTTGACAATCGCTCAGTGGCTGAGTTTGCCAATTTTGTTACTTGCTCGAATTGGCTTCTTCTTGCAGCGAATCGCCGAAGCCATCTCGAATACATTCGGTTCAAGATTTGCTGCGCTTAAGTTTTTCGGCTTGTTGATCTCAGCCGCGCTTACAGTTGTTTCGTCACTTTTTGTTGCAGGTCTCGTAGTGGCGCAAGCCCTTAGCAGTGCTGTAGGCCATGCATCTGAATTTCAAGCCGACCACCGCGCAGTACGCATGGGTTTCGGCAATGAATTGCTTACCGCTTTAAAACGCGTTAGCGATGACACTGAGATTGGTGATCGCCAAGCCTCTAACAACCTTGTTGTGGCTTCACATCCACCGGCACGAGAAAGAATCGCCAAATTGCAGATTTTGCTTAGAACCGAAGATCCATTTAGATGAAGATAGCCCTCGCAACATTCAAAACTTCTTCGATCGCACGCAAAATTGCGGCTCTGGTATCTGGCCTACTTGTTGGCTTCAGTTTGCCACCATGGGGATGGTGGCCGCTATCGATTGTCGGCATCGCAATATTTTTTGCCATTTGCAATCTGTCGCAAAACAATCGAGAGAGTTTCTCACTCGGAACTTTATTTTCAATCGCCTGGCTCAGCCTCGGCATGATGTGGATGTGGTGGTTAACTGCACCTGGGTACATATTGGCGGTCGTCTTGTTTTCTGTTTTGCATGGCATCGCCGCCGTCATTGCAAATAAATTCGGCAATACTTCGATAGCGCGCCCAATCGCGCACAGTTTGGCTGAAGTTTTGAGATTCTCTCTGCCATTTGGCGGGGTTCCACTCGCCACGTTGCCGATAGCAATGTCGCAATCAACATTTGCTGATCTCGTTTCGATTGGTGGCCCAATTTTGACTACTTGGTTTGTTTTACAAGTAGCGGCCATAGTTACCGCATATTTCAATCGCCGAGAATCGCGAGCAAAAGTGCTTCAACTTTTCGCCGTGATATCCGCATTGCAAGTATTCGCGTTAGTAGTGCCGTCACCTAAACCAACCGGCGACACTCTAAGAATTGCAATTGTGCAAGGTGGTGGTCCACAAGGTGTATTGGCGATTAATGCATCAGCCCGTGATGCTTTTGACCGACACTTACGAGTGACGCAAACTTTGCAACCAACTGACGAACTCGACGCTGTTCTTTGGCCCGAAAACGTAATTGACGTTGTCGACTTCAAGTCGAGCAAAGAGTTCGACGAAATTGTTGGTGAAGCCAAACGACTAAATACTGATTTCATCGTTGGCATTACCGAAGACGCTGGCCCAAACCTATTCACCAACGCTCAAGTCGTGGTTAAGCCGTCAGGTGAAATTACATCTCGATACGACAAAGTTCGTCGTGTTCCTTTTGGTGAATACGTACCGAGTGGCTTACGCAGCTTTCTCAGCGCGATCGGTGCGCCAATGAATCGAATTCCGAGCGATGCGGTTGCAGGCAAAGAACCGGCAATGATCCAGATTGGTGCGACAAATGCTGCAGTCGTGATCTCTTGGGAAGCATTTTTTGCCGGGCGCGCAAACAGTGGCGTCGAATCAGGCGGAGAAGTTTTGTTGAACCCCACCAACGGCTCAAGTTACACGGGTACTGTTCTGCAAACTCAACAACTTGCCACCAACTCACTTCGCGCTCGAGAGACAGGAAGATGGACACTTCAAGCAGCAACAACGGGCTTTAGCGCAGTTATTTCTTCACACGGAGAGATAACTGACCGCCTCAACATTGGTGACGCAAAGACATTGATTGTTGATGTGCCGTTGCACACTGGCAGAACTATTTATTCTCTAATCGGCGATGCGCCAATCATTTTCGCGCTTCTAGTCGTACTGACTGCAATTCAAGCAAAACACAAACGAGCGAGAGCGAGAACAGGAAAATGACAAATTCTGAAATTGTTCTCGCAAGTAAAAACGTTCGTTGCACAATTGATCCGAAACATGGTGGTCGAGTTTCATCACTAATCGCATTTGGTCGTGAACTCTTAATAACTCGCAACGGCGAGACGAACCTTCAAAAATGGGGCTCATATCCGATGGTGCCATATGCAGGTCGAGTGCGAAACGGCAAATTCAATTTCGAATCAAAAAGTCATCAACTTGAAATTAATATGGCGCCACACGCGATTCACGGCACGGTATTAGACCGCGCATTCAGTGTCACCGACTTATCGCCAACAAGTGCGACAATGAAAATTGACCTTGGCGTGCGGTTCGCTTTTAGTGGTGAAGTGACTCAAATAATCACAGTTGACGATGATGCGATCAACTTCGAACTTGCTCTTTCAACATCAGAACAAAAAATGCCCGGTCAAGTTGGTTGGCATCCTTGGTTTGCTCGACCATGTCGCATCGAAGTCGATTTTGAAAAAATGTATGTTCGCGATTCGGTTGGTATTCCGACGGGAGAAACAGTCTCACCGCCGCCACCTCCGTACGACGATTGCTTCACGGGTTCGCGAAAACAGCCCCGAATTATTTTTGATGAATCAATAACAGTGACCATTGACAGTGATTGCTCGCACTGGGTCGTCTACGACGAAACATCTCACGCAATTTGTGTCGAGCCGCAGTCTGGCCCACCAGATGGTTTTAATCTTGAACAATTCATTGTTGAACCATCAAAGCCACTCAAGAGATTCATGAGACTTTCGATTTCTAAATAACTCTTTACAAATTCGCTACAGAAGAGTCTCGAATTCGTCACGGTAGGATTTCCTGATGACTAAACCGTTTGATATCAACGGTCCGATACGAATTGCGTATCTCACGTATCGTGGCAAGCCTCATGTAGGCGGTCAAGGTGTTTACTCACGCCATTTAACCAAAGCGCTGGTCGACCTCGGTCACCATGTTGAAGTTTTTAGCGGTCAGCCGTATCCAATCATCGACTCGCGCATTCAATTGCACAAATTACCCAGCCTCGACATATTCAACGATCAACACCCAGGCAGATTTCCTGCATATTGGGAGTTAAACACTTGGCCAAACTTTGTCGAAGCCGCGCTATTTCTCAAAGGCACATTTGGCGAACCACTCTCATTCAGTATGCGCGCCCACCGAGTTTTGCGCGACCGTATAAACGACTTTGACCTAGTCCATGACAACCAATGTCTGGGCACATCAATACTAAAAATCGAAAAAATCATCCCAACAATTGTCACTTTGCACCACCCAATCACCAAAGATCGCACTCTCGAAATGGCCCACACACCAACTTGGTGGAAGCGTCGCGCAATCGGTCGTTGGTATTCATTTGTTTGGATGCAAGGCCGTGTCGCCAGCAAAATGCCACGTGTCGTCGTTGTCAGCGAAAACTCAATCAACGACATACACACCGACATGGGGGTGTCAAAAGATCGCATGAGATTGGTGCCCGTCGGTGTCGACCCAGATTTGTTCAAACCGATTCCGTCAATTCAGCGAAAACCTGGCCATTTAATTACAACCGCATCTGCTGACGTCGCTCTCAAAGGTCTTTCATTTTTGCTCGAGGCTCTGGCAAAACTTCGCACCGAACGCGATGTGCATCTAACCATCATCGGCAAACCGCGTGCTGGGGCAAGTGCAGATCTAATCGAATCTCTTGGCCTTCAAGACTGCATCAGTTATGTCTCTGGCGTCACAGACGAACAAATCGTTGAACTCTATGCATCGTGTGAGCTCGCAGTCGTGCCGAGTCTTTACGAAGGTTTCAGTTTGCCTGCAATCGAAGCAATGAGCACGGGCATTTGCCTAGTCGCGACAACTGGCGGTGCCTTGCCTGAAGTTACCGGTCGCGATGGCGAAACAGTTCTTTCGTGCCCGCCAGCCGATGCCGACGCATTAGCCGTCGCAATTCGTCGTGGTCTCGACGACAAAGTATTGCGTGAAAAAATTGGCCTCGCTGGTCGACAACGTGTTGCCGAACGCTGGAGTTGGCGTCACTGTGCTCAGCTAACAGTCGACCAATATCGTGAAGTGCTCTCGATGCCGCACAACATAGCCAAGCTTGCAAAACGAGACGGTAAATAATGCTGACAATCAGATTTGATCGCCTCAACTTAAAGCCTGGTGATCTCTTTCTTGACGCCGGCACGGGCTTTGGGCGACACGCTTTTGAAGCCGCACGTCGTGGGGCAAAAGTCGTCGCCCTTGACTACGCAGAACAAGAAGTAAAAAGCACACGCGCAACATTTGCCGCAATGTACGAAGCAGGTGAACTCAAAGCCGAGTCGTTCACAGGCGTGGTGCGAGGCGATGCAACTCGCCTGCCGTTCGACGACTCAACGTTTGACTGCATCGTCACATCAGAGGTTCTCGAACACATTCATGACGACACTTCTGCGATCAACGAATTTGTTCGAGTACTTCGACCTGGAGGCACCCTCGCTGCGACAGTGCCTTCTTGGTTTCCAGAAAAAATTAACTGGGCGTTATCAGATGAATATCACGCACCGTTTGTCGAAGGCGGTCATGTTCGTATCTACCGCGGAAGCGAATTGCGATCAAAAATTTCGCAAGCGGGTCTTACTGTTGACGCAACACACAAAGCGCACGGACTTCACTCACCATATTGGTGGTTGCGCTGCGCTGTTGGTCCACAGCGCGAAGATCACAAAGCCGTCGCAATGTACAAAAAATTTCTCGAGTGGGACATAATCTCAGCGCCAACCATCACTCGCGCTCTCGACAAAGCGTTGAGTCCGGTAATCGGCAAGAGCTATGTCGTTTACGCAACAAAGCCAAAGAGTTCACTCGTTGGGACAAAATCATGAACCTGCAGCAAAAATCTTTGGCGACAAAAAGAGTTCTGACTCATTCGCAACTTTTGCAAACTGCAAATTCGATAGCAAACCTGCAACACAAATCAGGAATGATCCCCTGGTTTGAAAATGGGCATTGCGACCCATGGAATCATGTCGAAACTGCGATGGCTCTCGACGTAATGGGCCTGCACGAAAATGCCTACCTTGCGTATAGATGGCTCAAAAATACGCAACGCGCAGATGGCGCTTGGTCGAACTACTACAACTTTGACGAAAGCGTAAAAGACTTCAAACTCGACAGCAATGTTTGCGCGTACGTCGGTACCGGACTCTGGCATCACTGGCTTTGCAACCACGACATTGAAGCCCTCGAAGAATTTTGGCCAATGCTAGAAAACGCAATGAATTGGGTCCTGCGAATGCGACTAGCAAACGGAACAATTCTTTGGGCACGCGAAGAAGACGACAAACCTTGGGACTACGCGCTACTAACAGGCTGTTCATCAATACGACATGCACTGATCTGCGCGGCAAGCGTTGCCGACATCCTCAAAACGCCGAAACCCGAATGGTACGAAGCGGCAGCAAAAATTGACTCCGCAATTCGCAATACACCTAAGGTTTTTGAACCAAAAGATCGTTGGGCAATGGACTGGTACTACCCAGTTTTGAGTGGTTCGCTAACTGGCGCAGCAGCAAAATCTCGACTTGAAGAGCAATTTGAAACTTTTGTAATGCAAGACCATGGTGTGCGTTGCGTTAGCGACGAACCTTGGATAACTGCCTCAGAGACTGCCGAATGCTCGATGGCATATTCGGCCATCGGTGATATCGATACCGCTCAATTCTTATTGAACACGACTTCACATCACCGCACGAAAGACGGCTCTTACTTGACCGGTTTGGTTTACCCCGACAAAATCGTGTTTCCAGCTAACGAAACCTCTGCCTACACGGGTGCAGCGATCATCTTGGCCGCAGATTCTCTTTATTCAATTTCGTCAGGGTCTCGAATCTTTAGATACGACGAGACGATTGAAATCTAAATAGATTTAGTTTTCTAATTTTTTCTTTGTAATACGCGCAAAGAGCCTGCAGACAAAACTTCTACGAATTTGCCGGACTCAAGCGCGGGTCGGTAAATAAAGTCGTGCGGCGCTTGTCCACCGTCGCGTGGGTCAACAAAAACATCGTGAATTGCTAGATATCCCGATTTCGCAACTTTCGGAACCCACCCTGCATAATCAATTTGCGTCGGCAATTTGCCGTGGCCGCCATCAATAAAACAAAAAGCAATTTCAAAAGCAAATTGGCGACTTGCCAATTGCGACTCAGCAATAATTGGCACGACTACGTCGTCGAGTTGAGCCTGTTTCATAGTTTGAATAAATGTTGGCAGAGTATTTAGGCGACGGGTTTGAGCATCAACCAAAGATTCATCGAACCACTCCCAACCTTGTTGGTTTTCTTCACTGCCTGAGTGGTGGTCAACCGTAAACAAAACTGTTTTTTTGTTTTTTGCGGCTGCACCTAACCAAACCGTCGAACGCCCACAATAAGTTCCGACTTCAACCATCGGCAGTCCCGGCAGCTCATCACACGCCAAACAGGCGGCAGCGTACAAAGCATCGCCTTCATCTTCAGGCATGAATCCTTTAGTCGCAAGCGCAACTGCTTTCAAAGCAATATCAATTTTCTTCACGCCGATTCACTTACTTTGATTGCATCCAAAAAGTATTTTTGCCAGATTTGTTTCCAGTCTGTCGAGAAATTTGCAAACTGCAATATAAAATTTCGACGTGCGATCTGAACTTCTTCGCTAAGCCACCAAGAATCAACATCACCATCAACAGCATTTGCTTTTTCGGCTGCACTTAGACCAGAGATGTGTAGAACACCAACTTTGACTAAGTCTTCAAGCAGCGGCTTTGCATCTGATCTGAAACGATATGCATCAACGTCATAGAAACAAATGGTCGGAATATTATTGCCGAGTGTTTCAAGCCACGAAGTGCCCAAATAATTATGAAAAACAATTCGACTACTCGAATATTGCGAGAAAATATTCTGAGAATTATCAAAAATTGCACTGCTATTCGCTCTTAAAATCCCATTTTTCTGCTGAGCACCATATTCACCAGGAAACAGTCGAATACGCAACTCTGTGACACTTTCTCGCGTGCGAACGAAGTCAGCAGTTTGGTCATACATGGTCTGCAAAGTGCCCGGCAACGGAAAATACTGCAGTCGATAGATCTGCTGAGGCTGATCAAAGCAGATCAATGAGTCAAAAAGCTGCTCTTGCACTTGAAGACTTGAGGTAACGGGTGGCAATGCTCTTGTGTTGGTGTTGCCTCGGTTCCAGCCCCATGTGTAGTAAAAATCTGAGACGCGCGATTCGTAGATCTCACCAACATGAGTTTCGTCCAGACCGTACCAACCACCGTGCTGGTGATAGTGCAGCTTTGTTCCTTGTTCGCACCACTCAGCGACAAGTACTTTAAACGCAAAGTGAGTCCATAAAGACTGAGCAGAGTAAACGTGCGCAAATCGTTTTGGCCTTGCACTTTTTACTTTTGCTTTGAACTCAGCGAAACCTTCGAGCGCACAAACTGGGATAAATGCCGAAAGCACAGCGTTAGCTGTTTCTCCTAAATTTGTACCTACTGAGACATTGGCAAGGTGCTGATGGCGCCACTGCGAATCAACTTTTGTTTGAACAACAAGCGAAAAATCTAAATCGTCTTGTTTCGCCCACTTTCGCCACGAAAACATCGCCGAAACCCATGGGCTAGGCGTACTGCCTGAAAATGGTTTGACGAATAGCACCTTTGGATTACTGCCAATTGAGGCGAATTTCAACAGAACTGCATAAATTTTGTTGCGCCGACTCAACGTCGCTGAGTTTTTAACTTCGACATCACTATCTGAAATCTTTACCGCATCAACACTCGAAAATGAAAGACATCTCAAAACTGCCAGCATTTGATTTGGCAGAGTTTGATGCGCGGCGAAAAATTCGGCGGTGTCACTCGCCGGCAAAATCGTAATTGAAGTATTTACCTCAGTTTGATCCTGTCCGCTGTTTACACCATGTGCATATTGTTGCGTTGCTACATAAACAAGATGCAAAAAACGTTCAACCCAGTCGCCAAGAATTATGTCGTAATAACGCGCTGAATAACTGACGCCGTGATATTCATCTAACAACTGCTTGACATTTGCTAATACCAATGCTCGAGCAGAGCCAATTTCGTCTAGACCCTCGCTGACGCGTTGAGCATTCCAGACGATCGTCACTCGCTAAATCTTATCTGCGTTAAGAATTAATCAAGTTCTACGGCGTATAGATGCAAGAATAGAACTATGCAATCTGCGCTTGATGATCTTGTGGCTCTCTTAGATCTTGAAATTATTGAAGTAAACATTTTTCGGGGCGTCTCACCACAAGAAAACCGTCAACGAGTTTTCGGTGGACAAGTCGCCGGTCAAGCACTTGTTGCAGCCGCGCGAACAGTCGACGACAAGTCACGACATGTTCATTCGCTTCACGCCTACTTTCTAAGACCAGGCGACCCAACAATTCCGATTCTCTACGAAGTTGACCGCATCCGTGACGGCAAGAGTTTTACGACTCGCCGTGTGATCGCAATTCAGCACGGAAAGGCGATTTTTAATCTGCAAGCCAGTTTCCAAATTTCCGAACCAGGACTCGACCACTTCATCGAAATGCCCAAAGATCTGCCTCGTCCAGAAACACTGCCAGACTTCAAAACCCGTATGGAGCCATTCAAAGAACAAATTGGAGAATGGTTCACGCGTCCAAGACCAATTGACTTGCGTTATATCGATGCCGACCCACTAACCCGAAAAAATCTCAAGAGCCCAGGGCAAAAACTTTGGATGCGTGCAGACGGAAAACTCCCCGACGACCCGGTGCTGCATGCGTGCATTGTTACTTATGCCAGCGATATGTCATTGCTCGACACGACGTTGCTTCCACATGGGCGATCATGGACGGAACAAAACATTCAAATGGCAAGCCTCGACCATGTGATGTGGTTTCATCGGCCATTTAGAGCAGACGACTGGCTTCTTTACGATCAAACTGCAATCTCAACTTCAAACGCCAGAGGTATCGCCAGTGGTTATATTTTTTCGCCAAACGGCGAACTAGTGGTCACTGTCGTTCAAG
This sequence comes from Acidimicrobiales bacterium, assembly GCA_030827545.1. Lineage (GTDB taxonomy): Bacteria > Actinomycetota > Acidimicrobiia > Acidimicrobiales > Ilumatobacteraceae > BACL27. The sequence continues at coordinate 36,892 of JAUREG010000008.1, forward strand.
AAGGACTAACGCGTCTCGTTGAACAATAAGTTTTAGCGACGAGAGTCCATAAACAAGCCACGCAAGGCTGCATAGTTTTCGATGCAATGGCCAGCACCAAGCACAACTGCTTCGAGCGGCTCGTTTGACATATTTACCGGCACACGAGTTTCGTTTGAAATTCGCTCAGCCATACCGCGCAACAGCGAACCTCCGCCGACCAAATACATTCCGCGCTTGAGAAAGTCTTGCGACAACTCAGGTGGAGCAACACCAAGACAACGGACGACAGAATCAACCATTTGAGTTACAACTGGGTCAATCGCTTCCCGAATTTCTTTTGATGTCAAGATAACTGTCTTCGGCAAACCAGTTACAAGATCACGGCCACGAACTTCGGCCTCTGAGTCACCAGGCATCGGCATCGCACTGCCAATCGACTTCTTAATCTCTTCTGCGGTGCGCTCACCGATTGCAATGCCATGCTTGCGGCGCACAAACGACTGAATCTCGGTGTCAATATCAAAACTACCGACTCGCACTGCCTCAAGAGCGACGATGCCACCAAGACTTATCACTGCTGTCTCTGTTGTGCCACCTCCAATATCAATCACCATGTTGCCGACAGGTTCATCAATTGGCAGATTCGCACCAATAGCAGCCGCAACTGGTTGCTCTAATAACTGTGCGTCTGCCGCACCCGCTCGACGCGTTGCGTCGGTGACTGCACGTCGTTCTACTTCGGTGATCGCCGAAGGTACACAGATCAAAACTTTCGGTCGCGAAAACTTAGATACACCAGCGCGTTGCAACAACAATCGAATCATTTTTTCTGTGACTTCGAAGTCGGTGATCGCTCCGCCTCGAAGTGGTCGCACAGCAACGATGTAACCAGGCGTACGACCAATCATCTGCCAGGCCTCTTCGCCGGTTGCTAAGACTTCGCCACTTCGTCGATTCACCGCGATTACAGATGGTTCGTTGATAACGATGCCCCGACCCTGCATATAAACAAGTGTGTTTGCGGTACCAAGATCGATTGCAAGGTCGCGTGCCATTGACTAGCCCCTCGTCTGTCGCTGTTTGGCTTCTCGCAACTGACTTCGCAGGTGCTCGCGCGACTCATCTGACAGAGCATCAAGGTGTCGATGAAACGCAGCCATGCCCTCGTTAGACGAACTTGACCGATCTTGAGTTAGCACTAACAGCGCCAAGCTCACACCTGAAACGATCGAAACGGCGGCGAAAAATACCGCAAGTGTTGATACGGCAAAAATAATCACAACGTTGAACTCTTCACTTTGCGAGCATCAGAAATTTCGTGGCTATTCGTGCCCCAATCACTTCCGTCTTTCCAGTGTTCTTGTTTCCAAATTGGCACGCTAATTTTTAAAGCATCGATCGCATATCTTGCTGCGGCAAACGCCTCAGGTCGATGTGGTGACGAAACGACAACCAAAACAGACGACTCGGTCAGTTCTAGTTTGCCCACACGGTGAATCAGAGCGATTCGCCCAAGATCACTCCATCGCAAGCGCATCTCATTGGCGATTATCTCAAGCTTTGGCACGACTTGATCTTCGTAAGCCTCGTAAGTAAGCGACTTAACATCGGTGCGACCTTCAGCGTTGTCACGCACAATTCCTGAAAAAACTACGACTGCACCGCACGATTCGATAGCTGCCCAATTGTAAACAGAGCCGACATCAAGAACTTCACTCGTCAACTCAAGTCGAGTGTCGACTTCAACTTTGTTGTGCGATGATGACATCGAAATAAGTGTATCTCTGCCTTCGAACTGAGCCATTCGCCACTGTTCAAGAACTGATGAATTCAATTTTGGTCTGCCTATCATCTGTTTATGCCTCAAGATCCCAATGACTTCTCAGCATCGGGGATTCCATTTTTTGAGCAAATTGCCAAAGCGATGTCGAGTGCCGGCCCAGTGCAATGGGATATGGCGCGACAATTTGCAATGATGACCGCGACAAACTCAAATGCCGAGCCAAATGTTGAACCCACCTCTCGAATCGCTATTCACCAACTCGCTTCTGTCGCCGATTTGCATGTTCGAGATGTAACCGGGTTATCAACAAGCGATACGACTCAGCCTCCCGCGATTGACGTGGTAACGCGCTCAACTTGGGTACACCACACAATTGAGGCATTCAAATTTTACTTTTCGGACTTCACAGGCAATTCAGCATCAGCCAATAGCGCAGAGAGTCTCGAACTTGAGTCAAACGGCATGGATGCGATGATGTCGAACCTCACAAAGATGATGGCGCCAGCAATGCTTGGAATGTCGGTCGGTTCAATGATCGGGCAACTCTCACTTCGAACATTTGGTCAGTACGACTTGCCACTTCCACGCGAGCCCAAGTCACAACTTTTATTTGTCGCACGCAACAGCGAAGAGTTCGCAAAAGACTGGAGCATCAAAGTTGACGACATGCAAATGTGGCTGTTAATTCAAGAGTTGACATTTCACGCACTCTTTCGCATCAACTTTGTGCGTGACGCCGTTACCAACCTGGTTAAGCAACACGTTGCAGGCTTTCATCCAAATCCAAACGCACTCGGACAACGCCTCACCAATATTGATGTCACCGATACTGACCCAGCGGCAATGATGCAAAAACTCTTGGGAGACCCAACTCTTCTGCTCGGCAACGAACGTTCAGCAAAACAACAAGCATTAGCCCCAAAACTTGACGCAATAATTTGCGTAATAATTTGCTACGTCGATCATGTTGTAGACACTGTCGCCAACCGAATTCTTGGGAATGGTGCTCAAATTTCTGAGGCTTTTCGACGAAGGAGAGTCGAGTCAAGTTCTCAAGATCAGTATGTTGAGCAACTTTTTGGCATCTATTTAACCGATGATCAAGTCGATCGTGGCGAAAAATTTATCGCCGGCGTCATCGAACGGGCAGGCGAAACTGGGCTGACGCGCCTTTGGACTCGCGACGGAAATCTGCCCACACCAAACGAAATAGCCGCCCCTGGCTTGTGGATCGAACGTATAAATCTTTAACGCGACCGTTTTACAAAAAAGTAAACCGACCCAGTCAGGCAAACAACTCCGACGACAGCAAAACCAATTGCTCCGGGCAAATTCAGAATCACGGCAACAAGACCTAAGCCCACCCACGCGAGTTGATTCAAAGTTTCGAAACGAACAAACGCGCGTGCTCGATTCGCATCTGGCGCTTCGCGCTGCACAACCGATTCAAACGCAAGTCGTCCTATTGAACCCATTCCATTCGTTACAGAAATCAAAATAATTCCAGCAGTGATTCCCCCAACAACTCCGGCGTAAATACCAATTAACCCAATGACCAAAAAAGCAAACAGCATCATCGCCCGTTCAGACATTTGACGTCGTAAAAAAGGCGCAATCAAATTGCCGATCATTATTGCCAGCGAAGACAAACCAAGTGCTAGCCCAAACCACGCTGTGCCCGCTCGCTCATCACGCAACCAGAAGGCAACGTGAAAGAATAAAAAACCAATCATCCCACGCAGAAGCATCATCGAAAAAGCGACTCTTCGAACTTGCAAACCTCGCAACTCTTCGATTTCTATTTTCTCGGCTTCGTTCGGCGTTGTTGCAACATGACGAGGCAACCGCAAACTTGCAAGTCCAGCAAGACCAAACATCGCCGCTGACATCACAAGTGTTGCTCTTGAATCGACCAATTGCAGCAAACCTGCAGGAACGGCTGCAGCAAAACCCATTACACCCGATAGCAAACCCAGCTTTGAGTTCGCAGAAACCAACTCATCATCATTCTTCACGAGCGTCGGCACTATTGCGGTTTTACTAACGCTGTAGGTGCGCGCTAACACAAGAGAGACAAATGCCAAAGCAAAAAGCGAATTCGAATCAAGTCGAGTAATCATCAAGACCACGGTTACGCAACGTAAAAGCGCGACTACGAAAACAGTTATTCGTCTGCCACCCGGAATTCTGTCGATGACTGGTCCAATAAACGGTGCGACGATTGCAAATGGTGCCAGACTCATCGCCAAAAACAACAGCACGCGACTTCGAGCGGCATCTGGGCTAATCGATAAGAACAGCGAGTCCGCTAACGCAATTGCAAACGCCGCCTCACCGCATGCAATGAGCGAATGCACACGACCGAGACGCCGCAACGGTGACGCCGGAGCAAGGCCTGACTTTGAAAGAGCTATACGCCTATTTTCTCGTATTTATAGCCAAGCCCACGGATGGTCACGACCAACTGCGGGTCAGCTGGATCTTTTTCAATCTTTGCGCGCAACCTTTTGATGTGAACATCAAGTGTTTTGGTGTCGCCAAAATAGTCGGTGCCCCAAACCCGATCGATAAGTGTCTCTCTTGTCATCACGCGGCCAGCATTTGCCATCAACATATAAAGCAACTCGAACTCTTTAAGCGGCAACTTTGTAATTTCTCCACGAATCGTGACAATGTGTTGTTCGGGATCGATTGAAACTGCGCCGATGGCGACAGTGCCGACACCTGTCAAGTCGCTGTCAGATTTCGACAACTCACCTCGGCGAAGTGCGGCGCGCAATCTCGCAACAAGTTCACGAAGTCGATATGGCTTAACGATGTAGTCATCCGCGCCGACTTCGAGCCCGACGACAGTATCAATTTCTGCACCTTTCGCTGAAACCATAATGATCGGAACTGAACTTTTCTTGCGAATCTCGCGACAAACATCTGTGCCACTTACTTTCGGAAGCATCACATCCAAAAGAACTGCGTCTGGTTTGACAGCATCAAAAACTGCAAGTGCTTCTGCGCCATCGCGGGCTACTTCAATTCGAAAACCTTCGCGCTTTAAACCAACTTGAAGTGCCTCAATGAATGATTCTTCGTCGTCAACTACCAAAATCGTAGGAAGTGAATTATTCACGCTCACGCCATTGCTCTTGTTTCGCCCGAAACTGTTTCTTTGGTTTGTTGCATCACGCGCGGTAAACGAACCATAAAAGTTGAGCCAATGCCTTCTTCGGACCGCACATCTATTGATCCGCCATGTTCTAGAACAATGTGTCGCACGATCGATAAACCCAAACCGGTGCCACCTGTCGCCCGACTTCGCGCTTTGTCAACTCGATAGAAACGCTCAAAAATTCGCTTCTGGTCACGCTCGGCGATACCAATGCCGTGATCAGTAACGGTCACTACGACTTCATCACCTTGATTCATTCCTTCGACCAGAACTACGCCACCGGCCTCGCTGTATTTGATCGCATTATCGACGAGATTTGAAAATACCGAAACTAGTTGGGCTCGATCGCCCCGCACCAACAGTTCTGCCGATCCAGTTAGTGACAAACCCAAACCTTGACGCTTGGCCGCATGTTGGTTGGTGCCAACAACCTCAACTAGAACTGAGCCAAGATCGATTTCGGACCACTCTTCGGTTCCGCCGAATTCAACTCTCGATAGATCTAATAGGTCATCGACAATGCGCGACATTCGGTGAGATTCAGTGACAATTCGCTCGGCAAGTCGCCACACAACTTCGGTTTCTGTCTCTCCATTTAGCGAGTCTGCAAGTGCCGCGACGGCGCCAATTGGTGTCTTGAGCTCATGGCTTAAGTTGGCAACAAAGTCTGTCTGCACAGTATCGATTCTTGATTTTTCAGTGATGTCTTCAATAGTCACAATTGCTTTCTGTTGGTCGATTGCTTGACCGCGAATCTTGAAGTAGCGAGTCGTGCCAGCCACAGCCTCAAGAATGCGCTCACTTGACTTTGTCGCCAATATTGTTTCAAGCATTTCGTCGACTGCCTGATCGACCAAAATATCTACATATCGCACACCAGTCATCGCAGCTGCTGCGTTATTGCGCAATCTGCGTCCAGTTTTTGAATCGACGATTACAACGCCTATCGGCAATAGATCAAGAGCTTCAACCAAATTCTCGAGCTGATCTTCAGAGCGGGTTGTATTTACTTTCGAATCGCTTCTAATTGCCGCACTCAAGTTTTTTGACGAGCGCTTCGAGATAAAATATGCGAATACTGCAGTTACTGATGCGCCAGACAAGAAAAAAATCAAGTCCACAAGGGGTCTCTGAACTTAACTTTCGGTTCGTGGAATAAAAATCTCACCTGTTCGATCGCCGACGCGAGCCTTATAGCGATCGATGCCACCACGCTCACGCACCCAACCTGAGACGATGAATCGTGTTCTCTCGCTCACGTTTACGGCATGGTCGCCAATGCGCTCATAGAAACGCGCGACTACTGCAAGTTGAACGGCGACCTGCAGGTCAATCTTTGACTTTGAATGAGACTCAAAAATTTGTTGAATAAATTGACGATGCAAACTGTCTAGGTATGAGTCCATGTCGTCGATTGCCGATGCTTTCGCAGAATCGCTCTCTTCAAAAGCCTCCATGGTCGCAGCAAACAGCTTTTGTGCCTGCTCGCTCATTTTTGAAATCACGCCGCGCAACATCGGATCAATATCGTGACCATATATACGACGCGCTGCCTTGCAAATATTGACAACAAGATCTGCCGAACGCTCGAGTTCTCCGGCAATTTTGATGATTGCAACTATTTGCCGTAGGTCAGCGGCAACCGGAGCCTGCAATGCCAAAATTTCAAAACACGAAACCTCAAGTTCGGCACTTCGACCGTCAAACTCGTCGTCGGCTTGAACTAAGTAGTCGGCGCCTTCAAGGTCGCCACTCAGCAAAACCGCTGTAGCGCGAGGAATTGACTCGGTCAAAGATGCGCCAAGTCGAATAACTTCGGCACGCACAGACTCAAGGTCATTATGAAAATTCTTGCGAATTTCGTCCATTTCTGGCACCTTTCCCTACTCGACTACAAACTACGACTGCCCTTAACGGTAGCCCGTCAAAAGTGAACTTTAGTTGTCAAACGAGTGACGCGACGGTGAACAGATTTTTAGGTCAGCGAACTTGAGTCGCAACAACCCACTCGTGCAAACGTTGTTGAGCGTCTCCGAATTCGGCACCCGAATTATGTTCAACCCACTTATCGTCGCTACCGAGTTTGAAGTGAACGACATCTTCTGCAGTCAAAAAACTGAGAACTTTATCTAGCCATGTACGATGTTTTGGGTGCGTGAGGGGTACTAACACCTCAACTCGTCCGTCAAGATTGCGCCCCATCAAATCTGCTGAACCAATCAAGTGCAACGGAGACTCATCTTCTAGCCCGTGCTCGAACCTATATATACGTGAGTGCTCAAGATATCGACCAAGTATTGACCGAACTCGAATGTTCTCGGACATGCCCGGCACCCCGGCGCGCAAACAACATATACCTCGAACAATTAGGTCTATCTTCACGCCAGCATTGCTCGCTGCATAGAGCGCATCAATTATTGACGGGTCAGATATCGAATTCAGTTTGAGTGTTATCTGCCCTTTGTCCTTGAATGATGCCTCGCGATGAATCAGCTCGAGAATTCGTGGACGAAGTTGATGTGGCGCGACAAACAATCGCAAATAATCTGGCTCTTTGGCATACCCAGTTAAATAGTTGAAAAGTTCTGTTGCGTCCGAGCCAATTTGTTCTTCACAGGTGAAAAAACCAATATCTTCATAAACCCTTGCAGTTACCGAATTGTAATTTCCGGTGCCGATGTGCACATATCGTCTCATCTGGTCGCTGTCTTCGCGAACCACCAAGATGCACTTTGAGTGCGTCTTTAAGCCGACGATGCCATAAGTAACGTGGACACCCGCAAACTCAAGTTCTTTGGCCCACGCAATATTTCGAGCCTCGTCAAAGCGCGCCTTAATCTCAAGAACAACAGCAACTTGCTTGCCTGATTCGGCGGCACGCACTAGATGTTTGGCGATCGCCGAATCACCTGAGGTTCGATAAAGAGTCATTTTTATTGAATGAACCTTTGGGTCACTTGCAGCTTGTGCCACGAACGACTCAACCGAAGAGGCAAACGACTCGTGAGGATGGTGTACCAACAATTGTCTCTCGCGAATGACCTGAAAAATACTGTGACCATTAAATTCGGCAGCCAATAATCTGCCTGCAGTAAGCGGCGGCCAGGGCTTAAATCTCAAAGTGGGTAAATCAAGTGACGCCAATTGATTTAAAGCATTCATTTCGATTAGGTCTGTGTGGTACGTGATGTCTTCGGCGTCTAGTTCGAGTTCTTCGCACATCAAGTCAACTGTCTCTTGAGCAGTGCCCATTGGTATTTCAAGTCGAACGGCACGACCAAAACGACGACGACGTAGTTCCATTTCTACGGCTGCTAACAGGTCTTCGGCATCTTCATCGTCAAGAGAAAGGTCGGCGTTGCGCGTAACTCGAAAGACAAAACACTGCTCGATGACCATGCCCTGAAACAGCCGCGGCAAATTAGCCGAAACAACTTCTTCAAGCAGGACAAATTTGTTGCCGCTGCCTACCTTCATAAAACGGGAGATGTTCTTCGGAATTTTCAGCCTTGCAAATCGCTGCTCTCCTGATTGTGGATCACGGGCAACGACCGCCAAGTTAAGTGCAAGATTTGAAATGTAAGGAAACGGGTGAGCCGGGTCGACAACCAAGGGTGTCAAAACTGGAAATATTCTTCGATCAAAGTCGTCTGAAAGTTTTGTTCGTTCGCTCTCGCCCAGTTCTGCCCACTTGACGACCATGACATCGGATTTCTTGAGTCTTGGTAACAACTCATCTGCCCAGACCTTGTGTTGCCTATTGACAAAGTCTTGGGTTCGTTTTGTAATTTCAGTCAGTTGTTCTTGCGGTGTCATTCCGTCTGCTGTTGGCGTTTGAACTTCACCGGCGATTTGATCTTTAAGCGCAGCAACTCTGATTTGATAAAACTCATCAAGATTTGACGAACAAATTGCCAAATAGCGACAGCGTTCTAGCAACGGAACTTTTTCGTCACTTGCCAGAGTTAGAACACGATCGTTAAAGTCGAGCCAACTCAATTCGCGGTTGATGTAATTCTGCACCTGATTTTCATCGTACGAATCTGTTTGCTCCCGTACGTTCGTCAAAAAGCGATTTCGCCAAAATGTCACTTGAACTTCACTTCAGCGACATTTTTGGTCGCATAAAAATGCAGATTGAAAATCGCGCCTATTCGGCAGGTGTTGCCGCTGGAGCCGCAGCAGGGGCTTCGGCAGCATTTGCATACCCGAGCTCCCATTCGATGCTGATGCGCTCGCGCTCGGCGTCTTTATTGACTCGCTCTTGATTGCGACGAAATTGTGGGTCGTTGCGCGGCAAAAGAATGAGTCGAGCGAGAGTACGAGCGCGAAATTCTTCAAGCATGTTCTGGTCGCCGTAGTCGCCGTAGACCTCCCAATGAGGTGACGCTGGGCCGAGATAAACGATACGCGCATGACCACGCGGTGGCTCGTTCAAAGTTGTTGCTTCTGCGTAATTAGTCATGACGTCTCCTTCGATTAGTCGTTAAATCCTACCGTCGAACCATCGCGTTCTAAGATGTGCATTTGTGGGCTCAGAATCAGAAGCAGCTATTGCCGCACTTGATATTGGGACAAACAGTTTTCACTTAGTCGTAGCCAAGCCAGTCGAAACAGGCTTTGAAGTGATTACCAGCGAAAAAGAAGTGATTCGACTTGGCCACGGTGCCGGCGACATGAAGCAACTCGAACCAGAAGCAATCGAGCGAGGAATCGCTTCGTTGAAACGAATGCGAGCCGTCGCCGATGTGCACGGTGCAAAACTGCGCGCTGTTGCAACAAGCGCAGTTCGAGAGGCCAAAAATCGCAACGAATTTATAAAGCGTGCGCGTAAAGAAGCCGATATTGAAGTCGAAGTGATTTCAGGCATCGAAGAAGCACGACTCATTCACCTTGGGGCCAGATATGCAGTCGCTGTTGGCGAACAACCAATGTTGCTATGCGATATCGGTGGTGGCTCTACAGAGTTGGTGGTCGCTGCGGGTGATGAAATATTGCTGGCTCGCAGTTTCAAACTTGGTGCAGTTCGTCTAACCGACAGATTTTTCAGTACAGATGCACTTCATCCAAGTGCTCTCAGCAGTTGTCGAAAGTTCGTGCGATCAATGCTGGCGACTATCAAGCCAGAAGTTCTCGAACTCGGCTTCGAAATTGCCGTCGGCTCATCAGGTTCGGTCGAAGCAGTTGCCAAACTGATTCGAAAGCTCAACAACGAACCAGAACCGAAATCGTTCAACCGTTACGAATTCAGCGCTAAAGATGTGACAAAGATGGTGGATTTATTGGCAGACGCCCCGACCGTCAAAGAGCGAGCGCAGATCTTTGGCCTCGACTCATCGCGTGCTGACATCATTCTGGCTGGATCCGTGATTTTAGAAGGTATCGCACTGTCATTTGATGTAGCTAAGTTCACCTACTCTGACTATGCATTGCGAGAAGGCGTCCTTTTTGACACTCTTGCTCGCGAAAAACTACTCAACAACCCTGAAGACATAGACCCAGCACTGCTCAGCGTCAAACAACTTGCTGACCGTTGCGATGATCGCCCCGAGCATTCGGCGTATGTCGCAAAAATAGCCCTCTCACTATTTGATTGCTTGCAAAAGAAGTTGGCCCTCCCTCAGGCTTCGCGTAGATACCTTGAGGCCGCGGCGTTACTTGCAAACGTCGGTGTGGTCGTTTCGCACTCGAAACACCACCTTCATTCTTATTATGTAATTCGAAATTCAGAACTTGTTGGTCTCACCGATCGCGAGATCGAGTTGATCGCGGTCATCGCGCGCTACCACCGCAAGAGCGCACCTAAACAGTCGCACGCAGAATTTGCGCAACTCAGCGAAGCCGACCAAAAGCTGGTGACATCACTTGCGGCAATCTTACGAATTGCTATTGGTCTAGATCGAACTCAAGACGGACGAGTCAAATCAGTGACGGTTCGCGCCGAAGATGAACAATTTCTTATTTTTGCTAAGGCATCTGCCAAGGCAGATATCGAACTAAATCTTTATGCAGCCAATGAGCGAAGAAACCTGCTCGCTGATGTGCTTGCGACGAAAGTAAAAGTGCTCGCACTCAAATAGTCGGCAGACAATCTGCCGTGACGCCAAAACTAGTTGGAGTCGGTTTTTGGAGTTTCGTCCTTCTTTGACTCAGCAAGACCTTCGGCGAGACCTTTTTTAAGTTCGCTTTGAGCTTTGCCGAGGTTGCGAGCGATTTTTGGAAGACGTGATCCACCAAAAAGAACTACAACAAGCAAGATGATGATCCAGATTTCAGGGCCGTTGAACATACGACAACTCTAGCATTGCCACCTAAAAATGCGCTAAGCAATATAGGTGCTTGAGTGCGTAATCAACATCAGCGAAGGACGGCGTCTAGACGCCATTGAAAAGATTCGAAGCCAGATTGGCCATGATGTGCTCGATATTCACAGCGACTATCACCATCACCGAAGTGTGTTTACGCTCGCTACTACAAAAGCGGCACGACAACTCACAGAGTTAAGTGCTGCGCAGTTTGACCTTCGTCAGCACGTTGGTGTGCATCCACGCATAGGCATCATTGATGTTGTTCCGTTCGTTCCGCTTGAAAATTCAACGATTGAACAAGCGATTCAGGCACGAAACGAATTCGCCGAATTTGCAGCAAGCGAATTAAAAATACCGAGTTTTGTTTACGGACCGGAACGTGACTTGCCCGAAATTCGCAAGCGAGCATTTATTGACTTAACCCCAGACTTTGGGCCAAACCAAGCACACCCAACAGCCGGCGCAATATGCGTTGGTGCACGACAAATTTTAGTTGCCTACAACATCTGGTTAAAAAACTCAACTATCGAAGATGGAAGGCGTATTGCACGTGAGATTAGAAGCCCTCAGGTGCGCACATTAGGCCTTCAATTAGGCAGCGAGATTCAGGTCAGCATGAACCTGATTAGCCCCGATGAAGTGGGGCCAGATTTTGTCTTCGATGAGGTGGCAAAACGAGCAGAAATTTCGCGTGCCGAACTCGTTGGTCTGGTGCCTGCGCGAGTGCTTACTCAGATATCTAAATCGCGTTGGACTGAACTCGACTTGAGTAAAGAAAAGACGATCGAATGGTGTTTGGCGACGCGCAACCGCGCACTACAAAATCTAAATTGATGCGCTTACGCGCTAGCGATGTTGCGATTGCTCTGCGCGCGCTGACGGCGAAGGCGTCGTCGTTCTCGTTCTGAGAGCCCACCCCAAATACCGAATTTTTCGCCATTTTCTAAGGCGTATTCAAGGCAGTCGTTTTTAACAACACAGCCACGACAAACTTCTTTGGCCTCTCGGGTTGAGGCGCCGCGTTCTGGAAAGAAAAGGTCTGGGTCTACACCGAGGCAATTCGCCTGATCTTGCCATGCACGCTCACTATTCACCGGTATGTGCATGCGATCTTCCAATTTTGAAACCCTCCCAATAAACACTGCCCGATGCACAAGCACCCAACAATGGTGTAACTACAACCGTGTCATTCTGCCAAACTTTAACAAAAAATGCAAATACTGCTCAACCTGCGCGCCGAACCCCACCCAACCGAGAAAGTTGACGCTTATGTTCGATGAAGTCGACGAGCACATACTCACCTAAATTTTCTGGGCTCGTGAAAAACGCACGACCTTTATTTATCGCCGTCAGTCGCTCAATAAACGACTGCAGCGCGCGCGACGCATCAAGCATAAAAGTGTTTATCCGTATGCCTTCGCGGGTCGCTCGCATTACCTCACGCAATGTCGCCTCGATAGTTTCGCGCACGGGTGGATAATTAAAAAAGACATCTCCAGACTGCGAAATATGAGCCGTCGGCTCGCCGTCGGTGATCATGATGATCTGCTTTGTGCCGCTCTGTCGGGACAACATTTCACGAGCCAACATAAACCCGTGCTGCATGTTCGTGCCATAAACAAAGTCCCATGAAACCTCGGGTAGTTGATGCGGTTTTAACACTCTTGCTGTCTCACTAAAACCGACAATGCCCAAAAAGTCGCGCGGAAACTGCGAACTCATTAACGAGTGCAAAGCCATAGCAACTTTTTTTGCTGGCAAGAAATAGTCTCTCATCGGCATCGACAATGAGAGGTCGAGCATCAGTACCGTGGATGACCGAGTTAGATGCTCGGTCTGTTCAATTTCAAAATCTTCGGCTATCAACTGCACTGGCACAACTGAACCCTGGCGCTTTAGGGCGTTGCGCAAGGTCTGCTGAAGGTCTAACTGAAAAGGATCACCATATTCATAAGGTTTGGTGTCGTAAGTTCGCTCATGTCCGACACCTATTCGCTCTACTTGGTGTTGGCCAAGACGATCTTTATCTAGTGCCCCGAACACATCACGCAACGCTTTCTCGCCGATTTTGCGTAAACCTCGTGGGGTCATCTCTAGCTTGCCCTCTGTTTGATCAATGAGCCCCGCATCTTTGAGTTTCTTTGTTATCTCAGACATACGTTGCAGAGATTTTGCGACATCTTCGCCGAGCAGTTCACTAACTCGATCTAAATCAGCCTCGGCCAATGCCGACGGCGAGGATGCATTGCGCAGCAAATTATCGAGCTGATCGAGATCGCCCAGTTCTTGCATCGAGCGCATTGCTTGACCAAACCCCATCGGGTCTTCGCCTGTGAAATCTTGTTTCGAACCCCATCCTTGTTGCGGAAACATGTTCTGAAGCTTTTGCGCCAACTCGGTCATTTGCCAGCGTAAATCCATATCTTCAAGAAGTTTTTCGCTCAGCTGGCGCATCTGTTCGCGCTGTTCTGGCGTCATCGAATTGAGCATCGCTTGAGCATTCGCCATTCGCTTTGCCATGATCTCGAGAAGTTCATCCAGACTTTGCGGATTCTCCGGAAAGAAGTCACCAAAGTTCTCCATGAACTTTTCAAACTCGGGGTCTTCGCCGCGTTCGCGACGATTGATCATTTCGTTAAGTGCCGCCATCATGTCTTTGGTGCGTTGCATTTCTTCAGGCGTCATCTTCTCGACCGCACTTGATGCCTGATCTAGATATTGCTGCATCAACTGATTGCGAAGTTTTTCTAGCAATGCCTCAAATCGCTGCTGGGCTTGCTGCGACTGAAAGTCATAATGCTCAAGTTCACTGATCTTGCCGGCGAGATCTTCGGGCAACATGTCGAGCCGAAAGTTCTTTTGTTCTGCAGATTCTTTTGCCAATGCGCTTCGACGTTCGTCTCCAGACCTGACCGCATCTTTTAGCGCTTGATCAATGGCATGTCGTTCTTCATCGACCAAGTCGTCAAGTTCGTCGGCGATTTCTTTGTAAACGCCACCAAGATCACCACGATCTTTTATCTCGTTGCGCTTATCACGCAACTTCTGCATCATTTCACGAAGACCCATTAAATTTTCGCCGCGCTCATTACGCATGCCTTCCTGCATCATTCTGCGCAACGCCGCATTTACATCGCCGTGATGAACTAAATCATCGGTCAACTCGTCGATCAAACTTTGTGCGTCAAATTCAAAACCATGCTGCGTTCCGTCCCAGCGTGAATAATTGAACCGACTTGGCATAAGCGCACGATAGTACGACTGTCCGTAGACTGATAATCGCGATGCGCTTTCCTAGAACCTTTGTATTCGTTGATTTGTCTGGCTTCACAAACTTCACCGAGACAAATGGCGATCGCCGAGCAACAAAACTTCTTGGCGAATTTCGAGCAGTCGCGCGAGCGGTCGCTTCAGAACGCGGCGTACGCATCGATAAATACCTTGGCGATGGTTTGATGGCTGTTGCCGTAGAACAGATTGACGGCATCACATTTGCTCTCGAGCTAGCCAGACGAGCCGAAACGGCCTGCGCACCTCTGCAACTGAGAATTGGCATCGATACGGGTGACACGATGCTGTTTGAAGGCGACGATTACATCGGCAGTGCGCCAAATTTGGCGGCGCGACTTTGCGACGAGTCAGCAAATTTGGGTGTACTCATACCCACAGAACACATTGAAGAATTGCCGGAAGGCGTGTCGGCAACTCGCCACGGCACACTCAAACTTCATGGTTTCAACAACGCAATTGAGGTTTCAATTCTCTCAGGACGCCCTGTTATTGCTGAACGCAACGACACCAGCGAAATCTGGACTCGACAACCATTTCTCGGTTGATTAATTGGCTGATTAACTTGTCGAGTACGTGCGGCAAGCAACCGCAAATCTAAACAGTTTTTGAGCGATAAATCGCTTTACCCGCTTTGGCGTCTTTGTTCAATCGCTTTGAAAGATGCAGGCCTTCAAGTACAAACTCAATGGCACTAGCAACCACCGCTGCTGATTCGTCGCCATCGACCAGATCAGCAACGACCGAGCGTAAACCCGGCATCGTCTTGAGCAATGCAACATAATCGCTGGAGGCAATGTCTTCGCCTGTTTGCACGACCTTGCCCTCAACGAATTCTTCAGTAACTAGACGAAGGTTCTCTGGTGAAATTCGCTGCTTGGCAACTTGAAGCACGGCGCCACGTATGAGTTGGTCAAAAACTTGTGACTCACGTGAATCATCGATTACGTCAATCTCAATTTTGCCAGCAGTTGAAGCCGCCAATGCGTCGAGATCACAAACTCGAGGTGCCACCTCAGTTTCTTTGGCTTTAAGTGCGCGTCGCATTGCGTTTGCGCACATCAACTCTTGGTTGCTTGTAGTCAGACGCACGCTCACACCGCTTCGTTGATTGATCTTTGTACTCGCCCGTGCCAAATGACTGATTGTGGCAATTATTTCTTCCATAAAGTTTGGAATTCGCACTTTCACATCGCCGACACTGGCGTTACGCGACTCTTGGCGTACGACTTCTATCTCTGTAGCAATCTCTAATGGATAGTGAGTTCGAATCTGGCTTCCAAAACGATCTTTTAACGGTGTAATTATTCGACCACGGTTCGTGTAATCATCTGGGTTTGCCGATGCCACGAGCATGATGTCAAGTGGCAAGCGAATTTTGTAACCACGAATCTGAATATCTCTTTCTTCAAGCACGTTGAGTAGCCCAACTTGAATTCGCTCTGACAGATCTGGCAATTCGTTGATCGCAAAGATGCCTCGGTTGCAACGCGGCACGAGGCCGTAGTGCAAAGTAAGTTCGTCGCTCAGATAACGACCCTCGGCAACTTTTATCGGGTCGACTTCACCGATCAAATCAGCAATTGAAGTATCTGGCGTGGCAAGTTTCTCGCCGTAGCGAGCAGATCGATGTATCCAATCAATTGGTGTTGCGTCACCATGACTCGCGACAAGCTCACGCGCTTGTCGCGAAACTGGCGCGTAAGGGTCGTCGTTAATTTCGCTGCCACTGACAATCGGCATCCACTCGTCTAAAAGATCAACCAACGATCTGATGATTCGAGTTTTCGCCTGACCACGCTCACCAAGAAACACAATGTCGTGACCAGCCAACAAAGCATTTTCAAGTTGCGGCATAACCGTTTCTTCATAACCCAGAACGCCGGCAAAAAGTTGCTGATCGGCTGCGATACGCGCAACGGTATTTTTGCGGATTTCTTCTTTAACGCTTTGCGACTTCCATCCCGACTGCTTTAGTTCTGCCAAAGTTTTTGCGAGGTTCGCAGGCGGTTTTGTTTCGATCATAAGACCGAGATTAGTTGTGTCGACCGAAATTCAACTATTTGGAACTTTTATCAGTTGAAGCCTTTGATTGCGGAGTCGACTTTTTAGGTCCGACTGCTTTACTTTTTGCGGACTTTTTAGGTCCGACTGCTTTACTTTTTGCGGACTTTTTAGGTGCAACTATTGGACTATTCGTCGAACCCGGGTTACTACCCGCACCCGATTTTGTTTTCGTGACAACTGTAGATTTCTCAGAAATTAAAATCTTGCCATTTTTTTCAATAACGACTACTTGATATGAATTCTCTCCCGTCGGATTGTCAGTAACTTTCAATGCAGATGCAGCAGACGACGGCACGCTACTGACCAAAATGCCATTGCGATAGACATTTACTGTTGCACCAGGTCTGGCTTTAACTCTGAAAGTAACTGCATTGCCAACTGCGCGTGTCGGCACTGAGATACGTGGCGTGTTTTCAGCGATTGGAGGCATTGGTTGACCAAGGCTCTGCTGACGAACAGAGTTGTTGTTCGAACCGCCAGAATTATTCGACGGCAATGTCGCTGGTGGCGCTTGGTTAACAGGCGCCGTCGGCGGAACCGTGCTTGGCGGAACAGTCGTCGGAGGAACAGTCGTAGTCGGCGCAGAACCTCCTCCACCGCCACCGCCGCTACTTCCGCCGCCACCACCACTACTTCTTCCTCCTCCTCCACCACCGCCACCACCGCCGCCGCCACTAGACGGAGGTGTGATCGTCGGTGAAGGGATTGCCTGAGCTGGAGGTGTTGAACTAAGCAACGAGTAAACAATTTTGTTTGGAGTACCAGCTGGGTCAGCGATCACGTCAGAAGTCGCCGTCGATGTGATCCAAGTCGTGACGCGACTTACTGAGAGTGTCGGATCAGCGCTCAATGCCAACACAGCAACGCCCGCAACATGTGGTGAAGCCATCGATGTACCAGAAATTGTGTTTGTGGCAGTAGAAGATGTGTACCACGCTGAGGTGATGTTCGAACCCGGAGCAAAAACATCTACACACGAGCCAAAGTTTGAATAACTTGCTCGCGTATCGGTTGAAGTTGAGGCACCAACTGTTATCGCAGACTCTTCAGCGGCTGGCGAGTAATTACAAGCATTCGCATTTGAGTTTCCGGCTGCAACAACAAACACGATGCCGTCAGCGACGCCACGTGCAACAGCAAGATCGAGTGCCGCCGAACGCGAGCCTCCAAGGCTCATGTTTGCAACCGCCGGCACACCAGCTTCGTGATGTGCGACAACCCAATCGATGCCCGCAATTACTGCAGAAGTCGAGCCCGAACCTGCGCAGTCAAGAACCCGCACAGGCACAACATTGGCTGAAGGTGCGACACCATAATTTGAGCCGGCAATTGTGCCAGCAACATGCGTGCCGTGACCATGGCAGTCTTGAGTGCCACGCCCATCAGCAACCGAACTGAAACCTGAAACTACGCGACTGCCAAATTCACTATGACTCGACAAAACACCAGTATCGATGACGTATGCATTCACACCCGCACCCGAGAAATTGCTGATGTAACGAGAATTGAGTGGCAGACTGCGTTGGTCAATGCGGTCAAGACCCCACGACAACGCTGCAACACCAGCGTCACTATCCGCTGACGGCACGATTGCCTCAGATGCACTCGACGGCACTGAAGTGCCAATTGCATTTGTTGCCGTCACTGTGAATGTGTAGCTAACACCATTCGTTAGGCCACGAACGACGCAAGAAAGTGCACCTGTAGTTGAACACGACTTGCTACCTGGCGTAGATGTGACTTCATATTCGGTGATTGTTGAATAGCCATCGCTTAGCGGCGGCAACCAGTTGATAGTCGCTCTCGCATTGCCTGCACCTGCGCGAACACTTCTTGGCGCATCAGGTGCTTGCGGTGTTGGCGCTGGGGTGAATGTCCAATTGAAACGGGTCGCACCTTTTTTGCCGCTGTAACCATCAATCGCAACAAAATATGTTCTGCCTGCACTTACTGTTATTGAAACACGACTCCATAAACCGGTTTCGCCTGGTGCGTCGTCGTTGACTGCAATCATCGTCAACGCATTAACACTTGCACCCGTATATGCGCCGAGAATTGTGTCAAAGTCGCTGCCACTAGTCGTCAGCACCAAAGTGCCGGCCTCGGTAGCGACCCACTTGTACCAAATTGATGCCGATGGTGCATATCCACCATGATTTGGTTCGCCGGTTTCACGTGTTGCTGTGAGTGTCGAACTATTTAAGTTGCCGGTTGCATCCGTAATTGCAATAGCACCCGAAAATGGATCATTCGCCAAAGCACTAATCGTCGTGATCGGCGAACTCTGAGTTGACCATGTGCCAGTACCAACTTCGTTTGTAGCCGAAACTCTGAAAATGTGACTCAAGCCAGCAGTCAATGAGCGAATTACCGAAAAAGTCGATGCGCTAACACCATCTGTAAGTGTTGTCCAAGACACACCAGAGTCGACCGAATATTGGATTGTGTAGTCGCTGATTGGTGCGCCGCCATCTGTCGTGGGTTCTTCCCAATCGAGATCGACTTGTCCTGTGCGTGCAGTTGCTACCACAGTTCGCGGTGCACCGGGCACAACTGGCGTCCAGGGGGTGTAAGCCTCAGATGGTTCAGACGGCTCGCCTGTACCAATTGCATTTTTTGCTCGCACTCTAAAAATATGCGGCACACCATCTTCAAGCGGACTTACAGTTCGCGCGACATTGGCACAAACACAGCCGACGACACCAGTGTTGCCGTCCCATGTTGTCCAAGTTGAGCCGTTGTTTTTTGAATATTCAATGATGTAGTTGGTTAGTTCTGAGCCGCCATTAAATGTCGGGGCTCCCCATTGAATTGCGACTCTGCGTGGCCCAATTGAAATATCGTTAACACAACATGGCGCTGAGGGAATGCCAGGCGCTACAGCCGTTGTCGCAGTTGATGCAGCACCGGTGCCTGAAGTATTTATTGCGCTAACCCTAAAAATGTAAGAAGTCGCATTTACTAAACCCGTCACGGTCGTTGAACGAATTGTGCTGGTTGGGTCAGCAAATGTCGCCCATGCCAAACCCGAATTTGACGAATACTCAATTAAATAGTCGCTAACTGAACTGCCACCATCTGAAACCGGTGCTGACCAACTGAGAGCGATTTGATTCAGTTCAATGTTCGTCACTCGAACATCAATTGGTGCACTTGGCACGACAATCGCCCACGGCGCACCAGAAGCAACACCAGATGGCTGACCTGTGCCAATGCTGTTGACAGCTTTGATTCTGAAAAAATAACTCGTGCCATTTGTTAAGCCAGTGACCGTTGCTGTTGTAGAAGTAGAGACACCGTCATCGAACAGTGTGTAGCCAGCGTTCACATCAGTTGTGTATTCGACTATGTAGTCGGTTACCGCTGAACCACCATTGAGCGCCGGGGCTGACCAAGTTAGTCTCACGCTTTGATTGAGTGCAGTTGGTCGCAACGATGTTGGCTCACCAGGTATACCTGGCGTAGTTGAAACAACATTCGATGCATCGCTGGTGCCTGCGCTGCTACTTGCTTTAACTCTGAACGAATATGTTGTTGCGTTAGTTAGGCCAGTAACAGTTGCACTGGTTGATGTTGAAACACCGTCATTGAATGTCGACCAAGTTGAACCAGAATTCGAAGAGAATTCGATCAGATAGTCAGTGACACTGCTGCCATTGTCTGTTGTGGGTGCAAGCCATGAAAGGGCGGCGCTTGCATTGCCTGCAACAACGACAAGGTCTCGCGGTGTACTCGGCGCAATTGGCGTTGGCGCTAGCCACGCAGATTTTGTGTACAGAAATAGATTCACCGAACCTGCACCTTGCGAACTCACAACATCGGGTGTTGCATATGTAATTAATTTTGCGCCAACCGCTGCCGGTGTCATCGTTGGATCGGCCTCGAGCAACAAAGCTGCTGCGCCAGCCACATGTGGTGCCGCCATTGAGGTGCCCGACAAACTGCGCAACGCTGTCGACGAGGTGTGATAGGCCGATGTGATGCTTGAACCAGGTGCAAAAATATCGAGACACGAACCATAATTTGAATAACTCGCGCGGGCATCAGCCGAAGTAGTTGCACCAACTGTTATCGCCGATGGCGCCGAGGCTGGCGAATAACTGCATGCCAGACGATTGTTGTTGCCTGCAGCAACCACAACTGCAATACCGTCAGCAACGGCATTAGCAATTGCAGTGTTGAGTGAAGTAGAAAAACTGCCACCAAGACTTAAGTTGGCAACTGCCGGCGTGCCCGCTGCGTGGTCGCTGATCGCCCAATTGATACCAGAAATGACGTTTGACATCGCACCACTGCCGCGGCAATTAAGCACACGAATCGGCACCAACCTCGTCGACTTGGCAACACCAGTTGTCGAGCCACCAATTGTTCCAGCTACGTGAGTGCCGTGTCCGTTGCAGTCTGTTGAGCCATAACCGTCAGCGATAGCACCAAAACCGGAAGTTACTCGGCCAGAAAATTCGACATGATCTGCACGAATACCTGTGTCAATTACATATGCAGTTACACCTGCGCCACCAAAGTTGTATGTGTATAGCGAGTTCAACGGTCGCGCGCGCTGATCAATGCGATCTAAGCCCCAAGACGGCGGGTTGGCTTGATCACCTTCGATTTCAATTATCTGGTTCGGCTCGATACTTGCAACACGGGGGTCTTTGCTGAGACGTGCAATTTGAGATTCGCTTAACAGTGCGACATAGCCACTAATCGCTTGAGTAAACGCTTGGATCACTTCGCCACCTAGTGCATTTTCGGCTGCGACGAACGCCTGAACGTCGACGTCTGGTCGCAACATGACTATCGAAGTACCTTCAAGTGGGTCTTGCGAACTATCAGATGCAGGCACTGTTGTTGACGTAGTGGATGTAGTCGACGTAGTGCTCGAGCTAGTGGTCGAAGTTGTAGTTGAAACTATTGTTGTTGACGTAGTTGTTGAGCTTGACGAGCTAGTCGAAGTTGTCGATGAATCGTCATCGAGGCGAATGACGCGATCGAGTTCAACTATTAGAACGTCGCGGTCAGATTTGAGACGGCGAACATCGGCTGCGTCAAGTTCGGCAACAAAGCCGTTCGCTGACCCACCATAAACGTCGCTAATCGAATTGCCAAGACGTGCTTCTTTAGAAATTTTTGTTTGAAGATCTGCGTTCTCGGCCAATAAAACGATGTAGTCACCAACTGGCGCATCAGCACCGGCGATTGGTGTTGGCAAGAACTGCAAACCCAAGATTGCAGACATCGCAATCGACAGCCATCGGCGCTGCTTTTTGAATGTGAGCCGCAAAGAATCGGGCTTAAAAGTATTTTTCACTTACTTTCAACCTATCTATTGGGTGTAACGCCGAAAGGTGAACAATCGGTGAAAGTTGACTAATTTACTCGGGATTCAGATATCCTTGCCCGCAGGCAATTAGCGAAGTAAAACCCCCAGAAAATCAACAACAAGGAGTACCAAAAATGTCTATCCGACTTGGCGACACAGCCCCCGACTTTGTGGCCGAAACAACCCAAGGCACAATCAATTTTCACGAATGGCTCGGCGACTCATGGGGTGTGCTTTTTAGTCATCCAAAAGATTTCACTCCGGTCTGCACCACCGAATTGGGTTATGTTGCTCGTATCAAACCAGAGTTTGACAAACGCAACGTCAAAGTCATTGGTCTTTCGGTTGACTCAGTCGATTCACACAACAAGTGGGAATCTGACATTGCTGAAACCCAAGGCACACCAGTCAATTTTCCGATGATTGGTGACCCTGATCGCAAAGTCAGCAATCTTTACGACATGATTCACCCAAACGCCAATGACACTCTCACCGTTCGCAGCGTTTTTGTGGTTGGGCCAGACAAAAAAGTGAAACTTTCAATCACCTACCCCGCATCGACCGGTCGTAATTTTGATGAGATTTTGCGTGTGATTGACTCGCTGCAACTAACCGCAAAACACAAAGTTGCAACACCAGCAAACTGGAAAAACGGAGACGATGTGATCATCGGTGGCGCAGTCTCAGACGAAGACGCAAAAAAATTATTTCCACAAGGATGGAAAACAGTCAAGAGTTATCTGAGAGTTCTTCCACAGCCAAAGTAAGGGTTCGCACCACGGCATAGAATTAGTCGCCGTGAACCAAACAACTCAAGTGACTCAAAATATAGATTTAGCAAATGTTGCGGCACGCGCCGAGTCTGCCTCAAAAATTTATGGCAGTGGCGAGAGCGAGGTTCGCGCGCTCGACAATGTAAGTGTCAGTTTTGAACGTGGCAAATTCAGCGCAATTATGGGCCCAAGTGGCTCGGGTAAGTCAACGCTGATGCACTGTATTGCAGGCCTTGACGCGTTGACATCTGGCAGCGTCTACATCGGTGAAACTGATTTATCAAAGCTGAGCGATAAAGAAATAACAAAACTACGTCGCGAAAAAGTTGGGTTCATCTTTCAGAGTTTCAATCTGATTCCGACGCTCAATGCGTATGAAAACATCACACTCCCACTCTCCCTTGGCAAGTCAAAGGGCGACAAGGCGTGGATTCAACAGGTCATTGACACAATTTCGCTAAACGATCGACTTGATCACCGCCCGAGCGAACTTTCTGGTGGCCAACAACAGCGAGTTGCAGTGGCGCGCGCTCTTGCGACTCGACCTGAAATCATTTTTGCTGACGAGCCAACAGGCAATCTCGATTCAAAGTCAGGCGGCGACATTCTAAAATTCATGCGTCGTGCAGTTACCGACTTAAAACAGACAATCGTCATGGTCACGCACGATGCAGTTTCGGCCAGTTACGCCGACAGAATCGTGTTTCTCAGTGACGGACATGTTGCTGGCGAGATGACTGATCCGACACCCGAAAAGGTTCTCGACTTTCTAAAACACTTGGGCGAGTAACTCCTTCAATGTTTCGACTTTCGCTCAAAATGACAATTGCCCGCAAAGGGCGGCTCTTTTTAACTTCGCTGGCAATCATTCTCGGCACCTCTTTTTTGTCGGGAACGACGATTTTTTCAGACACGATCAATAGCACCTTTGATCGACTATTCACCGATGTGTTTCGCGATGTCGATGCGTATGTTCGGTCTACCGACTCTGTCGACACTGGTTTTGGCGAACAGCGCGCGCCATCGCCTGTCGCCGTGCTCGACACCATTTTGAAAGTTAAAGGTGTAAGTGCAGCAGTTGGCGACATGCAGAGTTACGCCCGAGTTATTGCCAAAGACGGCAAACCGATCGGCCAAGATCAAGGTCCACCCACATTCGGTGGCATCGCATCAGAAAGTAGTGCCGGACTATGGAATGTCGAAGACGGTCGCTTGCCGGTCGGTGCAAAAGAAATGATGCTCGACCGCGAGACGGCAGAAAAAGGCAAATATGAAATCGGTGACTCGGTTCGAGTTACTGCACTTTCAGGCACGCGTCAGTTCACCCTCGTTGGCATCGCCAATTACGGCGATATCTCCTCTCCGGGTGGCGCAACTTTTGCGCTCTTTGATCAACCAACCGCTTCAGAATTTTTGCTCAAGCCTGGTTTTGTTGATGCGATCTTGATTCAAGGTGACGGCACACTCAGCGACGAAGAATTAGCAAAAACAATTAACGCTGCATTGCCGGCGGATGCGAAACTTGAAACTCTCACAGGTGCCGAAATAACCGAAGAAACAACCAGCCAGATAAAAACCGTTTTGGGTTTTTTCACTGCGTTTCTTACTGCGTTCTCATTTATCGCCCTTGGTATCGGTTGCTTCGTGATCTACAACGTTTTCTCGATAACCGCGGCACAGCGCCAGCGCGAAAGCGCATTGCTTCGCGCAATCGGTGCAAGCCGACGCCAGGTGACAGTTTCGCTGCTAGTTGAGGCGCTGATTGTTGGTGTGCTTGGTTCGGTCATCGGTTTTGTCGCCGGCATCGGTCTTTCACGCGCACTCAGTGCTTTGCTTAACGCAATTGGTCTCGAAATTCCGACCAAAGGCTTGACAATAAATTCAAACGCAATTACTCAAACAGTTTTGATCGGCACTGTAATTACAGTTCTCTCGGCAATATTGCCTGCACTCCGCTCCGGCCGTGTGCCACCACTAGCGGCAATGCGCGATACTGCTCTTGATACCGTTCAAAAGCTCACTCGTCGAATCACTATCGGGCTCGTGTTGATAGCTGCCGGTGCCGTTGGACTCTTTGCCTCAATGAACGGCGCAGATGTCGCGATCTTGGGTCTCGGTGTGCTCGGCGTTTTTGCTGGTGTTCTTGTAATTGGTCCCGCGCTTTCAAAGCCAGTTGCGATGTTGCTCGGCAAGCCAGTTTCGGCTTTGCGTGGTGTTACTGGTTCAATGTCGCAACAAAATGCTGCACGTAACCCCAAGCGCACTGCAAGAACCGCAGCGCCAGTTTTAATTGGTGTTGCGCTGGTTACCGCGTTTACGGCACTTGCTGCGAGCATTAAAAACGAAATTCGCGAATCAATCGGCAGTTCATTTCGTGGTGACTATGCGCTCAGTGTTAACAGTCGAGGTTTTGGTGGCATACCGACCAGCGTTACCGACCAACTGACACAACTTGCCGAAGTTGATCAAGCCACCGGCGTCGGTTTTATCGCCGCCAAAGTTGGCGATGAGTCACCTTTTGTTTTGGTGTTTAATCCAAAAACTGCTGATGGTCTCTATGACCTAGCAATGGTTGAAGGCACACAAAAAGGTTTGACCAAAAATGAAATTCTCGTTGAGGCCGATAAGGCGCTCAACAAAAATTTGACGATCGGCTCAAAAGTAAGTGTCACTCTCGTCGACGGGCGATCAACGCAACTAACTGTTGCTGGCACATATACCGATGCGTATGGAAACTATGCAATTAGCCGAGAACTTTTTGAAGGATCAGCAACGCCGCTTTTCGACAGTTTCGTGTACATCAAAACTGCCGAAGGTGTCAGCGATGAAAGTGCACGCACTGCGATATCTGCGGTGAGTCAAGACCTCGGCATTGGCACGCTTGAAAGTCGCGACGAATACATCGACACACAAGCAGCACAAGTCGATCAATTTCTAGCGTTGATTTATGGTCTGCTGTTCTTATCTGTAATCATCGCCATCGTCGGCATCATCATCACGCTTTTGCTCTCTGTTTTCGAGCGCCGACGCGAAATTGGCTTACTGCGTGCTGTCGGAATGACACGTTCGCAAGTGCGCACGATGGTTCGTTGGGAGAGCGTCATCACGTCTTTGTTTGGCGCCGTAACTGGCGTCGTGCTCGGCATTTTGACCGGCATCGTGATCGTCGTGTCGCTAAACGACTCGGGCTTTAGTGCATTCACTTTGCCAATCGGCAACACGATCTTCATCTTGGTCGGAGCATTCATAATCGGTGTGATTGCTGCCGTATTTCCGGCATGGCGCGCGACTCGAACTGAAATTATTTCGGCGATCGCCTCAGCCTAATTTTCGCGCGTGCTCTAGTTCTGAAAGATATATAAATTCTGCTGGGTGCACGCCTGGCGGTGTGTCGTGCTCGGTCACATACCGACTTGAACTTGTGCCAGCGTGGCGAATTTGGCAGTCAGCACACCAGTAGAGCACTCGATTTGCTTCACCATGATGCGTAACACGCACTTGACCCGTGCAACGCTCACATTCTTTGCCGTGTCGGCCATAGACGGCGAGCGTTCGATCGTGAGATGTGTGCCGAGACTGCAACATCTCGGCTGCGATTGAAACAAGTTCGCGGCATTCATCGCGATTGAGCGAACTAACTTTTGCCCACGGGTGAAGTTCGCACGTCCAAAGTAATTCGCAGCGAAATACATTGCCGATGCCACGCATAACTCGCCGGTCTAGCAAAACTTCAGCAATCGTCGCGTCGGCATCTTGATATTCGACCATCAGATCAACACAAAGATCCAGATCGGTTTTAGGGTCAGACAAGTCGGGGCCGTTTCGCCCAAGCAGCGGATGCCGACGTGGATCAAAATCGTGATGTGTCTCAACTTCTGACGG
>JAUREG010000088.1:0-519 GCA_030827545.1 Acidimicrobiales bacterium
CGGAGTAGGCGAGAATTTGCAGGACCACCTCGAGGTGTATGTGCAGCACTCTTCTACGCAACCGGTGTCATTGAACCCGATGATGAAATTCTGGCGGCGACCGTTTATTGGATTTGCCTGGTTGTTCCGCAAGGGGCCAGGTGCATCAAATCACTTTGAGGCTGGCGGCTTTATTCGTAGCAACGACACGGTGAAGTACCCAAACCTGATGTTTCACTTTTTGCCAATTGCAGTGCGCTACGACGGAACAGCACCTGCAGGTGGTCATGGGTACCAAGTGCATATTGGACCGATGTATTCGAACTCGCGAGGCAGTCTGAAAGTGACGTCGGGCGATGTTCGTGACAAGCCGGCGTTTACGTTCAATTACCTGTCAACGCAAGAAGACAAGCAGGAATGGGTAGAGGCCATATCGGCAGCTCGCAAGATTTTGAATCAACCAGCATTCGCACCATTTAGCGGTGGCGAGATTTCACCGGGTCCTACGGTTACAACTGACGCTGAAGTGTTGGACTGGGT
>JAUREG010000089.1:0-504 GCA_030827545.1 Acidimicrobiales bacterium
AACTCATTGGCAGGCGTTGAAGAATTGGTTTAGTGATCGTGATATGGGTTTTAAAGTAACGGTGGATGATACGCCTGGGGCATGTAAGCCTGAGATGGTGACGAGCGAGAAAGTTTCGGGGGCGATTCCGATTCTGTTTTACTTCACTGGCGCCAAAGGTTGAAAAACTAGTCGATTTGGGAGGCGGCGTTGACGGCGCGGACTTGCCAGCCGTCGACTTTTGCTGTGGCATCAGCCAATATGACGATGCAACCGCCAAAGCCGCCGCCGGTCATGCGTGCGCCGAAGACACCGGGTTGCGCGATCGCCGATTCGACGGCGTTGTTCATCTGCGGTGTTGAAGTTTGAAAATCGTGATCAAGAGAATTGTGACTCTCGATCATTAGTTTGCCTGCAGACTTGATGTCACCTGTGCGAAGCATCGTTGCAAAGTCGCGGACACGTTGGTTTTCGCTGACAACATGCCGCGCACGACGAAAAATAGTTTTGTTCGTGATATTCGCT
>JAUREG010000009.1:0-47429 GCA_030827545.1 Acidimicrobiales bacterium
ATGCCGACGCAATCAGCGTGATTCTTGTCTTGATAGTCGCCGTTGAATACGCCTTCTACATGATCATTAGTTCAAAAGTTTTGCCAAATGTCGACTTGCCGACTGGTGTAACAATCGTGATGTTCGGCGCAGCAACGTCGTTTGCGATTTATTCAATTGTCGCTCCCGATTCGGTTTCTGTTGTCTTCCCAGGTTCTCTCGCGGGGTGGGTCAGCGTGTTGATGATGGCAATTGTCGCAACCGTAATTCCGACTGCGACTTTGTATGCCGGCATGAACCTAATCGGCACAGGTAAGACGGCGATTATTCAAACGTTCGAACCCGTTGCATCAATTGTCGCTGGGGTCATCTTTCTCAGTGAGCCGCTTACAGTTCCGCGTGTAATCGGAGCAACGTTTGTAATCGGCGCGGTTGGCGTTCTTGCGACAGTCGAATCACGCAGTGCCACACGAATCATTCACCAGTAGTTTCCGCCGATACCGTTAAAGGAGATGTCAACATCACTTTGCGTTGTCGGCGACTTTGCATGGGATGTTCTGATTCGCACCAACAACAACCTGCTCAAGGGTGGCGATTCGTTCGGCGAAGTCATGCTCACCCCCGGAGGCAGTGCCGCCAACTTGGCTGTTTGGGCAAAGCGTTGCGGTCTCAATACTCGATTCATCGGCAAGATTGGTCGCGACCGTTTCGGTCAACTCGCCCGCGAAGATTTAGAAAAAGAAAAAATCGAACATCACTTTGTTGAGACCGATGCTCATCTCACGGGCAGTGTTGCAGTTTTCGTCGACCAAACAGGTGAACGAAGCATGGTTTCAGGCCACGGCGCCGACTTTTATTTGATTCCATCTGAACTTCCACGTAACGCAATCATCTCGTCAAATCACCTGCACCTCACCGCATGGAGTTTCTTCACCGACCCACCCCGCTCTGCGGCACGAATGGCTGCACAACTAGCACAACAAAATAATTTGACAATCTCATTTGACCCTGCGTCGTTTCAAATGATTCAAGAAATGGGCGTTGATCAATTTTTGTCATGGACAAAAGACCTAGCAATCGATATTTTCTTTCCGAACTTTGAAGAAGGTCGAGTTCTTACTGGTTGCGATGAACCAGATGCAATTGTCCGCGCGCTCGCCAACATCTACACCGATGCATTAATAATTTTGAAACTCGATGCCGACGGCGCACTTGTCTTTGACGGCACTACTGCAACTGAGATCGCACCAGCGACCAACAACCTCGTTGATGCAACTGGCGCAGGAGACTCATTTGCAGGTGCCTTTCTTGCCCACTATCTGACGTCAAACTCGCCGGTCGAGGCTGCAAAATTCGCCACAAAAGTTGCAGCATGGGTAATCGAACACTTGGGTGCGCGCCCTTCGGCCGACACACGACTTCAACAAATTATTCAGTCAAAATAATTTCGCAATACAGCGAAATCAGAAATTATCCGCGTCGCGACTTGCGACGATTCGGATCATTATCAGTCGGTGGCTTGTTGGTGAGCGGCCCAATATCGGCAATTATCGTGTCGATAGTTGGCCTAGGACCATCAACATGGCTATCGATTGCCATTCGCATCGCCGCTAAATGCTCGGGCGATGTGCCGCAGCAACCACCAACAATTCGCACCCCAGCGTCAACCGCCATGGTTGCATAACGCGCCATCAATTCAGGGGTTCCCGAATATTTAATGTCAACACCTTCGAATCGCGGAATACCGCAATTGCCTTTCACAATGATTGGCAGATGTGAATGCAAAGAAGTGGCACCCATCTCAAGTGCAGTTACCAAAATGTCTGACGCACCAACCCCGCAATTTGCACCCATCGCGACTGGCGACTTTGCGAGACCCGCGAATACCTCGGCCAACCCGTCGGGCTTAAGCCCCATCATCGTTCGACCCGCAGTATCAAAGCTGCAAGTCGCCGTATACGGCATCGAAATATTTATTGCCGCTTGAGCAGCCGCTTGAACTTCTTCAATCGCCGACATTGTTTCAATCCAAATGACGTCTGCGCCGCCGTCTTTTAATCCAAGAATCTGTTCTTCAAAACTTGCAACTGCAACTTCGTGTGTCAAGGCGCCAAGAGGTTCAAACAACTCGCCTGTTGGCCCAACTGAGCCAGCCACAACAACAGGACGCGAACATGAATCAGCAACACCTCGAGCAATCTCAGCGGCCTTCTTGGCAAGTTCATAGGTTCGAGCCTGAGCATTGTGTAATTTCAAACGATGACTGTTGCAACCAAAAGTGTTGGTCAAAATAATGTCAGCGCCTGCGTCTACAAATTGCTGGTGCAAACCGGCAACGCGTTCCGGATGTGAATCTAACCAAAACTCTGGAGGCTCACCAGATGTCAACCCAAGCGCAAAATAGTTTGTGCCCGTCGCACCATCTGCAAGAATGATTTTTTTCGTTGCGAGCAAGTCGCTTAACGATGTTCGCATCAGCGAATCAACCCATCACCGTTCCAGAAGTAACGAGAGCTTGTCGCAACCGTGAAAAAGCGCCGATGTTTATTTCTTTGCCCGATCGCGGGCCGACATAGCGAATTGGCTCGTCGTCATGGTTTTTGCCGGCCTCAGCCGCTTCGATCAATAGTCGAATAAAAATCGCCGCCAGCGGTGCGTTCTTGAACTGATTGCCACTGGTGCCGCATGCCATGAAGAACCCGTCCAAACTTGAGCGATCGTAAATTGGCACCCAGTCGTCGGTTGCGTCATAAAGAGCGCCGATACCCGACGGCGAAACAGGAACACCAAAATTCGGCATGCGCCTTGCCAGACGCAACATCATCGTCTCCCAAATTTCAACGGTCGTTTCTTGGCGCCAATCATCTGCGTCTTCGACCCAATGCAACTCGTCGCAAGCGGGTTCGGTGCCACCGAGATTTAGAGTGCCACCTGGGTGCGGTCTGAAATAAATACCTGTGTCAAGATCGGCAACTACAGGAGCATCATCTTCTAATTTGAAACCGTCTGGCGCTGGCGCGATATAAACCTCTTGGCGCAGTGGTCGATGACGAATGTTCATTTCAGCGGCAACACCAGCCATTCGATTGATTTTGCTCGCGTGTGGGCCGGCTGCATTAACGACAATCGGAGCCTCAATTTTTTCTCCACTTGCCAGAGTGACACCAGTAATTTTCTTACCGTCGTTGTCGATCGAAACAACTTCAGACTTAAATCTGGTTTCAGCACCATGATGTTTTGCAGCGTGCACGTAATTATGTGCCGCCAACATCGGGTCGTCCATAAACCCACTGAGTGGATCATAAAGACCGCTCAACTCGCCCACCGCATCATCGCCAAAAGCCGGATCGTCAATTTTTTTTGGTGGCCAATAACTTCCGGAATCAAGCGCAGGAAACTTTTTGCGCAATTGTTCAGCGCTTAGAACTTCGTAAGGAATGCCGATTTCGTCCCAAATTTTGCGAACGGTTTCTCCGCTATAACCTTCGGTGCGATACACGAGATAGCCAGTGCGAATAAATTTCGCCATGCCATCTGGGTCATTGACGCCGAGGTAACTCGCCCAGTTCTCCCACATCGGCGCAGATTCCCAGGCCATCAAGACCGCATCGAGCGTCGAATAGCTAAAACGAATAATCGCCGACGATGCCGATGTCGAACCAGCACCTGCGGCTGAACCTTTGTCGACGATGACTACTGAGCGACCCGCTTTGGCGAGTTCGAACGCAACCGCACCACCGATTACACCGGCACCAATTACGACTACGTCTGCTTTCACTAGCTAGCCATCACTTCGCGTTGCCAAACTGCTGTGTCAGCGACGCTATTGAACGTAAACGAATGTAAGCCCACGATATTCAAACGCTTGGCATCTTTTGCCAACCCGGCAACGAGTTCTGTCGGGTCATAACCACCAGGTGAAAGCATCTTGATGATTGAGGTTTTGTTCTTACTCAGATAACGCATTGATTGACCAACCCCGACACGAACACCAAGAGTCATCAATCGAGTGCGGTCAACGACACCAGGCACGCCAAGTTGAACCGGCATTTTGAAGCCGTTGTTGCGTTCTTGTTCGAGCCAAGAGCGAATAAGTGCGATATCGAAACACATTTGCGTCGACGCAAGACCTTGAACGCCAGCCTCTTCAAGCAATTTCTGTTTGTGATGCAACGCTGTGCTTAGATCTTCGCGACTAATAAACGCGTGACCGTCTGGGTAACTGCCGAAGCCGACACGATCGACGCCACTGTTGCTGTCTAGAAAATCACGCAGCAATTCAACACCGTCTTTGTACGGACCAGCAGGATTTTCTGCATCACCTGCAATCAAGAAAACTTCTTTGATGCCCTGTTCGCGCACCCATGTTGCAAGTTTCGTTACATGTTCACGCGACTCAACCAAACGTGCTGCAAAATGTGGCACTACTTCGTGTCCAGCGGCAATCAACCGCGCCGAGATTTCTTGAGTAGCGGTAATGCCCTTAACCGGAGAGCAGGTCACCGAGACTGGCGCACCAGCCGGCAAGTCAAGAATGCCCTGCTCGATGCTCTTCATTGGTATCAACTCGTAGCGCATATTGCCGACGAGTTCTTTTACTGCTGGCGTGACCTTGACTGAAGATTTTTTGAAGCGCGAAAGAATTGACATTTTCCCAATACTAGAGGGTTTTTAACCAAAGGTGTCAGGCAACTCGCTCTTGCGCTTGGCGACAAACTCTATAAGTTCTTCATCAATTGCATCATCAAGTGGTGGCGCCACATATGACGCAAGTCGCTCTTTCCAGATCTTGTTGGCACGCTTGGCAGCGTCATCGCCACCGTCTTCAAGCCATTGCTCGTAACTCGAATTGTCAGAAGTTGTCGAGCGATAAAACGCTGACTCAAAATTTGCAAGCGTATGTGCAGTGCCCAAAAAGTGATTGCCTGGCGGGTTCTCGCGAATTGCGTCAAGTGCTTGACCGTTTGGTGAAATATCTAAACCTTTCGCAAATGTTGCCATCATGCCGAGTTGGTCATCATCCAAAATAAATTTCTCGTAGCCAATTGCGAGTCCACCTTCAAGCCAACCCGCGGCGTGAAGAACGAAATTCGTGCCCGCCATCAAAGTCGGTATCAATGTTGCAGCACTCTCGTACGCCGCTTGCGCGTCGGGCAACTTGGATGCAGTCAACGAGCCACCAGATCTAAAAGGCACGCCCAAACGGCGTGCCAAGGCAGCCATCGTGTACAACACAATTGCCGGCTCTGGAGTACCGAATGTTGGCGCACCTGTTTGCATCGACATCGACGACGCAAACGATCCCAAAACGACTGGTGCGCCAGGTCGAACTAGTTGCGTAAATGTCATGCCGGCCAATGCCTCGGCAAGTGTCTGAGTCACAACGCCTGCTGAAGTTGAAGGCGCCATCGCACCAGCCAAAATAAACGGAGTGATAATTGTTGCTTGGTTGTTCAGCGCATAAACCTCGGCTGACGCAAGCATTGACGCATCCCAAACAAGGGGCGAAGATGCATTGATCAAACTTGTCATGACCGTGCGATCTTGCAAATCACCGCCAAAACCGATTCGAGCCATATCGACACTGTCTTGCGCACGCTCACCGGCAGTCACCGAACCCATGAAACCTTTGTCGCTGTATTTAATGTGCGCGTAGACCATGTCGAGGTGGCGCTTGCTCACAGGAATGTCAACCGGCTCGCAAACTGTGCCGCCAGAGTGATGCATACGTGGCGACATGTAAGCAAGTTTCACAAAATTTTGAAAGTCAACAATCGTTGCGTATCTACGACCATTGTCAATGTCGTATGCAAATGGTGAACCATAGTTCGGGGCGAACACAGTCGCATTGCCACCAATCTGCACGTTGTTTATTGGATTTCTAGCGTGCTGCGTATAAACACTCGGTGCAGTTGCCGAAACTATTTTGCGACACATTCCTCGTGGAAAACGCACTCGCGTACCGTCTACATCTGCACCCGCATCTTTGAATCGCTTAATCGCTGATGGATAATCACGAACTTCGATGCCAACTTCTTCAAGAACAGTGTCAGCATTGTGTTCGATTAGTTCAAGACCTTCATCGGAAACCAATTCATATGGTTTGATCAGTCGCGTAATAAATGCATCGCGTTCTGGTTCGTGCGAAGTTCGTAAATTTTGGCGACCCGCCCGCCCACCTGACCGCTTGGTGCGTGTTACATCTGACATGTTTTCTATTCTGCCACGCCACTAGCCGAGCGCCGAAGCCTCCAAAGCCTCCGCGCTTTGTATTTAATCCTGCTGGTGAGACTTCTAACTGGCAAATCAATGACTTTCGCCAAGTTAGGTGTCTCGGCAGTTTTATGCGGAAATGCCATTGCTTCGACAAATAACTGCTGAAATCTCGGCTCAGTTGCCGTTTCAATCTTTGTCACCCTGCGAACTGCATCTTCCATTTCATGACGTAATTTTCGCGATAGCAACGACTGAACTGCCCCGGCGCCCGCGGCATTGCCGACGGCACGTACACCTGCAACCGGACAATCTGGCACCAAACCGAGAACCATTGCGTACACAGGGTCGATGTGTGCACCAAATGCACCCGCAAGACGTATGTCATTAACAATTGGCGAACCTGCGTGTTCAACAAGCAAGTCGATGCCTGCGCGCAGTGCTGCTTTTGCTAGCTGAATTGCGCGAACATCGTTTTGCGTGACGTAAAGCTTTGTGTCGCCATTTTCATAGAACAAATACGAGAATGTTCGATCATCACCAACGATGCGAGTTGACTTGCTGGTCAGCTCGCCCCTCACGACGCCATCTTGATCGATAATGCCGCTCAAATACATTTCGCCAATTACTTCGATGATTCCTGAGCCGCAGATACCAGTAACGGCGGTATCTCCGAGTGACTCAACAAAGCCAGGCTCGTTACTCCATAAATCTGAGCCAATTACTTTCACACGTGGCTCAAGAGTTTCGCGATCGATTCGAACATGCTCGATAGCGCCAGCTGTTGCACGCTGACCTGCGCTAATTTGTGCGCCTTCAAACGCAGGCCCAGTCGGACTCGAAGCCGCAAATTGCTGCTCAGTATTGCCCAAAACAATTTCTGCGTTTGTGCCAATGTCGACAAGCAACTGCATTTCTTTAGAACGATGTGGCCCCTCAGACAAAATTGCTGCAGCGGTATCGGCGCCGACATGTCCGGCGATGCATGGCCCGACGTAATAACTTGCGTTCGGCAGTTTCAAATCAAGCTCAGTTGCCCAACCGCTGACTGACTCGCTTGTCGCCAAAACAAAAGGTGCCATACCGAGCGGCGTTGGGTCAATACCCAAAACAATGTGATGCATAATCGGGTTGCCAACAATTGTGATCTCAAGTACGCGCTCGACATCAATATCAGCTTTCGTTACGAGACCATTAATCATTTCGTTGAGCGCCGCGCGAATCGCATTGGTCAGTTCAACTTCGCCACCCGGGTTCATCATCACGTACGAAACTCGACTCATCAGGTCTTCGCCGAATCGAATCTGCGGGTTCATGAGTCCGTAACTAGCGACAATCTCGCCACTTTTCAGTTCGCACAAGTGACCAGCAACAGTCGTCGAACCAACATCTACGGCAATACCATATGCAGCGTCTACATAGCCAGGCCATGTGGCCACAATTTGATCGCCATCTTGCAAGTGACGAACCGCAACCGTTACTTCGCCTTCGGCTTTAGCCATTGCTGAATGCAAACTGCTAAGAGCGCGACGCGCAACGCTCGGTGCATTGCGTTTGTGTTGTACGACAACTGCGTCAGCGAGAGCATCGGCAGCACTTACTGAGTCGCCTAGTTGGGCCTCAGGAATCATCAAATAAAACAAACTAAAACTTGGATCAACGGTTATCGGCTCAAGGTCTAGATCTTTGCGCACAATCTGCTTGTGCACCTGACTGGTTGCCGGCACATCAATGACGACATCTCCGCATATGCGTGCAGCGCAACCCAACCGATTGCCCGGCACGAGTGCTCGCTTCGCGCGGTAGTTCGTCTCAGTTTCAGCGAGACCCGATAGCGAGTCTGCCGTCGCGGTGATTCCCCATTTTGCAAAAACACCAACAGATGGTGTGATCTGACAGCGACCGCAGATTCCACGGCCGCCACACACCGAGTCGATATCGGCGCCCAATTGTCGGGCCGCTTCGAGAACTGTGATGCCGTCTTGAACGACGCCATCTAACCCCGAAGGGGTAAAGACGACGTGTCGGTCCATGTTGCGCGTTATTCGGTTCTACGGCGACCGCGGCTATTGCGCGCGCTTCGCTCGGCATTCACTTCGTTCGGGTCACGATTGGCACGAATCCATGCCGAACAGTTTTCGTCGTTACCAACCAGAACGTCGGCAGCCATCACAAGAGTTTTCACTTCTTCGTGCAACGGATTCATGATCGCCGAGGTCATGCCAGCGCCGATCGCCATCGCCAAAAAAGTACCGGTGATGTTGTTTCGCGCCGGAATACCGAAACTCACGTTTGATGCTCCACAAGTTGTGTTTACTTTGAGTTCTTCACGCAACCGTCGAATAATTTTGAATGCGGTGCGACCTGCATCGCCCATCGCTCCGATCGGCATTACAAGCGGATCAACCACGACATCGCTTGCTGGAATTCCGTGGTCGGCTGCACGTTGCACAATTTTTTTTGCCACCGCAAAGCGTTCGTCCGGGTCCATGCTGATGCCAGTTTCGTCGTTAGAAATAGCCACAACCGCTGCGCCGTATTTTGCAACAAGCGGAAGTACGCGTTCGAGGTTTGCGTCTTCGCCAGTTACCGAGTTGACCAACGGCTTGCCTTGGTAGACGGCAAGTCCGGCTTCAAGTGCTTCAATAATTGAAGAGTCAATCGACAACGGCACGTCAGTAATTGACTGAACCAACTTAATTGCGCGCGCCAACAATGCGGGCTCATCAGCGAGCGGAATGCCCGCGTTGACATCAAGCATGTGCGCACCGGCAGCAACCTGAGCCAATGCATCTGCCTCAACGCGACTGAAGTTTCCTTCTTTCATCTCGGCTGCCAACATCTTTCGGCCGGTTGGGTTGATTCGTTCACCAATCATCACGAACGGGCGACCGAAACCGATAACCACTTCTTTGGTCGCTGATGAAATAATTGTCTCGGTCATTGCGCTTGTTCCTTTTTATATTGATGATTCGGTTTATTCGTTTTCTTCTAATTCTTCAAGATCTAGCAACTGCTGGTTAGTAAATTCGTCGTCTTTTACATCTGCTTCGAATCCTCCCGCAAATGCGAGCTTGCCAAGGCGCTCTCGAGAATACTCGCTGTCAAGCCGATCAGCCTCTCGTTGCGCAGCTGCTGTCATGTCACCCACGAGCGGCAAACTCACACGCCGCCACTGGGCAATATCTTCTTCGGCCGTGTAGATGTGTGCCTTTCGCTTCGCGCGATCGATGGCTCTCTGAAATTTTTCAGCGAGTTGCACCTGTTTGCGTTCACGACCCATCTGCGCATTCACTTGCGCAGGAATATCGCGCCACATAATTACGATCACTTCGTTGCTTCCGCGTGGCACTTACTGTTCTCCCTCGACTTTTACTTGAAACTATTGCTTGTCAGTTAGTCTCAAAAACTCAACCGGCACCGACTTCGCAAAATTCTCAAGACCGACATGTCGGTGTTCAAATTCTAAACCAAGCTTTTGGGCGGCAGTCTCGCCAGCCAAAACAATTTCAGGATTGTTCGCTTGTGAGAAAAGCACCACGCGGCGATAGTTGCCGAAGTAAACATCGCGTAATTCAGGGTGCTTGTCGAGCCCGAGACCTTGCCAGACGAGTGCCTCAAAGTGCTTGGCCAAGAAATCAGTCAAGTAAAAAGTGCCAGGTTCTTCATCATGAGCGGCCTTGAATTCTCGGCTTCCGGCGAAGAACTCATAGCAGTGCGCACCAGGCAGTCTTTCAACGTTTGGATACTTTGCCAGCACCAGATCTAAATGTCCGCCAGAACCACAATCTGCGTAGGCCACAAACACTCGACGATCTTTGGATTGCGCCAATAGTTCTTCTACTTGAGGCGCAATGTTCTCAGGTCTGTTGTGCAGATTCGCCGGCAAGTACTTAACTTCTACTGAGTCTTCAATGCCAGATGCACCGAGCACAGCACGAAGCTCACTTACAAGAGCACCACAGGCAATTATCAATGGTTGCGAGTCAGGCGACATCGCTAACTAATTCTCAGGCGACTGACGGGCCAGGAGGTTCTGCGTTGCGCAAACGACGCGCACCGACGAGTTGTTTTGCCGTTTCAGAAGCGACTGCTGCGTCGCGGCAATATGCATCAGCACCGACAGCGACACTGAACTCTTCATTGAGCGGAGCGCCACCAACCAAAATGATGTACTTATCTCGAATGCCCTTTTCTTTCATCGTGTCAATCACGACTTTCATATACGGCATTGTCGTTGTCAGTAGTGCCGACATGCCAAGAATATCTGGCTTGTGCTCTTCGAGAGCAGCGATGTACTTATTCGCATCTGTATTGATGCCGAGGTCGATAACTTCGAAACCAGCACCCTCCATCATCATTGCGACAAGGTTTTTGCCGATGTCATGAATGTCGCCTTTGACAGTGCCGATCACAACTTTGCCAACTGATTCGGCGCCGGTCTCTGCGAGAAGCGGACGCAGAATCGCCATGCCACCTTTCATCGCATTGGCCGAGAGCAAAACTTCTGGCACGAACAAAATGCCGTCGCGAAAGTCGATACCTACAATTCGCATACCTTCGACGAGTGCGGTCTCTAATACTTTGGTCGCTGACCAACCGCGGTCGAGCAAAATTGTTGTACCTTCAATAATTTCTGGCCCGAGACCGTCGTAAAGATCGTCGTGCATCTGAGCGATCAGATCGTCATCTGACAACTGGGCAAGATCAATGTCTTGAAATTCTTCGTTGCTCACAATTTCTCCATTACTAATAGACAATTTTCGTCAATTGGGTTTCCAGCACAACGGTTCAAACGCTATCAGTTTGAGTGCCTGAAGTATTGAACGCTCTCTGGTTTAAGCGGATCAACACCAAGAATTATGTCCGCTGCTTTTTCGGCGATCATCATTGTCGGTGCATAAATATTGCCGTTGGTCACATACGGCATCACCGATGCATCTGCCACTCGCAAGCCCTCAATTCCGTGCACTTTCATTGTCAACGGGTCAACCACGGCCATCTCATCGACACCCATTTTGCATGTGCACGAAGGGTGGTAGGCCGTTTCGCCGTCACGACGAACCCATTCGAGAATTTGTGAATCGGTTTGACACTCAGGCCCGGGTGAGATCTCGCCACCATCAAATTCGTTGAACGCAGGCTGAGACAAAATCTTGCGTGCGGCAGCGATTGCTTCGACCCACTCTTGCCGATCTTCGGGGGTTGACAAATAGTTAAGACGCAACTCTGGTTTCACATGCACATCAGGCGACTTGATTTTCACACTGCCTCGCGAGTTCGAATACATCGGACCAATATGTACTTGATAGCCGTGTCCGCCCGCAGGTGCTGTGCCGTCGTAGCGAACAGCGATTGGCAAAAAGTGAAACATCAAATTCGGGTACTTAAACGAATCGTTGCCTCGTATAAAACCGCCGCCCTCAAAATGGTTTGAAGCACCCGCCCCGCGACGAAACAGCCACTGCAATCCGATAAACGGTCGATAGTGCATTTTCAGCATTGGGTTTAATGAAACTGGCTTCGTGCATGAGTGCTGAACATAGACCTCAAGATGGTCTTGCAGGTTCGCGCCGACGCCCGGTAAATGGTGCACCGGCTCAACACCAACTTTTTTGAGATGCTCGCTGTCTCCAATGCCTGAAACTTGCAACAACTGCGGCGAGTTAAATGCGCCACCACACAAAATCACTTCTTTAGCCATTGCCGTTCGCTTGCGACCAAATGGCAACTCAAAATTGACGCCAGTTACTTTTTTGTTCTCAATAACTAATTTGGTTACAAGCGCCCGACATTGAACCGTCAAATTTTTTCGGTGCATCACCGGATGCAGATAAGCCCGAGCAGCACTCAGCCGGCGCCCACGACGTAGATTGCGATCAAAAGCCGCAAAACCTTCTTGCTTATAGCCATTCACATCAGTAGTTAACTCATGACCTGCCTGCTGGACAGCCTTAAAGAATGCACCGAACAACGGATTCTTAATTGGACCGCGCTCTTGCACTAAAGGTCCGTCGTGACCGCGAAATTGATCGTCGCTCGGCGCCGCCAAACAATTCTCAAGTCGCTTGAAGTACGGCAAACAGTGTGCGTAGTCCCAGGTCGACATACCCGGGTCGCTCGCCCAACGTTGATAATCGAGCGGGTTACCGCGTTGAAAAATCATCCCGTTGATACTTGATGACCCACCCAACACCTTGCCTCGACCTTGAGTGATACGTCGATTGTTCATGTGTGGCTCTGGCTCGGAAACATAAAGCCAGTCATAAAAGCGACTTCCAATCGGAAATGTCAGCGCGGCTGGCATGTGTATAAATACGTCCCACCAATAATCGGGCCGACCAGCCTCAAGAACTAAAACACTTTTGTTCGCATCCGCGCTCAAACGATTTGCCAGCGCTGAACCAGCCGAACCACCTCCGACAATTATGTAGTCGTAAGTGCCTCGAAATTTTTTCAAATCGTACCCATCATTCGCGCTGCTTCAAGTGTGTTCTCAAGCAGACACGCAATGGTCATCGGGCCAGTTCCGCCTGGCATCGGCGTGATTGCACTAGCGATTGACTGAACCGCTTCGAAATCAACATCGCCGACAATTTTGTTATCAATTCGCGTCACACCGACGTCAATAACTGTTGCCCCAGGTTTAACGTGGGCAGCAGTCACCATTCGCGCGGCACCAGCGGCCGCGACAATAATGTCAGATTCGCGACAAACTTCGATCATGTCTGAGGTCGATTTGTGAGCAACAGTCACCGTTGCGTCTGCAGCGCGCCCGACCAACAACAACATTTGCGGCAAACCCACCAGAGCCGAGCGCCCAATTACGACTACACGTTTGCCTTTGGTTTCGATTTTGTAACTTTGCAACAATCGAAACACGCCGAGTGGCGTACATGGCACGTGTCCTTTAACCCCGCGTACCATGCGACCGAGTGAACGCTCAGTCAAGCCGTCAACATCTTTTTCGACTGGCAGCAAACTAAGCACGGCCTCGGTTTCAATGTGTTTCGGAAGCGGCAACTGCACCAATATTCCGTGAACACCGTTATCGGCGACAAGTTCTGCAACCGCCTGCTCAACTTGTGCTTGAGTGGCTGTTGCTGGCAAGTTAACGCCACGCGAGACCATGCCGGCTTCTTGGGCTTTCTTATGCTTGTTGTTTACATAAATATGACTAGGCGCGTCATCGCCGACCAAAACAGTCGCCAGACAAATCTTTGGGTTTCCGGCTGCCGCGATTGTCGATTTGATTTTGGCAACTGTTTCATCTCTTAATTTGATGCCGTCAAGCAGAATCGCCCCACCTGGCGTACGTTTAAACTCAGAAATCATGACAAGCCGACGATTTCACCATTCGCGTCGAAGTCGATAATTGCCGCGGCAGGCTTCGTGCCGAGACCCGGCATCGTTCGCATGTCACCACAAATTGGATAAACAAAGCCAGCACCAATTGATGCCCGCACTTCGCGCACGTTCAGCGTGTGACCCGTTGGAGCACCTCGCAACGATGCATCGCCCGAAATCGACAAGTGAGTCTTGGCGACACAAATTGGCAATTTTGCAAAACCATTATCTGTGTAGTTTTTGATTTGCTTGGTCGCAAGGCTTGTGTACTCAACTTTTGCTGCACCGTAAATCGTCGTCGCGATTTTTTCAATTTTTTCTTTGAGCGACGCATCGTCTGAATACAGGAAGTGAAATGAATTTTTGTCATTGCAAGCTTCGACAACCGCATTGGCAAGATCTTTTGCGCCGGCGCCACCATCGGCGAAGTGCGTACAAATTGCAACTCGCGCACCAGCGCCTTCTGCAATTTTTCGAATTGCCTCATGTTCAGACTTGTGGTCGGTTGGAAAGCTATTGATTGCCACAACTGGCGAAACGCCGTGCGCTTTCACATTCTCAATTTGCTTGACCAAGTTCGCTGCACCGGCAATCACGTCGTCTGGGTTTTCTTTGAGCAGATCTTCTGGCAAAGCCTTGCCAGCAACAATCTTGTATTTACCGGAGTGTGCTTTGAGTGCGCGAACCGTTGCAACAAGAACAGCCGCGTCTGGAATAAGACCTGATGCACGACATTTAATGTTGAAGAACTTTTCAGCACCCATGTCAGCGCCGAAGCCGGCTTCAGTTATCAAATAGTCACCAGAGTGAATACCGATCAAGTCACCGACAATTGATGAGTTTCCGTGTGCAATGTTGCCGAAAGGTCCTGAGTGAACAATGACCGGCGTGTTCTCAATTGTCTGCAACAAGTTTGGCTTGATTGCATCTGCCATGATTACGGCCATCGAACCAGCAGCGCTAAGTTGCTCGGCAGTTACTGGTTTGCCCTGCGAGTTATAGCCCACAACTATTCGCGCAAAGCGCGCACGCATATCTTCTTTTGATTTTGCAAGCGCCAAAATCGCCATCACTTCTGACGCAGCCGTAATATCGAAGCCAGTTTGACGAACGACACCGTCTTCTTTGGTGCCAAGACCAATAATCATGTTGCGAAGCGAACGATCGTTGACATCCATCACGCGACGCCACGTGATGTTGTTTACGTCAAGATCAAGTTCATTGCCCTGGTGCAAATGATTATCAACCATTGCTGACAACAAGTTGTGTGCAGCAGTCACAGCATGAAAGTCGCCGGTGAGATGCAAATTCAACAACTCCATCGGGATTACCTGGCTGTAGCCACCACCTGCAGCGCCACCTTTAATTCCGAATGTTGGACCCATGCTCGGTTGACGCAAACTGATAGTCGCTTTTTTGCCGATGTGCTTCATCGCTTGACCTAAACCAACAGTTGTTGTGGTCTTACCTTCACCGAGAGGTGTTGGAGTGATCGCGGTTACTACGACATACTTCGCCTTTGGACGCGACTTCAAAGAATCGATCGCGTCGAGACTTATCTTGGCGAGACTTTTGCCATATGGCTCAAGAAACTCGCTGCCGATACCCATTTGGGCTGCAATTTCAGTTAGCGGCTTTGCCGTTGCTTTACGCGCAATTTCAAGATCCGATGGAAAACCCATTACTCCCCTTTAATTAAGTCTTAACAAAATTTATGCGACCCTTTACTCTACAGACCTCGCTTTAAGCGGGGGCAAACTATCGCGAGTCGCTAAAGTTAATTCTCATGGCAAAGCACAAGTTTGACCCCTATATGCGAATCACCGAACCGATGGTTCGCGAAAATGGCGAGTTGCGTGTAGCCACCTGGCAAGAAGCCATTACACGAGCAGCAAAAGGCCTAGCCACAACGCGAGACGCTTTCTCGCCATCGGCCGTTGGTTTCTTCTCTTGTTCGAAGTCGACCAACGAAATGAACTTCATCGCTCAAAAGTTCGCTCGTGCAGTCATCGGCACGAACAACATCGACTCTTGTAATCGAACTTGACACGCACCTTCGGTGGTCGGTCTGGCCACCGTTTTCGGA
The DNA here is from genome assembly GCA_030827545.1 of Acidimicrobiales bacterium. Lineage (GTDB taxonomy): Bacteria > Actinomycetota > Acidimicrobiia > Acidimicrobiales > Ilumatobacteraceae > BACL27. The sequence continues at coordinate 15,626 of JAUREG010000009.1, forward strand.
GCAGGCGGAGGAACAAGTTCATACGCCGAAGTTGAAACTACAGATCTCGTAGTTCTTTGGGGTTCAAACGCCCGCGAAGCACACCCGATTTATTTTCACCATGTTCTTCAAGGCGTGCGCAACGGCGCCAAACTTTTTGTAGTCGATCCGAGACGAACTGCTTCGGCCGAATTTGCCGACATGTGGCTTGGTCTAAATGTTGGCTCTGACATTGCGCTATCGAACACGATTGCGCGCGAAATCATTCATGCAGGTTTGGCAAATAAAGAATTCATCGAAGGCAGCACTACAAACTTCGAAACTTACGCAAAGTCTGTTGAACCGTGGACACTTGAAGTCGGCAGCAAAGTCACTGGTGTTCCCGCCGAGGCAATTCGCGAACTCGCCCACGCTTTTGCGCGCGCCGGAAGTGCACAATTATGCTGGACACTCGGCATCACTGAACATCACAATGGCGTCGACAATGTTCTGGGCCTAATCAATCTTTCATTGTTGTGCGGACACGTCGGCCGTACCGGTGCCGGTCTCAGCCCGTTGCGTGGTCAAAACAATGTTCAAGGCGGTGGCGACATGGGCGCCTTGCCGAACAAGTTGCCCGGCTTCCAAGATGTTGAAGACGATATCGCTCGCGAGAAATTCAACAAAAAGTGGAATTGCATTATTCCGCCAAAGAATGGTTGGAACCTTACGCAAATGTTTGAGGCAATGGAGCGCAAAGAGCTTCGAGCAGTTTTTGTAATCGGCGAAAACCCCGCCCAATCAGAAGCCGACGGTGCACACGCCACACACCTGCTCGAAAATCTTGACTTCTTGGTTGTGCAAGACATCTTCATGACTAAAACTGCCGAACTTGCCGATGTCGTTTTGCCAGGTTCGGCATCTTGGTGCGAAAGCGACGGCACCGTTACAAACTCAGAGCGTCGTGTGCAACGCGTTCGAAAAGCAATTAATTCTCCAGGCAACGCACATGACGACATTCAAATCATTCTTGATCTTGCGAGCGAATTAGGTCATGACTGGAAATATTCATCCACCGAAGAAATCTGGGATGAACTCCGAAGCCTTTCGCCAATGCACGCCGGAATGTCTTATAAGCGATTGGCCGAACTGGGCGGCATCCAGTGGCCTTGCTATAGCGAAGACAAACTCGAGCCAAGCTTCTTGCATGGTCGCTTGTGGGACAGAGACCCGGCAAAACGTGGTCGTCTAGCGCCGTTCAGCGTCGTCATCGACGAACCACCAGTTGAAGCCACGTCGCCTGAGTTTCCATTGCGGCTAACAACTGGTCGAAGACTCGACTCTTACAACACCGGCGTTCAGACTCGCGGTTTCGATAGCCCATTGCGTTTCGGCGAAACAATCGATGTCTCGCCTGAAGATGCAGCAAAACTTGCGATTCGTGATTCAGAAATTGTTCGTGTTAGTTCGCTGCGCGGCTCGCTCGAAGTGCCGGTGCGAATCGACAAGAGTCTTCGACCTGGTCTCGTGTTCATGACGATGCACTTTCCTGACCAGGTAAACACAAACCTGATCACAATCGATGCCACTGACCCAAAATCTGGTACCGCCGAATTTAAAGCCGCAGCGGTAAAAATCGAACGCTTAAAAGAACGAGTGCCTGTCGCAGGCGAATAGTTTTCTCTATTGCTCTGGCACTAGTACAAACTTGCCAAAATGTTTTTTCTCGAGAAACTCGCTCTGCGCCTTGGCGATGTCGCGTAGGGCAAAAGTTTTTGCCACGAGCGGCTTAATTTTGTTCTTCTCGATGTACGAAACAAGATTGCCGAACACTGGTTCATCCCAGGCTGTGCAACCAACCAGAGTTAAGTCTTTCAAGTAGAAAGTTCGCAGATCGAGATTGACAATCGGACCGCCAATTGCGCCTGACGAGACATACCGCCCACCACGTCGCAACAACCGCAACATCGATTCAAAATCTTTGCCACCGACGTTGTCGACAACAACGTCAACAGACTCTTGACCCAATGCTGAGACATAATCTGTGCCCCGCTCGATTATTTTGTCAGCACCAATTTCCTTTGCTTGCTCGGCTTTGCTTGCACCAACTATCGCCGTGACTCGAGCCCCACGAAGTTTTGCCAACTGCACAGCCGCCGAACCGACACCACCCGAGGCGCCAGCAATCAACACATGATCATTCATCGAAACATTCGCACGCAACACCATGTTTTCGGCCGAACCATAACTGCAAGGAATTGAACCCAATTCAACATCACTCCAATTTGTATTGATTTGAAAAACCTCACTCGCCGGAACTTTTACAAATTGCGCGAATGCGCCATCAAAGTCAGAGCCCATCCAGATGTTGCGCATTGAGCTAAACCCGTCTGGTCTCATGCACGGCCGAACCAAGACTCGCTCACTCAAAAGCTTCTTATTTTTGTCTTCAGCAACTTCAACAACTATTCCGCAACAGTCGGTGCCCTGAATAAATGGGAACGGCGTTGCAAGATCCCACCCACCATCGGCTTTTTGAATCCCGGCCAATTCACCATCATCGGCAACTGTGTTAGTCGACACCTTTATCGAATCTGAGTACCAACCGACTCTTGTGTTTATTTCAGTGTTGTTGACACCCGCTGCCAAAACCTGGACAAGAACTTCCCCCGGGCCAACTGCTGGCAGCGGCACATCTTTGTAGACAAGTTTGTCGTACCCACCATTGCCAGTTGTAACTATCGCCTTCACGAATAAATCTCGATCAGTCGATCAGCGCATCAGCACGCAAACCTGCGCGCTCAAGATGTATCAGCAGAACCCTTCCGTAAAGTTCTTTTGCACGCTGTGGGCTGCTCACCATGCCTGGTTCAGAGACATAACTAAAAATTGCGACATACCGCTTTCGATTGCCACGAAGCGGAGCAACGCGGTGCAGAGAATATCTGCCCTTGAATATCTGCAAGTCACCTGGCTCGAGAATCACAGTTTTAATCATCGACTTGTCGCCATCCAAAACTCGTTCAACTTTTTCGTAGTTCTCTTCGGTTAGCGAGCGAACCATCGGACTGAATTCAAATTCGCCACCCGACTCTGCATTTTGAATCGCCAGAGTCACCGTGAAATTGTTTGTGTCAAAATGCCACGGAAATCCACCGCCCTCTTCTGCGAGGTTCACAACGACGTCAGCCAAAGGGTCGGCATAAGGATAAAACTTTTCTTCTTGCAAAACTTCTTTTATGAACGGCGAAAATGCCGGCCACTCAAAAATCGTGCGCAAGATACTGTCGGCGCCCAGATTGTCAGCCGGCACGAATGCGTTAGACCGGTCGTAAAACCGGCGGAGCGGATGCGAATTCGGTAGATCCTCACGGTCGGGAAGGAAGTATGGGTTTGTTCGCGTGAAATTTCGATGGCCAAATTTCTCAACTCTGTCACATTCGACGACCAATTCAGCAATTTTTTCGGCCCGAATAAAGCCCTTGAGAACCGCGCATCCATCAGCTTCAATCAGAGCCTGTGCGTTTGTGAGTACTTCACGGCGCTCTTTGCATTCGCGGTCTATTGGATACCGATCGAGATCTACAAAATCAGCTGCAGCCATGAAAGTTGTAGTCATATATGTATTCAATAATAGACAAGTCGCCGTCTTAGTGATTTAAGTCGTAAAGTCAATGAGGCAATGGATCTAAAAATCGCATCAGGTTCGGCTAGCGCCGAGGAGCGTCAGGCCGTTGACTCATTGCTCGGCGCACCACAAGAGACTTCGCATGGCGCCCAACGCGACGAAATGGGCATGCGAGTTTCTACAGGTGGTGAAAGTCTTCGTAAGTTGCGGCACTTACTTTTGCCGACACTGCACAGCGTCAATGATCGCGTTGGTTACATAAGTCGCGGCGCAATTAACTACATTTCGCAGCGCCTGGACATTGCCCCAGCAGAAATTTACGGTGTTGCAACTTTTTACGCTCTGTTTGATACAAACGAAAGACCAGCGCGCCAAGTTCATGTATGCGTTGATTTGGCCTGTCGTGCGGCATCAGGTTGCACTGAAGAAACTCTTCCCGAAGGTGCTATTCCATCCCCGTGTCTAGGCACCTGCGAACGTGCGCCATCAGTATTAGTAATTGAAACTGGCGTTACTGTTCGCCAAGAAGTTCTTGCCCCCGCGACAAAAACTCAAATTGCAGAACTCGTCGCCGGCAAATCCGCACCGGTCGAGCAACCAATTGCGAAGGCGGCACCGCAAACCCCAGATAAGTCATTGGTGCTTCTTTCAAGAATTGGCAATACCGACCCTCTGAGCATTGACGACTACATCTCAAACAATGGTTTCGCAGCTTTGCGTAAAGCGTTCGCGATTGGTGCTGAACAAGTGATCGCCGAAGTCACTGCATCAGGTTTGGTTGGTCGCGGTGGTGCCGCGTTTCCAACTGGCAGAAAATGGGCTGCGGTCGCATCGCAGCCAGTCAAGACTCGATATCTAATTTGCAACGCTGACGAATCTGAACCAGGCACTTTCAAAGACAGAGTGCTACTCGAAGGTGATCCGTTTGCTTTGGTCGAGGCAATGACGATTGCAGCATTCGCAACGGGATCTCAACATGGCTATATCTACCTTCGTGGTGAGTACCCACGCGCACTCAAAAACCTAACCAATGCCGTTGAAGTTGCACGAAGCAAAAATTATCTCGGCGACAACATTCTCAACTCTGGCTTTAATTTCGACATCACGATTTTTAGAGGTGCGGGCGCCTACATTTGCGGTGAAGAAACTGCAATTTTCAATTCAATCGAGGGTTACCGAGGCGAACCACGCAACAAGCCCCCATTCCCAGTCGAAGTTGGTCTATTCGGCAAGCCAACGACTGTCAACAATGTTGAAACCCTTTTCAACGTTTTACCGATCATCAACAACTCGGGTGAAAATTACGCATCATGGGGTTCAACTGGCTCTAAGGGCAAAAAACTTTTCTGCGTTTCTGGTGCTGTCAATAAGCCGGGCGTTTATGAGGTCACATTCGGTATCACGTTGCGCCAGTTAATCGACCTTGCAGGCGGACTTAAATCAGGCTCAACAATTCAGGCCGTGCTACTCGGTGGCGCCGCTGGCGGCTTCGTAGGCCCACAAGACTTAGATCTTGAACTAACCCTAGAAGCAGCCCGAGCAGCAGGCACAACACTCGGCTCTGGTGTCGTAATGGTGCTAGATCAAAGCGTCAACATGCTTGATCAGTTGCAAAGAATTGCAGCCTTCTTTCGTGACGAATCTTGCGGGCAGTGCGTGCCATGCCGAGTCGGCACCGTGCGTCAACAAGAAGCCCTCGCAAGATTGGTCAATTCAAAGAGTGCCGATGACACGGCAATCGACCTTCAACTTTTGCGCGATCTTGGTCAAGTAATGCGCGACGCCAGCATTTGCGGCCTGGGTCAAACTGCTCACAATGCCATCGACTCTGCTCTCACACGACTTAAGGTATTTTCAGCATGAGCGCTCAGGTAACCACGGGTCTGCAAGTTCGCAAGAGTGTTGAACTCACCATTGACGGCAAAAAAGTTACAGCTCCTGAAGGCTCGACACTTCTCGATGCTTGCCGAGCATCGGGCAAAGAAATACCGACCCTCTGTTTTGGTGACACAATCACACCAAAAAATGCATGCCGCGTTTGCATGGTTGAACTCGAAGGCTCACGTACTCTCGTGCCGAGTTGTTCTCGCAAAGTAGAAGCGGGCATGGTTGTAAAAACCGACACCGAGCGCACTTCGCATAGCCGCAAACTTGTGCTCGAACTTCTTGGTTCATCCGTTGATTTATCGTTGACTAAAAATGTCTCAAAATGGAATGACAACTACGAAGCAATGCCATCGCGGTTCGGCGCTCCTTCTTATCACCACGGCAAGCGGGACGAGGCTGTAACTGGCCACCATCACCAGCCCGATGGCAAAACTGCTGAGACTGTTCACCAACCTGTGAAAATCGACAACGCGCTTTATGTGCGCGATTATTCGAAATGTATCTTGTGTTATCAATGTGTTGATGCATGCGGCGAGCAATGGCAAAACACTTTTGCGATTACAACCGCAGGTCGTGGGTTCGATGCCAGAATTTCAACCGAGTTTGCAGTTGATCTGACAGATTCGGCCTGCGTTTATTGCGGCAACTGCATTCAAGTTTGCCCGACTGGCGCGTTGATGTTTACATCCGAATATGAAATGCGTGAAGCCGGTACCTGGAGAGAAGAAGAACAAACTCAAACCGACACTATTTGTCCTTACTGCGGTGTTGGCTGCTCATTGACACTGCACGTTCAAGACAACACGATTGTCAAAGTGACTTCCCCAAGCGATCACTCGGTGACGCACGGCAACTTGTGCATCAAAGGTCGCTTCGGGTTTCAACACGTTCAAAACACCAAGCCTGAGTAAATGAATTCGCTCAACAAGCGTCTCGAGATCGTCGACATCTCACCGCTGGCGAAAAATTCAGATAAAGATTACGACGATGCTGCCAACAAGCTCTACTCGTCGTTGAGCGAAATCGGCTTTGCGGTCATCATCAATCATGGGGTCGACGAAACGATTATTTCTGACATGCGACAAGCAGTCGCAACGGTTTTTGAAACGCCACGAGAGATTTTGGCGCAAGACATGGTTGCAAAAGGCAACTACCGAGGCTTTGTACCGCTCGGATATTTCACACCTAATTCGGGCAAAGGCAAAGCCGATCAGTACGAAGCCTGGAAACTACACAACGAGACAGACCCGCAAGACCCAATTTGCCAAGTAAGTGCGCTTTATGGCCAAAATAAGTGGCCGCGAATCGCCGCAGATATCAAGACACCTGTCATGAGGTATTGGCAAGCTCTAGAAAGCGTGAGTGAGCGTTTAATTATCGCCCTTTGTTCGCAACTACGCGTCGATGCAAACATCATTTTGGCGAGTATGACCAACCCGCTGACAAACATGACGTTGCTCAATTATCCTCCGATGCCTCCTCAGAGCGATACTTGGGGTATACACCCGCATAAAGATTTCAACTTACTGACACTGCTCGCCCACGACCCAATCGGCGGCCTCGAGGTGCGCAATCGCGCCGACGAATGGATCAGTGCCGAATGTCCTCCTGATGGTCTTGTTCTTAATGTTGGAGACATGCTCGAACTGTGGAGTGGCGGCCGTTTGATTTCGACACCGCACCGTGTGTTCAACAAGTCTGGTAAACCTCGACAGTCGTTTCCGTTTTTTTCGAAACCAAGATTTGACGTCATCGTTGAACCTTTACTCGACCCAATCGAAGGTTTTGATCGCCCACCCTTGCATGTCGGCACTTCTGCTGCAGATATTTGGTACTCGAATTGGCCAGACACAGTTTCAACCGACCCGGCACAAGTTCTCGGCGAATACAGTTCGTCGTGACAAAATACAAACGAGCCCGAAGTTTTGAGCCGAACGCAAACAACACCGTAACCACAGAAACTGGTCACGTTGCCCATCGTGATTTAGTCGATCACTCAAAGCGACTTGTTCGAAACTTTTACAAAGTAAGCGATCAAGTTTGGTGTCTTGTAGGCAACGGGCTATCAAATCAGACTTTTGTTGAAGCGCCGGATGGCATTATCGCAATCGACACAGGTGAGTCGAACGAAGAAATGCGCGCCGCGATTGCCGAACTGCGAATGCATACAAAAAAACCGATCGTTGCAGTTCTCTACACACACTTTCATTATGTTGCAGGTACGCAAGCGGTTCTCGACGAATCACCTGATACGAAAGTTGAGATTTACGGTCACAGCAAGATCGCCTATAACCGTGTTCGCACGGCAACCGAGATCGCACCTAGTTACAGCCGCGGACTAGTCGAGCAATTCGCTATAACACTGCCCCCCGAAGGCCCCGACGGCAACGTGAATGTTGGGCTTGGTCGCTTTTATCGAAACCCCGAACACAAGACACAGACAAACGGCTTCATCAAACCTGCACACACTTTCGACCAACCATGCACGATCAAAGTTGCAGGTCTCGAAGTTGAAGTCACTCCAGCGCCGTCTGACGCTGACGACTCAGTTACCTATTGGTTTAAATCACTTGGCTGTGCGGTCAACAATCTCGTTTGGCCGGTGCTTTTCAATATCTTTGCAATTCGCGGTGAAGAATACCGCGACCCCCGCATCATGCTTGCTGGCATCGATCATCTACTTTCGCTCAACCCAACGCACATCGTCGGCGCACATGGCATGCCAATAAGTGGAAGCACCGAGATCGTTCGACGAGTCACCAGATATCGCGACTCAATTCAGTTTTTGTGGGATCAAACAGTTCGCTTGACTAACCGTGGCTTCACCAGCACCGAACTCGGCCATTCAATTCGTCTGCCAGACTTTTTCGACGAAGACAATCTGACTTCTGAGTTTTATGGTGTCGCAGAGCATCACGTGCGACAGATTCGTGCTGGCTTACTGGGTTGGTTTGATGGCGACCCAGCAAACTTGTTTCCGCTGCCAAGAGAAGAACATTCAAATCGCATGATTACCGGTTTCGGCGGTCGCGAGGTTGTGCGGCAAAAGGCAAACGACGCAATAAATGCCGATGACTTACGCTGGGCGTGCGAATTGAGTTCATGGCTCGTCAACAGCACAGACGCGAGCGAGCCCGACAGACTTTTGCTCGCTAAGACGCTTCGCCTCATCGCCCAACGTACGACCGCTGCCAATATTCGAAACTGGTGTCTCGCTCGTGCTCGAGACCTTGACGGCACATTTGACTTAACCAGATTTAATCAGCACCGGTTGTCACGTAAACAAATTGTGACTTCTTCGGGTGAATCTGCGGTAAGCATATTGCGGGTGCTTCTCGCACCTGAACGTGCACCTGAAATTGACACACACATTTGTTTCAAGTTTGCTGATCGTAAACAAACTGGCTTGCACATCAGAAATTGCATTGCCGTGCCAACCGACGGCAACGGCGCTGAAATCAAAGTGGAATGCAGCATCGAGACATGGGCCGACATTTTGGCTGGCGATCTTCCACTTTCAGTTGCGCTCAGCCAAAACAAACTGACCGTCAAAGGCGACACCCATAAATTGCAGCATGCGCTTCAAGTCTTTGACGTTAAAAATTTGCAGTCATGAAAAAACTTCCACATTCAACCCCAAAATTCGAAGGCAAGATTGCAAAGACAATTCCTCAGTCAACACCAAGAAAGTTGACTAATCCCCAAGCTCCGCAAAGCGCACCAAACATCTTGCTGATAATGCTCGACGACGTAGGTTTCGGTTCATTTGCCAACTTTGGCGGACCAGTCGATACGCCCGGTCTAAACAAAGTCGCAAAGAGCGGTTTGATCTACAACCAATTTCATACAACGGCTCTTTGCTCGCCCACACGAGCCGCACTTTTGACTGGCCGCAATCACCATGCTGTGCACATGGGCGGCATCACCGAAATTGCCAATTCATTTCCTGGTTATGACAGTGCGATTCCGCCTGAGTCAGCAACAGTTGCTCAGGTTCTGCGTATGTCTGGATACAGCACAGCCTGTTTTGGAAAATGGCACCTAACACCATCTTGGGAGCAAAGCCCGGCCGGACCGTTTGATCGATGGCCAACTGGTCTTGGTTTCGATCGCTTCTACGGAATTATGAGCGCCGAGTCGTCGCAATACGAGCCACCTGTGTACGACCAGACAACACCGATCTCACCGCACCTTGATAATCCCAATTATCACTTGACCGAAGACCTTGCCGACCAAGCAATTGATTGGATGCACCGTCAGAAAGCGTCTTCGCCAAACAAACCTTTCTTCTGCTATTTCTCGACACCAGCAGTTCATGCTCCGCACCATGTGCCAACTGAATGGATCGAAAAATACAAAGGCAAATTCGATGGCGGATGGGATGAATTACGCGAAGAGATCTACCAGCGCCAATTGAAACTCGGCGTGATACCACGAGATACAGCTCTTACAACTCGGCCCGAGCAAATTCCGTCATGGGATGACTACCCCGAGCGTTACCGACCGATCGCGCGCAGACTCATGGAAGTTTTCGCCGGCTTTCTTGCACACACCGATGCGCAAATCAAACGCGTGATCGACGCATTAGATGAACTTGAAATTGCCGAAAACACTCTGGTTATTTACATCACCGGCGACAACGGAGCTTCTGCCGAAGGCACAATCCACGGTGCATGGAGTGCGCCATCATTTCAAAACGGTGTGCCTGAAGATCCCGAATGGCTACTTGAACACATTGACGATTTCGGCACCGCAAAATGTGAAAATCATTTCAATGTTGGTTGGGCGTGGGCGCTCGACTCGCCATTTCAATGGATGAAGCAAGTCGCGTCTCACTTTGGCGGCACACGCAACGCAATTGCAATTTCTTGGCCAAAACAAATTAGAGCAACCAACGAATTGCGTTCACAGTTTCACCACGTCGTCGACATCGCACCCACGATTTATGAAGTCGCAGGCATCACTCCGCCAGATCTCGTTAATGGCATTGAACAAATGCCAATCCACGGCACTTCGATGAAATATTCGTTTGATGATGCGAGCGCAGCCAGCACTCATACTTCGCAATATTTCGAGATTTTGGGCAATCGTGCGATCTATGAAAATGGTTGGATCGCATCATGTTTTCATGGTCGGCTTCCATGGATTCGACTGCAGGGTTTCGAGTTTGACGGACCGCAAGAACGCTGGGAGCTCTACAACATCGAAAAAGACTTTTCGCAAGCAGTAGATCTTGCCGCAGAGCACCCAGAAAAACTCAAGCAACTTCAAGCGCTTTTCGATGAACAGGCATTTGAATACGGCATTTACCCACTTCGCGACCCAGGCTCACCGCGAAATGGCGAGTTCGCTGTACCTCACTCTCTTGATGGTTTCAAAAAAATTAGATACTCAACAGCGCACACCCGAATGCCAGAGAGTTCGGTGTTAAATCTTAAAAACTGCTCATATCGCATTAGTGCTGAAGTTGAAATCACCAGCGAATCAAATCACGGTGTTATCGCCTGCCAAGGCGGAAACATGGCTGGTTGGTCGCTCTACCTTGACGACAATGCGCGGCCGATATTTCATTACAACTGGTTCGGTCACGAACACTTTTCTTTTGCTAGTTCAAAATCACTGAGTGTTGGCTCACATCTAGTCGAAGTTTTGTTTGCGTACGACGGCGGCTTTGGCGCGGGCGGAAATGTTTCTTTGCTTGTCGACAAATCAGAGGTTGCAACCGGACGAATCGAGAAAACTGTTCCACTTGTGTTTTCGATGAGTGGCGAAACCTTCGATGTTGGTGTTGACACGGGTTCGCCAGTTGGGCCGTACCCACACAATTACGAGTGCACTGCTCGAATTGTTGGTATTACTCTCGAAAAATTAGATGAGCCTCCGAAAGAGATTCAAGAAAAAATGCGCGAAGGTGAGTTTCGTGCAAGCCTCAGCACTCAATAAGAGTTAAGAAACGCTCAGCTCAAGGCGTTTGCGCACAGCATCGCGAACTTGTGCGTCAAAACTTCGCACGTGCGCCGCAGAAAGTTTGTAAACCAGTTCGCTATCGCCAGATTCGAGCGCCGCAAGTATCTCATCATGTTCGTCAAGTGCATGACCCATGTCGGCAACATCTGATAAATACATATGCCACAAGCGATCGCTCTGGGCATACAGAACATCGAGCGTGTCAGTTAGAAAGCGATTGCCTGCCGCTTCCCAAACAATTTCATGACACTGTGCATCAAATTGAATTTGATCTTGCGCTGTAGTCGCTTGCTTATTCGCCTTATCTAAAACTTTTCGCATCTGCTTCCAATGATCTGCGGTACCCCGCTCGCATGCCAAGCGCGCTACATAAGGTTCAAGAATTGCTCGAGTTTCATAAAGCGTCGACAATTCGGCAATGTCAATATTTGAAACGATCATTCCGCGGCGCGGAATCACGATCAAAAATTGATCGCGGGCGAGACGTTGCAAAGCCTCACGAATCGGGGTTCGACCGATTTCTAGTTGCTCTTGAAGATCTTCCTCGCGAACGATCGCCCCAGGGTTTAATTCGAGGCGAACGATCATGCTTCGAATAAGGCGATACGCCTGTTCGCTTAACGATTCTTTAGCCATTTGGAGACAATCCTATCCGAGTGATATCGTGATGATATATCACCAAATAGATATCTACAAAAATCAGTGGGGACAAAATGAGCGAATTTCCGAAATCAGCAAAGTGTGTAGTCATCGGCGCCGGCATCGTCGGCAACTGTTTGGTCGGTCATCTTTCAAAACTCGGTTGGACAAACATGGTTCAAATCGACAAAGGTCCGTTGCCAAACCCAGGTGGCTCGACGGGACACGCATCAAACTTCATATTCCCAACTGATCACAACAAAGAAATGGCGTTACTTACTCTTGCGTCACAGCAGCAATACATCGAACTCGGCATGAACAACACATGCGGAGGCATTGAGGTTGCTCGCAATCCAGAGCGTCTTGAAGAATTTAATCGTCGAATGACATCGGCAAAATCTTGGGGCATCGACGCGAAACTGTTGTCACCTGCAGAAGTAAAAGAACTCGTACCTTTCATCAACGACGAAATTATTCTTGGTGGCTACTACACCCCAAGCGTGTCGGTTGTTGACTCGCTGCAAACTGGCACACTCATGCGCGAGAGTGCAGTTAAAGCCGGCGACTTGAGTGTCTTTGCAAATACCGAGGTACTTGATCTTGAAGTTGAGAATGGTGCGATCAAGGCTGTCGTCACAAATAAGGGTCGCATTGAGGCTGAGTACGTTGTGGTGGCATGTGGCGTTTGGAGCCCACGCATTGCAAAAATGGCGGGCGCCAACATTCCGTTGACACCAGCAGTTCACCAAATGGCAGACGTCGGCCCAATTGATATTTTGCAAAAATCAAACGCTGAAGTTGCTTACCCAATTATCCGCGACATGGACACATTTTGTTACGAGCGTCAAACAGCTGGCTCGATGGAAGTTGGCAGTTACGCGCACCGCGCAATTTTCATGCACCCCGACGACATTCCGTCAAACGAGGCATCTGCGCTCTCACCTACCGAGTTGCCGCTCACACAAGATGACTTCGATCCGCAAATGGAGCAAGCAATTGAACTCATGGAAATGCTCGGAGACGCTGAAATCAAATATGCGATCAACGGTTTGCTTTCACTTACCCCAGATGCAATGCCAGTTCTTGGCGAAACAGTTGAAGTAAGAAACCTCTGGTCAGCCGCAGCAGTTTGGATCAAAGAAGGCCCGGGCATCGCCCAACTTGTTGCCGAATGGATGACATACGGTTACCCACATCTGTGCGACCCGCACTCGTCGGACATTTCGCGTTTCTACCCTCACGAAAAAACAGAACACCACATTTATGCACGGTGTGATGAACATTTCAATAAGACCTACGGCATTGTTCACCCTCGTGAACAATGGGCAACGCAGCGCAACATGCGTCGTAGCCCGTTCTACCCACGTGAAGAAGCAGCCGGCGCAACGTTCTTTGATGCCCGCGGCTGGGAGCGACCACAGTGGTTCGCCTCAAACGAAAAGTTGATCAGCAAGTTCAAAGACGCCTGCGAGGCTCGTCCGCATGAGTGGGACGCCCGATGGTGGTCACCAATTACAAACGCTGAACATCTTCAGATGCGTGAGTCAGTCGGCATGGTCGACCTCACTGCATTTAACGAATTCGATTTCACCGGACCAGGTGTAGTCAACTTCCTTCAATACATGTGCGTCAACAACGTCGATGTACCTGTTGGTCGTTCGGTTTACACGCCGTTGCTCACCCCGGGTGGCGGGTTCCGTGGTGACCTAACAATCATGCGCCTTGCCGACCAACACTTCCGCGTAATCACCGGAGCATTCGACGGTGGTCGTGACAAATATTGGTTCTCAAAATTCATGCCGCAAGACGGCTCGGTGACATTCACCGATATGTCAAGTGCGCTTTGCACAATTGGTGTTTGGGGACCAAACGCAGAAAAGACAATGGCCAAGGCGACGCAAAACATCAACGCCGAAGGCAAACTCGTGCCGTTTGATGTATCGCAGAAGAACTTCCCGTATGGCTCAGTTCGCGAAGTACTGATCGATGGTGTTCCTGCAACAATGTTCCGCATTTCTTATGTCGGAGAAAATGGTTGGGAGGTCTACACAAAAATGGAGCATGGCCTTCGTCTGTGGGACTCAATTGCCAAAGCTGGCGAAGAATTCGGCATCATCCCGGTTGGTATGGGCGTTTACGCCGTAACTGGTCGAATCGAAAAGGGATACCGATTGATGGGTGCCGAACTCGAGAGCGAATACAACCCAGTTGAGGCTGGGCTCAATCGTCCAAAAGTTAAGTCGGCTGATTTCATCGGCAAGGCGGCATACATGAAAGCGCGCGAAGAAAAGCCGTGCGCAATCATGTGCACACTCGAAATGATCGACAACAAAAGCAAGGCCGGCATTAAGCGCTATCCAACGGGTGGCAACGAACCGATCTTGACGAAGTCTGGCGACCGAATTGTTGATGCCAAGGGCCGTGTCTCACGCGTAACAACAGCAGGTGCTGCGCCGTCACTCGGTAAATACTTAATGCTCGCCTATTTGACACCAGAACATGCAGTCGAAGGCAACGAACTTCGAGTTATGTACATGAACGAACTCTTCCCAGTACGCGTTGCACGCGTCGGCAGTCAGCCATTGTTTGACCCGACTGATGCACGCATGAAGAGCTAGTCGAAAACAATTAGCGATGAACATTCTCGTCTGCGTCAAACGTGTGCCAGCCCCTGGCGCGCGCATCAACATCACCAGCGATGGTCAGCAAGTTGATACTGCGTTCTTGGGTTTCACCGTTAGTCCACACGAAGAATGCGCCGTTGAGCAAGCAGTTCAGTTGATCGAAAAACACGGTGGCGATGTCACTGTGCTTACACTCGGGCCAGCCGAAGCTGAAGAGCAATTGCGAACTGCCGTAAGTGTTGGCGCAACCAAAGCGGTTCTCGTACCAATTGATACATCCGATTGGGACCCGCAAAAAACCGCTCAGGCGATCGCCAAAGTAATCGCCGATCTTGAAGCAGCAAACGGAAAATACGATCTGGTTTTGTTCGGCAACGAGTCAGCAGATTCATGTGGCTATCAAGTCGGCGTTCGCGCGGCGTTAAAGCTCGCACGTCCGATTGTTAATGGCGCCAAAGGCCTTGAGATCGATAATGGTGTTGCCGTCATCCGTCGTGAAAGTGACGCCGGTGTTGAAATTTACAAGTTGAAGATGCCTGCTTGCGTCGGCATTAAAGAAGGCATCAATTTGCCGCGCTACCCGACTATGAAAGGTCGTCTTGCATCTAAAAAAGTTGCCGTAGATCGGTCAGAAGCGACAGGCGAAACGGGTGGATTAAAACTAATTACGTTGCGTAGACCACCCGAGCGCGCCAGCAACACCGTCATTCTTGGCAATGGCCCAGAAGCCGCACCCGCAGTCGTTGATCTTCTTGAAGAGTTAGGTGTCTTCAAATGACCGTTCTTGCAGTTGTCGAACATGATCGTGGCACGATGACTAGCGCTTCTCTTGGCGTGCTCACAGCCGCACGAAATCTTGCCAAACAAATGAATACAAAGTTCGAAGCCCTCACAATCGGCGCGAATGCCGATCGTCTAAGTGAAACTGTCGCCAATTTCGGTGCGACAACTGTGCACCAGGCCCACAACGCGATGCTCGCAGACTTTGGCCCAGAAGCCTGGGGCGAGTCAATAGCGCAAGTTGTGCGCAAAATTTCGCCAAGTGTTGTCATTGGCACGGGCACAGAACGAGGCCACGAGATAATCGCACAGGCAGCTGCTCGACTAGACCTGCCCGCTGCGATGAATTGTTCAGAGTTCGATAAAGACTTCAACGGCACACAGCCGCTGAAAGTTGTTCGCACTCGCTGGGGTGGTTCATTGCTCGAAGAAGCACAAGTAGATGCACCAATAAAACTCGTCACTCTTGCCAACCACGTAGTCGAGCCGCAAGAAGAACTAGCTTCATCGCCTGCAACAATTTCAGCGATAGACGTGCAACTCGATGAGAGCGTCGCGCAAAGTTTTGTTCAAGATCGCGTCGAACGGGTCGCTGGTGTCACTCTTGCAACATCACCTGTTGTGGTCAGTGGTGGTCGCGGTGTTGGCTCAGCTGAAGCGTTCGCACCACTTGAAGAACTTGCGTCACTACTTAACGGTGTTGTTGGTTGTTCGCGTGCAGTCACGAATAACGGTTGGCGCAATCACACCGACCAAGTTGGTCAAACTGGCACGCGAATCGCACCAGATATCTACATCGCATGCGGTATTTCAGGCGCTATTCAACACTGGGTCGGGGCTATGGCCTCAAAGAATATTTTGGCAATTAACACAGATGCACAAGCGAACATTGTTACTAAGGCTGGTTATGCAGTTATTGGCGATCTACATAAGGTCGTACCTGCAATCTCGGCAGAAATTCGCCGCCGACAAAATAAATAGAGATCAAAAACCTTAAGACCCGACAAAATGCTCGGGATTTGCCTTAAAAAAACTAGAGTCTAATCTCGTGACAACCGAGAGTCTTGAGCCAAACCGACGTCGAGCTCGTGCACGCTCGTCAAGCACCGAAGTAAAACTTCCAGACCAGAAACCTTTCAAGCAACCACGCATGCGCTACGAGCCGACCAAGGTTCTCAGCGATGACGAACTTGAGTCAATTCACCTGGCAAGTTTGCGAATTCTCTCTGACTATGGCATGGACTTTCTCGACCCAGACGCCCGCGAACTGATGAAGAAAGCGGGCGCGAAAGTCGAAAACGAGCGCGTGCGTTTCGATCCTGAAATGGTGCTTGAAACAATCAAGACTTGCCCAAGCGAGTTCAAACTTCATGCTCGCAACCCGGCACACACTCTTAAAATTGGCGGCAATTGGATGGCCTTCGGCTCGGTAGCCAGCACCCCGAACTTCATCGGCCTCGATGGCGTGCGCCACCCAGGCACTCGCGCTGATTTTCAACAACTCCTCAAACTGACACAAGTCTTCAACATCATTCACTTCAACAGTGGCTACCCGGTCGAGCCAATTGACTTACACGCATCGATTCGCCACATCGAAACCACATACGACCTTCTCACAATGACCGACAAAGCGATTCACTGTTACAGCCTTGGTCGCCAACGCAACCAAGATGTGCTCGAGATGTGCCGAATCGCCCGCCAAATTGACGACGCAACCCTCGACCGCGAGCCTTCGGTGTTCAGCATCATTAACTCTTCATCACCACTGCGACTAGACACGCCAATGCTTCAAGGCATCATGGAATTTTCATCACGCAACCAAATAATTATCATCACCCCGTTTACATTGGCTGGCGCAATGGCACCGATCACTCTGGCTGGCGCTCTCTCGCAACAAAACGCCGAAGCACTCGCCGGCATGGTGTTCACTCAAGTTGTGCGACCAGGTGCTCCAGTTGCATATGGTGGTTTCACCAGCAACGTCGACATGCAATCGGGTGCACCAGCATTCGGTACGCCCGAATATATGCGCACTGCGATGGCTGGCGGCCAACTTGCTCGTCGATACAAAGTGCCATATCGCTCGAGCAATGTTTGCGCAGCAAATGCACTTGATGCACAGGCCGCATACGAAAGCGTGTTCTCGCTTTGGGGCGCAGTTCAAGGTGGCGTGAATTTCGTGATGCACGGCGCTGGATGGATGGAGGGCGGTTTACATTCATCTCTTGAAAAGTTTGTTCTTGATGCCGACCTCATGGGCATGGTCGCTGCGTATCTCGAGCCGATAGTTGTCGACGAAGCGACACTCGCCCACGACGCAATCGGCGAGGTTGGCCCGGGCGGTCACTTCTTTGGCGTTCAACACACTCAAGATCGCTTTCGTGATGCTTTCTATAAGCCGATGATCTCAGATTGGCGCAACTATGAAAGCTGGCAAGAAGGTGGCAGCCCCACTGCAGTTACGAAGACAACTGAACTTGCTAAGACTTGGCTCGACGCATATCAAACACCAGCAATCGACCCAGTAGCAAAAGAAGAATTGCAGGCATTCGTAAAACGACGAGTCGCCGAAGGCGGAGTCGCCACAGATTTTTAATTTGCAAAATTGAGAAATTAAAGTAACGAAAGGTAATTGAAATGAAATCTTCAGCACGAGTTGTGGTAATCGGTGGTGGCGTAGTTGGCGCATCAGTTCTTTACCACCTCACAAAAGCAGGCTGGACAGATGTTGTATTGGTTGAACGCAAAGAGTTGACGGCAGGTTCAACATGGCATGCCGCAGGCGGCATGCACACACTCAACGGCGACCCAAACGTTGCTCGTTTGCAGCAGTACACGGTCAATCTTTATAAAGAAATCGAAAAAGAGTCTGGTCAAAACTGCGGCATTCACCTGCCAGGCGGCATTCAACTTGCAGACACACCAGAGCGACTCGACTGGCTGAAAATGGCTCATGCCCGTGGTCGCTACCTCGGCATGAAAATGGAGATCATCTCGATCAAAGAAGCGAAGGTTTTGAACCCGCTACTCGAGGAGAAATATTTCGTTGGCGCTCTTTACGACGAAGACGAAGGCAGCGTTGACCCATATGGTGTTACGCACGCTTACGCAATTTGCGCGAAAAATCGTGGCGCCGAGGTTTACACGAATACTTGGGTCACTGCTCTCAACCATCGCCCTGACGGCACTTGGGATGTCATCACAGACAAAGACCACACGATTCACTCTGAACATGTCGTAAACGCCGGCGGTCTGTGGGCTCGCGAAGTCGGTCGCATGTGCGGCATTGAACTTCCGGTACTCGCAATGGAGCATCACTATTTGATGACCGAACCGATGGAAGAAGTCATCGAGTTCAACCGTGTCAACGGCAAAGAGTTGCCACACATGATCGACTTCGCCGGCGAAATTTACGCTCGTCAAGAGGGCCAAAGCATCTTGCTTGGCACCTATGAACAAAACAATCGTCCGTGGTCACCTAAAGAGACACCGTGGGACTTCGTGTTTCAACTGTTGCCGCACGACCTCGAGCGCATCGCGCCAGAACTTGAACGTGGTTTCGCTCACTTCCCTGCAGTCGGCCGTGCAGGCATCAAAAAGTTCGTCAACGGTCCGTTCACCTTCTCGCCAGACGGCAACCCGTTGGTCGGCCCGATCAAAGGCATGCCGGGCATGTGGTCGGCATGTGCAGTTATGGCTGGTCTCTCGCAAGGCGGTGGCGTGGGCTTGTCGCTTGCCAACTGGATGGTTCATGGCGACCCAGGCGCAGATATTTGGGGTATGGATGTCGCTCGCTACGGCGACTTCGCCACGCTCGAATACACGAATGCAAAAGTGCGCGAAAACTATTCACGTCGCTTTCGCATCACTTTTCCGAACGAAGAACTTCCAGCAGCACGACCTTTGCACACGACGCCAATTTACGATCGCCTGCTTGCCCACAATGCCGTCATGGGTGCGGGCTTCGGTCTCGAACATCCGCTGTGGTTTCAAGACAAAGGCAAAGAGCCAATCGAAGATGTCACGTTCTATCGATCGAATGCGTTTAAAAACGTCGGCGAAGAGTCACGCGCAGTTCGCGAGCGTGTCGGTTTTTCTGAGGCGTCAAACTTTGCCAAATATAAAGTCAGTGGCGCAGGCTCGGCATCATGGCTACAAGGCTTGTTCACCAATGCCTTGCCAAAGATTGGCCGCACAGTTCTCACTGCAATGCTCAACCCCGAAGGCAAAATAGTCGGAGAGTTCTCGATCTCGCGCATCGGCGAAGAAGAGTTCTTTTTGTTCGGATCTCAAGCCGCCGAAATTCATCACCCGCGCTGGTTCTTGGCTCACTTGCCGAAGAACTCACAGATTCGCTTCGAAACTTTGGCGCTTTCAATGGTCGGCCTTACGGTTGCCGGTCCGCGATCGCGCGATGTCTTGCAAAAACTCACCAGCACTTCGTTGGCGACAAAAGATTTTCCATTCATGAGTTTTCGCCGGGTCAATATCGGCAACGCTCCTGTCTGGTTGTCACGCATGACGTATACGGGCGACCTCGGCTACGAAATCTGGATCGCCCCCGAATATCAGCGCTATTTGTTCGATCTCATTTGGGATGCGGGCAAAGAGTTCGACATGCGACTTTTTGGTTTCAGGGCTCTCATCACAATGCGCCTTGAGAAAAATTTCGGCACTTGGTTCAGAGAGTATCGACCGATCTATACACCGCTTGAAGCAGGCATGGAGCGCGCCATGAAATTCGACCACGAATTCATCGGTCGTGCTGCAGTCGAGGCCGAAATGAATACCGGCCCAGCACGCAAACTCGTGATGTTCACCGTCGATGTCGACAAACAACGACCAGCAGATGTCATCGGTGACGAACCGGTATTTCACGGCGGCAAAGTAGTCGGTTGGATAACCAGCGGCGGCTACGCCCACTACAGCGGCGTCTCGCTGGCAATGGGCTACATTCCTGCCGAACTGGCTAAACCAGGCACAACAGGTTTCGAGATTGAAATCATTGGCAACATGCGACCTGCATCGCTACAGCTAGAACCAGTGCTCGACCCGTCTGGTTCGCGCATGCGTGCTTAAATAAAAATTAACTTTGCAGTTGCTTTAGTTTTGCCATCGGCACGTGGCAACGCATGAAGTGACCGGGCTCAACTTCGGTCAAGTTCGGCTCTTCGGTTTCGCAGAGGGTCTCATAACCAGAGCCA
Source organism: Acidimicrobiales bacterium (assembly GCA_030827545.1). Lineage (GTDB taxonomy): Bacteria > Actinomycetota > Acidimicrobiia > Acidimicrobiales > Ilumatobacteraceae > BACL27. The sequence continues at coordinate 36,313 of JAUREG010000009.1, forward strand.
ACTTTGCGCGGGCAACGTGGGTTCAACACACAACCACTTGGTGGATTACTCGGGCTTGGCACGACGCCAGTCAGCGGTATTCGCTTTCGTGTCGACCCGTCAATGTTTGGTACTGATGACAACAGTGCCTCGGTATATGGATGGAATGGACCACTGAATACACGTTGCGAGGTGCCAAATTCGACCACCCGACCGAGATAGAGCACGGCGATTTTGTCAGAGATATATCGCACCACACCCAAGTCGTGCGAAATGAAGATGAAACTCGTCTGATCTTTTTTCTGCAGGTCTACCAACAAATTCAAGATTGCAGCCTGGACCGATACATCAAGTGCAGATGTCGGCTCGTCACACACGACAATTTGAGGCGCACCAGCAAATGCACGAGCGATAGCCACACGCTGTTTCAAGCCACCAGATAATTGCACTGGTCGCACGCTGTGTAGCGATGCATCAACACGCATACCCGACAACAACTGGTGAGCACGCTCGATCGCCGCGGTCAAACTGAATTTACGCAGCCGTTCAACTGCACGGCTCACAATTCGCGTCACACTGTGGCGACGATTCAAAGCCTGATCTGGGTTCTGGAAGACGATCTGCATTGCCCCAACATCGGTAACATTGCGACGATTCAAAGTTTTTGCAAGTCCTTTGCCATCGAGTGTGACAACTCCACCTTCTTCAGGCGGTGTCAATCCAAGCACGAGTTTTGCAATTGTTGTCTTGCCCGAGCCTGACTCGCCAACCAAGCCAAGTGTTTCGCCAACACCAAGTGTGAGCGAAACGTCATTAATCACACGAACTTTGCTGCCATCTTGGTTAAACACTTTTGACAGATGACTAATGTTCAGCAGTGTGTCGCCGACTTGAGCCTTGTGGCCTGTCGACTGAGATGCGTACTCAATTTGTTCAATTGAGCGTGGCATCGAGCCTGCCTTATCACTATGAAAACATCGTGCAATATGCGAACCATTAATTGTCACCATTTCTGGCAACGTTGTTCGACATTTGTCATCGGCTAACGAGCATCGCGCAGCAAAAACACAGCCATCGAAGTTTGTGCCAAGTGCAGGCGGCGTACCTGGAATTGTGTCTAAACGATCGGAGCTCTTGTGCAAACCACCACGCGGAATGCATCGCAACAAACCGACCGTATACGGGTGACTTGGCTTCGAAAACAATTCAGATGTGGCACCTTGCTCGACAAGTGCGCCAGCATAAAGCACACCCACTCGATCGCACATATTGCGAATAACTCCGAGGTTGTGGCTGATAAACAGAACCGCGGTGCCGGTGTCACGACGCAACTCGCGAACCAAATCAAGAACTTCAGCCTCAACGGTGGCGTCAAGACCGGTCGTTGGCTCGTCCATAACTAAAAGTCGTGGATTCGACGCCAACGCCATTGCGATAACCACGCGTTGAGCCATACCGCCCGACAATTGGTGTGCGTAGCGTCGCAGAACTCGTGCAGGGTCGGCGATCTGCACCCTGGTAAGTGCCTGTTCAGCCATCATCATTGCATCAGAGCTTGAAACGCCGTTTAATTCGAATACTTCGGCGATTTGTTTGCCGATACGAATAGTTGGGTTCAAAGCTGTTGCTGGGTTTTGATACACCATCGAAATCGCCGATCGGCGAAGTTTCGCTACTTCATCATCATTGATATCAACGATGTCTTTGCCTTCAAAGAGAATTGAACCGTTTGTAATTTTGCCGTTGCGAGGCAGATATCGCATTGCCGCAAACGCAGCAGTTGACTTACCGCAACCAGACTCGCCCACCAACCCATATGCCTCACCTGGCGCGATCGAAAACGAAACACCGCGCAGAACCTGTCGGTCGATACCGCGCACGGTGTAGGCAACTTCGAGGTTGCGCAATTCAAGTGTTGGCGTAGTGGTCATAGCTCAAAGACCTCTAACAAAGCATCTGAGATCAAGTTGATGCTTACAGCAACTGACGCGATCGCCAGCGACGGAAACAGCGTCGGCCACCAAACGTTTGTAAAGATCAAAGACCAAGTGTCGGCCACTTGGGTGCCCCAGTCAGGTGAACCGGCTTCAAGACCAGCGCCCAAAAACGACAGCGTCGCGACGGCAAAAATTGCGTATCCGAGTCGCACCGTAAATTCAACGATTAATGTCGGCAGCACGTTTGGTAAAACTTCTCGAAACAAAATATGTGCAGTTTTTTCAGTTCGCAATTTTGCTGCTGCGACATATTCGAGCTCTGACTCCCCCAACACTGCGGCACGAACAGTGCGCGCCACATTTGGCGTAAAAATGAAGCCAATGATCAAAATAGTGATGATTGATGAAGACCGACCGATTGCCGCAACGGCCAACAACGCAATGATGATCACCGGAATTGCCGAGATCGCCTCAAGAATTCGCATCAACACCATGTCGAATTTTCCCTTGAGATATCCAGCGGCCAAGCCAAGAGACGCACCGAGAAAAGCACCTAATAGCGTCGCAAGAAATGAAATCACGATGATGATTCGTGAACCGACAATGACGCGCGAATAGACATCTCGGCCATTGCTGTCGGTACCGAACCAATATTTGCCCGACGGCGCGGAGTTGATGTACTCATAGTCCATGAAGTCTTGGTCATAGCGGGCAATCAGCTTGCCGAAAATTGCACTAAATACCCAGAAGCCCAAGATTGACATACCAACGATAAACGCCTTATTCTTTTTGAGTACAGCAAGGCGCTCACTGAGCACGGTTTGTTGCGCTTGCTTTGCTGTTTCGTCGGTCATTCTGTTACCTTTTGTCGAATTCGCGGGTTAAGCACTGCAAACAAAATGTCGGCAATCAACTGGAAAACAATAATTACAACACCCGTCAAAAACACTGCAGTCTGCAACAACGGAAAATCCCTTGCGATAACAGCATCAAGCAGAATATTGCCAAAACCCGGGTAGTTGAATACTCGTTCAATCGCGATCAATCCACCTGCAAGATATGGCACCTGGGTTGCGATAACGGCAATCGTCGGCAAAAGTGCATTGCGCAAAACGTGCTTGAACACTGCAGTTTTTCTTGACAAACCCTTCAGCACCGCTGTGCGCATGTAATCAGAATCAAGAGCCTCAATTACACCTGCTCGGGTGATTCGCGAAATATATCCGAACAACACAAATAGCAATGCAATCGACGGCAAAATCAAGTGATAAACGCTGCTGATCAGATTCGGGTTTTCTTCATCGGGAAACGCCGAAACCGGAAATGCCTCGATTGCTACACCAAAAACAAGAATCAATACAACTGCCCACACAAATTCTGGAATCACCGCAGCAGACAAACCACCAATAGTCAGAGCGCGATCAACTTTTTTACCTCGATTCATCGCCGCGGCGATGCCGCCCAAAATGCTTATCGGGGCGATCAAAAGCAGTGCGACAATTGCCAATTGGGCAGATTTGCTGGCTGCTGGTGCCAGAATCTCTGAGACTGGCATTTCATACTGCAAAGATGTGCCGAGATCACCGGTCAAAACTCCACCCATCCAGCGGCTGTATTGAATGACTAGCGGTTTATCAAAGCCTTTTTCTTTGTTCCAAATCTCGAAAGCCTCGGGAGTCGCATCTCTACCAAGAATTTGCTTGGCAATGTCACCTGGCATGATCGATGTCATCAAAAATACGATCAAAGAAACAATGACGAGCGTCAAGATCGAAAGTCCGATTCGCTTGACGATAAATCTCAACATAGAACTTCCTAGTTTAGCAATGGCACATCAATACCTAATCGTCGCCCAAAAAATAAAAAGAGACCGACCTAGTTTTCTAGGCCGGTCTCTTTTTTAACTAACTATGAATTTCAGATTCGCTGTTAAGCGTTCTTACCTGAACTCCAGTTTGCACCTTGCTGGTTGAACTGGACACCCTTCACCTTGTTTGAAGTTACTGAAACGCGAGTTTCGTTGTAAACAATGATGATCGGTGTGTACTTGAGCGATGCCTTCTGAATCGCCGAGCTCGCAGCCTTCTTTTTGGCTGGAGTCAGTGCCGATGTCCATGCATCAATCGCTGCGTCAAGTTCTGGCGCATCAAGGTAGTGCGGGTTCCAGTCACCGGTTGACTTCCACTCACGGACGAGGTACTCGTCTGGAGTTGGACGGCCAGCCCATTCGGCAATACCGAATTCGCTAGCAAGCCATTCACCTTTGTTTGCGACCTTTGAGCCCTTAACCGATGGGTAAACCGAGTACGCGTACCAACGTGCGCCACCACCGTCTGAACCATCAAGGTCAACAGTTACGTCGATGCCGATTTCTTTGCATGATGACTTAACAAATTGGGTGAACTTGTCGATGTCATCGCGCTTCCAACTCTGAAGAGTTACTTTGAAACCGTTCGGCACGCCTGCTTCTTTAAGAAGTGCTTTTGCGCGAGCGATATCTTTCTTGCGCTGTGGCACTGACTTGTCTGCAGTTGGGAATGAGTCCATTACTGAGTCGTTGGCAAGCAATGCATAGCCACCAAGAACGCCCTTGATGTAAGCAACGCGGTCGAGTGACAAGGCGATCGCTTCGCGAACGCGCCTGTCAGTCAATTGACCGATATCAGCACGCATGTGCATGTGGAGACCACCGCATGTTGGCACCAAGCTCTTGTAGAACTTCGACTTTGGAAGCGTGTCTGCCTCGTTGCCGTAAAGCAAGTGAATCGAGTCGAGCTTGCCTGTCTTCAATGCTGGAATTGCCGCGCTCTGTGAAACGTATTGGATCTGCTCCATTGTTTCGAACGACGGAATTTGAGCCTTGTCGAAATAATTTGTGTTGCGCTTGAACACAGTTTTCTCGTTGACCTTGTGCGAAACAAGAATCCACTTTCCGGTGCCGTTCATTTTTCTAATCCAAGACTCGTCGCCCTTCGCACCATTCTTCAACATAAGCAAGCCGTAGTTCGAGCTTGAAACTGCGAATGGGAAGTTAGCGTTTGCCTTCTTCAGATCGAAGCGAACTGTCGTCGCGTTTACTTTTACACAGTCTGCAACGTCACCGATACGAGCCGCTGATTGCGACTTGTTTGCAGGATTGAGGTGCGACTTGATTGTGTAAACAACATCGTCTGCTGTGAGCTTCGAACCATCATGGAACTTCACATCTGTGCGAATTGTAAAGGTCCAAGTCTTACCGCCGTTTGAACCCTTCCACTTAGTAGCGACACTTGGCTTGAGTTCACCAGATGGTGCAACGTCACAAAGCCATGAACCCACTGCGTTGAGAATGCCGAGCGAACCACCTTTGGTCATCCACGGAGCTGCAGGGCCTTCTTGAGCCTGTGCTGCATATCGAAAAACTTTTCCTGCGGCACCAACAGCTGATCCGCCGATCATTTGCGCAAACGGAACTGCTACGCCGGTTGCTGCTGCTGCCTGAATGAAATGTCGTCGCGACAAACCATTTGTCGAAACTTCATTTGTTGTTTGCTCAATTGTTGACATTTGTTCCCCTTGTTTTTTGGATAATGAACTCGGTGATTTGTTACTCAACGCCCGGCTCCACCAAACCGTCTCATTACTATATGTCAAACGACACAACCCCGCAAACTACGAACTAGTAACTTCATGAGTCTTCGAGCGTGTTTTAACCCCTAAATTCAGGGTTTTCGTGCGTTTGTGAATGTTTGAAATTAAGCACTGACTCGATCGGAGGCCAACTTTGCGCCTACTTTACCGATGCGCTCAATTCGCTTAAATAACGCTTCCCGTGCCTTCTCGGCCTCGTCGGTCAAACCCGTAACATGCTCAAGTTTCCAGTGACGCATCACGACTGGCTGAAGTATCTGATCGTGGTGAATTAACAAATCATAAATACCGACGCGAGCAATCTCTCTCGAGAGTCGCTCAAAATCAGGAATGCCAGTACCAGGCATGGCAAAAGTTCGAACAGCACGCTCGATGCCTATCACCATGTTCGATGGGTCAACGGCGATCGCTGCTGTTGTTAGGTCTCGATAAAACAAATAGTGCAAATTTTCGTCATTGCCAACACGTGCCATGATCGCTTCGCCAACTTCGTCGTGCATCATTTTGCCCGTGTTGCGGTGAGCAATGCGCGTTGCGAGTTCTTGCATGCTCAAATAAGCGAGCGCTTCGTACAAGTCAAGCGGCGCCGGAACTTCGCCACCGCGTACTTGTTGCATGCGACCCCGCTCAAGTGCGATTGGGTCAATTGCTCGAGTCACAGTCAAATAATCGCGAATGACAATTGAGTGGCGACCTTCTTCAGCCGTCCAGTTACGTCCCCATTCTCCATACACACCGTCATTGCCAAACAGTGAGTTGATGTCGCGGAAGTAATACGGAAGATTGTCTTCAGTCAACAAATTAACGAACAGCGAACCTCGAACCGCATCTGACATCTCGATCTCGTCAGCGCCGAAGTCAGAATCATTTTGTGTCCACTGCTTGCCTGGTTCAAAATCTTTGCCGCGACTGTATGGCACCATCTCGTGCGGAAACCACTCTTTTGCGACGCCAAGATGACGATTAAGTAAATCAGCCGCAACAGGCTCGATTTCTTTTAGAAGTGTTCGCTCGTCCACAACTCAACCTTAACTTGCCAAACGATCAACAAGTCGCTGTAACGGAATGTGATAGTCGTCAAGCAATGTCAAGTTCGCCTTACGCATTTTGGCGTTTTCTAGTACCGAATTTGCTGGACGCTTTGCGGGTCGTTGCGGGCGCAAGTCTGCAGTTGCGATTGGCTGCACTCGATTTGGGTCTAGTTCTGCCGCACGCAAAACATCTTGGGCAAAACCAAACCAACTAGTTGCACCTTGATTTGTGACATGCCAGATGCCTGGGCGCGACTGAGTCGCGAAGTCAATTAATACTGGCGCCACATCACTCGTAAAAGTTGGCGAACCAATTTGGTCATTTACGAACGTAAGTGTCGGACTCGTGACTGCCAGTCGCAAAATAGTTTTGACCATGTTGTTGCCGTGCTCGCCACAAACCCAGGAAATGCGAACTACCGCGTCTTGACTTAAATCAAGTTGCTGCTCGCCCGCGAGCTTGCTAGCCCCATATACAGATTGAGGGTTTGGCAAATCGCTCTCTATATAAGGTGTCGGCTTTGTGCCGTCAAAGACATAATCAGTCGATATATATATGACTCTGGCGCCAATCTGGCGAGCCGCGCTAACTACGTTCGCTGTGCCATCACTATTTATTGCCATTGCCTTTTTGGTGTCTGACTCACATGCGTCAACCGCAGTCCAAGCGGCGGCGTGAATCACTGCATCAGGTGAAGAGTCTGCGACCCTTTGTGAAACTAAATCTCTTTGTGTGATGTCGAGATCGGCATGTGATGTCGCAATCACATCGAGCCCAGAATGTTTGGCGCTTGCGACTAGATCAGTTCCAAGTTGTCCAGCACTACCCGTGATTAAAACTCTCACTACTTTTTCGCTTTCAGCGGCTCCCACCACCAGCGATTGTCGCGATACCAATTCACTGTCGCTTCAAGAGCTTCGTCAAGCGAGCGTGATCGCTTCCAGCCGAGTTTCGTTATCTTGGTGATGTCTACCGAGTAACGTCGATCGTGACCCAATCGGTCGGCTACATATTGCACGCTTGATTCATCCTTACCCAAGAGAGCCAAAAGTTTGTCGACAAGAACGCGATTTGCAGTTTCATTGCCAGCACCAATGTTGTAAATCTCACCTGGCTTGCCGTGCTCAAGTGCGAGATGAACACCTGAACAGTGATCATCGACGTAGATCCAATCACGTTCGTTAAGGCCGTCACCATATAGAGGTATCTTCTTGCCGTCGAGCAAATTCGTTGTAAACAACGGAATTGCTTTTTCAGGATATTGAAATGGACCAAAGTTGTTGGTGCAGCGCGTGACTACAACTGGCGTGCCGTGGGTTGAGAAATACGACAGGGCGATCAAATCGCTGCCGGCCTTTGATGCCGAATATGGACTTCTTGGTTCGAGTGGGTCACCTTCGCGCGACGAACCAGTTTCGACCGAACCGTAGACCTCGTCTGTACCAATGTGAAGAACTCGCGAAATATTCAGTCGTCGAGCCGCGTCAATAACCACATTCGTGCCAAAGCAATTGGTCAAAATAAAATCTTCACTGCCAGCGATCGATCTATCAACGTGACTCTCAGCGGCAAAGTGCACGACAGCATCGTGACCAGCCATTGCCGATTCGACATCGCCGGGTTGACAAATATTGCCTTTGACAAATTTAAATCTCGGACTGTCGTCGACATCTTTTAGGGTCGACAAGTTGCCGGCATAAGTCAGCGAGTCGTACACGGTGACTTCGTGGTCGGTGTTAGCAAAAACCCAACGCACGTAATTTGAGCCGATAAACCCGGCACCACCAGTTACAAATATTTTCATTTTGCTTATGTGCGCATCGGCCAGAACGGGCGAACCTGATCTTTGATTGCATCGCGTGTCGGATTTGCTGCGTCGCGCTCGGACAAAATCGGTTTGGCGATGCCCCAGTCGGCTTTTACGGCGCCGTCGTTATAAGCCAAACCCAATTCGTCTTTTGGGTTGTAGTAACTGTCAACCAAATATGTAATCGTCATGTCAGTTAGCGACGCAAAACCATGTGCAACACCTGGCGGAATAAATATGCCGCGATGATCGTGCGTGCCATCGGCGCGTGCCCCAATGTCGATTACTTGAGTTGCTCCGTCTGTTGGCGAGCCGACTCGCAAATCGTGCAACACCACGCGACATGTGCCGATCGGTACATACCAATAGTCGGCTTGATGCAAGTGATAGTGCAAACCAACAATGCAGCCCGCTTGTCGATCGCCGCGGTTGCCTTGCAACATTTCGCGCCCAAGTGGAAACCATTCGCGACGATAAGTCTCGATGAAGATGCCGCGCGAGTCGCCGTGCATCTGTGGCTCAACGATTTGCACGCCTTTAATCACAGTTGACTCGGTTATTTTGGCCATTATTCAAGCTCAACTTTCGAATCGTCGCCCAACATCAAACGCAGCGCGCGCGGTTGTTGCACACTGCGCATCACTTCAACATCTCGCCCAATTAGCGAGTCTGTAAGTTTCGATACGCCAATAATCGAACTGCCGTCAAGAACAACCGAGTGCTCCATTTCTGATTTGATCACACGGCAGTTTTTGCCGAGCGATGTGTATGGCCCGATATAACTGTCTTCGACTATCGCGTCTGGACCAATAACTACTGGCCCACGAATTCGAGAATTTGAGATTTTCGCACCCTTTTCGACGGTCACTCGCCCTTGAATTTGTGATGCGGCATCAACTGCGCCATCAATTCGATGGGTCATCGCGTCAAGAACCAGACGGTTGCACTCAAGAAGCGGGTCTTTCTTGCCGGTGTCAATCCACCAGCCTTGCAAAACTTTGTGTCGCACCGAAAGTTTGTTGTCAACGAGCCATTGAATTGCGTCTGTGATTTCTAGTTCGCCTCGCGCAGACGGCTTAATCGATCGCACTGCCTTGTTAATTGTTTTGTCAAACAAATAAACGCCGACCAAAGCAAGATCTGATGGCGGGTCTTTGGGCTTTTCAACCAAACGAACCACGTGTCCGTTTTTGTCAACTTCGGCTACGCCAAACTGTCGTGGGTCTTCAACATGGCACAACAAGATCTGAGCCGAAGGCTTGTCTTTGGCGTTGCTTGCGCGTGCGCTTTCAAAATCGTTGACGAATTCTTCAAGACCCTGTTCGAGCATGTTGTCGCCCAAATACATAATGAAGTCGTCATCACCCAAAAACTTGTCGGCGATCAAAACGCAGTGCGCCAAGCCAAGAGGCTCATCTTGCGGAATATAAGTGACTTTGACACCAAATTGGCTGCCGTCACCGACCGCAGATTTGATTTCTTCGCGCGTCGAGCCGACGATGATGCCAATCTCGCGAATGCCCGCTCGCGCCATGGCTTCAATCCCATAAAACAAGATTGGTTTGTTAGCAATCGGCACTAGTTGTTTAGCGCTCGTATGAGTAATTGGCCTTAACCGAGTGCCGGCGCCACCAGAGAGAATCAGGCCTTTCATCAGCCCATAAGCTTAGAGCGATACTTCGAACTAGCGTGAACTGTTATGAATCAAGCCCGCAATGCGTTTTTGCACCCGTTCGCCAAACCAACGAAAGACAACTTCATCAAACTTGTGCGCGGCAAAGGTGCTCTCGTTTGGGACGACAAAGGAAACGAACTTGTTGACGGCATGGCCAGTCTTTGGTATTGCGCTGTTGGTCACGGTCGAAAAGAAATTGCGGATGCAGTCGCCAAACAAATCGAAACTCTCGAGGCTTATTCGACATTCGATCCGTTTACGAGCGAGCCAGTTGAGCAACTTGCAGCGAAACTTGTTTCACTTTGCCCGATGCCAGATGCTCGAGTGTTTTTCTGTGGCAGTGGTTCAGAAGCGGTCGACTCGGCGATGAAGTTGGCGCGACTCGCCCATGTTCAAGCGGGTCGACCAGAGCGCACGGTGATTATTTCGCGAATGCGTGGATATCACGGCACCAACTACGGCGGTACAAGCGCGCAAGGTTTGCCACTTAACAAAGTGGGTTACGGGCCACTCGTGCCAGATGTTGAGCAAGTCGCCAGCGATGACCTCGAAGCACTGTCTGTGATCATGACGCAACGTGGCAACAATATTGCCGCGATTCTTGCCGAGCCTTTGCAAGGTGCAGGCGGTGTTTACCCCCCGTCGGCTGACTATCTCAAAGGGCTGCGCAAACTTTGCGATCAACACGGTGCATTTTTAATTTTCGACGAAGTGATAACTGGTTTTGCGCGACTCGGCACGTGGTTCGGTGCAAATTTTTATGGCGTCAATCCAGACTTGCTTTGCTTCGCCAAGGCGGTGACGTCGGGTTACCAACCTCTTGGCGGTGTTTTCGTCGGCAATGCAGTGCGTAAACCACTCGAGTCTGACCCTGATTTCTTTTTGCGTCATGGCTACACATATTCAGGGCATGCTTCTGCGTGTGTCGCCGCGCTTGTGAACCTCGAGATCATCGAGCGCGAAGGTTTACGCGATCGCGCAACTGTGATTGGCAAGCGAATCGGTGATGCACTCAAGGCGCTTGCCCAAGATGGCGTCATTGATCATGCACGTGGTG